>NZ_KQ960154.1 GCF_001553115.1 Aedoeadaptatus coxii
CAGGATCACCCCCGCGTGTGCGGGTAGGTTCCGCGTAACCTTGCGAGTAAAACTAATCACCCGGGATCACCCCCGCGTGTGCGGGTAGGTTAGTTAAGGATCCCTTATTTTAAGCCATTACTTTTTTGAATTTTTAAAAATTCATTTACTTTCGTCGCAAGTTCCGCAATTATTTCAGCATCTTCTAATGCGCGATGAGGTACTGTATGATCCATGTTATAGTTTTTTATGACTGTTTGCAATTGATAGCTTCTAAGAAATTTTTTCTCTCTTTTAACAAGTTGCTTTAAATCAATTGTCTTGTTTTTCAGTATCTCTTTCCCTGCTTTAGTAAGTGCTCGATTCATAAAGCCGATATCAAAGCCTACATTATATCCTACAATGGGATCATCACCCAAAAAGTTAATCCCATCGTTAAGCGCTTTTTCCAGCGGTATTCCTTCTTTGTTTAGAAGTTCATCGGATATGCCCGTAAGTTTGATGATTTCTTCCGGTAGTTTACTTTCACTTTTTATTAAGGCATGAAATGTTTCTCTCTCATCACCTTTTATTTTTATCATCCCTATTTCTATGATGGTGTTCTTTGTCTCATCCAAACCATCTGTCTCTAAGTCTAAGACAATGTAGGAAGAATGGCTTGATCTTTCCATTTTTCCTGCTCCGGCAAACCGCTTTGCTTTTCGAAAGGTAGCAGCCCGGCTAAAGCCTTTTTTTATTTCGCATTCCGTAGATTCGGAGTGCTCTTTTTTTATAAAAACTAACGGAACACCATCGTAATCGAGTCGTTCGCGATTTCCATGACCGATATCAAAATCGTAGCCTATTTCGTTGCGACAACTGTAACTTAATGTAGCTTCTCCCGATTTAAGATTGTCTTTCACGCGCTGCCAAAGTTTTTCGCGAATGGCCGAGTTGAAGTTGCCTACATAGACGCCCGTGGCAATTTCTTGCATCCATTTCGTAAGATCACCTCGAAGTGACGGAGGTACTTTGGTGAGTGTAATCACTGTCATCGGCATATTAAATATCTCCGTCGTATTCTTTGTAGCTTACGCCATGAGCTACTAAGCGGTCTTTATCATCCCATAAACTGATGGTTTCGACTTCCCACTGATCTTCCGCTTCGATTTCCATGAGTTTTTGAAGATCTTTTACGATTTGCTCCATAAGCTTTCCGTCGGCCACGGCGTCTCGCACCGCTCTTCGGGCTATGGCACCTATATCTTCATTTTCATCGTGCTCCGATGCAATTTTAAATGCCAGAGGTATGGTGAGATCCGCTTTATATAGATCCGCCACATCGTATACGAATGATAGATCGTGACCTGTGTGAACAAACCCCAGTCCCGGCGACATTCCCAGTGCCGTGATCACGCTGTGCACAATTCCATAAAGTGCTACATTGGCAGCTGAAAGTGCTTGATTTACCACATTGCCATCTTGAAAATTATCGGGATCGTAAGTTCTTTTGTCCCATTCAACTTCGTATTTTTTGGCGTATTGACGATAGGTGCTTCGTACGCGCGCTCCTTCTCGCCCTCTTAATTGCTGCATGGTAAGACCTGCAGTGTCTTCTCCAAGAAATCGCATTTGATACATCTTGCGAGCTACTTCAAGTCGTTTATTACGATTGGTTACGAGGTTCGCCTGTTTTTCCAGCATTCGCGTCGAACGAGCAAGGGCGCGCCCATGAGCGTATTGTCTCACGCCGCGTTCGCCTACCAATATGACGCTCGTACCTACATCACCGAGTATTTCCATGGCCCTGTGCGTAATGTCGGTACCCGGCCCCAGCAAGAGGACGCCGATCATGGCAACCGGAACGTAAATAATACCTCGGCGATCATTCACCGAAAGGGCGCTGTCTTTTCGGTTGATTGTGGCATGCTCAATATAGAGAAAGCTTACGCGGTCGCCTATTCGCGGCAGTTCTTTTAATTCAGCCTTCAGTGCGCCAATGTTTTTTTCTATCATAGTACTTTCATTGGAATAAGGGTCATAAGACCGAAGCCGTATGCTTTTTTCTTTCCCATTCCCTCTCGAAGCACACGCTCGAGCGCTCTTTTATCGGTAATCGTCAGTATGCCTTCGTAAACGGCTTTTTTCAGGTAAATATCTTGTTGTCCTTTTTTGCGATAAAGTTCGACGCCCCGCTCGACGATGTCATAGTCTTCTTCTTTAAGCGAAAAACCGTTTTGTTCAGCTCGATTAAGAAGATATTGTTTTTGTTCGCCGTCGGGAACGGGTACTACACGCCCCCGCTCTCCCTTTGCTTTTCCATCTCTGGATGACCAAACGGGGTTGAGTTTGACGCGAAATCTGGCTGTCATTCCATTTTCCAGGCGACTTAAAAAAGGCTCATAATCTTTCGTCTGAATGTTCCCCCTCACGCCGATAGTATCCAGGGCATTATGATCCGGCATTTTTTCGCTCACAATCAGGAGATAGCGCTTACCGCCTAAGGGATCAATGCGCCATAATTTTCTCGTACGGATTCCAATCTGTTTTTCCTCAGGAAAGCTGTCTTCGATAAGACTATGGATTGCACCGATATGGGAGGCATGTTTCATTTTTCTACGATTCTCAACATCGAGCATCACTCTTGTCAAATACATTGCATCCTCCTATAGTGCGCCAAAAGCATCGTGCTCATTCTCTTTAAGCTGTATCTCCATCGAACCCTCTCCGCGAAATCCGAATGTTCTTCCTCTTGGATCGAAGGACTGAACGTAATCATTTCTTAAATTTGATGCCTTCGACGGCAGGAGTTCAAGATCGCCGTAAAGAGTAACCGTTTTATGATCCATAACGGAACGAGGGCCTTGAAGAGGATAGTGTTTCAGCGCCTCGATGGGTCCTCCTTCTACCGTATCCAGAAGAAAATCGTAGGTTGGCGGCAAGCTTCGTCTTCCCAAATAAGGTTGAAAATATGGGCTTCTTAAAGCTTGTCGAATTTGTTCGATCAGTTCATTATCTTCACTTCCGAGAGCGACGACAAAAACGGCATCCTCTAAATAGTATCGATTCGTTACATACGTACTATCTTTTTTTTCTAATTTTCTATTTTTTTCTACCGTATGATAATCTCTCAGAAGTTCACCCTCGTGATCGGTTCTCACAGCAAACATTAGTTGATTTAATCTCCGAATCTTCTCAGTTTCATCACGTCGATAACCTAATGCGGCCGCTACCATTCCAATCATCGCACTTTTCGAGGGGTGAGGATCGGTTGCTCTCGTTTCAAAATGCGACGATGTGCCATAGGACTGCATCGGTCCGGCTAATTTAAGCAAGATCGTCTTCACTCTCTCACCTCTAATCTATTGCTTGTTCCAAACTCGTCTTTAAACTTTCGAGTAGATCGTTCAAATTCTCCCTCTTTCCCGCTTCCGGTCCATTGCTGTCGTCTACGTTTAGATAGAGGACGGCTTTGGGTGGCTGCACGAAAACTTCCGCTTTTTCCATTTCATTAAATAGTTTTTCAATTGATGGTTTGACATAGCCCGACACGGAGTGTACAGGTTCTTCATAGGCACTTACGAGGTTCACCGGGCGATCTTCTCTCAGCACGACGACGAGGGCTTGCGGTAACGTTTGATTACCAAATGTATTGATTTTACCCGTGGGCATGGCGTTTACAAATGATTCTACAAACAGGCAGATCGATCGGATAACCTGTTCTTTATCGCCAAGTTGTTTGAGGAGTTCGTGAGCCGCAATGTTTCCGTATCGGTAAAGAGTAGAGGAATTGTACTCCACTGTACCCAACATACCCGCTCCCGCATTGTCTTCCGGCGCCATATCGTCAACAGCTGTAAAGAAGTCGAATTCCGTTTGGACGCCGTGAGTGGAGATAGCATGAGCTACTTGGCATGAAGCTTCTTCCTTTAAAGAAGGGACTTTGGCTACCATTCGACCGAAAAGAGCAATATCTACAGCAGGATTTTCCTTTAATACGGCTTGTAATTTCTTTTTATCTTTTACTCCCGAAAGTGCAGCTTCCGCTAAAGCTTTTGCCTGTGCATCGCCTAGAAAAAGAAGAACTTGTGTTTTCATCCTGTCATCAACTAGGTTCGTTTTGATATCCAGTCTGTTAAAGGTTTTTGTTACTAAGTCCGTTGCTTCTTTCTCACTTATATCGGGATCCAAATTCATCATTTTCTCCACAACAAAATCGACTACTTGTTTTGTACGAACTCCTACATTAGTGCTGCCATTATGTTCATTAAAATATAGTCGAATCGCTCTTTTCCACGCTTGGGAACTCACCCTTGCACGACGTACGCCGCCATAAAGGGCTGTTTTCGGGCTCCCCGTGTCATCTCGGTTTATATTGGAAGGGGGTACCGTTTGAATAGCGTGGACATCTACAAATAAGCGTTGTTTATTCATTTTCCTCAGCTCCTTTTTCTTCTTTATTTTTTTCTATGCGATAATAATCTCTCGCCCATGAAAGGCGTAATTTCTCTTCATATCCTCTTTGGAACCAATAGAGATCCTGCGCCAGTCTCCCGTAATCAATTGTCGTATCGGTTTTTGATTTTAGAAGGCTAATCATTTGGCGTAAGTAATGGACTAGTTCGTCGTACGTTTGGGCGGTGATCAGTGCATTGAAACGACGATCAACCGCCTTTGAATCCTCCTCCATTCGCAATTGTCTGAACGATTCACCGACGGTACGTCTTTTTTCTTCGCGCGATGCTACCGTTTGAGCTTTTCCCTGTTGATGAATGGCATATAATCCTAAACTCGTAAAAACAGCTCGCTCCTGAAAGGTAATCCTCATACCGTCGCCTAAAAAATACTCCGGCATAAAGCCGTAAACTAAGGGCCAAATTTGTACCGACTGAGACATAGGCCTTCCGATTGAGTTTCGGAGATTCGCCAAGTTGGCGCGCCCTGCAGACGTGCCAAGCGATTGCTGCAAGGCGTCGATAATATTATCTACTACTCTCTGAACTTCCATTCCTTTGTTTATTTTTGATCCCATCTCACCCCTCCTTGACATCCAGCTGCTTATTTAAAAAGTATGAAAACGCATTATAAGATATGGCGATGTTTTTATAGCGACCTTCGCTTTCTCCGACACCTCCTCCATCACATATGCGCCCCGTAAAATCTCTTGGCCCGGCCTGAGCGACGAGACGGTCAGCTTCACGTTTAACCAACTTCTTAAGTATCTTTTTCCACTCGTTCAACTGCACTTCCCGATCTTTATCAGGTTCAATGGATGCAATCCATTCTCTAAAGGGTTGATCGATCACATAATAGAGCCGCGCCAACTCTTTTGAAGTGAGCCCGCTGTTTTTCAAGTTTCGAATGTCCTCTATATCGTAAAGAAAACGGCCATAAGTACTTCGTACGACATGATTGGTAAGGTCGACAATATCTCTTATACGCTGTTCCCATCCATTTTCCGATAGATCTGTAAGTAATCTTTCGTGGAGCATTAAGGTATCTACTACTTCATTCACGGGAATTTGGGAAGTTGGGTTTCCGCCCCAAATCATGCTTACAGCTACTACACATACTTGTATTGAGTCAAGCGCATCCTTGATCTCCTCATTCCTTACCCATTGGATAACACCGGGCGTTCTCTCATCATTATTTCCGCTGAGCAAGCCGAAAGACCGCCAAAGAGACCATTCTTCTTTGTGAACATATGGTGTTGTATGATTGCGTTGCGCCCCCGTTTTATGCAGTTTCCATAAGGTCATTGGCTCAATAAAATAATCCGTGATCTGAATATCCGGAAGCTTTACAACTTCAAATTGAAAATTTTTACTCATATCTATTGATGGGTCAATGTAAATAGCGCGACTCCATACAGTGTAAAGTTCTGCCAAATTGTCAATGGCTCGGGGATCCGAACTCCCTCGAAGATATCTTTCAATGAGGTTATCTGGATCAAATTCCCAGCATGGCTTCTGAGAATACAAGCTTTCCTCTTGATCTTGTCTAACGAGAGTTAAATTAAGCAGAAGAGATTCAAATAAATTATCTCCCTTAAAATAGATTCCACCCAATTCAAAAGCCCATCCCTTAGAAACCCCTACGTCATATCCTTTTCCAAAAACAGCTTTATCAGATTTATTAGAATAATTTTGATAAGCTATCAGCCATCTTGCAAGTTCAGGTTCTGAAAGCAGATCACTATACTCTTCATAGCGATTTTTCGGAGAAAATAAAACTTTTTTATTTCCACTTTCTGAGATTCTTCGGTTAATATTTTTTCCACATACTGAAGTCGGAGATTTTTGATTAAGCTTATTCTTAGAAAGAACCTTAAAACTCACTTGATAAAATGGATACTCTTCATCAAATAAGTAAAAACGATCGTGCCAAGCCTCTAAATAATCTACGACCGCCTTAGGAAATTTTCCCGCTTTCCACAGATCATTCCACGTTTTGTAAAGCGCACCGGCATAATCTTCCATATCGTCTTCATCGACTTCATTCAATTGACGGAAGCTTTCGTCCAATTCAATCCATTCGTAAATTTCTCCCTGTGCATCGACGCGAGAAAACACCGTATGAAGAATTGCCAATAATAATCGAAGCAGGGCGAAATCTTGTGTTTTCATATCACCTGCTAATCCAATATAAAGGTGCGCATTCTGAAACAGTTCCTTTAACGAAACTTCTTCCGTTTCTCCTCCCGAATCCGTAACAACACGAATCCAAGGTTCATCGATTAAATTAAATCGTGCCATTCCTCACATCCCTTCATAGGTCAGCCCGTAACGTGTATCGTAACGCAAAAGATATCCATTAAGTGAAAACGTTTGGTCTTCATTAAAAAGAATAGCCAGCGATCCCTTTAGCCACGGGTCATTTTGCCAATCTATAAAATATTGTAGGGTATGTTTCTCCAAAAAGTCAATGGTCTTATCCATAGCTTTCCCACCATATCCGACGACCCTTTTGGGAAGTTGAACGGTGTGAGAAACGATGGCCATAGCGATGGCAGGGTCATCTATTTGTTGTGATATATCTCGGTCATCTTCAAAAAATCCATAACCGTTTTCCCATTTTTTTAAAAGGATTACCTCCAAGTTCTCATCGATATCGCGCACGCGACCGTATGCTCCTTCTTCTGTCGCGCCTCTTAAGTCATTTTTCAGCCATCCTGTCAGTGTACCGTCGCTTTTCTTTTTAATCGTTCGCTTCGGAGATGATAGCCTAAACACTCTTGCTTTCTGCTGTTTTTGATCTTTTTCATGAAGGAATTTCCCCATAACATGATCCGTTTCCAAATCCGATCTATCTCCCAGTTCCCTATAAACCTTTTGTACAAGCGGCGAAATATCTGCCGGAAAAAATAGAGTATCCTTTAAATTCTTTTTTGTTTCTCTGAGCAGGTACTCACCATAAATGTGCTCAGATCCTGATTCATACTCTTCATTCGACATACCCATAATATATAATCGAGCGTCCAAAAGATGCTCTGGTCGTACTGTCTCTTTGTGGCGATGTAACCTCCCGGCTCTTTGGATCAAAAGATCTACAGGTGCCAAATCGGAAATCATGACATCAAAGTCGATATCTAAAGATTGTTCGATGACTTGAGTGCCGACGATGATTTTTTTATCGGGCCGTACACCTTTTTTGCTGCTATCCTTGCCTATAATTTCCATTAACTCATTTTCTTTTTTTACCCGATCTATCGCCGTAAAGGATGAATGCAATACGCTAACAACCTCGTCGCCATAGCGTTCCATTAATTCTTTTCCGATTCTTTGCGCTCGTCCAATAGTGTTGACGACAATTCCCAGTACCCCTCCCGGGCCCACCAATCCCTCGATTACATCGTAGAGTTCTTCTTCTTTAAGAGGCGTTAGGGAAATCGTCATATTCTCCGAAGCGGGAAAATCTTTAAATTGATAGGCATTTTTTCCGTCGGTATAGGTAATTAAAGGATATTCTTCTCCTTGTAACCCCTCTTCCGGAAGTTCGACTTCTTTCCATTTAATTCCTTTTCCTTTTAGGTAAGCTTTTACCATGGCCTCCCGTCTTTCGGCCGGTAGTGTCGCTGAAAGGATAATCACGGGCACATCGTAAGCCGCCATCCAGGATATGGACTCGAGTAAATATTCACTCATATAGGCATCGTATGCGTGGACTTCGTCGATGATCACCACTTTTTTACTGAATCCTAAATGGCGTAATGCAAGATGTTTCTGCTTCAAGGAGGCGAGTAAAAACTGATCTACCGTGCCGACGACGAAATCATCCAATGCCGTCGTCTTTTTACCGCGAAACCATGCATTAGCGATAACTGTTCCGTTTTCAGCACTGTCTACATCGATTAAATGACCTTTTCCCGCAAGATTTGAGTATGCTTTATTGAGGGAAGCTTTCCCATGGGCTAATTGAATGGATGCCGTACCTTTCATTGTGCGTTCCAGCCAATCTTCTATTCGCGTAAACATACTATTGGACGTGGCTTGGGTAGGTAGCCCGAAAAATAAACCGCTCCTATTTGTTTTTACTGCCAGCTGCTCTGCTCCTATAAGAGCTGCTTCCGTCTTTCCTTTACCCATGGGTGCTTCAAATATAAAAATGCCGGGTTCATCAGTTGCCGCAATGATCTCTGAAAAAATTTTTTGCTCTACTCTCGGCGAAAACCCAAATCGATCCTCGTACAGTTGAACGATGTCCGAACTTACCTCCGGAGCCCATAAATCGCTCTGTTCCCAAAGGCTCCATCCTCTCTCCAGTCGTTTCTCGGCATCTTCTACTTTTTCCTCTCCAATATCGATAAGAGGGAAATAATATGTATTACTTGCAATCCAATCTGCCATAATGATAAGGCCTGACAATAAAACGAGATAAGCCTGCGGCACAATCGGGATCTCTTCTACCGATCGATACCTCCCCTCATCCATGGCATATTGAAATAGTTCACGCTGAACTTTTTTCCATAACAAATGGGTCTCGCCCGACGGATCACTCTCTTGATAGTAATATGCTTCATAGGCTATCTGCTCATCCAGTGTTACGCTGTTGTCTATAGGTTTCCCATGATGGGCGCCGATGATGGAGGCAATTCCCGAATCGACGCCGAAGTCGCGCAAAATTTTCTCTCCCGCTACCGTATGGTGTACTGCCGACTTGGTTGAAAGTACCAAATGCGATAAATCCTTATAGCCCACCTTCTCAAGCCGCTCTATTAATATGTCGTCCAAACTTGCCGAGCTTTGATGGCTTTTAATCGTCTGGAAAGCCGGCGTCGCTTTCCCAATATCATGGCTTGCCGCTAAAAAGGCGACCAGATTGATTGCCTGTTCCTCATCTATTGACGTACCGTTGTAAATAGTTTGTTTTGTGCCCTTCGCCAGCCAGTGGTTCCACAGTTGAATGGCGACACCTACTGTATCCTCTAAATGTTGCATTAAAGGTAACCATTTGAGTACACCTGAAACTTCATCTTTTTTTGCCCACAAAGCATCTTGTGCTTTCACTTCACAACCTCCTCTTTATACTTCTTCCCCCAACACTCGGTCATATATCCTCTTCGTTTCCTCATCGAAGAGCACCCATAGAACGGTTATGTCTTTGTCTTTTAAGTATTCTTTCACGGCTTTTACGGCGGTTTGGGCGGCTTTTTCCGTAGGGTAGCCGAAGATGCCCGTGGAAATGGAGGGGAATGCCACGGTTTTTAATCCGTTGGTTTCCGCCACTTCCAGTGAGCGGATGTAGCAGGATCTGAGTTTGTCTTCTTCTCCCGATTTTCCGCCGTGCCACACGGGGCCGACGGTGTGAATGATGTAGGATGCGGGAAGATTGAAGCCCTCTGTTATAACGGCATCGCCTGTAGCACAGTGGCCGATAGCGTCGCAGGCTTTTTGAAGTTTTTCAGCCCCGGCTGCGGCGAAAATGGCACCGCACACGCCGCCCCCTCGCATAAGTTGTTCGTTGGCGGCGTTCACGATGGCGTCCACCTTTTGGGTGGTAATGTCCCCTTGTATGGTTTTGATGTTTCCCATGATCTTCTCCTTTTAAAGAAGCCCTTACGTGGTAAGGGCTAGTTGTTGTCTTTTATGCGCTCGGCGGCGCGATAGTATTCCATTGAGCGATAGTTTCGAATATTTTCTTGTAATGTTTTGTCGTCGCTTACGTTTATATAGGCGCCGTCTTTTCTAACGAGGGGATCGTGATAGACTGTAACGCCTTTTAAATAGTGATCCTGCATTTGCATCATGGCATCTTTCGGCCAGCCCATGGCGGTGTAAAGGTAATTCATCAAAAGGAAGGGGCTCATATCCGGTCCTTCGCCTTTAAAATCTTTACCGAGTTTCGCTTTGGCCGCCGGGTTCGCCCAGATGACATAGGGCGTGGTGTAGTAGTTGAGTGTGCCTTCCAGTGTCGATTGATCCACGTTAATGCCCATGGCGTGGTAGCCGCTTTCCTCTTCCCCGAGCCAGGGTTTGTGGTCGCCGAAAAATACGAGAACCACCGGTTCGGGATGTTTTCGCAAGCTGTCTACGAATGCGCCTAAGGCTTTGTCCGTGGCGTAAATATCCGAAAGATAATGGTTTACGATACACCAATTTTTGTCGCGCTCGCCGTTTAGCGGCTTAAGGTAATCTCTGTCGCCTCTACCGTATTCGGCGTAAGGACCGTGGCCTTGATAGGTGAGGGCGTAGCTGAAGTAATAGTTGCCGTTTTTTGCCGCCTCATCCAGTCTCTTTTCCACTTCCGGCAGAAAATGATTGTCGCGAGTGTAGCCGTGGCCTTTGTCGATGTCGTACTGCTCTTCGATGGGCTTGAAGTAGTTTTCATAGCAAAGGTAATCGTCGAATCCCAATCGGGGATTAATGCTGGAGCGATTGTAAAACCAGCCTTTGATCGGGTGGAGCGCCTCGGTAATGTAGCCGTTGTTTTTCATATAGCGCACATGGGAGTTTACATCTTTTAAATAATTTACGGAGCCGGAATGGTTGGCGCCGGAATAGCCTGTTAAAAAGCCGCGCTCGGTGTTTACTGTGCCGCCGCCGAAAATATCGGCGACCAAACGGCCGTGAAGGCTTTCTCTTTGAATGCGGTGCAGGTTTTTGTAGACGTCTTTATAAATGGGTGCTCCCTCGTAAATGCTGAAATCAGCAAAGGATTCCAACATCACCGACACGACGTGCACTTTTTTGTCCTCGGGAATCACCGGGTCTCGATATTCTTCCCAAAGCATTTCGGCGAGTTTTTTGTCGTAATCTTCCGGCCGATTGCCGAGAAGCATGCGCCCGGTGTATAAAAAAGGATAGACCAAGCCTTTGGATTGGTATTTTTCGCCGTCGTTGAAAATGTTGATGATGTCATCGTTTCCTACTTTTTCATAGAGCACGGGGTTAAAGTAAGGGCCGGTGAATCCTCGAAAGAGCACCGCCGAGAGGGCGAGGGTGGCGAGAAAAGTTCTTCTGCGAATTTTTCCACGCCAGGGCCGGGGATAGAGTTTAAAGAGGGCAAAGGTGATGGCGAGGATAGCCACGAGGGATATGACCGCCGGCGGATTGGATGTGAAAATGGAAATGTTGTAATTGCCCTTCATCATCACCGATTCCCGGAAGAGGGCGATTTCCGGAATCATAAAGGGTTCGTCGCGGTAAATAAGTTTGAATTTTTGCACCACGCCGATGGCGAAGAAAAGCGCCGTCGTCGCAAAAAAGCCCAGGTACAATCTGCCGCTTAAAGCGTAGATCAGCAAAAAGACGGCGATGATGGGAATAAGGTTCATCGCGAGGAGCAGGGGATCGTTGAAATAGCTCACAAGCAACGTCCGCTGCATGTCCCCTTCCCCTGATCCGAAAATAAAGGTCATGATCATGATCATGGCGCTTAATAAGCCTAAGATGACAAAAGGTGTGGCTTTGTTGTTTTTTAATTTTTCCATTCGCTCGTGCCCTTTCTTTCTATTAATACTCGTATTTTACCACAGGTTCCCCCTATTGCATCTTTTCCCAATAGAAAAAGGCCCTTTCGGACCTTATATGGCTCCCCGCAAATCGGCGACGCTGACGCTGACCGATTCCACCCCGGGGAGTTTTTGCAATTTTCGAAGGCAATCGTCCATTCGCTCCCGCGCCTGATGGGCTTCGGGTAAAATGGTAAATTCCAAAATACCTTGATCGCCGATTTCCACTTCTTTCGGCGGCGTGCCGCGGTTAATGTGGATGCGAGCCACGAGCATGCGGTGATCGCGCAGGGCATCCTCAATATCTTCTACAAGCCCTTTGGAAAGATCGCGGACAACGTAAAGCTCCAAGTAGTTTTCTTCCGATGCCGTTCCTACTTTCATAAGGTCTTGTTGCTTGAATTTATCTTTAAAAAGTTTGCGCTCCCAGCGAATTAAAAAAGTCAAGGTAAAAAGGGAAAGCCCGGCCGTTAAAACGGCTTCTCTATACATTCCTGCGCCGAAGGCAAGGCCGATGGCGGCGCAAACCCAAAGACCCGTCGCCGATGTGAGGCCGCGAATGGTGGGGCCTTCTTTTAAAATGGTGCCGGCGCCTAAAAAACCGATGCCGCTTACGACTTGGCAGGCAAGGCGCATGGGATCGTTTCCTACGGTGCCCGGCGCATATTTTGTGGTGGAAATAATCATAATCAGACAGGCGCCCAGGGTCACGAGGATGTGGGTTCGAAAGCCGGCAGGTTGACTGTGGCGCTCCCTTTCAATGCCGATAACTCCGCCTGCCACAACGGCGGAAAGGAGGCGTACAAAAACTTCAAGTGTCGATAACATAGCCGCAAGATACCTTTCTATACATAATATGACCTAAGATTACATGATCGTCTTAAATTTGTCAACTTTATGACACTCGTCGATAAGCAGATGCTTTTTCCGGAAAAGTTATGGCAACAAAAAAGCCGACATCCGCCGGCTCGTCCGATTATTTATGAAATTTATAGGCTGTGCGGCACGATGGATAGATCGTCGACGACGCCTCCAAAGGTGACGATGGCAATTTCAGGACCCGTGTGGGCGCCGTTTTTCCGGCGACCTCTTCCTTAATAAAAAAGCCGACATCCGCCGGCTCGTTCCATTGTTTATGAAATTTATAGGCTGTGCGGCACGATGGATAGATCGTCGACGACGCCTCCAAAGGTGACGATGGCGATTTCAGGACCCGTGTGGGCGCCAATAATACTGCCGACGCGAAGGTCTGTAAAAACATTCTCTTCTTTTACGCCCATTTCGTCGATTAAAAATTGCTTAATCGTATCCACGCGCTCTTGCCAATCGCCGCCGTAAACATACACTGTTTGATTGGGGTTGAAGACGCCGTTTTCGCTTTTATCGTTCATGTACTGTTTCAGCTTTTTGAGTAGCCCTTTTACCCCGCGATGAACGTCGATTACT
Source organism: Aedoeadaptatus coxii (assembly GCF_001553115.1). GTDB lineage: Bacteria > Bacillota > Clostridia > Tissierellales > Peptoniphilaceae > Aedoeadaptatus > Aedoeadaptatus coxii. The sequence goes on from NZ_KQ960154.1 coordinate 13,355, forward strand.
TTTAATTCCCCCGATTCTTTGTTGGTTTCCAAAATCGGGAAAATTTGAAGCATGCCGCTTGCCACCTTCGTCGCCTTGGACACGCGGCCGCCGCGATGAAGGTAATCCAAGCTGCCTACGGTAAAAAATTCAAAGCTTTCGGTTTTAATTTTTTCGATGTAATCGGCGATAGCATCTAAGCTTTCCCCGCGGCTTCTTAAAATAGACGCTTTAATGGCCAAGAGCCCTTCGCCAAAACTGGCGGCGTGCGAATCGACGATGCGCAGTTTGTCGGGAAATTCCTTGTTCAAATCCCGCTCTAAAAGCGTAGCTCCTTCCCATGTACCGGACAGGGCCGAGGACAGGGCGATATAAAGGATCTCGTCGCCTTTTTCCAAATAGTTGCGGAAAGTAGATTCCATAATGGGAACCGACACGCGGGATGTGGCATAATGCACGCCTGCGCGCATATTATCGTAAAAAGTGTCCACATCCATGCTGCGGCCGGCTTCAAATTCGTGATCGCCGTCATTTAAGCCGATGGGCAACACCTCTATGTCGTAGGTTTCGCGCATAATAAAAGTTAAATCCGCGCCGTCGTCTGTCAAAATTCGTAACATCCGATTCTCCTTTTAAGTAATGTATCGATAGGGCGCACATTCTCGGCGCCGGGTTATTTTTATTATTCTGTCAGTTTAAATATCTTTATTTAGTTTAAATCCTAGACCCTGTAAAGTCAACGAAAAGCCCATTTCTGAATGATCCCGGACTTTTTACACGTTTCATTTTCACGCTCTGCAGTATGAATAGACCATAAAATGTGAAAGGGCTTCCTTCTCCATTTTAAATACTCTACTCACTAAAGGAGATTTTTTGAAACGTTATTTTAAACCCATCGTACCCCTCGCCCTCGCTTTAATCCTCGCAAGTTGTAGCCAAACCGGCGATGAAAAAGCTAACGACAACTAAAAAACAGTGGATACGACCACAGAATCCACTTGTTAATTGAAAGGGCGACTAATTGCTCGCCAACACAAAAAGCGACCTTCCCGGCCGCTTTTTTATTGCACTTATTCATAAACTACATATTCTACGGAGCCTGTAAAATAGAAATCCAAAGTGATTTCCTTCACTTCCTCGCCCAACCAGTAAAAGCCGTTTACATAATAGGCGCGAAAGCCATCGTATTCGCTGTAGACTTCGATAGCGGCGTTCTCTGCAAAACGAGGAAGAAAATCCTCCAGGGTCATTTTTTCCCCTGAAAAGCGCCCCGTATTTTCCACTCTCCCGAAATCGATTATATAAACATAGGAATCGTCGAAAGAGACATCGGTTATTAAAAGATCGCCGTTCACCCCGTCATTTTTTTCAATATCGGCATAGCCGTAATCCGTCTTCAAAAAAAGATCGTCTCCACGCCGCTCCATGGCGATAATCCGCGCGTCGTGAAGGGAGAAACGCTGATCCGGGGCTTTCTTTCGAGTGTAATGTGTCATAAATTACTTTGCCAAAAATGTAAGGGCCGTATCTTTAAAGATGCGGATCGTATCCACATATTCGTCCAACTCGATGTACTCGTCCACCACGTGGGCCTGTTGGGTAAGGCCGGGGCCGTAAACCAGGAGCTGAATATCGTCTGAAATATGAATAAAGCGGGAGAGTTCGCAGGTGCCGATCAAGGGCTTGATCTTTACGTTTTTATCCGGCGCCGATTCGATGAGGGCGTCGATTAAGTCGTTTTCTCTCGACGCTTCCGCCGGGTCCAGCACTTGAATGAGTTCCAAGCTTAACTTTGCCCGGCTTTCGTCGCGATTATTTTCTTCAATGGCTTTTTCCAAAAGGGCGATGGCTTCTTCCGATGCAAATTCCGGCACTGTGCGGATATTGCCCTTTACCACAGCCTTGTCCGGCACGGAGTTAAATTGCACGCCCCCTTCGATCATGGAAAACACGTTTAACGTGGAGCCGAGATTTTTATTTTGAAGGGCGGGATCGGCGGTGACTGCATCGAATGCGTCTTGCACCTTACGGATAAAATTCGCCAAAGCCATAATGGCGTTAATGCCGATTTCCGGCATGGAGGAGTGGGCAGCCTTCCCCGCCGAATGAACCGCATACATAATGGAGCCCTTGGAGGCGAAAATGCCCTGGTTTTCCCCATCGCGCTTCGTGGGCTCAGGGGTGATAATGGCGTCTACCTCGTTTAAATAGCCGCCTTCCACTAAATCCAGGGCGCCCTGCATGCCCACTTCTTCGCCGACAGTGCCGATAAACCAAATTTCCCCGTCAAATTCTTTTTTCGATTCTATAATACCCAAAAGGGCATAAAGACACGCCGCCACGCCGGCCTTCATATCGCAAGTGCCGCGTCCATACATTTTATTGCCTTCGATAACCCCTTCAAAGGGCGGATGCGTCCAGCCTTCCCCGGGAGCCACCACGTCTAAATGGCCCGAAAAAGCAAAGATCTTCCCTTTTTCATTGCCTTTTAATTTGACGATCACATTGGAGCGACCGGGATAAGAATCTATAATTTCCGTCTCCACATTGTCGTAATCTTTAAATAAATCGGCGATGTAACGGGCGACTTCTTCCTCGCCGTCGTTTACCGATTCAAATTGGATAAGGTCTTTTAAAATAGGAATATATTTTTCCATAAGTGCCTCCTTTATTTTTCGCTTTTACCTTCAAAGGGTTCCGCATTTTTATGGGCAAGGAACCATAAAAAGCCCGTTAAGAGGGCAAAGCCGATGTTAATGAGCCACGCCCAATAGTACGTTCCCGACGAGTCGAAAATATACGATACCAAAAGAGGGCCGAAGGCTGCGCCGATTTGAGTGGACGATTGCACAAAGCCGTAAGCTTCCCCGTACATGGCGCGCCCATAAATGGAAGATGTGACGAGCGGGGGCAAGACCGATCCCAAGGCAAGGCCGAAGCCGAAGACGAAGGCCACGAGCCACGGGCCCCACACTTGCCCGGCAAAGAGCATGGACACAAAACTAAGCGCCAAGGTGCCGGCGCCGAAAATTAAGGCGTGGTAAATGCCGTATTTATCCGCAATGCGGCCGAGCAAAAGCTTGCCCGCTACGCCGACTAAAAGATAAATGGACACCACGGTGCCCGCCGTTTGAAAGCCGGCCGCTTCCTGAAGGGCAGGGGGAAATTGAAGAGACGCGCCGTTGGCAAGGCCGTTCATCACTGAGCCCAAGAGCAGGAAAATAAAGAAGCTGCAGGAAAGGGACGCACCGATGGAAAGGCCGACGTTTAAAGATTTATTGGAATCCTTCGTACGATCAATAGGCCCTTCGTCTTCTTCTTTATAACCGTAAGGCTTTAAGCTCTTGTCTTCCGGCCGCAAATAAATTAAGAAAAAGCCGAAAACCACGGCGAGAATGAGAATAATCAGAGCATACACCCTATAAGACATTCTCCAGCCCACATTGGCGATGAGGCCGTTGACGAGAGGGCTTAAAAGAGCGCCCCCTGCGGAAATCCCCGACACGGCGATAGACGTGGCGAGGCCCTTTTTATCCGCAAACCAGTTGTTGATGAGCATCATCATGGGAATTTGCGCCGTGGTAATATAAGCGGCGCCGACGACGAGGCCTAAGGCGTAAAAATGAAACTTATTCTGCGCAAGGGAATAGCCGAAAACGGCGAGAGCAAAGGTAATGGCCGCCCCCGTCCATATGCGCTTAAAATTATATTTCGTAAGAATCACCGAAATCACGGGACCCAGAAAAATCCCCACGGCTTGGGTAATGGTACCTGTAAACGAAAAAGCCGTTCTGGAAAAACCGAGATCATCGGTGACGGCAATCTGCCAGCTGTTGGATAGGGAGTTTACTACGGGCACATACACCCCTAAAACCAAAGCCGCCACCACTAAAATAACCCACGCATAATGGAAACCGCCTTCGCGCTTTACTTCATTCTTCATGATAACCCCCTTACAACGACACAATCATGATCTTGTTTTATTATACCCGTTAAACAAAAATAAACCTAAATTTATTGCAATGTAAATAATTCTACGATTATATGGTGAAGAAAAAAAGCTCCGAAGAGCTTATGCAAAGACCCCCAAAAGCTGGATTAAGAGATCCAACCTATGGGGGTCTTTTAATGGCAATTTACAGTTGTGAACTGAAGAAAAATCAACAAAGATTATTTATGTGGAAATTCTGGCTATAAAACGTTAGCAATGGAATATCAAAGTTGAGAAAGAAGTCCTTGAGGGTCTAGGACCCCATAAGCGAGGAAGACCTATAATAAATAAGAAGGGTCACAATAAAGTTAGGTAGCTTGGGTCGAAAAATTCATAAACATGTGTAAACCGCATAGAACAAATATCTGTAAATAAAATCGGGCTAGCAAAATGATTACTCGATTAAGTCCACTTTATAGGACACTCTTTCCTTCTTATTTGCTATATATTCCCTTTAATAATAGTTGTCGTTTTTAATTCTCACTTCTAAATCAATGGCCTTAAAAATCACTTCAATACCAACTTCGTCTTTAACAACCCTTTCAAATAGGTCTGCTATTTCAAGTTCAGACATATCATACAGCTCTTCCGTAAACCAGTCGTTATCTTCATCATAAAAATAATCTGCTATTGCTTCAATATGATCTTTGATATTAGAAGTGAGTTCTTCGTTGCTTTCTAGGACGAACTGTTCTTCATTTATGTTTAGGATGATGGTCTTTTGAATTGGTCTTGAAAAATGAAACAATTCAGACATTGTGACGTTTAAAGCCTTGGCTATTTTTTCTATACTTTCTATAGAGATATTTCTTTTACCTTGCTCTACGTCAGAAATATAGGTTCTATCTAGTCCACTTAATTTAGCAAAATGCTCTTGGCTATAGCCTTGTGATGATCTAAGGCGTCTGATCTCTTGTCCTAATGCTTTTTTAATCAAAATGAGTACCTCCAATTAAGGATATTATACCATTTTGTAGACTATAAGCCAACGGACTATCAGCCACTTTTTATTGTATGGCCTCTTTTATATTTTTTGCGATTCTTTCTATTACGTCAACTACTACAGAGTTACCGGCCTGTTTATATAGATGACCTGCTGCTAGAACAGGTAGTTTAAAATCTTTAGGAAACCCTTGAAAATTAAAGGTTTCTCTGGGGGTCAGCTTTCTGTATTCTCCTGAATCAGTCACAATCAAAGGTACATTGTGTCCGCCTGTTCCCATATTTGCTGTGAGAGTAGGACATACCCCACTCTTGTTTTTTCTTACATATCTTCTTCTCCATTGATAGAGAGTAGTAGGGTCATCCATTTCATTTACCAGCTCATTGTAATATTTGAAATTTTTTTCCGTGTAGTAATATTTCGGGTCTTGCTTGGTTTCAAAATCTATGAAGTCTCTAATTGTTCTTCTTAGTGCAATTGGCTTTGGAAATCTAAATTTAGCCAGGTGATCTTTATTCTTAAATGCTACTATGTATATTCTTTCTCTATTTTGAGCAACATTCCCAAATTCTAAGGCATTTAAAACTTGGTAATCCACGTAATATTCATTGGACTCTAGAGCCTCTAAGATAATCCTGAATGTTTTCCCTTTATCATGCCCCACTAGATTTTTTACATTTTCTAAGAATATAATTTCTGCATTTACAGCTTTTGCTATTCTTAATGTTTCAAAAAAGAGATCTCCATTCTCTTCGTCTTCAAGGCCTTTTCGATATCCCGCAATAGAGAATGATTGACAAGGAAATCCACTTGTTACGATATCTGCATCTTGTGGCAGATCTTCTTTTTTTATTTCTCTAATATCTCTAGGATCTAACTTTACATTTGGAAAATTTAGCTTATAAGTTTCTCTCGCGTTCTTGTCTAGTTCATTTGCATAAATAGTCTCGAATCCCGCCTGCTCAAAACCTAAGTCTATGCCACCCACTCCTGCAAACAAACTTATTATTTTATTGTTCATATAGTATTTCCTCCAAATTCTGCGGCATGTTGCAAATTACTGCATTTAAAAAAATAAACACGTAGTGTTTATTTTTCGTATTCTTCCTCAAAATCCTCGTAGCTCCCAGCTTTTAAAAAATCTAAAGAATATGAATCATCTGTGTGTTTAGAAAGCATGATACTATCGATCCCTATCGTATCAAGCATTGCTTTCCTTACCAGAGTTCCATCCTTTAAGTTTAAGATATCTCTTAGAATCCACTTGCCTAAGGCTTTATTGGGGTTACTCATGAGGGCTTTTCCACCCTGTTGGGCTACCTTCATATTGAGTGTCTCTCCACTAGGTAATTTAACATCAAATGATCCCGTTTTATAATCATCTGTGTTATATTCAAAAAATTCTGGTTTTGCCTTATGAATCCATGCTGGAATTGGTATATAAACTTCGTCCGTATCTCTATTTCTTCCTTCTGCATTCCATTGGTTAAGTCCTGATTTTTTGGGAACTTCTCCTAATTTGGGACTGTAAAGGGGGAGTATTATAAAATCTGTTACATCATTGTTAACCTCTAATGTACTTTTTTCTTTTTCGTTTAAGTCTGAGTGTAAGAGGAAATCAAAAGGATCTTCGAGTATCTTTACTTCAAATCTTTCTATCAATCTTTTGTCTGTTGTATTAAATCGCTTAAACAGAGTACTTTTAGAGGTATTGTAACCATATTCATGTATACCATCCTCGAAAGAAATAACTGTTTCTCTTTTCCTTTTTATCTCTTTTATTGCGTTGATATCCACTAGATCCATAGGTTCTTCATATATTCCCATACAATTTAAGTCTCTAGTTATTAGATGATACATCATGTCATTAAGCTGACAGATCCTTTGAGTCGTTTTAATCCTCTCATTTCTCATCTCTGCTATTTTATAAACTATCTGTTCATCGTTTAAGTTTTTTAATAGGTAAGATTCTCTATTAAATTCGGCAACTTTTTGAAATGTTTTTCCATTATTTTGTAAAAATGTTTTAAGCCCTATGCCTATCCGATCCTTTCCCGCGTCTACAGATACATCACTTCTAGCATAATTAGTAGCTTCAAATGATTTGCAGAAGATATTTTCCATGGCTCTGTAATACAAAAATGGTTTTTTTGAATCGGCAAATAAATTAGATAGTGAACCCGTTATCTGTAACAGCTTGATATAAAGTTTTCTTTCTTCATCGCTTTGAGTTTGATAAAACATGGCCTCTCTCTCTTAACATAATGATACAACCAATTATAACATTTATTTAGAAATTCATCTTACTCATTTTTCAACAGCCGATAACGGCGCTCTCTATTTTCAATAATTTCTTTATTCTCGTTAACGGCTTCTTCCAGCATTGGGATATCCCCTGCATCACCCTTTTTCAGCAAGGCGATAATTTCATCCTGCTTTTCGATAATATCCCGTTGCAGGCTCCAAGTGGTGGTGAGGTTTTTGCGTGCAGCTTCCCGACCGGCGAGTGTTCTTTCTTCGAGAACTTCGACTTTTTCTTCGGCGAGAAGGCGTATGGCCTCTCCTTCTTTACGAATGCGCTCCAAGCGGGCTTTTACTCTCTCCGTGCGGAAGGTCAGTTCCGGGTAAGCATCCATAATCCGCTTGTGGAAAACGGAGCGGTTTTCCAGGAGGTAGCGAACTTCGGCGGCGATTTCTTCGCTTTTATCGGATCGACTCTTTTCCACTCCTCGTTTCAAGAGGTTCATGATAAAGTAACTTACCATCACATCGGCAAGGAAAAGGACGGCGACGGCCGTTAAAGCGGCGGTAAAAATAGCAGGCTCCCATCGCGCAGACAGGGCGAGGAAGCGCGGATTCAGTATGTCTAAAATGGCGACGCCCCCAATCCCGAAGAGGATCAAATTGCCGATCCACACGCGGCCGTGCAGATTCATGGGCTTTTGGCTGTAATCCCACCAGCGGGCGTGAAAATATTTTTCCAGTATGTAGCTTGTGGCGTATTCCAATAAGCCGCAAAGAATGAAGGCGATGAGAAAACTCATGGCCAGGGAACGATCCATGGCAGAAAGCATGTCGCCGCCCAACGTGATCATGACGGCGCCGGCGCCATAAATGGGACAGTAGGGCCCAATGAGGAATCCTCTGTTAATAAAGCGATGGTACTGCAAGTATTTTAAACATACTTCCGTAACCCATCCTAAAAATGAATAAATGAAAAACAACCATAAAATCTGCCAAATTCCGTCGATTGCCATGGCATCCTTCCTTTCTAAAATTAAAATCTTCTATTATTTTATCTTTCCTTAAAATGAAAGACCAGATTCTTTTCTTCTATTGGTCTTTATTATCCACCCATATCATAAAAAATCGCAGCAAACACTGCGATTTTATTGTATGATTCACTTTTGCTCAGCTTTTCAGTTTCATCTGGAAAATGAATTGTGTTGGTAGAATCTTTTCTTCAGGATTTCCGCAACGAAGGCATAGACGGCGGATATACAAAGCATGGAAATAAATGCTTTAAGTGGAAGTGCCATTAAACCGAGATAGGAATTAATGGGGCTGTAGATGATTGAAATTAAAATCAAACTTACGAATACGACAGATCGTAATAATTTTTTACTCGGTTTGCTTTTTATCACCGGCCTTGCCGTTCGAACGATGAGCATCACGACCATTGCAGAAATGACGGATTCCAACATCCAGCCGGTTTGAAACAGCGTTTCATCGGCCTTAAAGATATGCAACAAGACAAAAAATGTGACATAGTCAAAAAGGGAAGATATGATTCCAAAGACGACCATAAACTTTCGGATGAATTTCATATCCCATTTTACCGGCGTCTTTAACCAATCGTCGTCCACAGAGTCCGATGCGATTTGCAAAGAGGGAAAATCGGTAAATAAATTGGTAAGAAGAATTTGTTTTGGTAATAGGGGCAAAAATTTTAAGAAAAGACTTGCCCCTGCCATGGAAAACATGTTTCCGAAATTGGCACTTGTTGCGACAAATATATATTTCAAAGTGTTTATGAAGGTTCTTCTGCCTTCTTTTATTCCGGATAACAACACCTTTAAACTATTTTGTAAAAGCACAATGGAAGCCGCATCTTTTGCCGTATCAGCGGCCGTATCAACTGATATGCCGACATCCGCTTGTTTTATAGCCGGCGCATCGTTGATGCCGTCGCCCATATAGCCTACTATCTCTCCGGCTTCTTTATAGGCTCTAATTATTTTTTCCTTTTGGTTTGGACTTATTTCAGCAAAAATATCGATATCCGAGACCTTTTTGTTTAGTTGACTTATAGAACATGAGCCCAGCTCGTCGCCCAACATTATTTTTTTCGGATTAAGGCCTATTTGACTTCCGATATTTTTGGCAATTTCTTGATTGTCGCCCGTTATCATTTTTAACGACACGCCCAGATCCTTCATTTGAACGATAACGTCGTTGACGTCTTCTTTTAAGGGATCGATGAAGAGTAAGAATCCTTTGAACATCATGCCTTCGGCCTTTTCCTTTTGAACGTCAGTATCGTCGTTCAAAACTTTATAGGAAAGACCTAAGACTCTGTAGCCTTGGCTTGAAAATTCGGCAAATGAATCAAATAGTTGGGTTTTGATCTCATGAATATTTCCAATCGAACCCTCTGCCGTTTCATAAAAATCGCATATAGTGACGATGCTTTCAAAGGCGCCTTTTGTAATCATTATATTTTGGTTTGAAAGATCAGAATCCGTTTTTACTATGACGCTTAAAAGTTTGTTTTCAAATGAGTAGGGGATTTCAAAAAGCTTTTTATAACCCGAAAAATCATAGTTGCTTGAACTTAAAATGGCTTCATCGATTGGATTTGAATAGCCTTCTTGAAAATAAGCGTTAATGGCCGCGAATTTATTTAACATCTCCGATTGTTCGCCATTAAAGGTTCGCGCTGAATCAAGCTTCACCTTTCCCTTTGTTATGGTGCCGGTTTTGTCGGAACACATAATGGTCATGGAGCCGAAGTTTTCGATTGAATTTAATTTCTTGACAATAACGCCCTGTTCAGACATTCTCTTGGCGCCCTGTGACAAATTCACGCTAATGATCGCCGGCAACATTTGAGGGGTTAAGCCCACGGAAAGAGCCAGGGCAAACATAAAGGATTCTAAGAAAGACTTGTTTAGGATAATATTAAACAGGAAGATTAAGCCAATTAAAAGGGTCGTGACGTGTAAAATTAAATTGCCGAAATCCTTTATCCCTTTTTCAAAATCTGTATCCGAATCTTTTTGGCTAAGGGATGAGGTGATTTTTCCAAACTCAGAATCTTTTGCTAAATTAACTATAATCGCCTTTCCGGAGCCGCTCATAACGTGCGTGCCCATCCAAAGGGAATTTTTTCTTTTCGAAAGATTCGTGTCGGCAGGTATTGTTGTCGTCACCTTTTCAACGGGAAATGTCTCCCCTGTTAAACTCGATTCATCAGTAGATATGGAATTGCCCTCCATCAGCAAGCAATCCGCCGGTATCATATCCCCTGTTTTAACCCTGATGATATCGCCAATCGTAAGATTGCCGTTGTCGATCTCCTTAAAAGCCCCGTCTCTTAGGACAGAAGAAGTAACGCTAACAGAAGACAGCAGACGTTTAACCGCATCGTTTGCTTTACTTTCATGAAGATAACTCAAAAAAGAAGAAATCATGATAATAATCAGGATAATCATTCCATCTGAATAATCCTTCATAAAAATCGACAATACAGCCGCAAAAATCAGAATCATGGTTATGGGGCTTTTAAATTGAGACAAAAAGATCATCACATTGGATCCGGATTTCGTTTCCTCAAAAACATTTTTACCATAACGTGCCATTCTGTCGTCGGCATCTTTACTCGACAAACCATTTTCGCTCGTATTTAATTTTTTTAAAATATCATCCTTATCATAGGACCAAAAATCTTTCATAATGCCTCCTAGTGATTCGAATATATTCCAATAAAAAACAAAAAGCAATAGAAAAAAGGTTCTAAAATATCCGTTGAGGAGGTTATTCTCAACGGATATTTTAGAACCAGAAAAAGCACATAGCTGAAAGATTTTTAGGTCTTAAAGTTATGTGTTCTTTTACTTAGTAATCTACTATTACGATAAACTAGCATTTATTGATTGGTTTTCAATCTGAAATAACTTCTATCATTCAAAAAAATCAGAAAAATAACTGCTGACTGTACACTGAATAAAACTACGTAAAAGGCTTTACCTTCTCTGTTATAAATCATAAATATATTTGTTAAGTTAATAAATGAATGGAATACAGCCATATTTACAAGAGATTTATTTGACTTGTGAAAGATATAAGTCATTAAAACACTGAACAACATAATCGTTGGGATGAATAATAAAAATCCAACGACACCTACACTTGATATTTTAAAGAAATGCCATATTCCCCAAAGCACACCTACAAAAAGAGAGCTGACAAAAGGTGTATGCTCTATTTCTATGATATGTAACAGGCATCCTCTCCATCCAAATTCTTCCGTGTAAGCACCTGCTAATGTTATAAGAATAGCGACAATCAAGATAGTCCCCTTGAATTCTGTTTTGACATATGAGATACCTGACAAACTTAGTATAAATGCAGATATAACAACCAAAAAAATCGGCAATACACATGCTATAATCGAGTACTTATTGAATTCGTATGTATACTCCATCTTTTGTTTATATATTTTTCTAAATATCATAGTAGTCACAAATGGAGATAATTGAACACCTAATACAACGAGTAGCCCTAACATCATTTCATTTCCGCCAATGCTTCCCAATATTCCCCCGAATAACAGTGCAAAAAAAACTGTAATTAAGAGATTTAATCCATAAAAAACTAACACCTTCTTTTTCATCATCTGTCCCTCATAAATTCTTATTTTTCCAATTACTATTTCAACAAAAGCCTCCCACCAAAATGATGGAAGGCTTTCTAAAATTTTTACCTAAATTCAACAACTCCCTTTCAGACCTGCTTTTTCTTACTTTTAGTATCAAAACAGTATCATTAGAGAATTTTACTACATCAAAACCGCTCAACTCCTGTATCTTTAAGCCTTTTATAACAGTAGCATATTTGATTCTGTTACTCCCATTCTTCTTTTCCAAATGTCCGATATATCCCAAACCATTCAAAATACTAGGTTCTATTTTTTAGAGTATAACTAAATCCACCTAATTATAGGACATTTTCAAATTTTTATTCCCGTCCCAGTCCAAGTACCGGAGAAATTATATTCATAAATTTCAAATAAAGTATAATATGTTAATCTACCATGCTTAAAAAATCTTGTATCATTTCTGTTAATTCATATCTTTCAGTTCCATCAGCATCAATGTACTTCTCTGCATCTCTAATTTGTACTGCAGTCATTTTAGGCCATAATTTTTCTAAAACATCATTAGGAGACATTCTTATGGCAGAACCAATTTTCTTTTTAGCGTCTTCTGTTTCTGAGAATTGTGAGTCAAATACTTTTTCGTCTATACAATCAATACTAATATAATTTTCTGGTTCTCTTTTTCTAGTAACATATGCTTTTATTCCTTTATCTAATAAAATTTTTACCTGTTTAAGATTTCTTTCCTCATCAGCAGTTCCTTTATCAGAATCCAACAAAATTCCCCAAGGTATTGAAAATTGTTCTGCTATTTTTTGCGTTATCCAATGTTTAAGATTCCCACAACCACCTATTGGTACGATTGCTATATTTTTTTCATCAAATGTATTACTTATATAAGTACCTTCTTTTAATTTATTTGCTGTATGTTTGAGAAAAATAACATCAGATTTTCCTTCAACTAGAATAATTGCTTTAGCATTGCTACTAAAAGGTTCTGGTAAAACTCCTAGCATTTCTGCTATTTGCTTATATACGTCATCCGAACTGTCCCTTACTAGTGTAACCTTATTAGTTTTATCTACTAATCTTAAACTGTTTAACGGTAATAGACCACAAATTGCAGGTGTATGTGTTGTAACTATCACTTGAGCATTATCTTTTTTTGATATTTCCAAAAAAGCCTCTACCAGTAATTTTTGATGTAATGGATGTTGGGATGTTTCTGGTTCTTCGAAAGCATAAATTATTGAACTGTTTTGATCATCTTCAGATAATTGTCGTTCTGCTTCCGCTCTAAAAAAATTTAATAAAACTAATCTTCTGACTCCACTCCCTCTTTTATTCATAGGTATATTATCGTCTGAATTTATTGTGAGTTTAAATAAAGAATCAAAATTAGGTTCAGTTTTAAATTCAGGTGTAAGAGATGTAGCTAATTCACTGTTCATATCTTTAAGTTTATTTAAAGTTCTATTTGCAGTATCTAATGCTTTTTTTCTAACTTCTTCTTTGATTACATTAAGTTCTTTTTCTACTTCTTGCAAAGCCTTTTGTACAGCAACTTTCATCGGATCTGTTATTTCTTTATCTGTGTCAGAGCTAGAACGATCTGATTGGAAAAGAGCGTAATAGGGTAAATATGTTTCTAATTTACTATATATTTTTTTTGAATCTTCTTTATCAACAGGAACATCTGTAGTAACTAAATTTAATTTCTCATTTTCCTTCCAGATAGCTTGCCTCAAACTAACACTACTTCTTGCCTCATATTTTGATTCATCAATATTGAGATCTTTTGCTCGCTGTTTTAAATCTTTAATCTTTAACGTTAATAAATCATTAAAGTTTTCATCGGAAGGATGATTACAAACTATAAATGTAGAAGGTTTTGGTTTTGCAGTACTAGCTTTAAATACTTTTTTTATTTCCAACAAACCATCAGTGTTTAGTAAAAATTCTTTTTTTAATGTTGTTTCAGAAGAAGCATCTATAGAAATCGACTCTAAAATTGGAGAAAAAACACAAGTTATCTCTATTAAATCATCGCCTTGACTATGGTTTATAGATAAGTCTTCTTTTTCACATACAACGATCTTATTATTAAAAAATATCTCCAAAGCTTCTAATATAGTAGATTTACCAGAATCATTTTTACCAACTATAGTTGTAAGGTCATCTATTTTTATAGATACCTCATCTTTATATCCTCTAAAGTTTCTAATTTTTACACTATTAAGATTCATTGACCTTTCCTTTCTATCATCAACATTTTATATTTTTTAAATTATCATCATTTTTTACTCATAATTAAATCTATTCATCAATAAAGATAAACTATAGTTTAGGAACTACCGAATTATTATCTATACCATTTTTAGTAATATCCAACCTTGCAACTTTGATTTTATTTAGCAATTTCCTACGACCATTAGGAAATGTATCAATATATAAACTCATTAGCCTAGAAAAACTGGTGTCTAAATCAACTTTCTTATTTGTCTTATCTTCTATCTCACATAAAATACTTGTGTAAAATGATTCAGAAAAAACAGATTTTGACTCTGTGTTTATACCTGCACCACAAAAAAGAACTAAATTGTTTTTCAAAACGGACTCAATAATCTCTTCAGGCATATCAAAATTTTTATTATTTTTATAAATCATACATTCACAAGGTTCATACACATTCAAACTTTTTCCTCCTATTCTCTTCCTTTCCATCAATTTTATAAAAATACTAATGATAATTTTTTACTAACTTTCTTCTATTTAATAGTCCTACTCCCACTTTACTTTTTTTAATATTAGTAAAAATATCTCTTCTAAAACATCTACCTATTACCGTTGTCTTTTACTATTTTATTAATGAAATAATCATCTTCATGAATTTTAATATCTTTGAAAAATGCTCTTTTTTCACCTTTTGAAAGGCCACTACTAATCATCTTTAAAATTTGCCTTTCTTCCCATTTATCTGCGCGATAATAGTAATCTCTAATTTCAAGCAATTCTCCTCTCGATAGCTTTCCATCTAAAGACTCCAATAATGCTCTTCCAATATAATCTCCTGAATTTCTCTTCAAATTTCTAAACGAATTTAACAAAATTTCTTTATTTTCAAGTAAATTAGTAGAATATATTCGCACTAAATACACTTGAATATATTCTGGTACGTCCACATCTGTCATCCATTCTTCAAAATCATTTTGAATTTTAACTAAATCTTCCTTACCAATACCTTGGCATTTTATTACAGCATCAATAAAATAAGGTATAAATTGAGGAAATTTTTTTATTATATTAGGAAGTTCCGTCAATCTTCTGTATTCTTCTTTTGCAATAATAGTACGCATAATTGTGGTAATCGCTTTTTCTTCAATAAGCATGCTATTATTAGCATCATTAATAAGCTCATCCAAGTCATTCTCTTTTAATTTTTCAATTTCTGCGTTAGACAATTTTCTAAATTTGCTAGGAATTAGACCTGAATAACCTCTTATTATTTTAGGAAGATTTGGCTGCTTATCATCAACTTCGTCAAGAGTAACATCATTTTGAGCACTATTAACATCACTACTAAGATTTTGTTTGTTATAGTTTGAAATATCTTTAACTTTAGTTTTTTGAGTATTTAAAAACATACCTTCTTTGCTTAATTTTAAAGTTAATAAAGCAAGATTACTGTGAGCTTCAAATGCGTTTTTAGCAAAAATCCTATAATCATCCACAAATCGGCAGAAGTCAATTCCTTTTGAAAAAAGATAGTTATCTACTTCGATTAAAGCAACCTCTGCAAGTATCCTTGAAGCATTAGAACCAACAGGTAACCCATAAGAATCTCTATTTGCCCAGTACAATAATAATTCATTAATTAAAGATATTATATCCACATCAATCTTTGGATTAGATCTTAGAATAGATTCAATTCTATGAATATTTAATCTATCATAAAAATTTGATATGTCACACTCCACTACAACTTTATTCTTAGTATATTTGCTTTTTTCCAATGTTCTTTGTCTAAAGGCAGTGTAATGAAATTTGCCATCAAAAAGTTTACCTTTAAAACTTCCAAATCTATAAGAAAAGACTCTATTTTTACTCTTGTTTATTCTCATTTTTTCTATCTCATCAGCAATACTAATTACCAATGTTAAATATACAATTTCATCATAAATGTCAATTAAAGCACATTTCCTATAATCTGACAAACTCTTCTTTGGCACCAATACATGCCCTAATTTATGAACTTTTAGTTCTGAAAATTTATTTTTTTGAATATAAGAGCAAACCATACTGCATAATTCTTCTCTTACTTCCTCATCTTTTAGATAATCAATTTCAAAAGCTCGATTAAACAATTCTACATCTGTCGTTCCTTCATACAAAATGTTGTCTATAGCTCTAAAACAGGATTTTCGTAATATTGCTTTCTTTATCATATACTTCTAAAAACCTCCTCTATCAACACCCAACTACTGTCATTCTTTTAAATCCTAATTCACTATAAAATTTTTTAGTCCAATAAATATCAAAAACTGATAATTCAGGAATTATTCTATTAAAATTGATATTCTTCCTCGACAAATAAAATTTATCTATTTGTTATTTGAAATTGTTATTTCTTTCCCTCTAATTTTTTAATATCACTTTCACCAAGTTTTTTAAGTGACATCAATTGTGTTCTAGCAAGATTCCTTAGCTCTATCATTCTTTCTTTTTGATCTATACCTTTACCAATAAAAATTGCATTATAGCTTTCCATATTTGCAAGCACCAATAACTCATTTAAACTTGCATAGTCTCTCATATTATCTTTTAAATCCTGATTTTCTTCACGCCACTCTTTAGCAGTTTTATTAAATATATGCTACATTTAGCATATCCGCTTCACAAGCATACTTGAATGATAATTGTTCAATGGTCAAATCTTTAAGAAGGTGTTCTTTTATTGCATCTGCATGAATTTTATAATTAATTTTTGATATTTCTCTATGGAGATTCCAAGTTAATGATAATCTTGAGTTTTCATCTTCTTTTAATCTTTTGTAATCTTGAATAATATATAGCTTAAATTCCGGAAAAAGCCAAGATGCAAATTCCATAGCTATATCATAATGAGCATAGGTTCCACCATATCTGCCTGCTTTTGAAACTATACCTATAGCATCTGTAGATTCTATCCATTTTCCTGGGGTCATTGTGAATCTATTTAAACCGGCTTCATTTCTAAACGTGTCGAATTGCACACGGTTAATATTTGGATTATTAAGTGCTTCCCATAATCCTATAAATTCAAGAGTATTTCTATTTCTCATCCAATTTTGAATTACAAATCTTGGATCATCTGTATTTTTATATTTTGCTATATCCGTTAAGCTTATATAGTCATTCTTAAAATCTTCTGTGTAAACCTCAATATCAAAACCTTTAGCAAAAATTTTTTCTTTTTTAATTTTAGACAATACACTCCCTCCTTATTCCAGCTTAATCTTTATTACTTGTATTATAACAAAAAAAGGTCAGAGCACCGTATGCTTCCTGACCTAATCTTAGGATTAAATCGTGTATATCAAATCACTAATTATCAAATGTTATAATCCAATTTTTACCTATATATATTCTTTTCCTTTCGTTATATCCTATTTTTTCCTTTATTTTGCTATACAATTGAAATATCTATCAAAAGTTCTATCACTTTCTTTTCAGTCTTCTTCAAACCGACAATTTATTGTCGCTTTTAACTGTACAATCTATCAAATAAAAAAGACCATAACACTTAAGCTATGGTCTAATTTTTTGTCCTCATGTAAACCACTTGGAACTATTATTTAGTTTATTCTTTTTTACTTCCAGTACCATTTGAGTACCAGTAGCCATTTTTTATTCTCTCTATAGCTTGTAATTAAGCCGTTTTATAAAATTTTGCTACTACTCCCATTCAATGGTTGCCGGGGGTTTGGAGGTAATATCGTAGACGATGCGGTTAATGTGTTCCACTTCGTTGACGATTCTCACGCTCACTTTATCCAGCACTTCGTAGGGGATGCGCGCCCAATCGGCGGTCATAAAGTCGGAGGTGGTGACGGCGCGAAGGGCCAGTGTGTAATCGTAGGTTCTGAAGTCGCCCATAACGCCGACGCTTCGGTTGTTGGTTAAGACGGCGAAGTATTGGTTGATGTCGCGATCGATGCCGGCTTTTGCAATTTCGTCGCGGAAGATATAGTCAGCTTCGCGAAGAATGTCGAGTTTTTCTTCGGTGATTTCGCCGATAACGCGTATGGCGAGGCCGGGTCCCGGGAAGGGTTGGCGCCAAACGAGTTTCGGATCTAATCCGATGGTTTCGCCCAGTTGTCTTACTTCGTCTTTAAAAAGATCGCGCAGAGGTTCGATTAAGCCTTTGAAATCCACGACGGCGGGAAGGCCGCCGACGTTGTGGTGGCTTTTGATGACCGCTGCATCGCCTGCGCCGCTTTCGATGACGTCGGGATAGATGGTGCCTTGGGCTAAAAAGTCCACGGCGCCTATTTTTTTGCCTTCGTCTTCGAAGACGCGAATAAATTCTTCGCCGATGATTTTACGTTTTTCTTCCGGTTCGACCACGCCTTTTAAACGGCCTAGGAAGCGATCTTTGGCATCCACGTGAATAAAGTGCATGCCCGTATCTTTAAAGGCTTCTTCTACTTCTTTGCCTTCGTCTTTGCGCATGAGGCCGTGATCGACGAAGATGCAGGTAAGTTGATCGCCAATGGCATCTGCCAGGAGTTTGGCGCACACGGAGGAATCCACGCCGCCTGAAAGGGCGAGGACGACTTTTTGATCGCCGACTTTTTTCTGTATGGCCGCTTTGGCTTCTTTGGCGTAGTCTTTCATGTTCCAATCGCCTTTGGCGCCACACACTTTTTTCAGGAAGTTGTCGATCATGTCGTGTCCGTTTTCCGTGTGGTTCACTTCGGCGTGGAATTGGATAGCGTATATGTTTTTGTCGCGGTTTTCCATGGCCGCCACAGGGCAGCTGTCGGTTGAGGCGACGGTGCGGAACCCTTCGGGGAGTTCTTTTACGTAATCGATGTGGCTCATCCATGTGGTTTGTTCCACTTGCAAGCCGTCGAACAGTTTGCTCGCCGGATCCACCATGGTTTTGGTTTTTCCGAATTCGCGACGATCGGATTTTTCTACGACGCCGCCCAGGTTTTTCGCCACGAGCTGCATGCCGTAGCATATGCCTAAAATGGGGATGCCGAGGCTGAAGATTTCCGAATCGATGTCCGGGCTTTTTTCGTCGTAAACACTATTGGGGCCGCCTGTAAAGATGAGGCCGATGGGCTTTTCCTGTTTAATGGCTTCCCACGCTTTTTTATAGGGAACGACTTCGGCGTAGACGTTTTTTTCCCGTACCCGACGGGTAATGAGCTGATTGTATTGACCGCCGAAATCGACGACCAGTATTTTTTCTCTATCCATGGATTTACCTCCTATTTCGTTTTATTATAGCATAATCTTTTTCTCTCATGGATCGTAACCTTTTCATAGCGTATTAATAAAATTATGGTATACTATGTTTAATATATATATTTAAAGGAGGTGTCCTATGTCGAGAAAGTTTTCCGGCCATAAAATTCGTGTTTTGCGCAAGGAGCTCGGCATGAGTATTAAGGAGTTAGCCGAAGCGGCCAATCTGTCGACCGGGCTTATTAGCCAAATCGAACGGGATCTCGTTTCCCCCTCTGTCAATGCCATGCTTCGCATTGTCGATGCTTTGCATACGACCATGGGTGAATTTTTTGAAGATATGCCTTCGCACAAGCGGCCTGTTATTTATCGCTGCGGGGAGCATAAAATGATCGATGAAGAGGGAATGCGGCGCAGGGTGCGGGTGCTTTCGCCGCCAAAGCATATCCACTATCAAGTGGTGGAAATTCGCTTTGAACCTACGGAAGATCCGGATGATGCGGTTTTATCCAGCCACGAAGGGCAGGAATTCGGCTTCGTCCTTTCCGGCAGCCTCACTGTCGTCATCGACGATGTTCCCTACGACGTTCAATCCGGCGACAGTATTGCCTTCGACGCCACCTCTTTGCATACGTATATTAACTCTTCCAAGGAGCCTTGCCTTGCCCTTTGGACTTATACTGTGCCCATTTACTAAATGAAAACAGGTTCACTTACGGTGAGTGAACCTGTTTTTTTATGCCCAGTTTTTAAAAAAATCGTCGTAGTAGGCGAGTTTTGTCATGTTTTGTTCTTCGATCCAGCGGGGCAATTGATCGGCGGTTAAGAAGATAAAGTCGTCGACTTCTTCGGGATCGATGACGACGTCTTGTTCCCTTACGTCTTTTTCGATTTTATAAATATAGTAATGGGCGGGGAATTCGCTAATGATGCGATCCAGTGTCAGATCTTCTCTCGAAAGCGTAATGCCCATTTCTTCCGCCATTTCCCGGATCATGGCTTCTTCAGGCTCTTCCCCTTGCTGTACGCTTCCGCAAGCTGTGCAGGACCAAAAGCCCGGGAAGTTTTTCTTTTTCTTCGACCGTTTTTGCAGGATAAAATGCCCGTCTTTTGTGCGAAGCCACGCTTCCACGACGCGGTGATAGCGCCCTTTCGGTATGCGTTCGCCGCGGAGAATGACTTCGCCTGTGGGTTTATCTTCTGCGTCGTATAAATCCCAGCGCTCCCTCAACGGTCTCGACGCTCCATGGCAGCTTCTATGAAGCCGTGGAATAAGGGGTGAATGTGGTTGGGGCGGGATTTAAATTCCGGGTGGAATTGGCATGCCACAAAATAGCCCGGCGTATCCAACTCGATCACTTCGACAAGGTCGAGATCGTCGTTAATGCCGACGATTTTAAGCCCGGCTTCCCGAAGTTTTCCTCTGTATTCGTTATTAAATTCATAGCGATGACGGTGACGCTCTAAAATATGCTCTTCGCCGTAAAGTTCCCTGGCCTTGCTTCCTTCTTCTAAATGGCAGGGGTAATTGCCGAGGCGTTGGGTGCCGCCTAAGCTTTCAATGCCGATTTGAGATTCCATAAGGTCGATGACGGGGTAAGGCGTGTTGACCTCAAACTCTGTGGAGTGAGCGTCTCTAAGGCCTGCGAGGTTTCTCGCAATATCGATGACGGCAATTTGCATGCCGAGGCAAATGCCGAAGTAGGGGATCTCGTGCTCTCTCGCAAATTTCGACGCGCGGACCATGCCTTCCACGCCCCGTTCGCCGAAGCCGCCGGGAACGAGGATGCCGTCCATTTTCTTGAGAATTTCTTCGGCTTTTTCGTCATCCGTCAGCTCTTCGGCGTCGACGTAATGAATGTTTACAAGGCGACCCAGTTCGTAGCCCGCATCTAAAAGGGCTTGGGATACGGAAAGGTAGGCGTCGTGAAGTTGAATGTATTTTCCTACGATGGCCACATCTACCGGGCCTTCCGCTTTTTTAAAGTGTTCCACCATGGAAACCCACGCGTCAGATTTGTTTTCTTTGGTTTCCAATTTCAGGTGATCCATAATGATTTCGTCGAGTTTTTGATCGCGGAATACATTAGGTAGTTCGTAAATTAAGTCTACGTGGCGGGATTCGATGACGTTTTCTTTCGGTACGTCACAGAAAAGGGAAATCTTGTTGCGAATGGATTCGTCGATGGCGCCGTCGCTTCTTGTAATAATAATATCCGCCTTGATCCCTTGGCTCATTAATTGTTTAAAGCTGTGTTGGGTGGGCTTGGTTTTAAGTTCGTCGCTTCCGGGAATCGAGGGGATCAACACGGTGTGCACATAGAGCACGTCGTCTACGGCGCTTTCCGAGTGAATTTGGCGAATGGCTTCGATAAAGGGAAGGCCTTCGATGTCGCCGACGGTGCCGCCGATTTCGGTGATGACCACATCGGCGTCGGTTTCCGTGCCGGCTTTATAGACGGCTTTTTTGATTTCGTCGGTAATGTGGGGGATGACTTGTACGGTGGCGCCGTCGTAATCGCCGCGGCGTTCTTTTTGAATGACCCGCGAGTAAATTTTGCCCGTGGTAATGGAGGCGGATTTCGTAAGTTCTTCATTGGTAAAGCGTTCGTAGTGGCCTAAATCCAAATCGGTTTCGGCGCCGTCGGCTGTAACGAAGACTTCCCCGTGTTGATAGGGACTCATGGTGCCCGGATCCACATTTAAATAGGGATCGAATTTTTGCATAAAGACTTTAAAGCCTCTGTTTTTAAGCAGACGGCCGATACTCGCCGCGCTAATACCTTTGCCGATACCGGACACTACGCCGCCGGTAACAAAAATATATTTTGTCATATTGCCTCCTAAACTAATCGTGTGAAAATATCTTCATAGGTGGGAATGGTCC
The DNA here is from genome assembly GCF_001553115.1 of Aedoeadaptatus coxii. Classification (GTDB taxonomy): domain Bacteria; phylum Bacillota; class Clostridia; order Tissierellales; family Peptoniphilaceae; genus Aedoeadaptatus; species Aedoeadaptatus coxii. The sequence goes on from NZ_KQ960154.1 coordinate 35,490, forward strand.
AGTGTTTTCTGGAAATTCTCGCCTCTAATTCATCGCAGATTTTGCGTATATGGGGTATTTGCGTGCTGATTTCTTCTTGGAAATAGCGGGCGCGCTCGTAACCTGTAAGGGTTTTGCCCTTGGCATAAGATGCCTTTAATTTTTTGTGGCGCACTAAAAGCTCTTCAAACAGCGTGTTCAGCGTTTCCAGCCGATCGTCAAGGGCCGGGTTTTCAAGACGCCCCGTCACATTTAAGATATCGTTCAATTCCGATACGACGGCAGGCTCCACATCTTTTGAAAGCATGGTCATTAAAGTGCGGGCTTCGAGGAAATGATGTACCGATACGGCTTCCATGCCCACTTCGTAAATGGCGTCGGCTTCTTCTTCGCTAATGACGCCGTATTCGTCGAAGATGGCCATGAGCTTTTTATCTTTATACGCCGAAAGGGCTTCAAAGAAGCTGTCGTAAATGGGCAGACCCCGACGCTCAGCTTCTTCTCGCCATTCGCTGGCGTAATTGTCTTTGCTGTAAAAGATGCGTTCGTGATCCCGTACGATTTCCGCTACCAGGCGATACGCTTCTTTTCGAAGGGCGTCTTCGTCCTCTTTAAAGGGCTCCAATCGCTCTGCCATTTTTCTAAGGCTGTGCCCTAAGGCGGTGTTAATGACTATGTTGGCGTCGGCGCCTGTCATAGACGAGCCCACCATGCGGAATTCAAATTTATTACCTGTAAAGGCAAAGGGGCTCGTGCGATTGCGGTCGCTGGAATCTCTCGGCGTGTAGCCTAGAGAATTGATTTTAATCTCCTTGGGCACTTCGATTTTAGCGTGATATTCGTCGTGGGCGATGTCTTTTAAAATTTCTTCCAAATCATTTCCGAGGAACATGGAAATAATCGACGGCGGCGCTTCCAAACCGCCTAAGCGATCGTCGTTACTGGGTCCGCCCGATGCCACGCGGAGCAAGGGCGCGTAATCGTCTACCGCCTCGATCATGGCGGCTAAAAACAGGAGGAAGGTGATGTTTTCCTTGGGATTGTCTCCGGGATCGAAGACGTTTTTCCCGTAATTGGTCGTCAGGGAATAGTTGTCGTGTTTGCCGCTGCCGTTGACGCCGGCAAAAGGTTTTTCGTGTAAAAGACATGCCATGCCGTGTTGACCGGCAGTTTCTTTTAATGTGCTCATAATGAGCTGATTGTAATCCACGGCGATGTTGGCGTTTTCGTAAAGGGCGACGATTTCAAATTGCCCGGGCGCCACTTCGTTGTGTTCGGTTTTGGCGTAAATCCCAAGCTCCCAAAGCTTTTGGTTTACATCTTCGTAAAAATCCATCACCCGACGGGGAATGCCGCCGAAGTAATGATCCCCAAGCTCTTGACCCTTGGGGGCGCCGGCGCCGATCAACGTGCGGCCGATGCTCTTTAAATCGCTTCGCTCCTCATATTGCTTGCGATCGATGAGGAAAAATTCCTGCTCCAGACCTACTTTCGGTTTCATACGGTAGGTGTATTCTTCTTTTTCAAAGAGATTGACCACGCGGGAACCGTAGTCGCTTAAAAGCTTCATGGATTCCAGAAGAGGGCCTTTTTTATCCAGCTTGTCGCCGTTAAAGGAAACGAAGATCGTGGGGATGTAAAGGATTCTGTCGATAATAAAAGAATTGGCCGTAGCATCCCAATAAGTGTAGCCCCGCGCCTCGAAGGTGCTGCGCATGCCTCCTGTGGGGAAGCTGGAGCCGTCGCTTTCGCCGCGAATTAATTCCTTGCCGCTGAAGCGATAAATAGGCTCGTATTTATCCGTGCGATCTAAAAAAGAATCGTGTTTTTTCGCCGTCAAACCGTTAAGCGGTTGAAACCAGTGGCAGTAATGGGTGGCGCCTTTTTCAAGTGCCCATTCTTTCATGGCGTGGGCGATGCCGTCGGCAGTTTCCCTGTCCAGTGGCGCTTCGTTTCGAATGGCATTCTTCCACCGGAAATAAATGGCGTGGGGCAGCCGCTCCCGCATCATATGCTTATTAAACGCCATTTCGCCAAAGCTTTTGTTTAGATCCATAGTTCCTCCTATAAAACAAAAAATTGGTTCTCCCGAAAGACAACCAATATAAAAAACCTATAAGCCCTCCCGATAAGAGGGGTGTTTTCTTTTATAATAGTCAAAACATTTTTTGATGTCAAGAAGTGAGGACTGTGATTTTGATTTTATTGTAAGCGTCTCAAAATTTATCGACTCTACTTGACAAGATTTTTCCAACTTGTATAATGGACGTATATTCTTTAAACGCTGATGGAGAAAAGTACGTATCTCACCATAACAGGGAGTCGAATTCACCGATTGAAAGATTCGACAATGGCACCATACGGAATCCCGCTCCGGAGTTGCTCATAAACTGAGCCGTTCATCACGTTACGATGTCGAGAACATCTTTTGATGTTGAATTTGGGTGGTACCACGGTTTTTCGTCCCAGAAAAGCCGTGGTTTTTTTATAGTCTAGGAGGATAAAATGGCTAAAGAAAAAGAAAAATTTGTAAGAGAGATTACATCCCGCGACGACGATTTCGCGCAATGGTATACCGACGTCGTCTTAAAAGCTGAAATGGCGGATTACGCGCCGGTTAGAGGCTGTATGGTCATTCGCCCCTATGGTTTTGCCGTATGGGAAAGAATTAAAGAAGAGGCCGATCGCCGCTTTAAGGCCACAGGCCACACCAACGCCTACTTCCCCATGCTCATTCCCGAACATTTGCTTCAAAAAGAAGTAGAACACTTCGACGGCTTTGCGCCGGAAGTTCTTTGGGTAACCCACGGCGGCGACGAAGAATTGGCCGAACGCCTGATCGTGCGCCCCACATCGGAAACCATTATTAACACCATGTACTCCAAATGGGTGCAAACCTACCGGGATCTTCCCCTTTTAATCAACCAATGGTGCTCCGTATTCCGCTGGGAAAAAACGACGCGCCCCTTCTTAAGAACCGTCGAATTCTTATGGCAAGAAGGCCACACCGTTCACGAAACCTACGAAGATGCTCAAGAAGAAACCTTGAGAATCCACGAAATCTATCGCCAAGTTATTGAAGATGAAATGGCCGTTCCCGTTATTTTAGGTAAGAAGAGCGATTCCGAACGTTTCGCCGGCGCCGACGCTACCTACACTTTGGAAGCCATGATGCACGACGGCAAAGCTCTTCAATCGGGTACGAGCCACAACTTGGGCCAAAACTTTGCGAAAATGTTCGACATTCAATTCCAAGACAGAGAAGGCAAACTCGCCACAGCTTGGACCACGAGCTGGGGTATTTCCACGCGCTTAATCGGCGGCCTTATCATGGTTCACGGCGACGACCGCGGCATGGTCATGCCTCCCCACGTCGCGCCGACACAAGTTATTATCGTGCCCATCGCCTTACACAAAGAAGGGGTAAAAGAAAAAGCCCAAGAACTTTACGATTCCATAAAAGATCGCTTCACCGTCAAACTCGACGACCGCGAAGAATACAGCCCGGGCTGGAAATTCAATCAATGGGAACTTAAGGGCGTGCCCCTTCGTATCGAAATCGGACCGAAAGATATCGAAAATAACCAAGTGGTCTTCGTCCGCCGCGATACCAACGAAAAGATCTTCGTTCCCATGGAAAACCTCGCCGATCAAGTGGACGACATGCTCGAAACCATTCAAAAAGATATGTTCGTCGCCGCCAAAAAGCGGATGGAAGAAAATACCTTTACGGTTAAAAACTACGACGAATTTAAAGAACGAATGGCCGCCGGCAATCCCTTCTTAAAAGGTATGTGGTGTGGCGACGAAGAATGCGAAGCCGAAATCAAAGACGAAACCACGGCCACCATTCGCTGCATCCCCTTCGACGATCAACAAGAAGAAATCGACACCGTCTGTGTCCACTGCGGAAAACCTGCAAAACACATGGTCTACTACGCAAAGGCATATTAAAAAAACAGGCTCTCGGGCCTGTTTTTTATTGCGCCTTTTTCCGTTGGCGATTAAATTCTCTTTCTGTTTTATAAATTGCCCATCGACTTTCAATAGTCCATCCGCTTTTTTTAAGGATTTCCGCGGCGGCGGCTAAAAAGAATCCGACGGCGATGTAGCGGAAGGGCAATAAGCTTTGGGCGTAGCGATCGAAGACGTAGGCATAGGCGTACATATACACCTGAAGGCCGTAGGCGAATAGGAGGAAGATCACTTCCGCCACGGTGCGCCGCGCCAAAATGGCTGCGGGAAGGGCGGCGAGGGCGAGGAAGAAATCCACGTGGCGCCCCCATTCGATGACGCCTTTGGTGTGGGGAACGACTTCGTCCCAATAGAAGGTTTGGTACAACATGCTCTTCGGCTTTATATATAGGTAGCTTTTCAACATTGACACCCGATCGTGGCGCCACCAATACCGCATGCGAGCGTGAGCTTTGGCCTCATCTGTGCGCAAGGCAATGAAGCGTTTGTGTTTCGCCGAATACGTTCCGTCTTTCTCCTTGAGGTTTTGATACTCTTCCTCCACGGCACGGCGAATGGCAAGCTCCTTAAAGGCGTCTTCATCTTTCGGATAGCCCACCCCTTGGTACGTGCCGAGGAGTAAGGGATTGCCGATGCCGTAGGTTGTGGGGATGAGCTCCCCGAAATGGTAATAATTTCGCACCGTCCACGGTACGATAAAGCAAGATACTAAGAGCAACGTTAAAAAGCATTGGCCGTAAAGTTTGGTGCTCGGATATTTTTTCATCCATAAATAAGGAACGGGCAAGAAGAAATAGACGGCAGCTTGGGCTTTCATCATAAAGGCCAAAAAGGCGGCGCCAAAGACGATAAAGTAACTTGTCCAATCCTTACGGTCGCCTAAGCGAAAGAGCCCGTAAAGGTAGAGGCAGGTTAAAAATAAAAAGGGCGTTTCCGTTAAAATCAAATTATCCTGCCACGCAAAATCCGGCGTAAAGAACAGAAGCATGGGCAGAATGGCCGCCCACTTCGGCGCTTTTGAATCGATGGTGAGGTATACAAACCAGGGTGCTAAGGTTCCCAGTAAGCACCAAAAAAATTTTAAACCGATCCACATTCCATATCCTTCCCCGAAAAGGGCTACAAATGCCCCGATTAAAACGGGCAGTCCCGGCATGATTTGAGCGCTGACGACGCCGTGCATGGTAATGGCGCCGGTGTGGAAAAAGGTTATCCCGGCCTTTACATAACTTGCATCGTCGCTTTTCAATCCGTAATCCGCTCCCAAGCGAGACATCATGTAAAGCCGTTCGAAGAAAAGAAGCCATAAAATGATCAGGGCGATCCAGTGTTCTTCGAAGAATCCTTTTTTCCTATTTGGGAAAACTTTTCCCATCGACTTCACCTCCAAATGAGTTTTTTCTGTATTTTCTGCTATTTATGATACCACCTTTTAGGAAAATATGGTAGAATAGGAAAGTAGTTTTAGTCCTAGTTGTTACTTCAAAATGAAAGAGGCGATCTTGAACATGAAGCGTTATATTGGAACAACGACCCGCGGTATTCGACTCCCCATCGTCAAAAAGGGCGATGATTTAGTGGATATCGTCTTTCAATCGGTAAAAAATGCCATTGAATCCGAAAACATTAAGGTACACGACAAAGATGTTATCTGTGTTACGGAATCTTTGCTCGCCCGCAGCCAAGGCAATTACGCCACCTGCGACGACATTGCAAAAAATGTTGCCGATAAATTCGACGGTGAATTCGGCGTCGTTTTTCCGATCCTTTCCAGAAACCGCTTTTCCACGATCTTAAAAGGTCTGGCAAAGAGCGGCAGAAAGCTCCATATTCTTTTGAGTTTCCCCTCCGATGAGGTCGGAAACCATTTAATGGATGAAAACAAACTTTACGGCACGGGCATTAACCCTTACCGTGACGTCCTGACCGAAGCGCAATACCGCGAACATTTCGGCAAGGAAGTAAAACACGAATTTACCGGCATTGATTATGTAAAACTTTACAAAGAAATCGCGCCGAACAGTGAAATTTACTTCTCCAACGATCCCCGCGCCATTCTTTCCTACACGAAAGATGTGCTCGTCGCAAGTATTCATACCCGCGAATTAATTAAGCGCGAACTAAAAGACAACGGCGCTAATCTCGTCTACGGTTTGGACGATATTTTAGCAGAACCTACCGATGCTCACGGATACAATGAACAATACGGCGTCCTCGGCAGCAACATGGCCGGCCCCGAAATGATCAAGCTTTTCCCGAGAAACGGTAAACCTTTTGTCGATGCCGTTCAAAAGCGCTTAAACGAATACTTCAACAATCATTTTGAAGTGATGGTTTACGGCGACGGCGCCTTTAAAGATCCCATCGGAAAGATTTGGGAACTTGCCGACCCGGTAGTTTCTCCCGCCTATACCGATGGTTTACACGGTACGCCCAGCGAGCTGAAGATGAAATATTTGGCCGATACGGAACTTAAAGGTTTAAGTACCGACGAAATGGAAAAAGTCATTATCGATCGCATCCACGAAAAAGATCAAGACTTGCTCGGAAGAGATGAAACCTTGGGCACCACCCCGAGACGTCTCACCGACCTTTTAGGTTCTCTCGCCGATTTAACCTCCGGCAGTGGCGACAAGGGTACCCCCGTCGTTATGGTACAAGGTTATTTCGACAATTACGCCAACGATTAATTCCAACTAAATAAGAGAAACCGCGGAATATCCGCGGTTTTTTCTTAAAGTATCGCTTCTATACCTCCCTTCGGGGAGGTTTTTTTGTGGCGCTAAAAAACCCGCCTTTCGGCGGGCTTTTTAATATTCCATGACAGCATTGGCGACAAAAAGCCGTGTATAACCTAAAAAGCGTTCGCAATCGATGTGAATCGTCTGGCTGTCTACATTGGTGTAATAGGGGAAGTACACGTCGATTCCCTCGTAAACCTGCTTTTTATAAATATCCTGTTCCTTCTTCGGCTCGCCCTTGGAGACGGATTCGTTGATCACGCCGGGAAAGCCGCAACAGGGCTGCTCTAAAGTATCCACGGAAATGGCGCGGATATTTTTCTTTTTTAAATAGGCTAGTGCTTTATCACTTAATGCCACTTTTGTTCCTTGCATGGTTTTCTCCCTCACATCATAGTTTTCACTTCACTTAATAAATACCCTTATATTTACAGAATAGTTATGGAAAACAGGATAACATATTTTAGAATATTTTTATACTCTTCAGTAAGGGCCATCTCCCATAGTGTAAGTTACTAAAAAAATGGATTTTATTCATATTATAAATAAATGAGAGGAGGTTATAATTTGATACTATAGTTTCTCATTTCGCGATAGCCTTTAATGAGTATCAAACTTCCTAAGCAAATTCTTGATTTTTTCTTGTTCAATAATTTCCTTAAAGCCCACATTGTCAGTTACTGCGAATAAATAAGAGCGAGCAATCATATCATCACTTCTGTTTGGATGCGTAGATAATAATAAATTTTCATCAAGCCATTCATCTATTTGATTGAAATATTCATCTCCTCTTATCTTAAACGATTTTCCCTTTCTCTCTATTAACAAATTGAGTAGTTTTTCCACATATTGACTAGCAAGTTTGAGATTATTATCTTCAATATAGTGCGTTGCTAAGGATAAATAAAAATTTAAAACGATGGAAACATTTATTTCAATGAGATTAAAACTTTCTATTAAATCCTCCACTCTCTCCGAAGTTTTGACCCAATCGTCATTATTCAAACTACTCTTCATCATAAGAAGGGTGATTAAATCAGTTATGTTCTTATAAATCATTACTTGTAGCTTCTGATCTACTTCATTTTCTTTCTTCGTTTTTAAATAAGCTGAAGCCACTAAACAATCTTTTGATATAGAGAGCATGTCCGAAGATGGCAAAATAGTTAATGCTTCTTCTGGTTTTCCTAAACTAATTAAACAGGCTGCCCTCAAGCTCAATGATTGTTCTTTTAATATAGGATCTTTAGAATGCTCGCATACCCTATTTAGTATGTTATTTGCGTATTCTAGATATTCCTCTTTTTTTACATCATCAGTTGCTAAATCACAATGGTTCAAAATAAACAAAGCCATATAGTATAGTAGTTCAAAGCAAGAATAGTATTGTTTAATTTTAATTTTTATATCTTCTACGATACTATCCATACCAGCATCAAGGACACGATTCTCCAAGGCTATATAAAATTTTTGTATTTGAGTTGAAGATAAACCTGGGTCATATCCTATTAATTTATCCACACTTATATTAAAGAAAGTGGCAAGTTTTGGTAGAAGTAAAATATCTGGATAACTTTGACCTGTCTCCCATTTTGATACGGACGCCTTTGTTACCATCATGAATTCTGCTAATTCTTCCTGAGTTATGCCTCTTTCTTTTCGCTTCTGAAGAATAGTTTCTCCAATTTTTAGCATGATGTTTTATCTCCTAACTGATTTGCTTTTTGTTTATTACAGCAATCGAAATTACGATACACAGTATAAGCAAAATACTGCCCGTAATAATCGGTACATAGTAATCATCATATCCAATTCCTTTAATAAGGTTCACAGGCTTTCCTATCAACGCGATCGGCATGTATTTAACAATCTCATCTCGAATGGATAATATAAGTTGAATCACAATCCCACCAGTCGTTAATATTAATGTACCTATAACATTTCCTGAAATCACTCCAGCTAATATCTCTAATGATATTAAAAATAAGCCAAATATAAAAGGGAGCAAGGCTGCCATAAGTATATTTCTAATAGGAAATGAAATCCCAAAAAAGTACTTTGTGTAGAAATAAGTGAGTATAAACGAGCAAAAATAGGCCAAAAACCACAAAATAAAATTGTAAAAAATCTTCGATAGCACAACTTGATACCTTGGCAGTCCCTTAGATAATAAATTAATCAAGGTTCCCTTTTGGAATTCATTGGCCATTTGAGTACTTAATATAATGGCTAATCCAAACATACCTATTTGACTAATGTTTTTAAAGAATTGTGTCCAAGAGTCAATTTCTGATGGTGGTACTACGTTAATATCTATATTTCCTGTAGATATGGATTGAAGTATCATGGGAGTTAATTTTGCTGTCAAAGGACTTATTAACCCGATGAACAAGAACAGGATAAAGGTAGAAATTATTTTTTTAGTCCTTGCACCTTCAATAGCTTCTTTCTTTAATAGAGATAAAAATATCCTCATGCTTTCGTCACCTCCATAAAAATATTTTCTAATGTAGGTTCTTCTATTTTTATTTCTATAGGAAATATGTTTAACTTATATAGCTCATATAAAATATCAAGATCTTTTAGTTGATTGTCTTCGTCTGTTAAGTATAAAGTATCTCCTTTTTCATTTGTTACCAGATTTGAAAATTTATCTAGTGACTTAAATACCTTTAGTTCTTTGTCAGCCTTAAATCTGATTTTAATTGTGTTTTTCCTCTTTATATTTTTTAGTTCATCTATTGAACCTTCTAGTACATTTTTTCCTTTATCAAGCACCACAACATGATCACAAATCGCTTCAACATCTGATAAAATATGTGTGGAAAAAATGACAGTAGTAAAATCTTTTATTTTTAATATGATGTCTAATATCTCTTTTCTTCCTAGTGGATCAAGGGCGGAAGTGGGTTCATCACATATTAATAATTTAGGGCTATTTAACAAGGCTTGGGCAATACCCAAGCGCTGTTTCATGCCTCTAGAATAACCACTAATCCTTTTATTGACATCTCTTAATCCCACCAATTCTAAAAGTTCCTCACTCTTGTTTTTAATTTCATTTTTGCTAAGACCAGTTATAGCCCCACATAGATTTAGATATTCCTTTGCTGTCATATAGCCATAAAATTCAGGAACATCCGGAAGATACCCGATAAATCGATTGGTTTTTGACTGACCAAAGCTTACTTCTTCTCCAAAGACTTCAATAGAACCTTCATCCTTTTTCAAAAATCCTAAAATCATTTTCATTGTCGTCGTTTTTCCAGCACCATTTATGCCTAAAAACCCAAAGATTGTATTTTCAGGAATCGACATGGATAATCCATTAATAATCGTATTTTTACCAAAAGATTTATGAAGGTTTTCAATTTTAAGTGCTTCCATTATTCGTCCTCCCTACCTATTGTTAAGTATAGGATAGGTCCAATAATTTGAATAAAAACAACTATTAAAATCCACATGGTTCTACTGCCAAATTTATATCTATCGTGTTTTAAAACATGTCTTAAGGAATAAATCATAAGTCCAATTTCTAAAATAATAATAGGTATAAGTATCGGCAAATATTCTCTAACAAGATCCATAATAATCCCTCCTTGATTTTATATCTTATTGGTTTACTCAATATACCGTCAAGAAACCTTCAAGAAACATAACTTGCTCAAGTTAACCGCAGAGAAACTCAACTTTATATGATTTATGTGAACATCTATTTTCACCAACATCATATAAAAATGACCCTTGAGATTTAAAATCTCAGGGGTCATTTTTGTCGATTCTTTCTTAGTTTTTTATTATTTTTGCTTCTTCTTGCAAAAGCGGAGTTCAATTTAAGCACGGGCCCGTTTACGTTTTGCCCAGCGAATGTGGATGATCTTTTTAATATCCTTGGCTTCCTTCAAGCCCAGTAAATCGAGGATTCCGAAGTAGAGAATAGAGGATACACCGACGGTGACGAGGAAGAGAATGAGCTGCAACATTTGGTTTGCACCGATAAAGTTTAGACCCGTAAAGTAGAGATAGTAGGCGAAAAGTCCCATGATCCCCGAGGCGATCAGGGTTTTCACCGTAATCTTCACGTAGCTTCTCATGCCGATATGGCCGATTTTTCTCCGAAGCATAGTAAAGGAGAACCATGTAACCACCGTTTGGGCGATGGAAACGGAAAGGGCCAAGCCGTTAATGCCCATGGTGCGCACGAGGACGAGGTTACAACCGACGTTAAAGAGCACATTGACGATGCCCAGGTAAAAAGGCGTCTTCGTATCTTCCAAACTGTAGAACACGCGGTTTTGCACGTTGTTTACGGAAATGGATACGAGGGCGAGGGTGTAATAACGGAGACAAACTGCCGTAGCGTCGGCATCGGCTTGCGTAAAAGCGCCGCGCATAAAGGCGAGCTCCACAATAGGCTGAGCCAAGACGATCAGCCCGACCATGGCGGGAATGGTAATGAGGAGCACGGAGCGAACGGAGCCGTTCATAATGCGCTTGCCTTTTTCCATTTCCCCTTCGTCGAATGCCTTGCTCATGGCCGGGTAAATGACCGAGGTAATGGCGGTAATGAAAATGCCGATGACGAGGACATTTAATTTGTTGGCGTAATCCAAGCGACTCATGGAACCGGATACCAAACCTGATGCCAACGCGCGGTTGACCAATGTATTAATATTATTGACGCTGACGGTAATAATCGCCGGGATGGCGAGTAAAAGCGTCTGGCGCGTATGCTGATCCTTTAAATCCAAAATAGGTTGGAAGCGATAGCCCACGCGTAGCGAGCCGTAGAACACGGCCAAAAATTCCGCTACAACCGCCACGACGGATATAATGGTAAGCCCGTAAATTCCGCCGCCGGAAGAAAATATGGCGAGGTAGACCAGGTAGACGAGATTGAGCCAAATGGGCACAGATGCCGCAATGCCGAAGCGATTATGGAAATGTAAATAGCCCGTGAAAATCCCCTCGTAAGCGGAGAATAAAATAACGGGCATGCCGAGCTGAATCAATTGCACGGTGAGCGCCTTGGTGCGCGCATCGAACCTGGGCCCGACGAGCATAGTGAGAAGCGGCGCACCTACAATCCCCAACACCATAATGAGAATGGTAAGTAAGCTGACGATGACGAAAATATTATTTGTAAATTTATGTTTTCCCTTTTCGCCGTAGCGCGAAAATACAGATTGTAAACCGGGAATAAAGACGGTACTAATGCCCATAACAATGTACATACTCACCGTCGATGTTGCCGACTGCGCGGCGACGAATGCGTCTTTTTCAAATCCTGCCCCGAAGATGGCGGCCACCATAGATTCTCGAACGAAGCCCATCATTTTCCCGATAAGGGAGAATAAAATAATCAGCACCGTCGATTTGGCGATGGATGTCTTTTTCATAGAGCCCTCCTTACAAACTTACATTATACCAAATGACGACGGTTTGATTTCAATGTTTTCATTAAGAAAATGGAACTTCCCGAAGATTCTTGCCACGCTTTATGGTAGAATCGTGGTGATTGGAGGATTTTGTGAAACGCTTTGTACTTATTTCCATACTTTTACTTGCCTTAACGGGCATTGGACTGAAACTTTACGCGCGCCACACGGCGGCTGAAAACAAACTAGCTGTAAAAACGGAAGAATCGCGCGCCACATCTGAAGAAAAACCGAAAACCCGAGAGCCGAAACCCGAACAAGAGCCTACACCCGATCCGGCGGAACCTGAACCTGCGCCGCAACATACGCCGCCGAACGGCCCCTTGATCTGTATCGATGCCGGCCACCAAGCGCACGGCAATCCGGAGCCCGAAACCATTGCCCCCTCGTCCACGAAAACGAAAGCGAAAGTGGCATCCGGCACGCGAGGCGTCTCCACAGGCATCGACGAATATGTCTTTACTCTTCGCTTTTCCATGCTCCTTAAAGATAAGTTGGAAGCGGCAGGCTACCGCGTCGGCATGGTGAGGGATCGACACGACGTGGATATTTCCAATCAGGAGCGGGCGCGCATCGCCAACGATATGGGCGCCGATCTTTATCTGCGCATTCACGCCAACGGCACCGGCGATTCCTCTGTAAAAGGTATCGAAACCTTTTACCCGTCGCCAAACAATCCAGACATCGGCTACCTCTCCGCCCCGTCGGAAAAACTTTCCAAATTAATTTTGCATGAAATGGCAAACGCTGCAGGGGCAAAAGCGCGAGGCGCTATTGCCCGAGACGATTTAACGGGCACGAACTTCGCCACTATGCCCAACTGTTTAATCGAATGCGGCTATATGTCCAACCCGGAAGAAGACCGCCTCTTAAACGACGACGCCTACTTAAATAAATTGGCAGACGGCATCGTCAAGGCGATCAACCTCTATTATCAATCGTAAGCAAAAAGACCCTTCGAGCAAATTTATGCTCGAAAGGTCTTTTTCTATTTGTAGAGCAAATATGCTTGGCGCTCAGCTTTAAATGCGTTGACGTCTTTTTCGTATGCTTTGACGATCTCTTCCGGAGATTTACGGGCTCTAAAGAGGTTCGCAATTTCTTCGGAACCTTGAATTAAATAAAACATGGAGTAGGGTTTTTTACATTCCGGCACGTTCATGGGTCGCATTTGATTGGCGATGGCCAGGGTGTAAATTCCCGTTCGCGCCGGGTTAAAGCTGTGCCAATCTGTTACCTTAAGGCGAACGCCTCCTCGATTGCCCTTCGGTGCCGGAATGAAACGCACGCCGGGAAGGCCCGCCGCGTTTAAACGTCTGGCATAGTCATTGGAATCGAGGTTTTTGCCGCCGACCCAGCGGAAGTATTCGCTTTGGCCGATGCCCGTTTGCTCGCCGCTTCCCGTGGCCGAGTATAAAAAGGCGCTTTCGAGATTCGGAATGTTCGGGCTGGTTTGAGCAAAGGGTAGCCCCGTGTCTTGCCACACCATGTTTCGCGTCCAGTTTTTCATGGTGACGACGGTAAGATCGGCGCCGATTTCCCGATTAAAGAACTTTCCGAGTTCGCCGACGGTCATGCCGTGGGTCATAGGGAGTTTGTCGATACCTACAAAGCTTTTAAATCGCGTTTCCCTCAAAAAGCCTTCGACGATGGTGCCACCCAAGGGATTGGGGCGATCCAAGACCGCGATGGGAATGTTATTTTCTTTCGCCGCCACCATGGCGTTTTGCAGCGTGGAAATATAGGTGTAGGTTCTCGCGCCGATATCCTGCATATCGTAAACCAGTACGTCTACATTTTGAAGCATTTCCCTCGAAGGTTTCCGCGTCGGCCCGTAAAGGCTGTAGACGGGAAGGTTCATTTTTTGATCGAAGTAGCTCTTGACGTATTTCCCCGCTTCCTGCTTGCCGTCTAAACCGTGTTCCGGGCTGTAAAGAGCCACGAGTTTGGTCTTCGGATAAGCTTTTAACTTTTCCGCCACGGGTACGCCGTTTGCATCGACGCCGGTTTGATTGGTAATAAGGCCCACCCGCTTGCCGTCAATAAGGCTTGCGTATTCTGTAAAGAGTCGCTCGTTGCCGAGAACGACGCGGCCTTTTATGTCAGGTGTTTTTTGCGCCTCGGGCATCGGCACAACTTCATTGGGTTTTTCAGGTTTCGATGGCGTCGTCGTAATAAGGGCTTCGTTTTTATTGCGGTCGTAATCCACGGCAAAACCTAATATTTCTCCCATGCTGCGAAGCTTGAAATAGTTGAAGCCTCGAATATTATAGGTTTCCTCAATAATATCCACCGGATAATCGCCTTTTACGCGAACATTCATGGTCTTTAAGATCGCCCTTTCTCGCGCGCCGCCTATATTGTCGCCTTTAAAACTTTTGTAGCGTCCCTTTCTATCCATGGTAATGGTTTGGCTGTCCCCTGTAACGGAAAAATCGACTTTTCCCTCCAGTGCCTTGGCGAGATCGCGCAAGCGGTAGTAGTTGTAGCCTTCGATATTATATCCTCTTACATCGGTAAGCTTGCCGTCTACCCGAAGTTTTTGCGGGCTCTTTATGCCCTGCGCGCTCTTCGCTTCCGAAAGATTCGGAAAAAACGCCAAACACAAAATCAGTGTAAGTATTCCAAAATGCTTTAATCCTTTCATCGTCCACTCCTTTCGTAACTATTATAAATTGCAACACGGCAAAAATCTTTTTTTCCGCCTATATGTCTTTAATTTGAAACAATGATACAAAAAAAGAAGGGGCGCACCCCTTTCTTTTTGATTCTATTTCAGTTTGGCGAGACGTTGCTCTTCTTTTCTGGCAAGGCGTTGCTCGTCCTGAATATTTCTTACTTTTTCCGATTGATTAAACAAGGATTCGATAATTTCCATTGATTTTAATAAAAATCTCAGATCGCCGTCGGTTAAGTGATCTCCCAACTTATCGTAAAGCGGCGCGACGATACTTGAAAATTCGTCGATGTATTTTTCTCCCTGTTCCGTTAAGTACACATGGACGATTCGCGAATCTGTAACGGAGCGCTCCCGATAAACATAGCCTTTGCGTTCGAGTACGGTGCAAATTTTTGAAATATTGCCGTGATCTCGATGTAGGGATCTGGCGATGGAGCGAATGGATGTGTCGTCTAATGAATCGATTTTTCCCAAGACGAGTAATTGCAACTGCGTCAACCCGTAGTTTTCGGAAAAGTAATCCATCAGTGACATCTTTGTGTCGTTTGCTTCTTTTAACAGATTCCAATAGGTCCATAAAAATTCTCTGGCCTTCATAGCTATCCTCCTTTTGCGCTGGTAATGGCCATTTATAATTGGTTATTGATTATACTTATCAGATTTATTATACCACATTTTCTTTGTTACTTTACCAAATAATCTGTTTTCTTTTACATGTTTTTAAATCTAAATTTTCTATCCATTTTTATAAAAAAAGAGCTGACATGCAGCTCTTTTCATGCTTCTAAAATGTTTTTCAGCGTATACCAGGGAAGCACGGCACATTTTACCCGAGCGGGTAATTTGGAAATGCCCTCAAATGCCATGGCATCTTCCAACGCGTCCTGTTCTTCTTCTGTAATGGAAACGCCTTTGATCATGCCGATAAAGGTATCGGCTAAATGGATCGCCTCTTCCCGCGTCTTGCCTCTAACGGTGTCGATCATGATCGAGGTGGAGGCTTGGGAAATGGCGCAGCCGACGCCGGTATAGGAAAGATCCTTCAGCGTGTCGCCGTCCATTTTAATTTGCAGCGTAATTTCGTCGCCGCAGCTGGGATTGTGGCCCAATTCTTTGTAGTCGGGATTTTCTAAATCCCCTTTGTTATGCTCGCTTCTGGATTCTTCCATAATGAGCGTGGTGTAAATATCATCGAGTGCCAAGACCCATCAACCTCCTTACTTCATCGAGACTTTTTATAAAGTAATCGACTTCTTCGATGGTGTTATATACGGCAAAAGATGCTCGGCAGGAAAAATGAATGCCGAAGCTTCGATGCAAGGGTTGGGCACAGTGGTGACCGCTGCGAATGGCGATGCCCTTGGAATCTAAAATCGACGCCACATCGTGGGGGTGTATCTCTTTAAAGTTAAAGGTGATGAGGCCGCCGCGAGGATTGGTCGGCTTGGAAAGAATGGTAATATCGTCCATGTCTTTCATGTGATCGTAGGCGTAATCGGTAAGATAGCTTTCGTATTCGTGGATTTTATCCAAACCGATAGCGTTTAAATAATCGATGGCCACAGGTAAACTGGCAGCCGCCCCAACATCTTGAGTGCCTGCTTCAAAACGGGCCGGCGCTTGTTGGAAGGTGGTGTGGTCTTCGTACACGTATTCGATCATGTCGCCGCCATACATATAGGGCTTCATGGCATTTAAGCGTTCCAACTTACCGTAAACGGCGCCGGCACCCATGGCGGCGAGCATTTTGTGGCCGCTAAACACGTAGAAATCGCAGTCCAGGTCTTTGACGTCCACGGGCATATGGGGAGCCGCTTGGGCACCGTCTACAACGGCGACGCCTTCCGGGCTCACTTTGCGCAAGTGGGCGATCATTTTTTTCACTTCGGGCATGGTGCCGAGAACATTGGAACACTGGGTAATGGCTAAAATTTTCGTCTTCGCCGTTACCTTTTCTTCCACTTCCGAACAGGGAATTTCCTTGTTTTCGTCGATGTAGAGGTAACGAAGGGTAGCGCCTGTCTTTTCAGCCGCATATTGCCAGGTAACGAGGTTAGCGTGGTGTTCCATAATGGAAATCACGATCTCATCGCCGGGTTTTAAGTTTTCGAGGGCGTAACTGTAGGTAATCAGATTGAGCCCTTCGGTAGCGTTTCGCGTAAAGATAATTTCCGCAGATTCCCGCGCACCGATAAAGTTTTTAACCGCTTCCCGCGCCCCTTCGTACACTTCCGTAGCCGCCATGGAAAGGCGGTGGGCGCCGCGGTGGGGCCCGCCGTTATGATAGCGATAGTAATCGCTCATGGCATCGATGACGACTTTCGGTTTTTGGGTCGTGGCAGCGGAATCTAAATAAACGAGGGGCTTGTCTTTTTGGGATAATTCCAAATAAGGGAAGTCCTTACGAATTTCTTTTATTTCGCTAGGCTGTAACATGTTCACGTCTCCTCAAAATAGTTTCCAGTTCTTTATAAATGAGTTCCCGCTCTTCATCGTAAACTACCGCGTCGATCACCGGCGCAAATTTCGCATCGACGATCATGCGCTCAGCGGTTTTTTCGTCGAAACCGCGGGTGAGGAAGTAAAAGAGCATATCTTGATCGATTCTTCCGGCGCTGGCAGCGTGATTACCCTCTACGTCGTCTTCGTGACTTAATAGGGCGGGTACGGAAAGGCTTCTCGCCGTGGAATCCAATAAAATAGCAAATTCTTCTTCGTTGCCGCGGCTGTGTTTGCTGCCTTCCAAAAAGTCGATACGACTTTTAAATACTTTGTAGGCATTTTCCATTAACGCACCGTCTACGACGAGATTGGATGTGGTGTCCACCCCTTCGTGTACCATATCGTAAAGCAAATCGTAAGATTGCCCGCCTTTTCCAAGATAGATGGACTGAATATTGCCGAGGGCGTGTTCGCCTTTCAAATAGCATTTCACATTACTGGTTTCGTCGCCGTCGCCCATGTGGAACACGTAACAATCCAACTTTCCACCTTCTTCTACGACGGCGGCAATGGAAAGATAGTTGGCCACTTGGCTCTTATCCATGTTGACGAAATAAAGGCGCGCTACGGCGTTTTTCTTAACGTGAATACGCACAAGGGCGGAGCGATAACCGGCATTTTTTTCCGATGCGAAATAGCCGGTGAGACGGGCGTTTGTCGCTACATTGAAATCCAACGTGACGATTTCGTCGCGATCGCCGTCTAATCTGTGAACGCCCAGATCTTTTGCGCAGGTTATATTATATTGCTTGGCAATAGTGGAGCTTGTGTCGTGAAGTTCCACCATTTCCGGGCTGATGCCGTAGTCGTAATTTTTAAAGACGTCGTCGGCTATAACTTCTTCGTCACCCTTAACGTCGGCGCCTTCGATGTCCGCTTCATTTACTTTTAAATAAGAGTACGTTTTATAATCTAAAATATTTCCTTTGTGTGCCTTCATTAGCCGATGCTCCCTTCTAATTCCAAGGAGATGAGGTTGTTCATTTCAACGGCGTATTCCAAAGGCAATTCTTTGGCGATAGGATCGGCAAAGCCGCGCACTACCGTCGCCCGCGCTTCTTCCTCGGAAATTCCCCGCGTCATTAAATAGAAAATAACTTCGTCGGAAATCCGACCGATTTTCGCTTCGTGTCCGAAGTCGACGTCGCGATTGTTAATGTCGATGGCGGGAATCGTATCTTGACGGGATAAATTATCGAGCATAAGGGATTCACAGGATACCGTGGATTTCGTACCCTTGGCATTGTCGGTTACTTTGACGAGGCCGCGATAAACGCCGATCCCTCCACCTTTCGAAATGGATTTCGATTGGATGGAGCTCTTGGTGTTGTTGGCAGCGTGAATAACCTGCGCCCCCGTATCGATGTTTTGGCCGGCGCCGGCAAAACTGATGCCGGTGTATTCGTTTTGCGCTCCGTCTCCTGCGAGAACGCTCATGGGATAGAGCATGCTCACTTTGGAACCGAAGGATCCGGATACCCATTGGATCTTGCCGTTTTTGCCGACGATGGCGCGTTTCGTATTTAAGTTATACATATTCCGCGACCAGTTTTCGATGGTGGAATAACGCAAGGTGGCATCGTCTTTTACAAAAAGCTCGACGGCACCGGCGTGCAGGTTCAACGCATTGTATTTCGGAGCGGAACAGCCTTCAATAAAGTGGCATTTCGCGCCCTTTTCAATAATAATCAGCGTGTGTTCAAACTGTCCGGCGCCCGGCGCATTTAATCTAAAATAGGATTGCAAGGGCACATCGACATCGACACCTTCCGGCACGTAGACGAAGCTTCCCCCGCTCCATACCGCGTAGTGCAGCGCCGCATACTTATGCAGATTCGGATTGATGCACTTGCCGAAATATTCTTTTACAATGTCTTCGTATTCGTGGAGACCGGTTTCAAAATCGGTATAAACGACCCCTTGATCCAATAAATGTTGTTGAATGCTGTGGTAAACCACTTCCGAGTCGTATTGTGCGCCGACGCCTGAAAGCATGGATTCTTTTTCCGCTTCGGGAATGCCCAGAGAGTCGAAGGTTTTACGAATTTCTTCGGGTACGTCGTTCCAGTCTGCAGCGAGATCGGCATCGGGACGGATATAGGTAATGACCTTGTCCATATCCACTTCGCTAAGATCCGGACCCCATTCGGGATTGGACTTTTCGTTGAAGATTTTAAGAGCTTCCAAACGCTTTTCGAGCATCCACGCCGGCTCATTTTTTTCTTCCGAAATTTGGCGTACGATGGATTCGTTTAAACCTTGTTCCGTTTTTTTCCGATAGGTAAAAGGATTCCGTTCGTCGTAAATCCCCCGATCCATCTCTTGGATTTCAGTCTTTTTTCTTATCTTACGCATTTTGCTCATCCTTAATCCAGCCGAAACCTTCCGCTTCGATTCGATCGATGATTTCGTCGCCGCCTTCTTTTACGATCTTTCCGTCGCTTACGACGTGAACAAAATCCGGTTGAATTTCTTTTAAAATTTCTCTGTGGTGGGTGATGATAATCGCCGAGCGTTCGCCGTCTAAATATTCTTTTAAGCCGCGGCTTACAGTAGCGACGGCGTCTACGTCGAGACCGGAGTCCGTTTCATCTAGAATGGCCAGTTTCGGTTCGAGCATAAGAAGCTGTAAAATCTCAGTCTTTTTGCGCTCGCCGCCGGAAAAGCCCACATTTAAATAGCGCTCAGCATATTCCGGTTTCATGTCCAAAAGTTCCATTTTTTTCTTAAGCTCTTTTTTAAACTTAATAATGGAAGTCTTTTGGCCCCGTGCCAAAAGCGCTTGACGAATAAAGTTTTCCACACTGATGCCGGGAATTTCATAAGGGGTTTGGAAACTGAGGTAAAGGCCTTTTAAAGCGCGTTTATCTGTGGTTTCGTCGCTAATGTCTTCCCCTTCAAAGAATACTTTTCCTTCGGTCATGGTGTAGGCAGGGTTTGCCATGATTACGTTGGCTAAAGTAGATTTACCACTGCCGTTTGGGCCCATAATGACGTGTACTTCGCCTTTATTGACCGTTAAATTCATTCCCTTTAGGATTTCTTTTTCTGCAACTGAGGCGCGTACACCCTCAACTTTTAATAATGCATCCATTTATTTTCATTTCCTCCATATATCCTATTGATCTTGTATGATATAAACAACTATACCATGACGATGAAATAGCGTCAATCGCCAGTATTTAACCTTTTTGTTATAATACCCATATGTGCATCAAATATAAAATCTTAAATTGGTATCGACCTCACGATCGCAACTTACCTTGGCGTCATACGAAAAATCCCTACGCCATATGGATCTCGGAAATTATGCTCCAACAAACTCAGGCCAATACAGTTATTCCCTATTACGAACGTTTTATGGAAACTTTTCCCACAGTAGACGATTTGGCACTGGGGGATGAAGAAATGCTTTTAAAGCTTTGGCAGGGTCTCGGCTATTATCGCCGGGCGCGTAATTTAAAGAAGGCGGCCCTAGTCATTCACGAAAAGGGCATGCCTCAAACCTTTGAGGGTTTAAGAGAGCTTCCCGGCATCGGCGATTACACCGCCGCCGCCATTGCTTCCATCGCCTTCGACGAACCCGTGGCCGCCATCGACGGCAATCTCCTTCGAATTTACAGCAGGCTTTACTGCGTCGATGACGTCATCGACAGGAGCAAGGGAAAAAATAAAATCTTCGCCCTCGCTAATAAAGATATTTCAAGGGAGCGGCCGGGGGATTTAAATCAGGCTATGATGGATCTCGGCAATAAAGTGTGTACGCCTGAAAATCCTCTCTGTCTTCTCTGCCCTTTGCGCGACGATTGCGCCGCCTTTAAAGAAGGCCGCGTGGCGGAGCTTCCCAAAAAAACGCCGAAAAAAAAGCAGACGCTTTTAGATTACACGCTGCTGCTTTTAGATTTGGATGATTCTTTTCTCTTGGAAAAACGGGAGACGGGCCTTTTACACGGTATGTGGGGTTTTCCCCTTCTCGAAAACCATTTGAAAACGGAAGATGTACAAAAGTATTTAACGGAGCGAAATGTTATGACGCGCTCTGTAGAAAACAGGGGAAGTTACCGACATATTTTCAGCCATCGCATCTGGAATATTACCATCGTCTACGCCAAGGTCGACGCCCTCTTTGCAAAAGAGGAATCCGGCCTTTGGGTCGATAAAAAAGAACTTGAACGCTACGCCATACCATCGGCTTTTCAACCGGCACTGGAGGTTATCCATGGACTGGATTAAAAACTACGAAGCTAAAAATAAAAAAGAGGCGGAGGACAAAGATCATTTGCTCCGCCTGGACGAACGATTGATTTCCGTCGATCGGAGCGCCCCCTACCACTACACCACCTCGTCTATGGTGTTGGATCGGGAAAAAAATAAACTCCTCATGATCTATCACAAAATCTATCGCTCCTGGTCGTGGCCCGGAGGCCATGTGGAGGAAGGAGAAGAGCTTTTTTACTCCGCACTTCGGGAACTCTACGAAGAGACCGGATTGCGCCGCGCCAAGCCCCTTTCCGAAAAGCCCATTGCCCTGGAGCTTATGCCCGTAGCATCTCACGAGCGAAAGGGCGAAAAAGTGGACAGTCATTTTCACATTAATTTTTGCTTCGGATTTTGGGGCGAAGAAGGAGACACCCTTCTTCATCCCGATGAAAACAGAATGTGGGTGCCTGTAGATAAATTAGATGCTTTTGTAGCGGAAGACCATATGCTTCCCATTTATCGCGAGCTTCTCGAAAGGATGAGATCCTATGACTAAACACTCGGAATCGCTCCTATTTGCCACACTGCTGACATTGGCAGGCGGCTTACAGGATACTTATTCTTACGCCCTTCGCGGTCACGTTTTTGTAAATGCTTTAACCGGCAATGTGGTGCTGTTGGCATTAAGTCTCGTCAATGGAGATTTTATGCAAATTTCCCACTACCTCGTTCAGATTTTGGCCTTCGCTCTCGGCGTGTACTTATCGGCGCGGATTGTCTTTTCCGAACGCCATTTCTTCGGAATCCACTGGCAACCTTTCATTTTATTCGGCGAAGTCGTTACCCTTTTCGCCGTCGGTTTTTTACCTCACAACTTCGACAATCTCGCCAATTTTTTAATGGCCACCTGTTGCGGTATTCAGGTCAATACGTTCCGTAAATTTAAAGACATTAATTTTGCCACCACCATGTGCGTCGGAAATGTGCGCACTATTATGCACCATCTCGCAGGCTTTCACCACACGAAAAAGCACGAACATCGCCACAGAAGCCGCACAGTCTTTTACATCGTCTTTGTCTTTTTCTTCGGCGCCACCATCGGCAGCTTCTTTTTACCAATTTTAGGTATTCGCACCATTTGGATTTCGGCCCTGTTTTTGTTATTTGCCTTTATTCTGTTGCATATTGAACATAGGGCTTAATTACTTTTCCTCTTCCGCCCATTGTTTCCATACGTCGGGAGCATGCCCTAAAACGGCGCGCTTTTTACTTCTTACGATGGGAAGTTTCATAATCGACGGATGGTCGATAATATAGGATTCCTTACTCTCCTCCGTGGCGTAGCGCACGTAGGCCAGGCCCTCTTTATCCTTAGAGTCTTCGTCGATCCATCCGTCCAAGCCGCCGATGGAGTTGGTAATGGAATCGAATTCGCCCCAGCTCAATTCCTTTTCATTTAAATCAATAAATTGGAACGAAATGCCCCGCTCTTTAAAAAAGCGTTGGGCTTTTTTCGTATTATTTGATTTTTTCGTGCCGAAAATTTGTATGCTCATGATGACCTCTTTCTTCTGCTATACTGAATGGTATGAAACATCTACGTACTTTTCTCATTATTTTATTTTTCATCGTCGCCACGTTTTTCGCCACCGATTCTTTTGATCATTCCCCTCGCGATGCGGAGGGCTATGTCGTGGAACGGGTGGTGGACGGGGATACGATTATCGCTCAAAAAGGCGATTCCTACCGAGTGCGGCTCATCGGAATCGATACGCCGGAAACTGTCCATCCCAACGGCATCGTCGAGCCTTGGGGCAAGGAGGCTTCTAATTTTACGAAAAAAAGTTTGGAAGGTAAAACAGTCTTTCTGGAATTCGACGATAAGGAAGAAGATCACTACGGCAGAAAGCTCGCCTATGTGTGGACGGAAAATCCCAAAAAAAGCGAGCGTCCTAAAGAAGATATCCTATTTAATTACAAACTCGTCGCCCTGGGCTACGCCAGAGAGCGTGCCTATCCGCCGAATGTAAAGTACCAACGCCTTTTAAAAAAGGGTGAAGACGAAGCTATCGAAGGCGACAAAGGTCTATGGGCTATCGAAGGCGATGAGGGCCCCGCTAAGGGAAATAAAAACAGCATGCTCTATCACATGCCGGGAGATCCTCAATACAAAAAAATTAAATCGAGAAATGTCGTTATGTTTAAAACGGCAAAAGAAGCGGAAAAAGCCGGCTATCAACGGGCATTTCGCAGATAGCGGCTATGGCCGCTTTTTTTGTGCTCTTATCTATTGAGTGGACCTACGTATTGAATTTCTCCGGGAAGAATATCCACCCTTACCTTTCCCTCTTCGTAGAAATTTTCTCCATCTAAATTAATATTGGCTTTCTCCAATAATTCAAATTCCATGGAGTCTATTGTCTTGCGATACATATCTTTTTGAAATAACCGATCTTTTCCCACAAAAAGACATGCCAAAAAGGGAATGACGTAGGGGAGCCGGCTCTTCCCCGCTCCGAGGAATAAAATCTTGCCGCTAAAGGGATCGGCCTCTTTAAAAATCGGAAAACCGCCGCCGTAATAGCCTCCGTTTCCGAAAGTAAAGAGGGTCCATTCCCTTTCCGAATAGTATTCCTGTTGAATTTTTCGGAAGCGATAGTTTTTAACGGCGTCGAAAATTTTAAAGCTGTAACTTATGCCGCCGATCGCTTTATCTGTGGACGTATTGAGGGCGTTGACGTCGGCATCCACCCCTACGGATGCTATGTTTAAAAAGTAACGATTATTCCATCGGCAAAGGTCCATGGAGCGAGGCGAAGCGGTTTTGATGCTTTTGATAATCTCGCCATAATCTCTTTTTAAGCCGAGGGTTCGCGCGAAATCATTGCCGCTGCCGGCGGGAATCAGGGAAAATCGCCGATAAGGCGTTTTCATCATCAGGTTAACCGTTTGATAGGCTGTGCCGTCGCCGCCTACTGCTACATAATGATCGAAAACTTTTAATTCTTCTTCCTCAAGGTTTTCGACGTAATCGTCGTAAAACCGATACTCTCCTTCGGAAAAAGTCTCCTCGATCATGGTTTTAATTTTTGCTTTACGGCTCTTATTTAGTTTGGGATTAACGATAAATAATATAGCCATGGACATTAAAAGCCTTGAATGGCTTCATAGTGTATCTTCGCGTTCCCTTCGATTTGTGCCATTCTCTTTTCATAGGAGGCCTTTAATGTCTCGTCTTTCAGAGATGCGAGGTTTAGGCGAACGGTGTGGGCGGCGCCTCGCAAGGCGGTTCGTGCCAAGTCTGCTGCGATGAGGGCATCGCTAAAGGCCTCTTCACCCATAAGGGGAAGGTGTTTCGCCATAAGATCCAATACTTTGCCCGCTTCTTCCATGGTGAAAAGGGGAACGTCGATCGCCTTAATATAACCTTTTTGAATGGCCGCGCTGCGTATTTTGGATTCCTCTTCCGTATTTTTCGGCAATTTAAACGCCTTCAGCACGTCGTCGAAGGAGGTGCTGTCCTTGTCGATGTTCTCTTGCAAAAATTCGGAGTGTACATCGTAGAGTTCCCATGTTATATCATCGACTCCCGAAAGTTTTAATACCATTACAGCGAGTGAAGACGCCAAAGCGCCGCAAAGGGCGGCTACCGATCCGCCACCGGGCATGGAGGTTTTATCTGCCGCTTTTTCAATATATTGACTAACGCTTAAATCGATGAGTTTCATATACGCATAATCCCTTCCATTACAATGCACGCCGTGCCGCCTACGTAAACCCTTCCGTTTTTCTCCGATACAATGATTTCCGAGGGGCGCCCCACTTCCTGTCCTTGATGGGCGATGAGCGTTTCTTTTGTCAGTTTGTTTTTTACTTTTAAATAGTAATACATGGCGCCGCTTCCCGTTCCAGTGCCCGACTCTTCCCAAATGCCGATGGCAGGCGAAAAGTTTCTCTGCTCCGCTACCCCCGTTTCCCCATCATAATAGAATAGGTGGAAAGCGAGGCAGTGGTATTTCTTAGCGAGCTCTTCCATCCGCCGACGTTTCGGCTCCAATGTAAAGAGCACTTCCCGGTCTTTTACGGGAATCACCATGGTGACAATGCCGTTGTCGATAATGGCCGGTGTCAAAGCTGCATCAGCTGCCAAATCCTCCGCATCAATGCTAAAGGCCGATGCCACTTCTTCCAAGTCTTTGACGTCGTTCATTGAATTCATAAGGGGAAGTTCTACGTCGATAAATTTAACACCGTGGCGGCCGTATTCGATGTCCACATGTAGTTGGCCGGCTTTAGTATATTGAACGATTCGCAGATTCTTTTCTCTGGCGTTAATGTAACCTTGCTCCGCCAGCGTCCAGAAAGTGGACAGGGCGGCGTGACCCGATAAGGCAACCTCGCTCATAGGCGTAAAGTATCGAATATCGTAAATATCACGATCCAGCTGACGCACGCAAGTTGTTTCCGAATGATTAAGTTCCCGCGCCGCTTTTTGCATCTCGTCTTCGCTCATATTGCCTTCGGTCAACACGATTCCCGAGGGATTCCCCACGAAGGATCGATCGGTGAAGGCGTCGGTGACGAAAAATTTATACTCTCTAGTCAATGAGTTCGCCTCCCATAATTAAATCATAAATGCGCATAAGATCGTCTTTGGAATGGTAATCGATGACGAGCTGCCCGCGATTCATATTCCCCTTTACCAAGGTCTTTGTGCCGAGGCGATCCATTAGTTTTTCCTCGATGTCTCCATAATAAGAGGAACGCTTGGGACGTATTACTTTTGTTTCTTCCCTCGTCTCTTCAATTGTTTGGCCCTCTTTTACAATTCGTCGAGCCTGTTGTATCTGTTTGTTTCCGTCTTTAATTGAAAGGAGAAGTTTCCCCTGACTTATAGTTAATTCCCCTCTTTTAAGCATTTCTTTTACAACAGGTTCAAGTTTTAAAAGGCGCATGGCGTTGGCGATATAGGGTCTGGATTTCCCCACGAGGGAAGCGATTTTTTCCTGGGTGTAGCCGTACTTCTTTTTCAGGGTTTCATAGCCTTCGCCCTCGTCGATGGGATTTAAGTCTTCCCTTTGGATGTTTTCTATTAAAGAGATCTGATCGACTTCCTCTTCCGTAACATCTATGAATCGAACGGGTACATCGAGCAATCCTGCCAGTTTAGCCGCCCTAAGCCTTCTTTCGCCGGCGATTAACAGATTTTGTCCATCTTGCTTTTTAATCAATAGAGGCTGTAAAATGCCTACATTGCGAATACTTTCCGCCAACTCTTCCAAGCTCTCATCCGAAAACTGCTTTCTCGGCTGTTTAGGGTTGGCTGTGATGTCATCTATAGGAAGGGTTTCTCGGTGTCTGTCATCATTTAAAGGCTCTGTATTGAAGAAGTTATCCAGACCTCTTCCCAAACCCCGTTTCTTTTCCATTATTTCCTCCTCCTTATAATCTCATTGGCCAGTTTTAAATAAGCTTTTGCCCCCTTACTCCCTTTATCATAAGAAATAATACTCATACCATAGGAGGGTGCTTCCGCCAATCGAACATTTCTCGGAATAACCGTCTTAAATACAGCATCTTTGAAATAGTTCCTTACCTCTTCCACGACTTGGGTATTTAAATTCGTCCGTCCGTCGTACATGGTAAGGAGTACACCTTCTATTTCGAGGTCCGGATTGAATCCGTTTCGGACAAGTTGAATCGATGCCATTAATTGAGATAGGCCTTCTAACGCATAATACTCGCATTGTACGGGAGCGAGGATGCTGTCCGCCGCCGAAAGGGCTAAAATTGAAAGTACACCGAGAGATGGCGAACAATCCATAATTAAATAATCGTAATGATCTAATTCTTGGATCCGTTCTCTCAATTTCAATTGCCAATTGGTCTGTTGGGCAAATTCCAATTCAATTCCGGCAAGAGAAGCGCCGGAGGGTATAATGTCCAGGTTTTTCTTTACATTGACGATGGGATTTTCTTCACTGCCCAATAAAAAATCATAAACCATTGTGTCGCGATCTTTATCTATATTTAAACCGTTTGTTGCATTGGCCTGGGGATCCAGGTCTACAATCAAAACGGATTTTCCTTTTTCCGCTAAAGCATCGGCAAGATTAATGACGGTCGTCGTCTTGCCTACGCCTCCTTTTTGATTAAATACGGCGATATTTCTGCTCATTTTTTCACTTCCTTCTTATTCATAGTATCAAAAACAATTACAAATAAAAAGAGAAGAATGTTCCATGTGGAACATTCTTCTCCGTCTAAAGTTATTGTGGTTCTAAAATATCCGTTGGGGAGTAACCTC
>NZ_KQ960155.1:0-126587 GCF_001553115.1 Aedoeadaptatus coxii
TTGAAGGTTACTTTGTATTCAATGTCTTTCCAGGTAGCGGTTAGGGTTACGTCGCCAGAGATTTTTATTTTATCCTTGGCTTGTTTTACGCCATCTTCATTGTTGACTTGCCAACCGGCAAACACTTTGTCTTTCGGTGCTGTAAATGTTGGAGTCGGAAGTTCAAATTCGCTACCCTTTGTTACAGTTTTCTCTTCCATCGAGCCGGTCGCGCCTTCTCCGGGTAAGAATTTTGCCTTTAATTCAATGGGTTTCCACGAAGCTTTTATGACGGTGTCCTTGGTAATGGTGATGTCAGTTCCGGGTTTGGTAACTGTCGTCGCCCCATTAACTAACCATCCTGCAAATTCTTGATTTTCGTTTGGCGGGGTAAAGGCATTATCGGGAAGTTTATAGGTGCCGTTTTCTTTTACTTGTGCACCAGCCATATTTCCGTCACCACCATTAGCCTCAAGCGTTACATTGTATGCCTTTGTCGCCGTAGCGGTAAAGGTTTTGTTTGTTTTTGTTGCGGTGAAGTCTTCAGTATTCCATACGGGTTCTACATAGCCTTCTTGTGCCGAAAGTTTTATCGAATCTACCACGGATTGGTTAATCGTGGGAAGTTTGTAGTCCTTTAAGTTCGTATTGGGTTTTACCTTGTATTTTTGGTAAAGGGTCGGAGTGTCTTTATTTCCTTCAACAGCTCCGGATCCGACATTATTCACCTTCGTCCCTTCGCCTAATTGGAATTCTACTTCTAAAGCATCATCAGGTAAGTTTTGTGCATCCTTATTTGTTACATGGTTGCTGACGTACAGGGTTTGATTGTCGACAACAAGTTCAGAGTTGTCGTCAAACTTAACTTTTATCTTGCCCGCTCTTGTACCTGCTGAATCGGTTTTCCGAGCCGTATCAGTTGCATCTTCAAAGGTGGCGCCTTCTAAAAGCTTGTTGACTTCAGTTTCTTTTGTAGATTCTTTTGCCTTAATGCCGTCTTTCCAGTTTACGTCATCGCCGACCCATTTTTTTATATCTTTCGGGTCGAGACCGCCAAGGGCTTCAACTTTGTCAGCTTTTGTTTCTTCTACAGTTAAAGATCCCTGTTCTGATGTAAGTGGTGTTGTATCGTCATCTGCTATTCCACCCTTATCTGTTACTGTAGCTGTTACATCTGTTCCGCCTTTTACCTTGTCTTTAGGAATCGTTACAACGCCATTTTTATCGACGGAACCTTCGCCTTCAGTGATAGACCAAGTTTCATTTTTATCTTTTGTTGCTGTAGTCGTTTTTGTTTTACCATCTTTTCCTGTGTAGGACACAGAAATGCTATTAGCATCTGTATCTTTTTCATTTGGAGTGATTGTGATGCTTTTCTTATCTCCACTTAAGTCAACTTTAGGTGCATCCGGTTTAAGGTTTTTTAAAAGGTCTTTGGCCGGAATTGTTATTTTTGGTTCAGCTCCGTCTTTTACCTTGTATGAACCATCAGCATTTTTTTCCGGAACAAATTTATAATCATTTTCCAGAGGCCAAGTACCTGCTACATCATTACCGCTAAATATCTTAACATTTCCGCTGTCATCAATTTGTATAACTGCCGGTACTCCATCCCAGTCTCCGGTTCCGTTTGGTAATTTAGATTCGCCATTTACTGTATATCCTTTTCTTATGGCAGCATCAATTGCTTTTTTGTCATCAGCAGTTAATTTTCTAGGGTCTTTAACTTCTATTTTATCTACTTTTACAGGTTTAACAGTAGTTTGAGAACAAGATTTGAATTTATGGGGTTCTTTTACTGTAACACCAACTTTTTGATCAAGTTTTAAGTCAGGGTTTGGAATTGTATATGTGAATTCTCCTGTTTCGCCATTTACAGTTGCATCTACCGGATCAGATGTGTCTTTGTCAACTAAACACTTCCCTCCATCACAATAGCTATCTTTGACCGCATCGCTAAGTTTAAGAAGTATTTGAACTTTTATGCCGTCAAATGGTCCCTCTCCTGCTAGCTTTCCCTTAATTACATTGTCTACAATGGTAATACTGCCAAGAGTAGCTCCTCTCGAATGTTCTGTAACTTGTTTTATTTGTAAATTTGTAGCTTCTACTTTGCCTGATGTCGAACCATCAGTATAAGTTACTTCATAATAAGCATGGGCAGCAGTATCAATGGAAAACTTAACTGATTTAATATCACCAGCTATTGCAGTGTTTGCATTGTTAAACATTTCAACAGCTTCTGCTTGTTCGTCATCATTGACTTGGTTGGATGAAGTTTGTTCTATCCAAATTTCACCTTGCGGCATTTTTAGCTTGTCTTTATTTTGTATAGCAAGTGAGTCCATCGCATTTACAGTTACAGGCTCAGAATTACTTCCATTAAATTCTTGATAAGCAGTAACCGTATCTCCTTCTGCAATTGTAACTCCTTCAGGTAAGTTTACTGTCCAAGTTGTTCCACTTTTCGGTGTAACGAAAACAGTGGCTTTTTCATTCCCACTACTATCCTTTAATGTTACATGAACTGTTCCTCTTGCATTCTTGCCATTAATTTTACCTCTGTGTAAATTTCCTCCAGAGATAGTATTTGTTCCAATAAATGCTTTTGTAATTGTAGGTGCCTCTATCCCGTCGGCCGCATACACTTCCACCGCGCCCAACACATTGGTGAAGATCATGACGAACGCTAAAAAGCTTGCACATAAGGATTTATAAATCCTTTTCCTCGCTTCGCTTCCCTTCATTTTTCCTTTCCTCCTTTTTGTCTGTACTTTATCGGTTTGGAAAACTATAGAATCACTCTTATAACCCCTATCATACTTTGCTTTTTCAATAGAATCAAGGGTTCCGAGATGATTCTTTTTATGTCTCTTTCTGTTTTTTGATTTAATTTCCTTCTGTCCCTATAAAATTTATTTTATCCAAACCTTTTCCGTAACTTTCATTTTGTTTTGTATGTTTAATGTTGAGTATTCCTTTAAATAGCGATGCGAATAAGAAATTTTATTTTTAGTCTAAAATAATCTATTGCAAGAAAAAAGCCTCAACGTTCGGATCGTGAAATCCAACGTTAAGGGCTTTCTTTTTATTCCGGTTCGATGGGCGTATCGAATGTTTCGTTTTCAGAAAAATCCGTGCCGTCGTTTACGTTGCTTTGGAAGGTGCCGAAGGTGGAAATGTAGTTTTCCCCGTCGATGGTGTAGTGGATTTCCACTTGCAAGTATTCCAGGAAGTATTTTTCGTATTGGCGGCTATAGCGTTTGGTGGCGTAGCTGTAGCCTAAATCGCCCTCGTCTTTTAATTCGCCGGCGATGATTCTCGTTTTTTGAGGATCGTTATAATCCGATGCGTGGGCGATGATTTTTATGTTTATTTTTTCAGGCTTGACGGATTTTTTGTTTTTCTCGAATTGAAAAAACATGCGCGGATCTTTGTTGAGGTCGATGCAGGGTATATCCCCTTCGATTTTTCCGTCGATAATGTCGCGGACGCTCGCCAGTTCGTCGTCGGTTAAGGCGAGGTATTCTTTTTCTTTATAGGTTCTGATAATGGGCTTGCGCTCGTCCCACGCCACGACGGCATCCATGCGCACGCCGTCCACGGTTTTGTTGCGCACACTATTCGGCGTCGGCGAGAAGACATAGGACACAAAGACCGCAAAGGTCGCCCCCACCGCTAAGATAATCCAGAGAGCGATCAAAATTTTCTTTCTCATGCCACACCTCCTTTGGAATGATTGTACCAATTTCTTTTTTTCGCCGCAATAAAATACCGGCGCGAGGCCGGTGTTTTAAAGATTGATTAAGTGAGTTGCCACTTCAAAGTAGATTAATAATGCAAAGGTGTCCACGAGGGTGGTAATAATGGGCCCCGCCATAACTGTCGGGTCTACGTGGACTTTGTCGGCGATCAAAGGCAGGATGCCGCCGATGATTTTCGACAGGGTGACGGTTAGGAGTAAGGTCGCCGATACGGTTAGGCTAATGGAAAGGCCGTGGGCGCCGATGATCGTCATGCGAATAAAGTTGACGACGACGAGGATGCTGCCCGTAATCAGCCCTACTTTTAATTCTTTGCTCATCACGGCGAAGATGTTTTTAAAATGCACTTTGCCCGTGTAGAGGGCGCGAATAACAGTGGTGGACGATTGGGTGCCCGCGTTTCCGCCGGAGTCCATGAGCATGGGAATGTAGGCGGCCAGGGCGACGCTGGATGCCAGCAGGGATTCGTATCGCTGAATGATAAAGCCCGTCATGGTGGCGGTGATCAGGCAGATGATCAGCCATGTGGTGCGGTCTTTGGCGATGGCGAAGCAGGAGCGCTCCAGGTAGTCTTCGTCGGATGTGTCCTGTACCCCGTGGATATTGGAAAGGTCTTCTTCGTATTCTTCGTGCATAATGTCGATGGCGTCTTCTACCGGCACGATACCCAGGAGTCTGCCTTCGGAATCGGTAACGGGGATTTCCGAAAGATCGTAGCGGTAGGCGATTTTTGCGACGATTTCCTGGTCGTCTGTCGCCTCGATGGAGCCGGGCAAGGGCTCGAGGATGTCTTCCATTGTTTTGTCCGGCGATCTTAGGATGTCGGCGAGGTAGACGTAGCCGAGTAGCACGAGGGATTTATCCGTTACCCAAATTTGCTCCAGTTTGTCGGCGTCGAGATCCGATGCGATGACCCGTTTTAATACGGTTTCGCAGTTGCTGCCGGCTTTGGCGGAAAGGAATTCCACGGTCATAATGGAGCCGACGGAATCTTTCGGGTAGCCTAAGAGTCGGTTGATGACTTTACGGCGATCGCCGACGACGAATTCATCCATGACGCGGCGCACCATGTTGGCGGGGAGTTCCTGTAATGTGTCGACAAGTTCGTCTTCATCGAGTTCGGTAATGAGTTCTTCCACGTCGTCGTCGGAAAAGCGTTCGATGATTTCCCGCTTTTTGTCCCGATCCATTTCGGCGAAGGTATCCGCCGCCAGGTCTTTGTCCAAGAGTTTAAAGCGGAGCATAATTTCTTTGACGCTCATCTCGTCGAATGATTCCGCAAGGTCCACCGGGTCCATGTGGTTGATCTCCGATTTAAGAGAATTGATTTCGTCAATGTCGTAATTGCGTTTCACGCTATCCCCCCTTTTTTATCACGAAAAAAGGATCGAGGGTTCTCAATCCTTTTTGTTTTCTTCTTATTGTATAGCCAAATTATATCATAGCCGCGGAAAAGAAGATAGTTTTCATCTTTTGCGCAAAAAAACAGACCGATTTTGAATCGATCTGTCTTTTTTGATGCCTTTAGAGGTCGCCTAATTGGTAGATGACTTGTGCTAATTGCGCACGTGTAAAGGTATCTTTCGGCGCAAAGGTGTTGTCTTTGTTTCCGTGTAGGATTTCGTAGCGACTCATGTGCATGACCGCTTCTTGTGCCCATTTGGGAATGGTGTTGAAGTCGGTATACTTCGGTACTTGCTCCGCTTCTTTTAGTTTGATGTTTAAAGTGTTGGAGTATCTGTAGAGGATGGTCGCCATTTCCGCACGGTCTAATGTTTTATCCGGTGCGAAGCGATTGTCGCCGACGCCGTAAACGATTTTGTTTTCAGCTGCCCACGCAATGTAGGGGTTGGCGTAATCTCCCGCTTTCAAATCTTTGTAAGTGGGTGTTTGATATTTGCTGATATCCACTTTGGCGTGGCGTCCCAAAACGGTGACGAATTGCGCCCGTGTAATGGGAAGGTTGGGCATAAAGACCATATCCCCTGCAATGTCGTTGAAGTAGCCTTTTTGTAAGGCGATGCGAATAGCGGTTTCGCCCCAGTGTCCGGTAAAGTCGTCTTTTACATTGGGCGCTTTTTTGGATTCCTGAGGAGCTGTTTGAGTGGAGTTTCCACCGCTCGGCGTTAGGTTGATCCAGTTGCCGGTCGATTCGCCATTGCCGCTTTCGGTTTGCGTAGAGGGTGTCGGTTCGACGGGGGCAGGTTTTGCCGCGTCTTTCCATTTCGCCGTAATGGTCATGCCGTTTTTAACGATTACTTCTTGTCCGGGTTGCATAAGTTTGCCCGATACGTCCCAGCCTTCAAATGCTTTTCCGGCCGGTGCTTGCAATCCGTTTTTCGGCAAAATAATTTTATCGCCTTTTGCCACTTCCGTGGATTGTGTCATGCCTTGTCCGCCGTTTTTTTCAAAGTTGACGGTTACCTTTTCTACAGGTTTGGCGTTTTTGAATACGGCGGTAATGTCGAGGCTCTTGGTTGCGTTGAGGACTTCGCCCGGTTGGCGCAAACCTTTAAGGTCTTCGTTTACCGTCGAACGTACGCTGCCACGTGTTCTCGCCACGCCATCCATAAAGGCGTTAGCTTCTTCTACGCGCCATCCTGCAAATATTTTGCCTTCCGGCGCCGTCAAGGTGCATTCCGGCAAGGCGAAGTCTTCCCCTTGGGCGACTTGAATGGGCGCCATGGTGCCTTCGCCACCATGGAATTGAATGGTGACTTTTGCGTTTGGTGTTTCAACAAGTTTGTCTTGATCGGGATGGAAGGATACGATTTTCACCGTCGTGTTCCGCGCGTAGTCTTTTGCCACGACTTTGATTTCATAAGGAGCGTCGCCGTATTTTTCTAAGTTTGTGTCGGCGATGTAAGGATTGCCGTTAATGAAAATTTCTTTTTCTTGGATTTTTCCTTCTTTTCCATTGGTGCGCTTATCCGTTACGCCGACATAAAGTTTTTTGTCGGTGTCGTAGGGAATGGCTTGGCCGTTCTCTACGGAATCCTTGGAAATAGTGACCTCGGGTTTTACATCATCTAAATAGAGATGGTATTGGGTTTTGAGGGCTTTTTGAACGATATTGCCTTCGCCGTCTTTAATATTGCCGGGCATGCCGTTTCCGGAGTAATCTTTTGCCGCCCAGTCCAGGCGATCGCCGTCTTCGAAGGGTATTTTCACTTCAAAGGGTCGGCTGTTGTCGCTCTTAAGGTCGCCATAGATCAAGTGTTCGCCTACAATGCTTTCGTTGATGCGCAGGTGCCAGTTGAAGCCGCCTTTATCGCCGACGACACCTTTCATCACCAAGGGGCTCTTGCGAACGTAAAGATTATTGTCGTCGGTGGGGTTAAAGAAGTTTTTATCCATATTTAATTGCACGGCGTCTTTATCGAAGTAGACGCATTTGCCTTTTTCGGAAATGAGATTCTCTTCTTTCAGTTCCACTTTATCGTTCACTTTTATCGCGTTGCCCTTTTCATCTAAGGCAATTTTGTACACCTTGTAGTTGATGTGGTTAAAGCCTTGGAGAATATTGAAGCGGAC
This sequence comes from Aedoeadaptatus coxii, assembly GCF_001553115.1. GTDB lineage: Bacteria > Bacillota > Clostridia > Tissierellales > Peptoniphilaceae > Aedoeadaptatus > Aedoeadaptatus coxii. The sequence continues at coordinate 7,278 of NZ_KQ960155.1, forward strand.
ATTTTCGTCTTTTCCGTAGTCCTCGCCCTGTTCGCAACGGGATGCGTCGCAGTAATATACGTCGGAGCTTAAGGGCTTTAAGCCGTTTTTGCCCGGGTTGAAGGATGTGATCTTTACGGCGTAGCCTTTATAAATCTTCAGTTCTTCCCGCATTTTAAACACGGTGTTGCCGTTAACGTCTTTTTCGGCTGTTACTTTTCCGTTTAAATCGCCGTTGCTAAGTTCTTCAATATCGCCGACTTTGGATTCGACGGGGTGGAATACTTTCTCGGCTTTTTTCTTCTTTTCGGGCATTCTAAAGAAAATGGGTTTGCTGTCGCCCTGTTGATCGACGACGAAGAGTTTAATATCCCGTTCGTAGTTGGTTCCCTTATCGTTATTGACGTCGTCTTTGTTGCCGTAGAAATCGAAGGAAAGGGTATTGTTTTTGTCGTCGTAATTAAAGGTCATGACTTCGGCCCGTTTGCCGGTTTTCATCATGGTCGCCGATTGATAGTAAAGTTTGGCTTTTTTCGATACGTTTTTCAGGGTACCGGATACGCGGAAGCCACCGTCTTCATCGGGGGTAATTTTGCCTACATAGCCTTTCTTGTTCAGACCCTCCATGGTTTCCTTGGCGTATTCCATAGAATCTCCGTTTTCATAGAAGAGGGGGTTGCCGTCGGCGTCCAGTTTGTTGTTGTAGTCGCCGTAATCGATGTAGGGCTTTTCTTCGCCGGTAACAAAGTCGTATTTGTTATAGGTCTTGGGTTTCGGCATTTTCCGTAAATCCGTATCTTCTATTTTTCCTGTAGTGGAATGTGTTTTGTCCAAGAGGATTTCAGGCGTACCTTCGACTTTTTTGTCGTCTTCTTGTTTTTCTTCTGCCGGTTTGTTTTCAAGGGGGGCAGCGGTCTTTAATTTGCTGCCGTCGATGGCGTACTTGTCATCTGCCTTGTAGCCATCTTCGTCCTCGTTTGCCTTTGCGTTTACTTCATATTTCAGCTTACCGTCGGTAAGGTTTTTGTCGAATTTCACGCGGAAGGTATCGGAGAAGTTGGTGGCGCCGTCGAGAGCCGCCAATTCCAAGGTTTTGCCTTGAAGATCGCTGTTGGCGCCTTTAATGACGTAGTGTGTTTCGCCGGTATTGGCATCGTAGCCTTTGTTGAGAACTTTTAGGTTCGGCTCTTTGATTAAATCGCCGTACTCATCCACAAAGGATGCGCCTAAGAACCAAAGTTTGTTGGAAACTTCTTTAAAGGCCTCGGGATTTTGTTTTTGATCGTAATTAAACCACGTCTTCGATTTGTCCGGGTTTTGGTGATAGGTGTCCTTCGCCACGACCTTAATTTCATCGGGGTTGGAGCAATCCACGGAAAGAATTTTCGGCGCCGTATTGTCGACCTTCACGGGAACATAGGACACTTGATAGGGGTAATCCGGCGTGAGGCGATATTGGAATTTGTAGTAATATTGCCCTTCCGCCAAAGGTGTCAGACCCGGCTCGATATAGTTTGCGCCGAATTGCACTTGTTTCGGCGAGTATACTTTGCCGTCCCATTGCATTTCGGGGAATACTTTCATCTTGGATTTTTTCAATCCCTTTGCCGTGTTGCTCTTACAGTTTAAAATGCCTTTTATAAATTGTTGTACGGAAAGGACTTTAAGGTTCCGTTGACCTGCTTCTTCCTGTTGGTTTACGATGGCGACTTTCGCATCGTAGGCGGAACGTAAAATAAGGGGCGTAGGCGTTACCATTTTATCGGTGGTGTAGCCGTCGACGATTTTACTGTCGCCTGTAGTTTGTTGCGTAAAGTCCATGCTGTTATTCAAGGAGAAGAAAGCGGGATCTTGTTCAAAGTTCGGGTTGCCGTCTTCGGTGTTTTGAATAACGCCTGCCGGGTTAAAGAGGTCGATACCGTGTTCGCCGCCGCGACCGCGGTTCATGGTGCCGGGGCGTTTTAAGTTGCCTTCGTCGTCGTGGCCGACGATGCCTTTGGATTTAGATCCATCTTCCCACGCCCATTTGTCGATAATGGTTTCTTTGTTCCAGTCCCCCGCAAAGCCCATGACCGGCATAGAAAGGGAAGGTTGTGCGTTTTCGTTTTTGCTGTCGGCAGCTTCTTTGGATTCAAAGCTCAAGAAACTTTCCACAAATTGATTGTTCGCCTTGCCCGTTTCCATTTTCGCCGCTAAGTTGTAACTGCTGTGAGCGGGAACGGTAATAGTTTCGGAGCCGAGGCTTACGCGTGCGCCCTCTACTTTTTTCGGGTGAATTTCCGCTACGATTTTTTGTCCGTCTTGGCTCTTTTCGTCTTTGTATTCTTCGTCCAGTTTTTTCACCGGCGTTTCCCCGTCGGTGGTGACCGGGCTTGCGGACACGTTAAATGTCAAATCGCGATCGGAAATATTGCGCAGGGTGACGGTGAAATCTTTCGATCCGTCTTTAATTTCTCTGAGGGAAGCGGAGCCGTAATCGTTGTATTGGCCGTCGCCGCCTTTGGCTTTTACCGACACGATGACGTTGTTTTTCAACGCTTTATCCACGTCGATAATCCCTGCCCCTTGTTGACGCGGCGATGCAAAGAGTGTTTGATTCTTTTCATCTTTCGTCGTCGGGTCTTTCATGGGGCGCGCCGTATTTTGAAGCATGATCTTCGTCAAGGATACGAGGTCGATGCCCGATCCTTTAATGAGGGGATCTTTTTCGATTTGTTTTAAGCGCGGGCGAATCAATACGGTGGATGCGGAGACCACGGGGGTCGCCATGGAGGTGCCGCTCATGTATTGATAGGTGCTTACGCCGTTAATAACATTCAGTGTAGAGTAAATGTTTTTACCGGGAGCGGACACGTCGGGTTTTAAGAGAAGGTCGGTACGGGGACCCCAGGATGTGGAGCCTGCCGGCACTTCTTCGTCGCCCCATTTGATTTTGTCATTTAAAAATTCCACGGGGAGACGTTTTTCCTGTCCGACGGCGGGTTTGTGCGCGTCGAATGCCTTCATGTCGATGCGGTAATCGCCTTTTTTATTTTGCTTATCCTGAGCATCGTGGAATTGCTTGCCGGTGATCATATCCCAAAGATCGCGGCCGTCGTAGCCGGATAGGGAGAAGACTTGTACTTGTGTACGCTCGTCTTGTTCGTATCCCATAGCAGGTACATTTTCCCAGTCGTCGCGGTTGTAATAGTTTACGGTGTTCACGACGATAACGCCGACGGCGCCTTTGTTTTTAACTTTTTGGAAGGCGTATTTCATGTCGGTGGAGAAAATACGATCCATGACGACGATTTTGCCTTTAACGTCTTTTCCGGCAATGTCTGCATCTTGGCATTTGCCTAAGTAAATAAAGTCGTAATCTTTTTGGGTGAAGTGTTTTTTGTCGAAGAAGGCGCCGATTTGTGCATAGCGCATATCTTTTCCGCCGATCTTCACGCCGTTAAATTCCACGACGGTGTTTCTCGACGAGGCGACGGCGATTGCGTCTTCGTGTGCCGCCGTACGGGTAACGTTCCCCGTGTCGGTCATGTTCAGGGCGTTGTTGCTGTAGCGATCCCAGGAGGAATCCGACGCGGATGTGGCGTAGTTCCCCGTGGCGACGCAAACGGGAATGTCGGCTTTTCTCAAGCCGCGAATGGCTTCCCAGTATTTCTCCCCTACGAGACCGGTTCCCGTAAAGCCCGACGAAATGGAAATAACGTCGGCGCCGTGTTGGATACAGTCTTCAAAGGCGTGGAACATGGTTTCGTCGCCGGCAAAGCCGTCGCTGGCGTCGGAGTACATTTTGTACGCCATTAATTGGGCGTTGGGGGCGATGCCGCGAATCCCGTTTTTAGCCTGTAGATCTTGTTCCGTAGCGTTGGCCGCTAAAATCCCGGAAATGTGCATGCCGTGGGGATCGTGATAATCGCTACCGTCGTCGTACATTTCCTTGGTAATGGCGCCGCCGCTTAAATAGTTGAAGCTGCGGGGCACTTTCGGGGATAAGTAAAAGGGCTTGTCTTCAGGCTTTAAATTCTTTTCCTGAATTTTTGCAGCAGACAAGGCTTCGTCATCTAAGCGCATGTCCTTGTGTTTGTAGTCCATCCCCGTGTCGATATTGGCGATGAGCATGCCGCGGCCGTCGTAATGTTTCCCGATTTCGGGATTGGTGGCATTAATGGCCTTTAAGTAATCGGTGGCTTTATCCACTTTGACGACTTTGCGCGCGTTTTCCATTAAAGGCTCGAGGGTTCCGCAACGCTCGACGCTCTTGACCCCCGGCAAGGTGCGAATTACTTCCGCTTGCTCGGGATAAGTTTGTATGGAAACAGCCTTAAAGAGAATGTGGTAATCGTAAAAGATTTTTACATCCTTCATCTTTTTCAATTTTTCCTTCACTGAAGCGCGCATCCCTTCTTGGGAAAATTCCACAATGTAGGAAAATTTTTCGTTTTTCACCGCCACATTATGTTGTGACGCCTCGAATTTTTTAACGATGGCGCTGGTCTGCGGCGTTTTCGTATGTACCGCCATTGGTTTTTCGCTGCCAACAGCCGCTGCAAGGGCGCCTTCCGCCGATGAAAAAACCATCGTCGCCGCCAAGAGCAGGCTAAGTGTCTTTTTCTGCATCCATAACCTCCTTGAATGGATCGTAAAACAATAAGTTGCATTGATAACAGTTATCGCACGAGTGTGATTATAAATTTAACGCTCTTCTCGCGTCAAGAAGATTTTTATTATATTAAAAAATAGATAAGACTTTTCGTTTTGGAGTTATAAATGAAGCGTCTTTTTTGAAAAATATTATTTTCGATTAAATTCTGCTGATATAACTTTATTTTTATTTTTATATGATTATCCACTCAACTTTTTCTGTTGTATGTAAAAGAAATAGTTTTCGAAAGGATCATCCTTTTCCAAGAAAGGAAAATATTCACCGCGTAAAAGTTAATATATTAACTTTTCTGGGGTGTATTTTAACTCCTTATGGAAAAGCCGTAATCGGCATCGAATGGAATTAGAGATTATGTTTAAAGCCATTGCTTTCGTCGCAATGGCTTTTCGGCTCTTTTCAATTAAAAATTCTGTCGGAAAAAAAACGGGATGTAGGTGTAGGAACACATTATGTCGCTCGCATATGGTTGTCATAGACCGATTAAGCGCATGAAAAAAGCGATCGGCTCTCACCGATCGCTTTTATTTTTGGTCGAGATGACAGGATTTGAACCTGCGACCCCATGTCCCCCAGACATGTACGCTACCAAACTGCGCCACATCTCGACGTCAACAAATAGATTATAACAAGTTTGTAAATTCTTTGCAACTCCTCTTTTAAAAATTTTTCCGTGTCATCCTATAGTCATCTGCCCCTATAATAGGATATAATTGTCTACATTCTACAGAACACAGGAGGGCTTTATGACGATAAAAGTTGACGGGGAGCGGATTTTGCATTTGCTCGCCCGAAATGAACGAGAGATCGCGAAGGTTTGTCGCCATATTCAAAAGGATACAGCCATGGGCGGCTCTTATTTTGAGCAGATGGCGAAGGACGGGGATCGCCACCGCGATGCCTTTTTGCAGCTTGCCGAGCGGGCGAAAAGTGACGGCGGCTGGGTCATCGACAGCGACGAGTATGAATTTTTCCGCTTGCGTTTTGAACGGAGTTTGCTCGCCGATCCGGATGATCTTTTGAAAATGGCGACAGGTATCGGCGATCCTTTGGCAATGTATGAATTTGTGGAGCGTATGAAACGTGAAGCTGTGGAGATCGTTCGGGAATTGCAGGATATTATTCCCCGCTTTGCGCCTAAGGTGTTAAAGAGCATCGAACAGGATGACAAAAATCATCTTAAAAAAGTAACCGAACGTATTCTCGATCATTTTCGCGCCAAGGAAAGTGTATAAAAAATGAGCGTCCCCAATAGAGGGACGCTTTTTTTATCCCCGATCCCGCTCTTTGCGATACCTTGTAAATTCGTCTTGGGTGTCGATGACGAGGAAGGGGTTTATTTGTTTTTCTTTGCCCATGGTAGTGGGGAGGGTTACTTTTCCCTCTTCCCGCAGTTTGCGCACCCGTTCCAATTCTTTTCGGGTGGCGTCGTTTTGCAGGTACTTGACGCTTTGTTCCAAATTGGAAAGGGAGTATTCGTGAGCGGAATAGATTTTAACATCGTCGTCCAGCGTCTTCAGTTTCTGCAGCGTTTCAAACATGGACTTGTAATCTCCCGTAAAGACGCGGCCGCAACTTGAAAGGAAAAGGGTATCGCCGATAAAGAGATCGTTCCCCTGCAAATAGGCCACGTGTTCTTCCGTGTGCCCCGGCGTGGCCATGACGCGAAATGTTTCACCGAGAAGGCTCAATGTTTCGCCCCCTTGTACGATGTTTGTGGCGATTTTTGTTTCGGCGGGTCCGTAAATCGGCGCAGGATGATGTTGAACGAGTTTTTCCACGCCACCGGTATGATCCGGATGCCAGTGGGTTAAGAGGACGGCTTCCAATGTGTAGCCTTTCGCCGCCATAATATCCAAGAGAAGATCGCTCTCTCCCGGATCCACGACGAGGATTTTATTTTCTTTTTCTATTAACCAAATGTAATTGTCCGACAGTGCCGGCACGGGAATAATATTCATAATGTCACCTCGTAAAGTGTATACCCCTTTCTTCTCCTTTTCAGCACGATAAAAGCTCCCGCCGTAACGGGAGCCTTTTTTGTGTTTAGAGCATTTCGACGAATGCGGTTAAGCGGGTATTGAGTTGGCCGACGTCTGCTTGGGAGTAGTCGGTTTCCACTGCAAGATAGGGAATGCCCTTTTCGTCGTTGCAGAATTTTTGAATCGCGGAGGATTCGATATTGTAGGTGTGGCATGCGGTCAAGACGATTTCCACTACGCCGCCGACTTTGTATTTGTCGATCAAATAGCTTAAAAGTTCGAAGCGGTTCGGGTTCGGCGTCATTACGGAGCATCCGATGTTGATGTAGCGGTTTGCCAATGCGTCGATTAAATCGTCTAAGGTTTCGCCGGTATCTTCGACGAAGTATTGAGATTGTTTTTCGCCGATGCAGTTTTCAAAGCTTACGACGACGGCGCCGTTGTCTTCTAAGGCCTTAATGACTTTTTGCGGTGCGCCGCCGGAGGGGCAGCCGGTAATTAAGATTCTCGGTTTCTTTTCCCGTTTGGAAGGATCGTATTCCTTCATGATCTTTTCTTTTAATTCGTCGAGCTCTCCGGGGATGGCTTCTTTATTGAAATTGTAGAAGTTGGAGTTTAATACGGAGTGGATGTCGAAGCCGTCCACGGGAGTCGGGTCGTTTTCCATGACTTCGCAAAGTTCTTGACGGGCACGACGAATGTCGTTGGTCATGTCGATGGCTTTTTTAAGATTGTCGTAGGTAAGTTCGGTGTCGAATCGTTTGGCTAAGAAATCGGCAACTTTGTAAACTTCTTTCTTCCAAAGTTCGCGGGCATCGGCGGATTGGGTGTTGGGAAGTTCCATGACGTAAACGTCTTTAAAGTCGCTCATCATTTCGTACATTTTCTTCTTGCCGTCGCAAGTTGTTTCGCCGATGACGACATCGGAGAAGTGGAAGAATGGGCATTTGTCGGTTTTACCGAAACCGTAACTGGATTTAATAAGGGGGCAGAGGTTTTTCGGAAGGTCTTTTTCCGCTTCGGCAATGGGTTCGTCGTTTGTGGAGCAAAGGCCGACGGTGGCAAGGCCCATTGCGTTGGCGATTTCTTGAGGGAAGTACGTACAATAAGTTCCGACGACGGGAATGTCTTGATCTTTGATCTTTTTAACATTCATGAAGCCTGTTTTTCTCGCATCTGCAAATTCATCGAAAATTTCCGGCAAGTCTTTAATGATTTTTTCCATGGTTTCCTCCTACATTCTGTTAACGTTGTTTCTTTTCCTTCGCTAAGCAAGCCGCTCCAATGGCGCCTGCAAATTGACCTTTTTCGTGATTGATGACGTGGCGATCCAATTTTTTGGAAAGCACTTCGGCAAAATAAGGCACATTGCTGAGCCCGCCGGTTAAAATCACGGTTTCCGGGAAATCTATACGCCCGGTAAGGGTCACTACTTTGTTCGCTACCGAGTCCACGACACCTGCGGCAATGTCTTCTCGGCTTCTGCCTTCGCCGATATAGGAAATAATTTCCGATTCGGCAAATACCGTGCAAAGGGAACTGATGGAAATTTCTTCCCCCACCTTTGCCAGTTCAAAAAGCGTGGGCATATCCACGCCCAGGCGATTGGCCATAACTTCCAGGAATTTTCCCGTGCCTGCGGAACACTTGTCGTTCATCAGGAAGTCTTTAACCATATTTTTTTCCACGAGGATCACTTTCGTATCCTGTCCGCCTACGTCGATAACGCCTACGTCGCTTCCGGCGAGTTCCCTCGCCCCGCGACCGTGACAGGTGATTTCGGTGATGACGAAATCGGCAAATTCCACGGCAATTCGGCCGTAGCCTGTGGCTACGACGCGAACATCGTCGCTGTGAACGTCGATTCCCATCTCCATCAGACGGCGGGCAATGTCGCGAGAGGTATCTACCGAACTCCATCCCGTGGGCTGTACGAAATGAAGCTCTTTATCGCCGAAGCCCCAAACTTTTGCGGCCGTCGATCCAATATCGATTCCAATGTACTCCACAGCTCAACGCTCCCATTCTAACAATTTGTCGTAGTCTAATGCTTTTTCCCCTATGAGCGCTTCCAACGGTTCGCGCTCAGCCAAAACATGTTTCCATGCGTAACCGCAACCGGCGGAAAGTTCATCGGGCAAGGGGATCAGCATACCGTTAAGCCCCGATCCTTTCACCGCTTCTTCCATGGCCATGGCGTCGGTTACACTTTCAAATGTGACGATAACGACTTTCTCACTCATTTCCCAACTCCTTTGCAAGCTCCTTTAACGCCGATGCGGCGCACTCAATTTCCTCTTCCGTCGTAAAATAAGAAAGAGAAAACCGTACCGCCCCTTGGGTTGTCGTGCCCATGGCCTCGTGGATTAAAGGTGCGCAATGGGCGCCTGTGCGAGTTAAAATGCCGTAGCGGCTTTCCAAAAGCTCGCCTACCTTTGACGAGGAAACCCCCTTAATATTCACACTTAAAACGGCGGTCTTCCTACTTAAATCCTTGGCACCGTAAAGAATAAGATTCGAAGTATCCTTTACGCTTTCCATAAGTTTTTCCAGAAGCTCCATTTCCTTTGCGTGAATTTTTTCCACGGTCTCCCGTTGAATAAAGGTCAACGCACCGTGTAAACCGGCGATGCCGTGGCCGTTTTGCGTGCCCGCTTCAAGGCGCGTGGGCATGGCTTTCGGATGCTCGTGATTATACGAATCGATTCCGCTGCCCCCGACTTTTAACGGCTCCACGTCGATGCCCGGCGCCACGTAAAGCCCCCCGGTGCCCTGAGGCCCCATAAGGGATTTATGTCCGGTAAAGGCGAGAATGTCGATGGCCGCCTTTTGAACGTCGATGGGGTATGCCCCCGCCGTTTGCGATGCGTCGACGATAAAAAGCAAATCGTGGGCTTTACAAAAAGCTCCGACCCTTTCCAGATCCAACACATTCCCCGTTACATTGGAGGCGTGGTTTACCACCACGGCCTTCGTGTCCTCTCGAAGAAAATCTTCGAGACGGGAAAGGTCGACGATCTGTTCGTCGTCTACGGGTAAAAAATCCAAGGGGCAGCCGATGCGGAAAAGGGGACGCAAAACGGAATTATGCTCCGTCACCGTCGTAATCACGTGATCCTTTTCAGTCAGCGTGCCGAAAAGTGCCGTGTTCAACGCCTCTGTGGCATTTAAGGCAAAAGCGATATGCTTGGCGCCTTCTCCGTGAAAAAGTTCGGAAAGCATTTGACGGGTACGATACTCAATGCGCGCCGCCTCCAGAGCACTTGCACCCGTTCCCCGCCCGGCATTACCGAGATGAGATAGGGCCGCTACCATGGCTTCCACAACGTCGTCGGGCTTGTGCATGGTGGTGGCTCCATTGTCTAAATAAATCAACGGATCCCTCCTTTCGAATCTAATTCCAATATAACAAATTTTAATCAACTATAGCTTAAAATCCTGAACTATTTAAAAATTCTATACGGCATTTATTTTTCTTTCGTTTGCCTATTACGCTGCATCAAAAAAACTCCCTTTCGGGAGTTTCCATTGCTTTTATTGTATGCGGTCCACCACGCTTTTTAAATATTTCCCCACGACGACGGAAAAGCGATTTAAGTCTTTAATCCGCACGAAGTCGGTGCCGAAGATTAATCGTTCCTGATCCAGTTCGTCGTCTTCGCCGGTAAAGACGCCGAGGACGGCTTTTTGTTTCAGTTTGCCTTGTAAGACTTCCGCCGCCGTATCGTAGACGGCATCGTCGCCGTCGTAATCCACTACTTCTCCTTTGGCGGCATCGAGGCCGATGGAAAGGAGATCGTTGGGCATGCCGTCGGATAAAACGATGAGCACTTGTGTGTCCGCGTCGATGGTGTCCATGGTGTCGAAGACGTAGCGCAGGGCGAAGCCGTCGCGGTTGGATCCGCTGGCTTTGTAGTTAAAGATTTCCTGATTTTCTTTTCGATCGTCTTTATAATCGCGGAAGATGCGAATGATTTGGTAATTGAAAAGATTGCAAAAGCCCATAACTCTTGTGGGGATGCGCAGTGCCGTAAGGGCTTCGGCGATTAAAAAGCCTTGAATGGCCACGGATTCCTGGCGATCTTGTTGGGAGCCGCTCATATCCAAAAGGATATCCACGGCGAAGGAGTTTTCTTCTTCGAAGTGGTTCTTTTTAAAGATGCGCTCGTCGTTTAAGATCAGATGTCGCCAAAGAAGGCTCGTGTCGATGGCGCCGTTGGCGGAGCGTATGGGCGCTTCCGAGGAATCGTCTAACAGGTTTTTCCTAAGGATTTCTCGAAGTTCGAAGATGGCGCGCTCGTAAAGGTGGCGGTTTTTTTCGTAGGCTTCTTCGGTTTCTTTTCGCTGGGCGAGGATTTGATCTTCGAAAAAGCGGGCGCCCATGTCGTTTTCAAATTGTCCGCGGGTAATGTGCAGGTGCATGGCCTTATGCATTCCCGTAGCGATTTTGTTTTCCAGGGCGCGTATTTGTCCGGGAGCGCCTACTTCCAAGCCGAAGTGTTTTCGCACGCGATCTTGAGTCTTGCTTTCCGTGTCGCTTTGGACGCGGGAAAGGTTGGCGTCGCTTTCCACGGCTTTGGAAGTATCGCGAATGACGCCGGAAAATTCCGCCGATTCGATGATTTCCGTGGCGGCGTCCTCTTCTTTCGGCTTCATGTCCACGATGCTCCGCGGCTTTTTCTTAGGCGGCTCTTTGTATTCCTCTTTTGGTTCGTCGGGCTCGCTTATTTTTTCCTTTACCTCGAAGGTGAGGGTAGGGTTTACGTGGAAATGTTCTTTCCATATGGCGGAGAGGGTTTCGTAAAATTCCCCTTCCGATTTTATCTCGCTTCCCTTTAAAAGTTTGCGCATAAGGGGCTCGAGGAAGGTACCCGCCGTCATGGGCTTGTGGATCCGATGGGCGGCGTATTGCATTTCGATTTCTTCGGCGAGATCTCGTTTGTTTTGAAATTCCAAAGCTCGAAAGCGATCGCGGTAAATGCGCTGCTCTTTCGACGCCACGCCGGGGCGTTCTTTAAATAATTCCCTTTTAGTGTATTCCAGGGCGAGGATTTTCGCCACGGCGCGCATATCTTTTCCGTTGCTTTGCTTTTCCGCATTTTTCGCCACGAAATTCGTCAGCCGATTTTTCGGAAAGGCGCGATCGATCATGGCCTGTTCCGCTACGGCAAATCCGTTGCCCTTGCCGTGGTAGCGTCGTTGGTAATTACCGCCTACGGTCCAATAGATATTTTGGCGACGTTTTTCGGAAAGTTTCATCGAAACAACTGCTCTTTCGTTACATCATCTGAGAACAAAGTGTCGATAACATCTTCTACCACTTCTTGTTCGAAGCGGTCGAAGGATTTGTTGACGATGCCCATGGTAAGGGCAGGTTTGACGCCGAGGCCTTTTTCGATCATGGTCAGGGCGCCGAAGAGTCCGCGCATATCCACGGCTTTTGAGGAAATTTCGCCTTCCAAGCTTTTGTTTTGCAAATCGGTGAAAAGGCGGGCAAAAAGGATCATTCCCTCTTCGTTAAGATGGGTTTCTTCTCTTAAAATTTGCTTGAGCCCTTCCCCTTCCAAAATGGGCATGTCGATGACCATAAAGCGGCTGATCAGGGCTTCGTTTAATTCCCGCGTACCCATGTAGCCGTAGTTCATGGTGCCGATAAAGCGGGTGGCGTCGTCTAAGGGGATGCGATCGTATCCGGAGACGTCGATCATACGGCGAAAGTCCAGCGCCGAGTGCACGACGGAGAGGGATTCGTTTTTCGCCATGTTGATTTCGTCGAATACGGCAAAGCCGCCTTTTTCCGCCGCCAGTGTGACGGGGCCTTTTTTCAACACGACTTCCCCGCCTTTAAAGGTGTCCACGCCGATTAAGGAGGCGCTGTCCACGTTCACGTTTAGAGACATATTCCACATGGGGCGGTTAAATAATTGGGCGAGGTTTTCGGAAAACACATTTTTCCCCGTGGCCTTAGGCCCGGAGAGGAGGATGTGGTAGGCGGATAAAATAGCGTAAATGGCTTTTTCCCAAATGGTTTTTCCGTAGTAGCGGTAAATGGATTCGGGAATCCGATCCTCGTAGGCCGGATCGACGGGATGTTGTTTAACAAATGCTTCCACGTCGTCCAGGAGTTTTTGATCAATGCCTTGTTTTTGTAAAAATAACAGTAATTCTTCTCTCTTCATCGCTTTCCTTTCCGTATCGCCGAGCGATCTATCGTTGTTTCTTTTTCGTTATAAAGCTTTTGACAGCTTCCAATTCTTCAAATCCCATAAGAAGGGCTAAAAGTGCGTAAACAGCTGCGCCGACGGCCATGGCCATAAGCAAGCTTATATTGGGAGATAAGCGACCCAGTAAAAGGCCTTCGGCGAATTTTGCGGCGAGCCCCATGGCGACCGATGCCAATAGGATTTTCGCCATATTTTTTCCGTATGCTCCGATGCCCAAGGTGGACATGGATTTTTTTAAATGAAGAAGCATGCCCACTCCCCCGACCCAAAGGGCGATGAGCGTTCCCATGGCGAGCCCTTTTAAGCCGAAGATTTTTCCTAAGATTATATTCAGCGCAATGTTGATGACCACCATGTAAACCGAATTTATAACGGGCACGGCGGCCTTTTTTTTGCTGTAAAAAATGCGGATGCCGATTTCTCTAAGGCCGATGGCTAAAAAGCCCAGTCCGTAATAGAGGAGTACTTTCCCGGTCACTGCCACGTCTTCCGCCGAAAAGGCGCCGCCTTGAAAGAGGAGCCTGACGATTTCTTCGTGAAATGCCACGACGCCGACGGTGGCGGGCAATATAAGAGCCGCCATGAGGGAAAGGCTTCTGCCGAAAACGTGGGCCAATTCCTCGCCGGCCTCTTCTTCCACAAGCTTCGCCATTTGGGGATAGATGACGGTAATAATACTCGTCACCACGATGCCCGTTACAAAGCCTTGTATTTTGGTGGCGTAGTTTATGACGGGCACGCCGGTTTCCACAATGGTAGAGGCTAGGGATTTACTTACAATATTGTTGATTTCCAAAACCGATGTGGATATAAAGATGGGCAGGATTAATATGAGTAATTTTTTCAATCCTTCATTTTCTTTATAACCTTTTAAGCGGAAGTGAAAACCGCTTTTTTTAATATAGGGCAAAAAGAAAATGTATTGGAAGGTAAAGGCGAAGAGAATCCCCAAGCCTAAAAGAGTAATGTCCCCTCCTCTTCCTAAAAACATGGCGAGAATTAAAATGGAATTCATGACCACGGAGTGGAAGATGGACACGATAAAGTGGTTGTGGATTTGCAAATAGGCTTTAAAAATGGAAAATACCGCCATTGCGACGATGCTTAAAGAAGTGAGCCGCGTCACATAGACCGTGCGCTCGAAGAGGGATCCGTGAAAGCCTCTGGCGAGAAGGCGCACCAACGCAGGGGCAAAGATCACGGTGAGTAAGCTTAATGCGAGGGCTGCAATGGCCAACATTACCGTTAAATGAGATGTAAATCCGTCGGCTTCTTCTCTTCCCTTTTCGTGGTTGATCTCCGTGTAAACGGGAATGAAGCCGCCGGCGAGGGAGCCGGAAATTAAATTGCTCACCATCATGGGCAGGGTAAAGGCGATGAGAAAGATATTGGCAATATCCGATGTACCAAAAAAATGGGCTAGGGCTTTTTCCCTAGCCAATCCAAAAAACTTCGTGCCCACGGTAATGATCATGAGCAGGATGGATGTTTTTTGCATATGCACCTACTTTAAAATTCCGAATTCGTAGCCTTCGCTTCGAAGGTGATCGATGATCTGGCCTACGGCGTTGGCTGTAAGTTGTTTGTTTTCAGCATCGTGCATTAAGATGACGATGATCGACGAGTCTTTGTTCGCTTTAATGGATTTGTCGAGAAATTCCACGAGGCCCGCTTCGGTGGTGGGGCGACGGCTTGCAGGTTCCGCATCGCCGTTTAACGCGTTCCAATCGATCCAGGTGACGCCCATGTCCTTCAGTTTTTGATCGGCAGCTTCCAGATTTTTCCAACTCATGTGGCCGCCGGGATAACGCCAAGCGCCGGCGTGGAAATCTTTCCCTAACACTTTTTGAAGAGCGGCTTGGGTGTCTTTCGCTTCTTTTTCAATGCGCGCAGTATCGGCTACCCGTCCCGGATAGAGGAGATGGTAATCGTGTGTATAGGAGTGCATGCACACGGCGTGGCCTTCGGCCAATTCGCGCATTAATACGTCCCGCGTCTTTTCCGACACGATTTTTCCTACGACGAAAAAGGATGCGTGGGCATTTTTTTCTTTCAGCGTATCTAATACTTGAGGCGAGATTTTATGATTGGGCCCGTCGTCGAAGGTTAAGAAGGCGATTTTTTTCGAACCGGTGTAATCCATTTTGCCTTCGATAATGTCCGCAACGTCTGCGGCGGAATAAGCATAGCTCTTGGCGCGGGTAATGTGGTTTTCCCCTTTTACCAAGCGAATGGCGATGCGATCGTTAATAATATTATTCCGTAAATTGCCGATCTCTTTCGGCGTGTAGGCATTTTTGTCGTTTACGGCACCTAAATTATTTAAGACAAACCATTCCGCCTGATCCCCATAGGCGAGGGCAACATTATCATCGCCGCCGATGTTTTTTAATTTATGAATGGCCAAGGTGCCGAGGACGAGAATAAGCGCGACGATACTGAAGGCTCTGATCCGCGCCTTGCGTCGACGGGCTTTAATGCGCTCTCTTCTTTCCCGTCTTTCTTTATCTCTTGTTTCTTTATCCATTTGATCCTCCTTATGGATGGACTGTGATACACTGGGCAATTTTTTTACCCTCGGCGTAAACATAGCCTTTTAAACTGTTTCCATTCCAAAGCCAATCGATATGTCGTTCTCGAATCGTCGGCTCTATGTTCATCATATCCAACAGACGCAAATTGGCGCTGTTTAAATCTAAAAGTTGCACCTTATTCCCCTGGCCTATGGCGATGTAGCGATCGCCTACGAGTCGAAGACTGCGATTTTTCGAGAGATCGTAGGCCAAGGTGTAGGCGATTTTTCGGCTGTTTAAGTCGTATATTTTGACGATGCCCATGTCCCCGTCGTCGACGACGAGGTAGGAGCCGCTTAAAATATAATCCCGCACATCGCCGTCGGGCAAGAGCCAGCCGCCGTCGTCTTCCTGTACGGACAGAAAGCCGTCGATTTCATAGGCCAAGCGACCTGATGACACGCTGTAACTTTCCACGGCGCGATGGAGCACGCGGCTTAAATTTTTCTTTTCCGCGTCGTAAAGGTAAATTCCCCTCGGCGTCTTAAAATAAAAGTTTTCGCCGTCGAGTTTAACGTCGCTCGCCTTTCGCATACTGTAGGGAATGGTGTATTTCTCGACGCTTCCCCTCCCCATATTATAACGATAGAGGGTGAATTTATCCATGGCCACCGCCGTCTTTGTTTCCTCGTCGTAATCCCGAGGCTCTTCTAAGGAAAGATCGTTGCGATACTGAAGCTGGCCGTTATTTAAGACGCTGAAAAAAGATCCCATGCCGCCGGGCACTTTTTCGCCCCAGCCCATAATATCTTCTCCGCTTACATCCAAAAGTTTCGTCGCCATGTTGCCGTCTACATAGGGAGACAAGCTGTCCACTTCGATTTGACGAAGGGGCACGATTTTTTCTGTGCTCGCAGGCGGAATGATGAGGGCGTTTCCCTCCGTGGAACTGAAGTTGACGGTGTAGCCCAGTTCTTCCAGCAAAAAGCGAAGGGGCACATAGAGGATGCGGCCGCAATAGGTAGGATAAATCGTAATGCCTCTGCGTTCCGATTGCTTAATGTACACCGAGCGGTTCAACCCCATTTGCACGCGATTGATTTTGTTGACGGAAAGTATTTTCTCCTTTTCGTCGTAGGTGACGGTGTCTTTTCCCACGATGGACTGAAGGTCGTCCAGGGCAATCAGGTAGCCGCCCTCCGCTTTTCGCGGCGGATGTTTTAAATAGACTGTCCCCGTTCCCTTTTTCGGCGAAAGGTAAAGGTTCAGGGAAAAATTCCAAAGAGGTTCGGAAAGCTCCAGAGGTTTTTCCTCGACGCCGTCAAAATAAAAATCGCCGTTATCTACGGGAAGGGCCGCCGTAGCAAATAACATCGCCAATAAACTGATGACGAGTAACAATTTTTTCTTCATGGCCTCACCTTCTCGTTTCGGGAATGCGCTCCTCTTTTAACCAAAGAGCGATACGACATTGTCTTTTTTTAATGCGCCGATGCGACGAAATACCGCATCGCCGAGGGGCGTTAAATCCACTTGATACTCGCCGGCATAGACCAGGCGGTAAAGTTGTAAATCCTGCCCCAGCTGCGCCGTAAGGGATTGAATCCGATTCTTTTTATCGGCAGCCTGAGGTACGGTTAAAAGGGAGGTGAGGTATTTTTTGTCGAATAATTTCGCCCACCATTTCCCCACGGGCCATTCTTTAAAATAAGGCGCCGCTTGTACCAAATTCGGATGGAGAAGGGTGCTGAGCCAAAGGGAAAGTTTTTCCTGATGAGAAAGTTCCAAATAGCGTTCCATGGCCGTGGTGTGCATGTAGCGTCCTTCATCCAACACGATCATATGCTTCAGCTCCGCAAAGGCACGGTAAAATACGAGTTCGGGATAGGTGCCTTCTCTTAAATGGGTGCTCCCCGGCGATGCCATAACGCCGATTAGGGGAAACACCATATCCAACGATTTTCGATTGAGGGCGCCGGTTTGAGTGGCTTCCATTTTATGGTTCATAAAGCATTGCAAATAGCGATCGTATTGGGCAATCCATGGAATGTATTCCTCCGGCATGGTGCTCAATGCTCTGTCGAATTCCGAGGCGCGGTAAAATCCGCCTACGGATTGTTCCAAATGGGCCTTTAGACTCAGGAGACGTTGTTGGGATTTCATTACCGAGTAATAGGCTTCCCTCTCCGTTCCCGCCTTCGTCCACACTTTCAAACATTCCAACACGCGGAGAAGCTGTTCGTCGCTTGAAAAAACGCCTTCTTTTGCGGCTTCTTCAATGAGCGGATCGTATTCCGTAAATTCGTCTTCTTCCATGGATTGGCCGCTCGTGATATATAGGCGGGATTCCATCCATTCCAAGACGTGAATATCTTCCATAACTTCTTCCCGCGTAACGCCTAAATGGGCGGCGAGACTGTAGAGATCTTCCCCTTCCTCGCCGTCATCGTCTTCACCGATCCAACCGTAGTAAAGATCTTCATTTTGATCTTCTCGCGATTGTTCGATGCCCAATGCGTAGAGAAACATTAAATCGGGATTGCCGTCTTTTAAGCTCTTTAAATAGCCGTCGGGATCTTGGCTTAAGAGGGGTTGCAGATTCAGCATGGATTTTACTTTTTCCGTAAAGCGCTCCTCCAAATCTTCCGGCACCATATTGGCGATGTGGAAGGCGTAATGTCCGCTTTCCGTGTGAAGTACGCGGCCGAAAAATAAACTGCCTTCTTTTAAAACCTTCGTCACGTCGGTTTTGCGGATCATGACCGCCGGCTCCTGAATGACGAGGTTTTGAATGTAGATCCCCTTTTCCGCCACGTGATTGACGCGATAAATGGAAAGATAGGAATCGAAAAAGGGCTCTAAATAATAGTCCACGCTCCTCACTTTATGGAGATGGCGCCAAAATTGATGCATTAAGCCGCGGGTGGTCTCCCTGTTTTCCATGGTGTCGAACATAAGCCAGCTCGCCATGTCGAAATCGGAAACGGCTTCGCGAATAGGCTCGTAAAGCGCTTCATCTTCAAACATTTCGTCCATGGAGATGCTGTAACGGGCGGAATCGACGATGGTTGCAAAATCGTCCAGTGTCTTGATCCAGCTGTTTTCATTAGACATGGGTTACTCCTTCGTCGTACAGATGTTGAATTTCTTCTAAATGAGTGAGTATATCGTTGACGTGGTAATTTACCATAAAATCAGGTACGGTTTGATCCTTACTCTGAAACATTTCCGTGTAATGGAAAATGTCTTGAACCCTCAATTTATTTTCCACGGTAAACCTGGCATCTGCAATATTAAATTTAAGCAATACTTGCAGGTCTACGAATACTTCTGTAAAAAGTTCCAGTAAACGCTCCACACCCTCGATGTTTACGTCTCGAGAAAAGGGCTCGTCGATTTCTTTTCGAATCAATTCGAAGGAATCTTGAGCCTTGTTCAGCTCCTTTTGAAGGCCGTCCAGTTTCGGCTTTTCGTCGGCGAGCAAAATGCCTTCGGAAAGATAAAAAATATCGTCGTAGGTTTTTTCCAAGAGCGCCTCAAAACTTACTTTGGGCGTGGGTCTGGCGATGAGGTAATTGATGATCATGGACACGGTGATCCCAAGGAGCGTACCGAGCAATCGGTTGACGCCGTAAACCCATTGGGATTGTGTCGATGAAAAACTCGCCACAAAAATAATATTGGTTAAGTTGATATAGCGATTTAATTTAAAATGCAGGAGAGTGAGGATGATAATAATAATCCCGATACCCGCAATCAAAGGTCGAATGTAATGATTGTCCGTAATCAGGGACAAAAAATAACCCAAGACGACGCCGATGACGCAAGTAAACATTCGTAGGCGCACGGCTTTGTGGGTTTCGTGAACGGATGGCTGCATGGTCGTCATAGAGGCTATGGCGACGAAAAGCGGCGTATTGAGGCCGATCACATTGGATATAAACAGACTCACCACGACGGAAAGGGCGGTTTTAAAGGTGCGCATTCCGATGAGGGGAATCTTTTTTTCTTTTGGCATATTGAACTTGTATCCCTCCAGAATCGAGTATAGGAAAAGTATAGCAAAACCAATGAATACTTCAAGTTAAACCGACGTTTCAATTATTTAATATAGGGTACATAATAAAAAAGAAGTGAGAGGAGTTGTTTATATGCGTATTGAATTTTACGGCAAAAACATCGAACTGACATCGGCTCTTAAAAATCAAGCCGAAAAGAAGTTAGCGAAGCTGGACAAATATTTTACCGAAGAGGTGAAGGCGAAGGTTACGTTCGCAGCGGTAAAAGGCGATCACACCACTGAAATCACCGTCTTTTTACCGAACACCATCGTCCGCGCAGAAGAAACGACGGAAGATATGTACGCTTCCATCGATCTCGCCGTCGACGCTTTGGAACGCCAAGTTCGCAAATATAAAACACGTTTGAAAAAACGCCAACACGATACGGCATCCATTCGTTTCGAAAACTTCGAGCAAGCTCTTCCCGAAAATGAAGAGGATCACCAAGGAAAGATTATTTCCAAGCGCAAGGAATTTCATTTAACGCCTATGCTTGAAGAGGAAGCTCTTCTTCAAATGGAACTCTTGAACCATAATTTCTTCGTATTCCTAGACGGCGACACCGGTGAACCGGCTGTCCTTTACAGACGCCGCGACGGCAATTTCGGCCGAATCGATTACGATTACACACGCTAAACGCATAGAAAGTTCCCTGTACCGATCGGTCAGGGAACTTTTTTTACGGGTTGATTTCTTTCGGAAGCTCGACAAATACTTGGAATTGATCGTCGTCGACGACGATGCGAAATTCTCCGCCTAAAATTTCCACGAGGTTTTTGGCGATGTAAAGGCCGAGGCCGCTGCCTTCAGTAGTACGGCTCTTGTCGCCGCGAATAAATTGATTTTGGAGCTCCTCTTTGGAGATGTTAATTTTGTTTTTCGATTGATTCTTTAAACTGAAGAAGATTTTATCTCCTACGACGGAAACGTGTCCCAAGACGTCGGTGTCGGGCTTAGCGTATTTATACACATTGCTGAATAGATTTTGAATCACGCGGCTCAACACATTGCCGTCGGTGTAAATGGGAATATCCTCCACGTCGGTTTCGTAAATAAAATTCAGATTTCGCGATTCGTAATCTGCAGCGCTGTCGCCGTAAATTTGATTTACAAGTTCGTTAAATTCGATAATCACAGGTTCCAGCGTAATATTGCCGCTTCCCGTTTTCGACGCGTCGATTAAGTTGATGATCATGCTTTT
Source organism: Aedoeadaptatus coxii (assembly GCF_001553115.1). Taxonomy (GTDB): domain Bacteria; phylum Bacillota; class Clostridia; order Tissierellales; family Peptoniphilaceae; genus Aedoeadaptatus; species Aedoeadaptatus coxii. The sequence goes on from NZ_KQ960155.1 coordinate 27,892, forward strand.
AAGGCGCTCGGAGTTGTTGCCGAGAATGCGAATATAACTCCGGGCCTCTTCGTCCATAGTTTCTTTTTTGCTCAAAATATCGGCGTAATTAATAATACTCGTCAGCGGCGTCTTTAAGTCGTGGCTTAAATTGGTAATCAGCTCCGTCTTCATCTTTTGAGACTTCACCTGATCCTGAGCCGCCTGATACATAGAGTCTTTAATGCGAGTCAGATCCATTAAACATTCGTAGGTTTTCTCTTTCATCATGGGAGAAAAGGCCGTAATGTCCACGTAACTTTGGGTTTCGGCGATGGCGGCGCGCAGAATTCTGTTTTGAATGACTTCGTCTTCCCCCATGATCATGAGGCGAAGAACGGGCATGAGAAAAATGCCGTACAAAATAGGAAAGCCCCAAAACACCATCATGCCGTAAAGGGCGAGCACCATGTTCACCAAGGCGAAGTATTTGTAAATCTTCTCTTTCTTCCGCTCCCGAACCAAATAGCCAAAGAGCCACGTGCGGGAGGTGGTGGTCATAAATAATTTAATCAGCCAAAAAACGATGACCACCATGGTGGCGATAAGCAAATACCAGGGGGACATGGAAGGATCATATGCCGCCTGATCGCCGAAAAAAGTGTCGAGAATATTAAAGAGGGCAATTAAAAACCACGTGTCCAGCCAGACAATTTCCAAATAGCTTTCTCGGCTGTATTTAAAAAACCATCGCTTAAAGCGTTCTTTTAATCCGAAGCCGTCTTCAGACATTAATCCAAGTCCTCAAATTTGTAGCCCATGCCGTAGACGGATTTAATATAGTCGGGCTTTCTCGGATTGATTTCCACTTTATCCCGCAAATGGGAAATGTGAACGGAAATGACCTTTTTTACGTCGTGGGCACTTTCTTCCCATACGATTTCGTAAATTTCGTCGCTTGAAAATACGCGCCCTTTGTTGCGAATTAAAAGTCGCAGAATCTTATATTCGTGGGGCGTGAGATTGGCGATTTTGCCGTCGACTCGCACTTCTTTTGCGTGGTCGTCTAATGTAATGCGGCCGCCGGTATAATTGCCGTCGTCGATTTCCGCTGCGCCTAAGGATGTGTAGCGGCGAATACCGGAATTAACTCTCGCAATAAGTTCAACAGCGTTAAAGGGCTTGATGATGTAATCGTCGGCGCCCATGTTTAGGCCGATAATCTTGTCGGTGATTTCGCTTTTCGCGCTTAATATGATGATGGGAATATTACTCGTCTCGCGAATTTTAACGATGGCGCTCATGCCGTCCATTTTCGGCATCATAAGGTCCATCAGGATCAAGTGAATATCCTCGTTTTCCATAATGTCGATAGCTTCCAGGCCGTTGTACGCTTCAAATACTTTGTAGCCTTCAGCCTCTAAGTAAATTTTGATTGCGGAGACGATATCCACCTCGTCGTCACAAACTAAAACATTGTATTGCATATGTCCTCCTTCATTATATTGCCTCTATTTTATCACAACTATGGTATAATCGCTCTATGGAGGAATTCGTAAACATGAACTTGTGGAAAAGAAAACTTAAAGGTTTGGTAAGAAAAAAGCCCTTCGCTTTTTTCGATATTTTTTTATACCATACTTTACATAATGATTTGTTCCAGCACGCCGCCGGTCTGTCTTACTTTTTAATTTTGGCCATCTTTCCATTTTTTATCGCCTTGTTAAATATCGTAAGTTACATTAACGACGGTTATCTGAAAAAAGTTTTCGACGGAATCAATCAACTGCCTCCCTCGATTAAAGATATTATCTTCGGCTTTATCCGCGATCTTCAGTTGAATTCGTCTTCCACATTGCTTTCCATTTCCCTTATCGGCTCGGTGTATATTGCCAGCAAGGGCATTAAGCAGCTCATTCGTACCATTAACGATGTGCTGAATCTTACGGAAAAGCGCAATCCCCTATCCCTTATGGCGCTGGCTTTTGTAATGACCATCGCCCTATTTGCCCTTATTATTTTAGTCTTTGCCACGCAAGTCGTAGGAAGCAATCTTTTGGAATTTATCTTTAATCTATTGGAATTCCCCCCACGACTTTATCGCGTGATTAATTTTTTAATGAATCTCGTACCGCTGATGTTTATGTTTATCAGCTTCTTCGTTCTGTATTATCTCTCGCCGAAATGGCCCGAAGGCTACAAATCGTCGAAGCGCATTACGGCCATTAGCGCCGGCTTTACGACGCTGGTCATTATTTTGGCGACACAGGGTTTCAGTTTTTACGTATCGAATTTTTCGAGCTACTCCAACACCTACGGCTCTCTCGCCGGAATGATCATTTTTTTAGTTTGGCTCTATTTATTCGGACTTATGCTTTTATTCGGAGGCGCCCTTCAGGCGACGCTCTACACCATAGAAAACGGCGGCAATACCTGGCCGCGAAAAGAAACGTTATTTGACGGTATCGTGTCTCAACACGAACGTATATGTTAGGAGGATCTCATTATGAAACAATTTATAGTCGACGCTTTTACCGATGAAGTGTTTAAAGGTAATCCCGCCGCCGTCTGTCTTCCCGATCGGCCGGTTACCGACGACACCATGCAAAAAATCGCCAAGGAAAATAATCTTTCCGAAACCGCCTTTATCGCAAAGGAACGTGACGAGTATTTGCTCCGTTGGTTTACGCCGAAAGATGAGATCGATCTTTGCGGCCACGCCACTTTGGCCAGCGCCTTTATCGTCTTAAACATTATCGAGCGGGATCGGGACGATGTCGTATTTAATACGAAATCGGGAAAACTGAAAGTAACGCAAAAAGGCGATCTCTACGAATTGGATTTCCCCGCTTACGATTTGAAAAAAGTAGACGTGACGCCGGAAATGGAAGATGCCGTCGGCGGAAAGCCTTTAGAAGCTTACCTCGGCCGTGATCTCGTCCTCGTCATGGACGAGGATTTCGATATTCCCGGCGCCGATCCGGACATGCGCAAAATCGAAAAACTCGACGGGCTCATCGTCCACATTACCCAAAAGGGCAAGGGCGATTACGATTGCATCTCCCGCTCCTTTGCGCCGAAACTTCTCGTCGCCGAAGATCCCGTTTGCGGATCGGGCCACTGCCACATTTCCGTGTACTGGTCGAAGGTGCTCGGAAAACCCGACATTCTCGCTTATCAAGCCAGCCCTCGCACCGGCGTTTTGCACACGCGTGTGGAAGGCGGTCGTGTGTTCCTCGCCGGAGAAGCCGTGCTCTATTCGAGAGGACAAATTCATTATTAATATAGTTTTGCAAAAATGCCGAAGTCCAAAGGACTTCGGCATTTTTTACAACTATTAACTTAATTGAAAGTGATACACTTTTTTACTTCAAATCAAGGGTAAACTCGCTGCCCATAGCCTGTTCCCCATGGGATTCCTTTCCGCTATGGTCGGCAATTTCCGATCGATACAATTGACATTTTAATGATGCGATGTCGTTTAATAATTCATCGGCAGTCACTTCGCTGATAACCGGCGAGAAGTAGAGGGTCGATGTGTTTTTGCTTGCTTCGATCGTTTCAAAATATACCAAGCGACCTTTGGAATCTCTCGCCTTTACCGAAAAAATAGTATCCTTTGCCGATGGCGGGTAGGTGAGTATCATTTTTTGCGAAGCCGGGCTCATGGCGAATTCCTTAATCATCATCCCATTTGAATTCGGTACGGCAAGATCTTTTGCGATGATCCTTTTTTCCATTTTCATCTTCCCCATATCCACAGGGGTAGCGATGGAAATTTTTTTGTTATTTCCCAAAAGTTCATTAAAGGTAAATTCCAATTGTGCAGTACCTTCTTTAGGCAGGGGATTGTTCAAAGAATACTTTAAAGATATGACGTTAACATTGGGATTGCCCGGCAAATTTCCTACCTGGCCGCTTGAGCCGAGGACTTGTACCTCTTTGCCGTTTACTTTAAGTTCCGTTAAGTGGGCACCCTCCGACAGCTTTTCACCTGGACCATTGAAGCTCAAAAGCACGGCGTATAAATTATTGTCCTCTGTCGTGATTTTATCCAAAATATATTTTTTGCCGTCGATCTCAAAAGGTTCGCTTATATTGACGCTGTACTTGTCTACATCGGCTGAAAGACCCATTGTGCTCGACAAACTCAAGGTGATGTTGTCGGTGATCTCCCTCGTCTTGGCCAAAACGTAGCCGTCGGATGCGTAGTTCGTGACGCCAAATGCCAACAGTAATACGGCCGCCGTCGCCCCTATTTTTCTCGCGAAAAGCCGTCTCCTATTTTTGTATTTTAAACGCTTCACCGTTTCTCTCAACCTTTCTCTTTCGACATCTTCGAGAGGAACTTCTTCGTATTTTATTTTCATATTATTCAATTGATCGTACAGATTATCTTTCATATATTTTCACCTCGCCATCTCCTTAAAAACTTTCTCGCTCTGCTGACTTTTTGATAGGCATTTTCCGTAGAAATATATTGTTCCGATGCCGCCTCCCCGTAGGAAAGCCCGCGAATAAAAATATTTTCAAAGAGTTTTTTATCCTCGTCGTCTAAGGCGGATAGAATTTCTTCTATTTCTAAATTGGAATGGAAGTCAGGATCATTTGTCATAGAATTTTCGTCGAGAATGACGTTTTTAAATTTACTTTCTCTTCGGAGCAAATCGATAGCTTTGTATTTTGAAACCGCAGCGCACCAATTTTTAAAAGAAGACTTCTGCGGATCAAAATGGTCGATATTTTGCCAAATACTTAAAAGAGCATCATTCATCGCCTCATCCCAAAGGCTCGGATATTTCCAAAGTGTTTTTGAGATAACGCCTTTTAACACTTTCCCATACACTTCGATGACGACGTACAAAGCGTCTTCATCTCTATTTTTCAACCTTTTTATCAACTCCTTGTTCTCCATATTTCCTCCTTTCACTAATGTATTCGTAATGCCCATTGTGATTCTGACATTTTCCCCATAGGTTTTTCAAACACGAAAGACTCATTTATTTTTAAATCAAAAAAGACGAGTGGCCCTCGTCTTTTTCATTGCGTAAAATTTTCAAATTCCCGTTTTTGTTTCGCCCTCTCGTCGAGCCAGCGATGATCTTTCGCTCCCTTACGTTCCATTCCCTTTTCTTTCATCTTCTCGACGAAAAAGGCAGTGAATTTTTCTCCCCCTACGGTGTTTAAATGGTAGCCGTCGTAGTAATCTTTCGGTGTTAAACCCATGGCTTCTTTCCGGGGATTGAAGTTCATGTACGTAAAGCCTTCGTCGTTTATAAAATCTTCCAGCTCTTTTAAGGGCTTTTCGTAGCTTGCCTCTTCCCAGGTCGGCGTCTTTACCAAAATCAGTTGAATATTTCGCTCGTTGCAATAGGTTCTCATGGCGAGAAGTTCCTTTTTTACCTCATCAGAAATCCTCGGCGCCATGAGGTTTCTAAGTCCGCCCTTCATGTCCTCCCGAAATTTGTCGCTATGGCCTTCCAAGGCCACATAACCTCGATAGGGATCGCGATAATCTCTGTAGCGCACGTGATAATCCTTCGGCTCCAGCTCGCCCCAGCGATCGTGGTATTTGATAAGGGGCAATATGGCCTCGGCCTTCATTTCCCGCGGCACCACGCGGTAAATCATGGCCAGCTTGTTGAAGCTCATGGCCATGTCGTCCACATAAGAATGAACCACGCCCTCGTCCTTTTCATTTTTTAAGAGACAGCCGAAGACGTCGACGACGATGTATTTCGGCTTATGTTTTTTAATGACGTCTTTCATGTAGTAAAACGTGGCACCCAAAGGTTGTCTTTGCGTGGCGAAAACATAGGACTTCATTCCCGTATTGTCATAAATCGCCAAGGGGTTAAAGGAGCAGTAGCTGTGGCTCGTGCCGAGAAAGTAAAGATCGTAATCGTCGGCGGAATTATAAAAGCCGCCGATTTTATTGCTCATATCCCAGGGCTTTTCCAGAGATTTGCGGATGAAAATCCTATTGAGTTGTAAGACCATGCAAAAAACGAGAAGGCAAAAAAGAAGGGCTCTCCCCATTTTATAAAGCTTTCGACTCATGGACATCTCCTAAAATTGAAAATAAATAAATTGCGATTCCGAATACCCCGGCCCGTACACGCCGAAGACCAATGTGCAAAAGAAGAGCGCCAAAAAGAGCGCCATACGCAAAGGCCACGACGTGTTGGCGATTTTTTCCCGCAAATTTACGCCCTTGTACTTCATAGCATCAACAATGACGAGTAAGCCCACACCGCAGAGGGCGGCGTAAAGCCCCCTCGTTCCCATTTGGCTCTTGGCGATTTCGTTTAAAAACGTTCCGCCGCTCCATGTGCCGGTGACCATATTCTTTATAAGCCCCAGCCCTTGAGATGTAGAATCGGCGCGGAAGAAAACGAAGGCGAAGACCACGACGGCGAAGGTATAAAGATGTTGAATGGCCGCCACCAAAATATTCCCACGCTCTCTCTTCCCTCTCTTCTTTTTAATCACCGCCTCGAGGGCGTTAAAAAATCCGTGGATCATACCCCACAAGACGAAGGTCGTAGCCGCTCCGTGCCAAAGACCCGACACGGCGAAGACGACGAGGATGTTCACCAGATGACGAATGTTTCCCTTGCGATTGCCGCCGAGGGGAATGTAAAGATAATCTCGAAACCATCCGGAAAGAGATATGTGCCAGCGTCGCCAAAATTCCACAATGGATTTAGAAAAGAGAGGCTCTTTAAAATTATCCATTAAGTCGATTCCCAACACTTTCGCCGAACCCTTGGCGATAAGGGAATAGGAATAAAAATCGCAATAAATTTGCACGGTGAAAAAACAGGCGGCGAGCAGTAGGCTTCCCGAGGAAAACTCCCCATACCGCGGAAAGACTTCGTTGACGAATATGGCCACTCTGTCGGCGATGACGAGTTTTAAGAAAAAACCCCAAATTAAATCGACACCGCCTAAAATCAGATTATCGTAAGTAAAGCTGTGATCTTTTTTTAGTTTAGGCAGCAAATGGGTGGATCGCTCGATAGGCCCCGCCACCAGTTGAGGGAAAAAGGAGACGAAGAGAGCGTAGTGAAGCAGGTTTTTCTCCGCCTTTAAATCGCCGCGGTACACGTCGATGGTGTAGCCCAGCGCCTGAAAGGTATAAAAAGAAATTCCCACGGGAAGCAGGACGTTAATGCCTAAATTAATAGGCGATGCGCCCCATAGGGTTCCGATGCGGTTCGCGGTTGCTACGGCGAAGTTGAAATATTTAAAGATAAATAAAATGCCGAGATTGGCGGCGAAGCACAGGAACACGTAGAACTTTCGCCTGTTAATATTTTCCGTTCCCTCCACCATGCGACCGGTTAAATAGGTGAGCACAATGGAAAGCATCATGAGAAGCGTGTATTTCACATTCCAGCAGGAGTAGAAAAAGAAGCTCGCCCCCAATAAAAAGGCTTTCTTTATTTTTCGCGGGCACAGAAAATACAAGATCACCACGAGAGGAAAAAAGATTAAATACTGAATGGAATTAAATAGCATAAAACCTCCCACGGTTTTCGTCTAAAGGATGTCGTCCTGTGGTACTTCCGCCGCTTTCATACATACAAAGCCTATGACGTCATGGGCGCCTGATGCCAAAAGCGCCTCTCCACACGATGCCAAGGTGGCGCCGGTGGTGTAGGTGTCGTCAACCAACAGCACCTTTCCCTTGACGGGATCAGCGCGGAAGCCGCCGCGAACATTGTCTCTCCGCTCTTTCGCCGAAAGGCCGATTTGATCTTTCATCTTTTTTTGAAGATGCAAACCCTCGAAATAAGTTAAATTTAAATCCGACGCGATTTTTCGCGCCACAAGCTCCGGCGGATTGTAGCCTCTAAGACGCCGCTTTTTCGGCGATGTGGGCACGGCACAAATAAAATCCACCTTATGGAGCTTTTTGCGAATTAAAAAATCCGCGCCGAGCCCTCCGAACACATCTTGCCAGTAACGCTCTTCTCTGTATTTCAACCCCTGAATCATTTTCGCCGTCAGGGGATTTTCTCTAAAAAGAGCGTATACGGGAAGTCGCTTTTCTGTCAAGAGCCTTTCCCCTAAAAAGGGAAGAGCACTCAAACATTCCTCGCACAATCGAAAGCGGCTAGCCTCACGCTCCATACAGAGAACGCAGCCGCCGCGATAAAATAAACCCCTTACCACTTCGATTTCTCCTTGAGCAAATAATCTAAATCGGAATAACGCCATTCGATGCGATTATTTTTAATCATATTGGCCATCATATGGCGACTGCCTACGAGTACCACCGCCTTTTTCGCCCGGGTGACGCCGGTGTAAAGGAGATTGCGGGTGTAAAGCATGGGCGGCCCGGGGAGCACGGGAATGATCACCACGGGAAATTCCGATCCTTGGGATTTATGAATGGTGGTGGCGTAAGCGGGCTGAAGCTCGGAAAGATTTTCGCCGCCATAGGTGCAGACTTTGTCGTCGTACATAACGTTTAAAAAATTGCCGTCGCCATCCGCCACCGTTACCCTGCCTAAATCGCCGTTAAAAACGCCGGTGCCTTCGTTGTCGAAAACCGAGGAATGGGATTTCCACTCCATTTGGTAATTGTTTTTTATCTGCATGACCTTATCGCCGACGCGATAAGAAAATCCTCGGTAATCCAAACCCTTTTTCCTGTCGTTTAAGGTTTTTTGCAGCGCGATATTTAAGTTTTCAATGCCGCACACCCCTTTTTTCATAGGCGCCAACACCTGAATGTCGTCGAAGGGATCGATGTCGTAAAAATCGGGCAGACGATTTTTCACGAGGGAACAAATTAAATCCACAGCTCGCCCGGCGTCCGGCTCTTCGATGAAAAAGAAATCGCCGCCCTTTTCGTTGACGATCGGCGCCTGCCCATGATTAATTCTGTGGGCATTTTTGACGATGTAAGAGGTTTCCGCCTGGCGGAAAATTTCATCGAGGCGCACAGACTCAATGGTTCCCGACGACAGAATATCCCGGAGCACATTCCCCGCCCCCACCGGCGGAAGCTGATCGCCGTCGCCTACGAGGATTAAGCGTGTATCGTCTTTCAGGGAATCCAGGAGATCCCGCATGAGCAAAAGATCGATCATACTCGCTTCGTCGACGATGACCACGTCGGCGTCGATCTTATCGCCGGATACTTGGGAATCTGTGCCCTCTTCGTCGATATAATCGTATTTCAAAAGTCTATGAATGGTGGAAGCCGATCGTCCCGTCGTCTCTTCCATGCGCTTCGCCGCCCTGCCCGTAGGCGCCGCCAAGGCGATTTTAAGATTGAGCCTGTCCATGGCCTCCACAATGGCCCTGAGCGTCGTCGTCTTCCCCGTACCGGGCCCGCCGGTGATGACGAGGAGATTGGAATCCACCGCCCGCGCCAAAGCTTCTTTTTGCTTGTCCGCAAGTTCCATGGATAAATTTTCAGAAACCGACGACACCATATCCTCCGCCATGCCCTCGGCGAGATTGACTTTGCCCCGCTTTTTAAGCGCTTCGGCGACGAAAGTTTCCGCGCGGTAATAGGTGAGAAAATACACCTTCACCCCTTGGCGATCGGCAATGTAAATATCGTGATCCACGGCGAGGCGGGTAACGTAATCCTCTAAAAATTCTTCGGTTACATTGAGCAGCTCTGCCGAGAGAGCGATGAGCTCGTCTTTTGGCAAATAGGTATGGCCGTCTAAGACGGCGCGGGAAAGAATATGCTTCATCCCCGCCACCATGCGCGTGCCGTCGTCTCTGGCGACGCCGACTTTTTCGGCAATGGCGTCCACCTTTAAAAAGCCCATGCCTCGCACTTTCCCCACTAATTGATAGGGATTTTTTTCCACCATGTCCATGGCGCCGTCGCCGTAGACTTTGTAAATGGCCAGGGCCTCTTTCGTCGACAAATCGAAATTCGCCGCATCGAGCAGGAAATTGCGCATATCCTTTTGCTTTTCCAGGGATTCCAAAATAATGTCGAGCCGCTTTTTGCCGATGCCCTCCACTTCTTTCAGCCGTTCGGGATGCTCTTCGATCACATCCAGGGTTTCGTCGCCGAAAGTGTCCACGATCCGCTTCGCCGTCACTTTTCCCACATGTGGAATAAGGCCACCGGAAAGATAGCCGATAATCGCCGCCTTTCCCCGTGGCCTTATTTTTGACACCGATTGAAATTGAAACTGCTCACCGTATTTCGGATGGTAAATCAATTCCCCTTCCAAACGTAAATGCTCTTGTTCATGTAAGGCAATATGGGATCCCACTACGACAATATCGCTGTCATCGGTTATGAATTGAGCGACCGTGTAGCCATTGTCTTCATTTCTGAAAATAATGTGATCCAATACACCTTCAATTACCAAAGAATGCCTACTTTCTGTTTTCCAATGCTTTTTTAATCGCGTCTACTTTATCCGTGCGTTCCCAAGGTACATTTAAGGATTCGCGACCGAAGTGGCCATATGCCGCTACGTCTTTGTAAATGGGGCGAAGCAAATCTAAATCCTTAATAATGGCCGCCGGACGAAGATCGAATACTTCATGTACCAGGTCTTCGATTTCGTTATCCGTTAAATCGGATGTGCCGTAGCTTTCCACGTAAACGGAAAGGGGACGGGCGATGCCGATAGCGTAGCTCAAGCCGATTTCGCATTGATCGCAAACCCCTGCCGCTACTAAGTTTTTAGCCACATAACGAGCGGCATACGCTGCGGAGCGGTCTACCTTTGTCGGATCCTTGCCGCTGAAGCAGCCGCCGCCGTGGCGAGCGTATCCGCCGTAAGTATCGACGATAATTTTTCTACCCGTTAGGCCCGCATCGGCGACGGGGCCGCCGGTAACGAAACGTCCGGTGGGGTTCACGTAAATCTTCGTGTCCTCGTCGATCCATTTTTCGTCGACTACCGCTTCGATAACGTATTGTTTCATATCGCGACGAATCGTTTCCAGATCCACTTCTTCGTCGTGTTGCGTACTGACGACGATGTTTTCGAGACGCACCGGTTTGCCGTCTTGGTATTCCACCGTCACTTGCGTCTTGCCGTCGGGGCGAAGGTATTTAAGCGTGCCGTCTTTACGCACGTCGGAAAGTTTTTTCGCCATTTTGTGGGCGAGACTAATGGGAAGGGGCATGAGCTCTTCCGTTTCGCGGCAAGCGTAGCCGAACATAATCCCTTGGTCGCCGGCGCCGAATGCGTCTAATTCTTCCGTGTTCGCTTCCTTAAAGCGGTCTACGCCCATGGCGATGTCGCCGCTTTGTTCTTTAATGGCGCTGATAACGGCGACGGAATCTGCTTCAAATCCCGTTTGTACCCCTTGGGTGTAGCCGATATCTTTAAGCGTCGAGCGTACTACATTTGTAAAATCCACGTACGCTTCGGTGCTGATTTCGCCGGTAATGACGACCATGCCCGTGGAAACTAACGATTCACACGCCACGCGAGCGTTGGGATCTTTTTCGAGAATTGCATCTAAAATACCATCGGAAATTTGGTCGCAAACCTTATCGGGATGCCCTTCGGTTACCGATTCCGATGAAAATAACCATCTATCCATAATTCCTCCTCTTAAACATTAAAAAAAACCTGCGCGCGGCAGGTTTTCTTCTTATCTTTCAGACCTGACGCGCCTGTAGGATGTAGCACCTTTACAGGTTGCCGGGTTTCATAGTGCCTAGTCACTCCACCACTCTTGATAAGAAATAATTAGTGTCTAATATTATAGCCCTATGGCTATAGAATAGCAAGAATAATCTACCGCCACACGCCTTTTGCCTTTGCCCCGCGAATTAATTCTTCTCTGCATTCCGGGTGAGCGATGGCGATTAATGCTTTCGCGCGCTCGTAAGTAGACTTGCCTTTTAAATTGGCGACGCCGTATTCCGTAACGACATATTGGGTCACCGGCGCCACCATGGTAACGATGGTTCCTGCGGAAAAATCCGGCACAATATTGGAATGACGCACGCCGTTTTTATCCACTCGCGACGAATGTAAGCAGATAAATCCCTTCCCATCCGGCGCGAGGTAAGAGCCTAATGCGAAATCCAATTGTCCGCCGGCGCCGGAAATATGGCGAAGTCCTACGGTTTCGGAACTTACTTCGCCTCGTAAATTCACGTGGAGCGCCGTGTTAATACTCACCATGCGGTATTGATCGGCGATCACGCGCGCATCGTTGACGTAATCCACCGGCGCCGACATGAGCTCGGGGTTTTCGTCGGCAAAGCGATACAGTTTTTCGCTGCCTTCTATAAAGGCGAAGACCTGCCGCCCCTTGTCCCGCGTCTTCATAGCGCCTGTAATTTTTCCGGCGAGGGTCATGTCCATAAAACTGTCCACGTACATTTCCGTATGCACGCCTAAATTCTTCAAGCTGCTGGAGGCGATAGCGTCGCCTACGGCGCCGGGAAGGGCGCCGATCCCCAGCTGAAGAGTGGATCCGTCTTCAATACGCTCCACGACGAAGGCGGCGATTTTTTCGTCCACTTCCGTGTAGCTTCGAATGGGAAGGGCGGCGACAGGGTATCCCTCCGTTTCGATAATAAAATCCACATCTCGCAAATGGATTTCGCTCTCGCTTCTCCCCGCCACTCTCGGCTGGAGGGGATTCACTTCCACCACCACCGTCTTCGCCATGCGGGCTTGATCTAAAAAGTGGCTGGAATCTAAGCCGAAATTAAAATAGCCGTGTTCGTCCATTTCGCTTACGGGAAGGACGAGGATATCCGTTCGTACATTTTCCCGAATATAGCGGGGCATTTCGCTGTAGCGAATGGGAATGTGATTGGCCGTTCCCCTTTCAATGGCGCGGCGCACATCGGGGGTGGCGTGCCAACTTTGCCATTCAAAAGGCTCCCCGACTTCCAAAAGTTTCGATGGGTTGGATAAAATGCCGTTTCGAATCACCACGTGGCGAAAATCATCTTTCCGCGCCGCTAAGGCTTCGTCGAAATGCACGGGGAAAATAGCGGCAAAGCCCAATTCTAAAACATCTCCCTCTTTTACGAGAGCCGCCCCTTCTTCCGCCGTGATCACTTTTTGTCTGTATTCTTTTTCTAAATCCATAATCGTCCTCGCTGATTAAAAAAAGCCGACCCTCGTCGGCTCTTTTCTATCGTTTATTGCTCTTGCGCCAAATATTCATTTCTTCGGCGTCTCGAATTAACCCGTCGCGGAAATCCGGGTGCGCTAAGTTAATAATACCTTCCGCTCTTTCCCAGGTCGATTTACCCTTGCAGTTGAAAATGCCGTATTCCGTGCAAATATATTGGGTGTTCGGACGTGCCACGGTAATGGCGGATCCGGTTTTAAAATTGGGAAGAATTCTGGATTCCACTTCGCCTTGTTTATTTTTAAATGTGGAGCTCAAGCAAATAATACTCTTGCCGCCCTTGGCCAGGTATGCGCCGAGGGCGAAGTCCAATTGTCCGCCTGCACCGGAGATATGTTTCATACCTGTCGATTCAGAGGAAACTTGTCCCCAAAGGTCGACGTTCAATGCGTTGTTAATGGAAATAAAATTATCGATTTCTTTTACTACGTCGGCGCCGTTGGTATAGTTGACGGGAGCCGCCATACATTCCGGGTTTTGATCGACAAATTCGTAAAGCTCTTTACTGCCTGCAGCAAAAGCGTAAACTTGGCGATATTTATCGATGGTCTTTTTAGAGCCGTTGACCTTGCCCTTTTTCGACATTTCCACGAAAGCATCCACGTACATTTCCGAGTGGATACCTAAATCCTTTAAATCACTGTCGGCAATTAATGCGCCGACGGCATTGGGCATACCACCGATACCTAATTGAAGGGTGGCACCGTTGGGAATTTCATCGACGATAAATTCAGCAACGGCGCGGTCTACATCGCCGAAGCCCGCCACGGGAATTTCAAATAAAGGCATGGAGCCCGCTTCCACGACGTAATCTACATTGTCGATATGAATTTCAGATTCGCTTCTGCCGTAGCAATAAGGAAAGGCTTCATTGACTTCCACAATAACCGTCTTGGCTTTTTCTAAAATCGCCATTTGATGCGACGCATTTAAACCGAAGTTAAAATAGCCATGTTTATCCATGGGGGTTGTCATGACGATGGCGACGTCGATGTCCACTTCATCGCGATAATATTTGGGAAGTTCCGAATAACGGAGAGGAATATAAAAAGCACCGGATCCTGCGTTAATGCTTTTCCGTTCCGGTCCGCCGGCGTGCCACGTATTCCACGTAAAATGTTTCCCTTCCGGATCCGCCTTCATGACTTCCGGCGCTTCGAAAGTAAGGCCGCCATAAAATAAAACATTATCCAATTCGTCGACACGTTTGGCGAGCTCTTTGTCTACAGCCTTGCTGATACCCGCTGCCCAGCCCATTTCCACGCGATCGCCGGATTTTACGACACCGGCCGCTTCTTTCGCCGACACTAATTTTTCTTTATATCGTTTTGAGTAATCCATTCTATCCTCCATGCATGCCATGTAGTAAATTGTTCTTATAAAAACAATATACACGATACTATATAATTTTTCAATTTAAAGAACACCCTTCAACGAAAAACTTTCCACAGAAAAACGCCTCGACAAAAGTCGAGACGCTTTCCTATTTAACGATGTTGATCGGCTTGGCGTACTAATTGATCTAAAGTATATGCCAGTTCCGCTCTAGTATATTCTCTCTTGGGTTGAACCTTACCGTTGGTATCGGTTGACATCAGGCCGAGTTCCACCATGTGCATGACGGATTCGCGGCTCCAGCCGGCGACATTAGCAAAGTCCTTTTCGTTAACTGCCTTCACCTTATTAAATTGAATGCCATATTCTTTTAGGAGGCGATCGAGAAGAGAAGCAAATTCTTCGTAGGTGAGTTTTTGATTAGGCTTAAAGCTGCCATCGGGATATCCTGCGACTAAACCGTTGTTGCTTGCCCATTGAACGGGATCGGCAAACCAATTGTTTGTATTAACATCTGCAAAGCTTACGGAGGAGCCTACAGCTTTATCTTTCGAAATCATTCTGAATACTTGGGTTACCATCGCTCTAGTGATCGTCGTGTTCGGCTCGAATTTTCCGTTGCCCATGCCTTTTAACACGCCGCGGCTTACCATATGGCGCATAGCGTCGCCTTCAGCACCTGCGGGAATATCCGTAAGGTTTACGGGGAAATCCGCCTTGGGTACGTAAATACTGTTGCGTACCTTTGCTTCGGGCTTCGATTCGGGAGCTTTTGCCTTGGGAGCTTCCACTTTATTCATCGGCATTAAGGTGATATAACCTTTCGATTTGGGAGTGGAAGGCTTCACATCCGGTTTTGCTTCCGGTTTTGTGTCGGGTTTTACTTCGGGTTTCTTGTTTTCTTTTAATACTAATTGAGCCATGCCTTTTTTAATATTGGCAATATGCCCTTCCACATAATAGGGAATGGTTTCAGCTTTTTTAAGTTCCTCTTTACCGCCTTGAACAAAAGTTTTTAACGCTGCCACCGATTCAGGTGTATAGTCGCCACTATTAATACGTTGTTCCGCTTCGGCAATGATTTTTCTTAAATCATCTCTCAAATAATTTCTGTCATTTTTGGTTACTCTAAAGATATTTTCTTTATTGGGGTTACCTTTCGAATTTAAAATTTCGTAATGATCTTCATAAACTTTAACCTCGATTAACTCGGGTTCAAACTCCCACATAAATTGTCCGTTCTTTGAAACGGTCATAGCGTAGATTTTACCGCCTTGCACGCCCTCTAGTTGGAAATGAACATTTCCATGCTCGTCAGACGTCGCATTACGATAAGAACTCAAATTCGGATTGATTTGATTGGCGGTGATTTCTACATCCTTCGCCGGTTGTCCATCCTTTTTGTAAACAGTCTTGAAGTCGATAGAGACTGTCTTCTCTCCTTGTGACCGTCTATCTTCGGCTTTTACAATAAAACCGTCTGCATATTCAGAAGCATTTTTAGACCCTATGGTCTTAATTTTTCCGTTCTCATCGGTCTTAAATTCAAATTGATCCGGGTTAAAACGGTATTCTTTAGTCTCTAATACAACAGTGTATTTCGTATTTTTCTCTAAATCCTTTAGCGTAATCGTGCCGTTGCTGTCAGTTTTCGGTTGAGCAATAACGGAAGGAATTCCACGTTTATCCCATAAGTTCAATCTGATTTGAATGCCTTCTTTCGGCTGTCCGTTGTATAGGACTTTAATTTTAAGTTCCGAAAGAGCTTTAGAAGTTTCAGGTTCCGATGGCGTCGTATCAGCACGATCTTTTAATTTTAAAACTCCTTCGTTATCTGATGAAATAGCTTCATCTACGGTTTTTAAAAAGTGAACACCTACGTTCCCGTTGCCTTCTACAATTTTTGCATAAGGCGTTACGAGTTCCAATTTGTCATTGTTTTTAATGCGAAGAGTGTAAGTTTTTCCTACTTTATATTTTCTAAGAATACCCATGGAGTTTTCAAGCGTAATAGTATCAAGTACTTTATCGCCATCTAAGACTTCGATATCAACCGGAGAATTTAAAATATCATTCTCTTTTGAAACCATAAATAGCAAAGGATTTTGAGGTGCTTCCGGCTCGGTCACTTTATCTTTTACTTTAATAACAGAAGCATTTTCTAAACCCAGTGCTTGATCTTCTGTTTCTAAAAAGTGGACACCTGGCATTCCAGGCTCACCTACTATTTTGGCAATACCTGACACAAGCTCATACTCGTCGCTTCCTTTTATGCGTAGCTTATAGGTCTTCCCGACTTCATACTTTGTCAGTGAGCCCCCGCCATTCGTAATTGAAACTGTTTCGATCACTTGATCTCCATCCAAAAAATCTACTTCGAACGTCGGAGAAATGATATCTTCACCTTTGGCGACATAAATAGGTAACGGTTCTTTTGCTTCTTCTTTAGGGACAACTTTGATATTAACCACTACGAATTTTCTAGAACTGTCGGAAAAAGTAATCTTTACCTGCTGTTGCGTGGTCCCTTCCTTGGACATATCGGCATTTTTCAATCCATTTTGAATTTCAACTGTGGCATCACTTGGCAAATTTTTAATAGCAGGCTTTAATAAATCTGCTGTTAACTCCGTTCCGAGCTCAAGCTCAATCGTTTGAAGTTGCGGAACAAATTTATCCGATTCAGTTTTGATAACTTGATCGTTTTTTCCATTAACATTTTTTACGTGGTCAACAGGCGAGAAATCTTCAATTGCGTTATTGTTCAGATAAACCGTCCCTAAATCCTTCATGTTTTTTAGAATCGAAATATCTGAAATATCATGTCCTGTCGCATGAAATTCTTTTAACTTCGTCAAGTTCTTTAGCGGTTCAATGGATTTTATCTTCTCCGGATGAATATTTAAACCATAATTTTCCGCTTTGTTATTGATGTTTAATACTTCTAAATTGACTAACTTGCTAAAGGCTTCAGCACTATTTTCTTTAAAAATATTTTTGTCTAAATTTAAATACTTTAAATTGACTAAATTGCTCAAAGGTGAAAAATCTGAAATCTCGCAGGAATCGGCATCTAAAAAGTAAAGCTTCTTATAATTTTTTAATGCGTCAATGGTTTTTACTTTCGCCATGCGAACATGGAGTTCTTCCACATTGACCAGCTTATTTAAAAAACTAAAATCTTGTACTTTTCCGTTGCCGGTAATATTGATGTAGCGAATTTTTGTCAAATTGGCCAAGGGCGACAAGTCTTCAATCGGCTGATAGGGCAATGAAACATATTGGAGATTTTCCGCATACTCCATTCCCTTGATTGATTTACATTTATGAAAATCTTCTCCGGGATTGTGCGGCAGACATTTTTCCGGACTTAAAGTGATGACGTGTTTCAGCATCTCCTTCGTTACCGGTTGATCTGCCGTGCGTTTATAAGACGCATTGATCGCTTCTTTCAACACGGGATCTTCAATTACATTTTCTCCTGAAAAAAGCGTGTCGCTATTTTTCTTAATGTACTCTTCGTTTATATCCAGTATGTTTGGAATTTCCATTTGCCAAGCATTGCTACCACCTTGTGCAAAAGCATGGGGTACATTGCCAATTAGCATGACAAATGCCAATATTAGAGCTAAAAATTTCTTCATGATTCCTCCTTAAAAATCTGGTTTCAACTAACGTTTTCATCTTATCTATTTGATAACAATAACACCAATAGAAATTCTTAGAACCCTTATCGAAATTTTCTATATAAAGTTCGTTAAATATCATTTTTAAATTTATGCTTTTATGTCTGAATCGTTAAACTAAAAAAGAACACATTGCGCGTTCTTTTAAAATCCGTATTTGCGGTAGAGATCTTCTCTTCTGTCATCTAAAAAGTGTTGCCATTTTCGCGCGGCCATTAGTGTTTCTCTGTCCGCTTTTCCCGTCAACACGCCGGGTTCTTGTCCCGCTTTTTTTATAAAGTCGCCGTGGGGTCCGGCAAGGGACGTGCCGCCGCTTCTGTAATGTCCGTCCCCGTCGGATTTGCACAGGCCGGCGCTTGCGACGAAGCATTGGTTTTCCAGCGCCCTCGCTTTTTGCACCATATCCAAATGATGCATCCACTTGCTGGGCCAGGCGAAGGGGGCGAAGAGTATGTCCACGCCGTGTATGCCGTAGCAGCGAATCCATTCGGGAAAATCCATGTCGTAGCAAATGGCCACGCCGCAGGAAATGCCGTCGAGGGTAAAGAGGCCGATGGCGTCGCCGGCGGCATAATAATTTTTCTCCTGCTCTTTGTAAAGATGAACTTTGTCGTAAACGAGAACGTCTTCTCCTTCCCGATTAAAAACGTGGCAGGTGTTGTAAAGTTTGTCTTCTCGCTCCTCGGTAATGCTTCCGCCGACGATGTTGACGTGATGTTTTTTCGCCAGGCGGCTCAGTAACTTTTTCGTCTTGTCGCCGCTCGAATCGCTTTGTGCTCGGTGGGTCGTCGGATGACCGAAGGCGTTCCATTTTTCCGGCAAGAGTATGGTGTCGGGATTTTCTTTTGCCGCCTCCTCGATCATTTTTTCCGCGTATGCGTAGGGATCTCCCTCGGCGGCCAATCGCGCGTCCAATTGTATGCAGCTTATCTTCATGGCATATCCCTTTCTATGTAATAAAAAAGACCCGCGCGGGTCTTTTTATTATTCTTCGTCGTCTTCCCAGCTTTCCTCTTCTCCCTCGTCGAGAGGTTTCATCGTGGGGAAGAATAGGACGTCGCGAATGCTCGATTGATCGGTTAAGAGCATGATCATTCGATCGACGCCGATGCCGAGTCCGCCTGTGGGAGGCAAACCTACTTCGATGGCATTGATGAAGTCGTGATCCATGGGGTGAGCTTCGTCGTCGCCTTTTTCCTGATCTTTGACTTGCTCTTCAAAGCGTTCACGTTGATCGATGGGGTCGTTCAACTCGCTGAAGGCGTTGGCAAATTCCCATGTGTTGATGAAGGCTTCGAAACGGCGGGTAATGCGCGGATCCTTGGGATCTCTCTTCGCCAAGGGACTTACTTCTACCGGGTGGCCGGTGACGAAGGTCGGTTGTACCAGTTTTTCTTCGCAGTATTCTTCAAACATTTCGCTGATGACGTGGCCGCGTGTCCAGAAAGGTTGTACGTCCAATCCCTTTTCTTTGGCGAGTGCTAATGCTTCTTCGTCGGTTTCAATTGCGGAAAAGTCGATTCCTGCGTATTCTTTAACCGCATCTTCCATGCTGATGCGTTTCCACGGCGGCGTCAAGTCGATTGTCGTGCCTTGGTATTCGATGACGGGAGAGCCCAATACTTTTTCGGCGGCGTAAGCAAACATGTTTTCGGTGATGAGCATCATCTCGTCCATGTCGACGTAAGCTTGGTAAAGTTCGATATTGGTAAACTCGGGGTTGTGGCGCGTATCCATCCCTTCGTTTCTAAACATTTTGCCCATTTCGTATACTTTGTCGAAGCCGCCGACGATGAGGCGTTTCAAGAAAAGTTCGTTGGCGATACGCATTTGAAGGTCGATATCTAATGCGTTGTGGTGGGTTAAGAAGGGTCTTGCGTTGGCGCCCCCTGCCACATTGCCGAGGATCGGGGTTTCGACTTCGAGGAAGCCCTTGTTATCCAAAAATTCGCGAATGGCTTTAATAATGGCGCTGCGTTTAAAGAAGGTTTCTTTTACTTCGGGATCGACGATAAGGTCAACATAACGTTGGCGATATCTTAAATCCATATCTTTCAAGCCGTGGAATTTTTCCGGAAGAACTTGAATGCTCTTGGATAAAAGTTCCACTTCTTCCGCTTCCACGGAGATGGCGCCGGTTTCGGTGCGAATAACCTTGCCTTTTACGCCCAGGAAATCCCCTACGTCTGTAGCTTTTACCACTTCGTAGTTTTCTTCCATAATGTTTTTCTTGGCGAAGATTTGAATTCTTCCGTAAGTATCTTGTAAATCTAAGAAGGCGATTTTTCCGTGGCGACGCTTACTCATAATACGGCCGGCGACGGATACTTCTTTTCCTTCCATGGCGTCGAAATTGTCAAGGATTTGGTTGGTGTAGGTATCGACGTCGTATTTTTCCGCCAGATAAGGGCTGTTGCCTTCGTCGATTAAGCCTTGAACTTTTTCGAGTTTTCTTTGTCTTACTTCACTGCTCTTTTGGCCTTTTGCCATTGTCATCCTCCTGACTTTTATTGGACCGAAATTTTCTTCACTTTCAGTCGAACTTTTCCTTGAGGTACGTCGATTTCGGCAATTTCATCCACGCCTTTTCCCATAAGGCCTGCGCCGATGGGGCTTTCGTTGGAAATTTTGCCTTCCAAAGGATCGGCTTCGGCACTGCCTACAATACTGTAGGTGTCTTCGTCACCGTTATCTAAATCTTCCACAACGACTGTGGAACCGACATTGACTATTTGATCATTTAATTCGTTGCCCTTAATGACTTTTGCATTGCGCGCCATGTATTCCAATTTGGCGATGCGCTCTTCCACTTGAGCCTGTTCGTTTTTCGCTTCATCGTACTCAGAGTTTTCCGATAAATCGCCGTAGCCTAAAGCCACTTTAATACGCTCTGCTACTTCTTTTCGTCGAACGGTTTTTAACTGCTCGATTTCGTCCTCGATTTTTTGTAAGCCTTCTTCTGTAATTAATACTTCGTTATTATTTTCCGTCATAGCGTCACTCCCTTAATGTGGTTGTTCTTATTTATGAAGAAAGGACCCGCATCGGGTCCGCATAATCATTCGCCCTATTATATAAAAGTTCCCTTTTTCTGTCAATTCCGAGGCTATATTTGTAATAGATCGTCGAGATAGCCTTCGATTTCCTTAGGATCGGTTAATTGTAAAATGGCACTGCGATGGCGCTTGGCGTGTTCAAATCCCTTTAAATAGCCGATGAAATGTTTCCGCATTTCCACGACGCCCAAGTGTTCGCCTTTTTCTTCGATGCTCATGCTTAAATGCTCTTTCGCCACCGCGACGATTTCTTCTTCCCGTAAAGGGGTTATGTCCTCGCCTTTTAAAGCTTCACCGATGTTGCGAAAGATAAAGGGATTGCCGATGGCGCCTCGCCCGATGGCGACGCCTAAAATCCCTTCCTCTTTAAAACGAAGGGCGTCTTCTCCCGTCGTAATGTCGCCGTTGGCGATGACGGGAATGGAAAGATGTTTCGCCACGCGATCAATAAAATTCCAATCGGATGCGCCGGAATAATAGGCTTCTCTGCTTCTGCCGTGAACGGTAACGAAAGCTGCTCCCTCTTCCTCGGCGATTTCGGCGATCCTCATGCCCTCTTCATCCCCTTCTAAAAAGCCCTTGCGCACTTTCACGCTTACGGGCACGGGAGAGGTTTGAACCGAGGCGCGAATAATGTTTCGCGCCTTCTCCGGTTCTTTTAAAAGGGCGCTACCGCTGCCGGTTTTGACAATTTTCGGCGCCGGACACCCCATATTAATGTCGATGCTTCTGTAGGCTTTCAGCGTATCTCCCAAGGATTCGATGACCGACGCGAACTGATCCCCGTCGTCGCCGAAAAGTTGCAGGGAAACGGAGGCTTCCTCCGGCGAAACGGTCATTAATCGCTTGGTTTTTTTATCGCCGTAAAAAAGGGCTTTGACGCTTACCATTTCCGTCGTGGAATAATCCATGCCGAAACGGCTGCAGATGACGCGAAAACTTCTGTCGGTGTACCCCGCCATGGGGGCCAATGCAACTGTAAAACCCATTAGTTGTTCATATCGTAAAGGATGCGCAACCCGTCCATGGTCAGATCGCGATCGATGATAATGTCGTAGGCGCTGTCGGAGACGAGGAGATTGGAAAAGCCCCCGGTGGCAATGACGTGCACGTCGGAAGGATCCATTTGAATTTCGTCGCAAATGTGTTTGACAATGCCGTCGATCATGGAGGAAAAACCGTAGTAAAGCCCGTTTTGCATACTGCTCACCGTGGTTTTGCCGATGACTTTTTCAGGCTTAATGATTTCGATTTTCGGAAGCTTCGACGTTCTGGAGACGAGGGCGTCGGCGGAAATGCTGATCCCTGGCAAAATAAGGCCGCCTAAGTAATTTTTCTTGTCGTCTACGACGCAAAAGGTAATGGCCGTTCCGAGGTCGATAATAATACAAGGCCCGCCGTAACGTTCCACGGCGGCGATGGCGTTGACGATGCGATCGGCGCCCACTTCCCTCGGATTGTCGTAGCGAATGTTAATCCCCGTTTTGACGCCGGCGCCTACGATCATCGGGTATTGATGGAAGTATTTTACGATCATGTTCTGCATGGTATGCATAATGTTCGGCACCACCGACGACATAATGACCGCTTCGATGTCCACCGGTTTTAATTGAACATTGTTGAGCATTTCCGTCACCAGCATGCCGAATTCATCGCTGGTCTTTTTTTGATCCGAGGCGATGCGCCAGTCGTGGATCAGTTCGCGGCCCTTAAAGGCGCCGAATACGATATTGGTATTTCCTACATCGATTGCTAATAACATAATTCACCTGATTCTTTAGATTTATTTTTTAGCATACCACGCGCTCACCACAGCTGTGGAGACGATGGTTGCGATAATGCCTTCCGGCACGCCCGATGTGACGATAGTTCCGAAAATCACTGTGTTGACTAATTCTTGGGAAGCCCCCATGGCTTCCACAAATCGCTGAGCGAAGAAAATGTAAATGCCGCTCATAACCATGGCAGAGTGGATCACCGTGGCGAGAAAAGACGCCAATACCACCGCCGCGCTTTTCGCTTCGGAACGGGCGAGCAAATATAAAAGCCCGAAGGATAATAGGAGGAAGGCGACGTTCAAGGCGAAGCCTGCACCTAATGTATCTGCCGCCACATTTTTTACAATGCCCACCACTAAAAAGCCGATGACCGCCACCCACGCCGCCATGCCCAACATTTTTAATCGCTTGCCGTCGATGCGTTTAAATGCGGCAAAGAGACCGTAGGCGATAAGACCCAATAAAATGCGAGGGGCGATGGAAATCAAGGGATTATAAAATACAAATGAAATCGGCGTCGGCCGCGTAATGGCGTTAAATAGAGAGCTTAAACCGAATATAAGCCCGACGAAGGCGCCCACGACGGGTCCTTCGATAAAGGCGGCTATTAAAACGGGAATGTGCATGGTCGTAGCATTTAAGGGCCCGATAGGCACAAAGCCCAACGGTGTCATGCCGAGCACCACGGTAATGGCGCCGAGAATACCGATGACGACGATCTGCCTCGTGGACAGTTTATTGGATTTTTTCTTCACTTGTTACCTCCGATCCGGCTCGTTCCGATGCCGGTCATATACTTAATAAAGCGTTGGCCACCGCCCGTGCGAGTACTTTCGGCATATAGACTTCCGCCAATTGTACGTCACATTCTTTTGCATTGGTGGCGACTGTAAAAATCGTGTCGCCGTCCAGGGATGTATGCACGGGCACGATGGATCTAGCCAAACCGTTGTGACTAATGGATGCCAGCTTGCAAAGTTCGGTCTTTGAAAAGGTTCCGTCGGTAGCGACGACGGCGAGCGTGGTATTTTGATGTTTGCCTTTTTCAAAATCCACGCGACCTTTGGCGAGAGCTTCTTCAATAGAAACAGCTTTTCCGTCCACTACGGGCTCGGCGAGCCATTTCTCTTCTTCCACATCGTAAATATTGCCGAAGGCATTTACCGCTACTATGGCGGAAAATGTAACCCCTTCCACTTTTATAGAAGCACTTCCAATCCCGGATTTTACGGCGTGTTCCACGCCCATGCTTTTGGCGACAGTCGCTCCCGTTCCCGCGCCGACAATGCCCTGTCTGTTTTCTTCCGTGCTCGCTTTCTTATGAGCTGAAAGCCCCATAGCCTGATCGGGCCACACATCAGCTGATTTATACGTAAGATCGAATAACACCGCCGAGGGCACAATGGGCACGACGCCTACGCCGACATCGAAGCCGATGTTGTCTTCTCTCAGTCCGCGCATCACGCCACTCGCCGCTTCCAAACCGAACGCGGAGCCGCCGCTTAATACGAAACCGTGTACTTCATCCACGGCGTAGGCGGGATTTAAAAGCACACATTCCCGTGTGCCGGGCGCGCCGCCGCGGACGTCGACGCCGGCGGTATTTCCTTTCGGCGGCAAAATCACCGTAACGCCCGTTCCCTTTTCTCTATTTTCTTCGTGACCTACGGCTATGCCTTTAACATCGGTAATATACCCACTATACATGGAATCCCTCCAAACGTTTCGATTATATCAAATTATAAAAAACGCCTGCAACCGTAAAGCTCATGGCATTTTCACAATTATAGAGGATAATAAGCCTAATCATCTTACCATTTTTGAGAGAAAAAAGTATTTTTTTATCTAAGCTTTAGAATTTGTCGGAATCCCTCTACTCTTCAAGGCGCCTTTTGGTATAATAAGACATTATAAAGGAGGTTTCTATGCCTAGAAAACGCGGACAGACGAGGCGCGAAGATCATAATCTGCGCTGGAGCTCTGCCTTTAAAATCATCTTTTTATTATTTGTTATTGCGGGCATTACATTAGTAGGCATCGCCTTTTCTTATGCCATTACCGCCATTAGCGAATCCCCGGAAATCGATCCGAAAAATGTTCGCGCCGCCATTGCCGAAACGTCGGTGGTGCGGGATAAAGACGGTGAAAATGTAGAGCGGCTCGTTCAAAATGAATACAGCCAATGGGTCTCTATCGATCGCATGCCCGACCATTTACAGGAAGCCGCCATCGCCATCGAGGACCAACGTTTTTACGAACACGGCGGTGTGGATTTCCGTCGCCTGATTTCGGCCACCCTCAAAAACTTAAAAGACATGGATTTCAGCCAAGGCGGATCCACTATTACCATGCAGGTGGCAAAAAACTTATACACCTCGCCGGTTAAAAGCTATGCCCGTAAGTTCCAAGATATTTATTACGCCTTCCAATTGGAAAGCAATCTTTCGAAAAAACAAATTTTGGAAGCTTATCTTAACTCCGCCGCCTTCTCCAAGGGCACCATCGGCGTAGAAGCGGCGGCAAAAAGTTTCTTCAATAAAGATGTAAAAGATCTTACCCTCGCCGAATCGGCTATGATCGTCGGCATTACCAATCGCCCTTCGGAATATACGCCCTATAATGTAGCGCCTATTGAAGATGGAGAAGATTTGGAATCCATCGATCTCGCCCTCATTCCCGCTACGGAAAATAAAGGGGAAAAGGCGGGTAAAGATACTCGCAAACTGGCAGACAAACTCGCCGAATTAAATCTCATCGACGCCTTTGAAAAGAATCAAATTAAATCCGGCGACATCGTCGTCGGCAAGGCCGTTCCCAATCCGGCAAGTAAAAAACGTCAAGAGTTGATTCTGCACAAAATGAATTCCCTCGGCATGATCGACGAATCCACGATGAAAGATGCCATTAACGAACCCATCGACTTAAACTTAGGCGTTCGCACCACAAAAGGCATTTCCTCTTACTATGTCGATGCCGTAAAAGACGAAGTGCTTTCCATTTTACGGGCTCAAGGCCACAAGGAAGAAGAAGCGCAAAATATTCTTTACAACGGCGGCCTCACCATTGAAACGCCTTTGGATTTAAATGTTCAAAAAATCCTGGAAGACAAGGTAGCGCAAAACAGTTTCTTCCCCGGTCGCCACACGGATAAAAACGGCATTATCCAACCCCAAGTCGGCATTACGGTAATGAATCACCAAACGGGCCAAGTGATCGCCATCGTCGGCGGACGGGGCATCGGTGGAAACAATATTTTAAACCGCGCCAAAAATCCGAGACAACCGGGCTCGTCGATTAAACCTATCGGCCCCTATCTCGCCCTCTTAAATGATGGAGGCACGGCGGGAGATGTCTACCGCGACCTTCCCCGTCCCGGCGGATGGCCGAAAAACTCCACAGGTTACCAAGGTTACGCCACGGTGCGCAATCTTATTCGCAATTCGTCCAATGTGGGCGCTTATCTCGTAGGAAAAGGCCTGGCAAGTGACGAAAATGCGGCCAGCCAAAAGATGATCGACAATTTGAAGAAGATGCAAATTTCATCCATCGTTACGCCGGAAGATGACGATCGCTACGTCAACATCGACACGCAAAAATACAACGACGTCAACTTGGCTTCCCTCACCTTGGGCGGCATGACCGTGGGCATCAGCCCCTTGGAAATGGCGGGAGCTTTCAGCACCTTCCCCAACGGCGGCCAATTTATTAAACCTTCTTTCGTCGATAAAATTACGGATAAAACCGGCAAGGTTATTTTTGAAAATAAACGAGAAGCTACGGAAATTACCTCGCCCCAAAACGCATACATTATGACGTCCATGCTCCAAACCGTCGTTAAAAGCGGTACGGGTACCTATGCTAATTTCGGCGGACAAGCCATCGCCGGTAAAACCGGTACGACCAACCGCAAACGCGACAGCTGGTTTGTAGGCTTTACGCCCTATTACACCGCATCGGTTTGGATCGGTAACGACGACAACACGCCTCTTTGGGATTACTCCCGTATGGCGGCCAATTTATGGCGTTCCATTATGCGCGATGTCCACAAGGATTTGGAATACAAAGACTTTAAAGAACCGGAAGACGGCTTATACAAGAAATATATCCCCGTCGCCGGCTACACGGAAATCTTTGCCGAAGGCACATCGCCCAAGGGACTTAAAAATCTCTACCGCAATGTTCCTCCGAAACCGAAGACGGAAGATAAGAAAGACAACGAAAACAAAGACAATAAGGATAATAAGAACGGAAGCGACAACAGCTCCGGAAAAACGGGACAAAGCTCCGGCAAAAGCGGACAAGGTTCCGGTAATTCCAAAGGCAAAGGCGGCAGCTCTTCTAAAAAATCCCAATAAGCAAAAAGGAGTCTCCTTCGGGAAACTCCTTTTTTTCATGTCTATTTTTTGTAAAATCCGAAACAACGCGCGCTGAATCCGGGTCCGTCTACCATATTGGGATACCCTACGGAAATAACGCCGCCGGTAGGAGGCATTTGATCTAAATTGCGCATAAGTTCCACTTGATAAATATCCTGTGCCAAAACATAAGTCTCTACGGGGAGATAGCCCTCTTTGTTGGAGATCGCCGACGCATCGGTGTCCGACGTTTCGTGACCGATGGCCTTTACGTGTCGCTCTTCAATTAATAAACGACAAGCGGGAATAGACCATCCCGGGTAATGGCTAATGCCGTCGTCGTCGATGTTATCGAAATTTTCCGTGCGCTTCGACCAATCGGTGCGCAGTGCCACAAAGGATCCCTCGGGAATTTTACCGTGACGCTCTTCGTGCCGTAAAATATCCTCTTCGCCTACGATGTAATCGGCATTTTCCTTCACTTTATCCGACACATCCACCACGACGAGGGGCAAAATCGTGTCTTTCGGATCGAGTTTATCGAGCATACGACCGCCTTCTGTAAAATGGCCGGGCGCATCGATATGGGTGCCGTATTGACTCACGATCTTGTAAACGCGAGCCGTAAAGCGATGCTCCTTAAAATTATAAAGCTCTTCAGATGTCAGGGATGTAAATCCCGCCCAGTGCGGCGTTTTATCCGACACGGGATGAGAGAGTTCCACCATTTCCGTCTCGGATTTAAACTGTTCCAATTGTTTCCATAGTGATGTCATAGCACGTTCCTCCCTTTTTTGAATATCGGATAGTATAACACAATTTACGGAAAAAGTTCACAAAAAAAGGACCTCTCGGCCCCTTTTTCTATCTTTTATAAAATGTCCACTTCTTCGCCGGCGAGGGCTTTGTTCATGCTGCGCACGGCACAGAATTTGCCACACATGGAGCAGGTTTCTTCCACTTCCGGTGCCCGTTCGTCGCGAACGGCCTTGGCGTGTACGGGATCCATGCAATTTTCAAACATCGCATCCCAATCTAATTTGCGACGCGCCGCGCCCATGCGATCGTCTATATCCCGCGCACCGGGAATTTTCTTCGCAATGTCGGCGGCGTGGGCGGCGATTTTCGACGCCATAATGCCTTCTTTAACATCGTCGGCGTTGGGAAGTGCCAAGTGTTCCGCCGGGGTTACGTAGCAGAGGAATGCCGCTCCGCTCATAGCGGCGACGGCACCGCCGATAGCAGCTGTAATGTGATCGTAGCCTGCGGCGATATCGGTGACGATGGGCCCTAATACGTAGAAGGGGGCGCCGTGGCAAAGGCTTTGTTGAATTTCCATATTGGCTTTTACTTGATCCAAGGGGACGTGTCCCGGGCCTTCTACCATAACTTGCACGTCTTTTTCCCATGCGCGGAGGGTCAACTCGCCTAAGCGCACGAGCTCTTCAATTTGAAGAATATCTCCTGCATCGGCAAGGCAACCCGGACGGGCGCCGTCGCCGAGGGAAATGGTCATGTCGTATTCTCGGCAAATATCTAAAATCTCATCGTAGTATTCGAAGAAGGGGTTTTCGTTGCCCGTCATGCTCATCCACGCGAAAACTAAGGATCCGCCGCGGGAGACGATATTGGTCGTGCGGCCGAAGCGTTTTAATTGTTCCACGGTGCGTTTGGTGAGGCCGCAGTGTAGGGTGACAAAGTCCACGCCGTCTTCCCCGTGGGCACGAATAACATCGAGAAAATCTTGTGCCGTCAGTTGTCCTAAATCTTTTTGATGATAAATCACCGAATCGTAAATGGGTACGGTACCGATCATGGCAGGACATTCGGAGGTCAGTTTACGGCGGAAAATTTTCGTGTCGCCATGGGTGGAAAGGTCCATAATGGCGTCGCCACCCAGGTCTACGGCGTATTGTACTTTTTTAAGCTCTTCGTCTAAATCGGAAACGTCTTTCGACACGCCGAGATTGACGTTGATCTTCGTTTTTAACATACTGCCGATGCCCGTAGGCTTAATGCACTTGTGGTTTTTATTGGCGGGAATGGCCACTTTCCCTTCCGCTACCCAGCGGCGAATGTCTTCCACGTCGCGATTTTCGTATGCGGCAACAGCTTTCATTTCGTTTGTAATAATACCTTTACGTGCGGCGTCCATTTGTGTCGCGTAATTCATTCTTATCTCCTAACCATGTGATGAATGGGCCCGTGCCCATGTCCTAAATTTAAGCCATCTGCGATGGCATCAAAAACGTACTCTTTACTTAACTTGACGGCTTCTTCCGCCGAATAGCCCAAGGCTAAATGGGATGCAATGGCGGAAGAGAGTGTGCATCCTGTGCCGTGTGTATTGGGATTATCGAGCATAGGCTTTTCAAAGCGATGCACGCTCCCGTCGTAAAAAATATCTACAGCTTCGCCCGTGCCGTGTCCTCCCTTTACGAGAACCGACACGCCGTAAGCATCGGCCATTTTTTTAGCGCTTTCCTCTTGCTCCTCGACGGAGGTGATCTTCGTCGAAAGAAGATGTTCCGCCTCGGGAATATTGGGCGTTATAAGTGTGGCAAGGGGCAAAAGCAATTCTTTCAGCGCAGCTTCCGCCTCTTCTCTTAAAAGAGGGGATCCGCTGGTCGCCACCATGACGGGATCTACGACCACCGGCCCGCAATAATGTTTTAGGTGATCGGCGATGGTTTTTATAATCTCCGCCGAGGATACCATGCCGATCTTTACGGCGTCGGGAGGAATGTCGTCCATAATGGCATCTATTTGCGACGCCACCGCTTCCGGCGAAAGATCGTAGACCGCGTTCACACCCATTGTATTTTGCGCCGTAATGGAGGTAATGGCCGATGTGGCAAAGACGCCGAGGGATGTGGCCGTTTTAATGTCGGCTTGAATCCCCGCGCCTCCCGACGAATCGCTTCCCGCAACGGTCATCATCGTCTTTATTTTCATTTGGCATCTTCCCAGCGGCGCACTAATTCTTCCGCCGCCTTTTTCGGATCCTCAGCCGATGCAATAGCGGAAACGACGAAAAATCCGTCGACGCCGGTTTCCACTAAGGATTTCATATCCTCGGCCTTGACGCCGCCGCCGATGGTAATGGGAAGGGGCGAAATGGCGGCGAGCTTTTTAATTTCATCGAGGGTGCGGTAAATTATATTGCCCGCATCGTCCAGGCCACAATCGCGTTTCGTCTCCGTTTCGTGGAGAGGACCGGCGCCGAAATAATCCACGCCTTCAAAATTTCCCTCTTGCACGTAACGAGTTAAATCTCCTGTAGGCGCGGAAAGACCGATGACGGCATCGTCGCCTAAATATTTTCTGCAGACCGCTACGGGAATATCCGTTTGGCCTACGTGAACGCCGTCTACTTTCGCACCGGCTTCACGGGCGGCAAGGGCTACATCCAATCGATCGTCGATTAAAAGGGTGACCTCGTCGGATTTATTCATAGCCTTTAATAGATCCGATACCTCCACGGTAATGGCGATCATTTCCCGGGCACTTGCCACTTTGCTTCTGATTTGCACGCAGGTAAAGCCCGCTTCCACGGCGGCGCGAACCATGTCCGCTACCGGGCGGCCAAGGGTGTTTTCAGGACCGACGACAAAATATTTTTCGATGCTGAAGGCCATTACAGTGCCTCCATTTCACAATTCGCAATGTCTTCTCCCGTTAAATTGGAAAGAGCGTCCAGGAAGGCGACCTTAAAGCTTGCCGTGCCCTTCGCCTCGCCTTCGGCGATTTTCCCCGCTACATTGTAGGCGTTGGTGGCGGCGAGAGCGGCGGTAAAAGGATCGGTTACCGACGCGTAAACGGCGCAGACGCCGCCTAAAGAACAGCCGCTTCCCGTAATCCGCGCGAAATATTCACTGCCGCCGAAAGAGCGAATGGTGCGCGTACCGTCGGTGACAATATCTTCTTTGCCCGAAACGCAAACGGCGCCGTCGATAAACTTTGCCAGCGCTTCCGCCGACGCTGTGGCGCTTTCCACAGTATCTGTAGAGTCTACGCCGCGAACGGCACCTTTTTCAGAATCGATAAGGCCCCACATTTTGGCGAGGCTGATAATTTCCGAAGCATTTCCCCGCACAATTTTCGGCGGATAATCTTTCATGCCTTCTAAAAGCTTTGTGCGCAATTCGCCGATGCCGATGGCGACGGGATCCAATACATAGGCGGATTTTTCATACGCCCGTTTCGCCGCGGCGGTCATGGTGTCGCCGTGGGAAGGCATGAGCGTGCCTACGTTAATGTAAATGCACTTTGCAATGTCCGCCACCGTTTCTCCTTCATCGACCATGTAGACCATGGCGGCGGAACCACCTACGGCAATTTGCGCATTGGCGACGAAATCGATGGTGACAAAATTCGTAATCGAAGGAGCCATAGGCCCGATGGCGCGTACGTCGTTTCCCGCTTTGACGAGAGCTTGTTTAATTTCTTTCATCTTGAACCTTTCCTAGACAAAAAAAGAAGTACCTTCTCCGTTGAGAAGATACTTCTTGTCATGTTCATAAAAAGTCGCATGCATTCCTACGCGAGTATTAACTCACAGGTTCATAGGGTCAGGTTCTACCTTCTCAACGTCAAAGTCCCCCTTGCAATTATTCGATTAAGGAAACAATATCATTGAGAAAGTTCTTTGTCAATAAAGGATCATTCATTTTGAGCACGCAAAAGAGGCGACAGGTATTTAAAAATACCTTTTTGTCGCCTGAAATTATTTTTCTTCCACCTTTTCAAATGTATAGCGAAAACGACCTTTGGTTTTCTTCCCGTATTCCACGGCTTCCACCGGGCAGTAGTTGATGCAGGCCATGCAATGGGTGCAGCGATCGAGCCAAATCGGCCGCCCTTCTTCCATAACCACATTGGCGAGAACGCAGTGTTTTGCACACTCGCCGCAGCCGATGCAATTGTCTTTTGCGTAAAATGGTTTCGCTTTGACGAAGAGGCTGTAATAGATTCCGTTTACGGCGGAAATCAATCGATCGCTCCATCGAGGATGTACTTTTTTGCGCTCTCCTTTTTCCACGGCGCGGGCGATGGCGTCGATTTTTCCTTCCGCCTTTTGAATAATGGCGCGAGATTCTTCCACACCGGGCGTTTTAAACATGGCGATATAGTTTTCCGGCATGACCACGGAAAACGTGTCGCCGTAGGGAGCGCCTACGCTTTTAGAAAGCGCCTCGGCGTAATGGGCGGCGTTGCCCATGCTTCCGCCGCAGGTCAACACGTAATATACGCTCTTCGCCGAAATCCGAAGGCCGGATACATAATCTTCCACGATCCGCGGCATGCGATAACAATAAGTGGGCGTCACCACGATCATGGTGTCGTCGGAAATGTCGTCCATGTTTCCCCTTCGGATTCTTTCGCCCAAATCCACTACGCTCATTCCCAGCTTTTCGCCGAGCACCTCCGCCACGTGGCGACTGTTGCCCGTGCCGCTGAAATAATAAATCATGCTACTCCCCCTTTACAAGGAGTATAACACATTACACGGTCTCCAATAATTTCCGCAATCCCTTGACGGCGCCCTCCGGATTTTTTGCGTATTGGATCGCCGATACGACGCAAATACCGTCCATGGGAAGGCCTTTTAATTTTGGTAAGGTTTCTTCGTTAATGCCGCCAATGGCAAAGACGGGTACATCCACCGCCTCTTTAATGGCTCTGAAGGTTTCGAGGCTCGTCGGCCGGGTGATGACTTTCGTCTTGGTGGGAAAAAGGGCGCCCGTTCCGAAATAGTCCGCTCCTTCCTCGGCCGCTTCGTAGGCGCGCTCTACACTTTTGACAGAGGCGCCGATAATGGCGTCGTCGCCTAATATTTTTCGCGCCACGGAAATGGGTAAGTCATCCGCCCCGATGTGAACGCCGCAGCCGGCGGCGTAGGCTACGTCGATGCGATCGTCGACGATAAGGGGCGTGTCGTATTCCTCCGCCATGGCTTTTAATTCCCTCGCCAAGCGGAGTACCTCTTTATCGGTTCTGTTTTTTTCACGAAGCTGAAGATAATCCACGCCGCCTATTAAAGCCGATTCCACGGAGCGTAAAAAATCTAACTCGTCGTCGAAAGCTTCGGAGTTTGTGACAAAGTAAAGTTTTTTCATAGGCGAATATAATCGTTCCGTAGGACGTAGAGCCCTTCTTCCGCCAAATCTTTTTCGATTTCGTCCAGGGTGCGATTGTCGGCGATGACAAATTGCTCTTCCCCTTCGTCCTCTTCGTGTTCCTCCGTGCGACGGCCGATGCCCGTATCCACCGAGGCTGAAATTTTCGTGGCGCCGTAATACATGGCCTTGTCTCTAAATTCTTTCCGCTCTCTCGTGGAAATAGTCATGGAAGCGAAGGGCATAAACATGCGAATAGCCAAAATGAATTGCATCAGCTTTCGCTCGCCGATGCGATTAGTGTTGTCCACATCTTCCGCGCCGTGGGTGGGGCGAATTCTCGGAAGGCTAATGGCGATTTCCAAATGAGGATATTTTCTTTGAAGTAAAAAGGCGTGAAGCCCGAGGCAGTAGGCATCTCTCAAAGGATCGCTCAATCCGAAAAGAGCGCCGAAGCCCACGCCGCGCATGCCGCCCATGGCCGCCCGCTCTTGGGTGTTCATGCGGTAAATCATGCTCCTCTTGTGGCCGTGAGGATGGTAGTAGGAATAGCTTTCGGGATCATAGGTTTCCTGAAAGACGGTGACGAAATCCGCCCCCGCTTTTTGAAGGCGTTCGTAATCTTTTACATTGGCAGGGTAAATTTCCAAACTCACGACGCGGAAATACTTTTTCGCCAAGCGAACGGCCATTTCGATGTATTCGATGGGAGAAAATTTGTCCGATTCCCCGGTTAAGATTAAAACATCTTCAATGCCTTCGGCGGCCAACGCCTTCATTTCGTTTTCAATTTCTTCTTCCGTCAACATGGCGCGCTTAATGCCGCTCTTCGAATTAAATCCGCAGTAACGACAGCCGTTTTCGCAGTAATTGGCGATGTAAAGGGGAGAGAAGGAATTCACATTGTCGCCGAAATATTGGCGGCGCAACATACGCGCCTTTTCCGCCATGGCGTCTAAAAATCCTTCCGCCGCATCGCTGAGCAAGACGTAATAATCGTCGGGGGTCAGCCGGTCTTTTTGAAGTACCGCCCGCACGTCGGCAGGCGTAATGGTGCGCGCCTTTTGTTTGTTGTAGGACGCTTCGATTTTTTTCGGGATCTCTTCGGAAATTTGGTCCATATCCGGAAGATAATCCCGCACATCTTTTACATTAACAACCATGATCCACCTCTTAATCGAAGAAATCTCTTAAAGGAGAGGACGGATCGGCGCCGCGATCCAACACGCGACCCGGTTTGGAAAGATATCCTAAACGTCCAGCTTCGATTCCTTTTTTAAAGGCTTCCGCCATTAAGGTAATGTTCGAAGCCGTGGCAATGCCGGTGTTGGCCATAATGGCGGCTGCGCCCATTTCCATAGCTTCCGCCGCTTGAGACGGTCTGCCGATGCCGGCATCGACGATGACAGGCAAATCGATTTCTTCGATAATGATTTGAATGAAATCTTTCGTGGAAAGTCCTTTGTTACTGCCGATGGGAGAGGCCAGGGGCATAATGGATGCGGCGCCTGCATCGCGCATATCCCGAGCGTAATTAAGATCAGGATACATATAGGGCATGACGACGAAATCTTCTTTTGCCAAAACTTCCGTCGCCTTTAAAGTTTCTGCATTGTCGGGAAGGAGATATTTAGAATCACGCATAATTTCAATTTTTACGAAATTGCCGCAGCCCATTTCCTTGGCGAGACGGGCGATGCGAATAGCTTCGTCGGCATTGCGTGCACCACTGGTGTTGGGAATAAGGGTTACATGTTTCGGTATGTAATCCAAAATATTTTTAACATCGGCGGTGTTCGCCCGTCGCAAAGCCACGGTAATCATTTCCGCGCCGGCACATTCTACGGCGGCGTCGATTAATTCCGGCGCATATTTTCCCGATCCTAAAATAAAACGGGAGGTAAACTCCTTATTTCCTAATGTCCACTTGTCCATTTCAATACTCCTTTTTACAAACTAATTCCAACACGACACTACATTCCATGGCGGCAATGGCCATGACCTTGGGAATATAGCAATCCTTCCTGTCTTCCCCTTGAAAATCGCCGACAACATGTATATGCCCGAGATCTCGTCTCGAGAGTTCGCCGAAGGGGCCGGCCACGCCGGTGGTGCAAATATAAGGCTTATCCCTTCCTGCGAAAAAATCATAAGCCATGACTTTCGACGATACGGTGTCGAAGGCCTCGATGAACATATCCCCCTCGGCGTAAACCGAACTGAGAACCTCTTCATCCACCAATTCATTGCGCGGCTCGATGGCGACATAGGGCAAAAGCTCTTTAATG
The DNA here is from genome assembly GCF_001553115.1 of Aedoeadaptatus coxii. Lineage (GTDB taxonomy): Bacteria > Bacillota > Clostridia > Tissierellales > Peptoniphilaceae > Aedoeadaptatus > Aedoeadaptatus coxii. Next base: position 63,574 of record NZ_KQ960155.1, read on the forward strand.
CGCTCCGCCGTCCTTTCGGCCTTCATTTTTCCAATATCGTCGACGCCGTAATGCTGACGATTTAAATTCGACGGCTCCACACGATCGAAATCGTAGATAATAAGTTTTCCCACACCGAGGCGGGCGAGCATATGCGCAATATTGCTTCCAAGGCCGCCGGCGCCGAAAATCACCACCGTAACATTTTCAAGTTTTCCATTGATCCCTTCAGATTGGCGCTGAAGTACCGCCTCCCGTTTAACCTCCACCGGTAAAAGAAAACACCTCCAAAACATCGTCATCTTCGACGATCGTGTCGTCGAAATCCACGCGGCGAATTAACTGCTTATTTTTTTCCAAGGCTACGGATTCGGGATCGAAACCTCTCTCCAAAAGCACTTGTCGCAAAGGCTGTGGGCCATTTAAAGTAAAGGACTTGCCGTTGATCTTCATGGTCACCTCCTAACAAAAAAAAGCACGAAGAAACTACACCCGCGGTGGTGTACCCCTTCGTGCTTTGCACTCTGTTTATGAGTTTACCATATATTATTTCCCCGTCAAGAACGAATTTTTATAAACACTATGATTCAAAATCCATTCCAAACGCAATCCCCAACCCTACATTCGCCGACAAACGACGATTTCCACGCCACTGCAAAACAGAATTCCTTCCATTAAAATTATGATAAATTAAAAAACTGCTTGTTATTCGATGATCGTGTTTTTATTTTTCGACCGCCGGCGGCGAGAAGGAAAAACCTCGAAAAAATGCAATTCTTTTTCCTCGGTTCGTTTAGAAATTAATAATCTTTTTAAATGCCTTTTCTGTTTCGAAATTATTTTTAAAATAACGAAGATTTTTTGGAAAAAGGTCTTCCCTTTTTTGCGTTCAGTAGTATAATGTATTCAATAGAAATTATATTATATTGTCGAATTGGAGGTGGCTTATGTCATTTGCAGATTTATTGGTAAAAATTGACGCGTTTTTGTGGGGCGTTCCCCTTATGGTTTTATTGCTCGGTGCAGGCATTATTTTAACGGTGCGCACCCGCTGCATACAATTGAGGAAGTTCCCCTATATTATCGGAAACACACTCGGGAAAATGTTCCGTCGATCTGAAATTGAAGAAGGTGCCATCTCCCCGTTCCAAGCATTATCGACAGCCCTCGCCGCAACAGTCGGTACAGGTAATATCGTCGGCGTATCCGTCGCCATTTTAACCGGCGGTCCCGGCGCCGTTTTCTGGATGTGGTTTGCAGCATTCTTCGGAATGTGTACGAAATTTTCGGAAGTTAACCTTTCCATCGCCTACCGCGTGAAAACCGACGTAGGGTATGCCGGCGGCCCCATGTACTACATCGACCGCGGACTTCATAAACCTTGGCTCGGCAAAATCTTTGCATTCTTAGCCGCTGTCGCCACCTTCGGTCTCGGTTGTTCGGTACAATCCAACGCCATCGCCGGTACGCTGAAATCTTCATTCAGCATTCCGCCGTTCTTAACCGCCGTCGTCATTACGATTTTAACCGCCGTCGTCGTTATCGGCGGTATCCAATCCATATCGAAAGTTACTGAAAAGCTCGTTCCCTTTATGGCAGCATTTTACATCGTCGGCGGCCTGATTATCATCTTCGCCAATGTAGGCAATCTGCCGGGCGCAATTCACGATATTTTCGTCGGCGCATTCAATCCTAAAGCTGTCGGCGGCGGCGCCATCGGTTTCACCATTATGACCGCTATGCGAAGCGGCATCAGTCGCGGCGTCTTCACAAACGAAGCCGGCTTAGGTTCTTCGCCTATCGCCCACGCTACCGCTTCCACCGACCACCCCACCCGCCAAGGCCTCTGGGGCGTTACGGAAGTTTTCCTCGACACCTTTGTCGTATGCTCCATTACCGCACTCGTTATCTTAACCTCCGGCGTATTAAACAGCGGCGAAGCAGACGCTTCCGCACTGGTCGCCGAAGCATTCTCCATGAAATTTACTTTCGGCCGTTACATCGTCTCCATCGGTCTTTTACTCTTCGCTTTCTCCACCATTTTAGGTTGGGAATTCTATGGCGAAACATCGGCACGCTACTTAATCGGCAGCCGCATCGGCGCTCCCTACAAAGTTCTTTTCCTGATCATGGTCTTCGTCGGATGTACGATGAAATTAGACCTGGCATGGGAAGTTGCCAACATTCTGAACGCCTTAATGGCCGTTCCGAACTTAATCGGCTTGATCGGACTTTCCGGCGTCGTCGTAGCACTGGAAAAAGACTTCTTCAGCGACGATCGTCTGCGGAAATCCCCGGAAGAATACCAACACCTATTGAAAAAATAACACTTCACGAAAATAGCCCTCTTCGGAGGGCTGTTTTTATGTTCTCTTTAGTTCGTGATAAAGTTCAATACCCCCCGTTCCCTTTAAGGCGACGAGGGAAAATTCGTGGCGATCGGTAATGCCCCGCACATGAAATGTGGCGAGGTTTGGTTCTTCTTTTAATATGCTTTCGTAGCCGAAGGTAATGCCCACTTCCCGCTCCACCAGTTTTGTAATGAGTTGTAAGCTGGAGCAGGTGATCAACCGTTTGAAATCGCCTACATCGTAGCCTTTGTACTGTAGTTTTTGCTCCAAAATTTCTCTGGAGCCGGAGCCCGGTTCCCGAAGAAGTAAACAGGCTTCCCCCAGTTCTTCCATATTAAAAACCCCGCCTGCCAAGGGATCGCCGGGGGCGCAAAGGCCGGTAAATAAATCTTCCGTCAAGATTTCGTAATCGAATTCGCTTTTTGAAAAGCGCCCTTCGACGATGAGAAAATCCAATTGGGCGTTGCGCAGTTGATCTAAAAGCATGCCCGTGTTGTCGATGGTAATAGCAAATTCGTTGGTTCTGTTTTTCATCATCCGGCTCAGCTCTTCCACATAGGCGTAATTGCCGATGGTTTTCGTAAGGCCGATGCGAATTTTTTTTAGGGGCGCGGCGCGAAAGCTGTCCACTAAATCCCGGTAATTCTTTTGCAGCCCGCGGGCGTAGCTTTCCAGACGCTCCGCTTCTTTTGTCATGAGGATTTTTTTGCCGTCGTATGTAAAAAGCTTGACCCCGAATTCCTCTTCCAGGGAATGAATGTGTTTGGTCACGGCGGGCTGGGTGATGTGAAGATTTTTAGACGCTTTGGTGTAATTCCGCGTGTCGATGACTTCTAAAAAGGTAGCGAGTCGCGTATCCATAGTACCTCCATAACGTTTTGTTATCGCAAGATAATAATTGATAATTTTATTTTATTTTAACTCTATGGGATAATAATGACAACTATGAAAGGAGCACTGCTACATGAAAACCATTCAGTCTATTTTCCCGGGGGTTGTTCTCACCTTCCTTATCGCCATTGTTGCGCGATTCCTCGAAAACCTTATGCCCCTGCCTTTAATCAGCGCATCGGTTATCGCCCTCTTTATCGGCATGATCTGCAATCATTTTATCGGCGACGACCACATTGTGCATAAGGGCGCCACGTTCTCTTCTAAGAAATTACTTAAACTGGGCATTATTTTACTGGGCGCTTCCCTTAATATTGCCACTGTCTTCCAAGTAGGTCGCCTTTCCATTTCGGTTATGGTCTTTACCCTGCTCACGTGTTTCGGCCTCGGCCATTTCTCCGGTAAGTTCTTCGGCCTTAACTGGAAAATGTCCAATCTGATTTCCGCCGGCACGGGCATTTGCGGCGGCAGCGCCATCGCCTCCATCGCCCCGGTTATTGACGCCGACGATTTGGATATCGCCTACGCCATGAGCGCCACCTTTATTTTCGACATGGTCATGATCGTCGCCTTTCCCTTAATGGGTCACGCTCTCGGCCTTTCCGATATGGCCTACGGCCTTTGGGCAGGTACTGCCGTTAACGACACCTCGTCCGTCGTCGCCGCAGGCTACGCCTTCTCCGACGCCGCAGGGGATTTCGCCACTATGGTAAAACTCACCCGTACCCTCGTCATTATCCCCACGGTTTTAATCTTCGCCGTCATTAATGCCCGCATTAAAGCAAAGCAACATATTGAAGGCGAAAGCAAAAAAGTATCCATTACCAATGTTTTCCCCTGGTTTATTTTAGGCTTCCTCGCCTTTACCGCCATTAATTCCTTAGGCTTTATTCCCGCCAATATTAGCCAAGGCATGAAATTTGTAAGTAAATTTTTAATGGTTATGGCTCTTGCCGGCATCGGCCTGAAAACATCTTTAAAAGATATGAAGAGCTCGGGCACCGGCCCCATGCTTCACGGCTTCGTCATTTCCCTTTTAGTGGTTATCGTCGCCATTGGCGTAGAATATTTCATGGGTCTCGTTTAAATGTCAGAAGAAATGGAGAGAGGTTAACACCCTCTCTCTTTTTTGTGCCATAATAGAATCAGTAACTGTAATTAAGAAAGGAGATTACCTTTGAAACAACATTTTGATTACATGGTCATCGGCGGCGGCAGCGGCGGAAGCGCCACGGCCAATCGCGCCGCCCAATACGGCGCCAAAGTCGCCATCGTCGAAGAAAAAGATTTCGGCGGCACCTGCGTCAACAGAGGCTGCGTGCCGAAGAAAATCCTCTGGTACGCTTCGGGGATTCGCAGAACTCTGGAAAAAGAATCGGAAAACTACGGCTACAAAATAGGCGATTGGGCCTTTGACTTTAAAAAATTAAGAAATTCCCAACAAGGCTATGTGGGCCGTGCGCGAAACAGTTTTGAATCCGGTCTCGAAAAAAACGGCGTCACCAAACTTTTCGGCAAGGCGCAATTTAAAGACGCCCACACCGTCGTCGTCGACGGCGAAGAATACACCGCCGATCACATTACCATCGCCACAGGCGCATACCCGAGCCCTTGCAAACTTCCCGGCGCGGAACTCGTGGATTATTCCGACGATTTCTTTACATGGGAAGAACTCCCGAACACCATCGCCATTGTCGGCGGCGGCTACATCGGCACGGAACTTTCGGGATTTTTGGCGGGCATGGGCGTGGAAACTCATCTCCTCGTGCGCAAAGATCGCATTCTCAGAAAATTCGATTCCTTTATTACCGACGCCGTTACGGAAGAGCTTCAAAAAGGCGGCGTGAACATTCACTTCAACACCTCGTCGAAAAGCTTTAAGCGTGTTGAGAGCGGCATTGAAATCACATTCCAAGACGACACCACCGCCGTCTTCGACAAAGTGCTTTGGGTCGCCGGCGTCACCCCCAATATCGAAGGGCTCGGCCTGGAAAACACCAGTGTAACGATAGATGATCGCGGCCGCATTGTCAGCGATGCTTACGAATGTACGAGCGAACAAGGGGTTTACGCCATCGGCGATGTGACGGGGAAATTAGATTTAACACCCGTCGCCATTGCCGCCGGACGTCGCCTGTCCGATCGTCTCTTCGGCGGAAAAAAAGACGCACACTTGGATTACGACAATGTGCCTACGGTGGTCTTTAGCCACCCGCCCATGGGCACCGTGGGCCTTACGGCAAAAGATGCAAAGGAAAAATACGGGGAAGACGCCGTTAAAACCTACACCTCATCCTTTACGGATATGCGCTCCTCCGTGTCGGGTCATCCCCATCAATGTAAAATGCTCCTCGTCTGCGCAGGAGATGACGAAAAAATCGTCGGCGTTCACGCCATGGGCCTCGGCGTCGACGAAATGATGCAGGGCTTCGGCGTCGCCGTGAAAATGGGCGCCACCAAAGCGGATTTCGATTCCACCGTGGCCATCCACCCTACCAGCGCGGAAGAAATGGTCACCATGCGCTAGGGCAAAAAAAGAAGAGCTCTCCTTTACGGGAGAACTCTTTTTTTGTTTCCTTATTTCTTTAATGCTTCCGCCATTTCTTTTGCCATTTGACGGCATTTTTCGAAATCTTCCGCTCCGGGAAGGCCCATGACGTCGACGGTAGTGGGAAGGACTTCCCATTTACTTTGTTCGGCGAATTCCGCAAATTTCTTTTCGGCGCCGCCGCCCCAAGTGTAGTTGGTGAAGGTGCCGAGGATGTGGTTTTTCATTTTTTGTTTTTTAAGCACTTCTACAAGGTTTTCCATAGGCGGGAATAGGCCGACGTTGTACGTGGGGCAACCTAAGATAATGCCTTTGTAGTTCCATGTTTCGCTGATGAGGTAGCTAATATGGGTTTTGGAAATGTCGCGAATGCGAATGTTGCGTACCCCTTCTTCACTGAGGGCGCGGGCGATGGATTCGGCGACAAATTCGGAATTGCCGTACATGGAGCCGTAGACGATGAGGACGCCGTCTTCTGTTTTTTGTTCGCTTAAATCGCTGTATAAGCCGACGATGCGACCGATGTTTTCGCGCCAAACCGGGCCGTGGTCGGGGCAGATCATTTTAATGTCTAAGCCTTCTAATTTTTTAAGGGCGCGAATAACTTGTACGCTGTACTTGCCGACGATGTTGGTGTAGTAGCGAATGGTTTCTTCTCGGTAATTATCCCAATTTAATTGATCGTCGAAAATGGCGCCGTCTAAGGTTCCGAATCCGCCGAAAGCGTCTTGGCTGAATAAAATGCCCGTTTCTTCTTCGAAGCAGACCATGGATTCCGGCCAGTGTACCATGGGGGTGGTGTAGAAGGTAAGTTTGCGTTCGCCGATTTCTACGGTTTCGCCGTCTTCAACGAGGATCACGCGATCGTCGCCGATGTTGTAGAAGTTGTTCATCATGGCGACGGCTTTTTTGTTGGTAATGATTTTAATGTCCGGGTAACGTTCGATGACCGACTTCAGGGAAGAGGTATGGTCGGGTTCCATATGGTCGACGACGACATAATCCAGGGAGCGGCCGCCGAGGACTTCGGTAATGTTATCCATAAATTCGCGAACGGAATCGATTCTTACGCAGTCGAGGAGGCAGGTTTTGCTGCCGCCGTCGAAGAGGTAGGAGTTGTAGCTGATGCCGTCGGGCAGGGGCCACATAGCTTCAAATAAATGGGTGTAGCGATCATTGACACCGATGTAGTGCATATGATCGTTCATCTTAACTATTCTTAAATTTCCCATACTATCACCTTTCTTTTAAATGTATTTTTACTCACCTTAAAGTTTAACGTTTCCGCACTGTATTTTCAATGATAAAACTTAAACGTCCAGCTCCAAGTAGACGGGGCAATGATCCGACCCTAAAATGTCGTCGCGAATGTCCGCCTCGACGATGGCATCGTCTAAATCATCGCTTACGACGAAGTAATCGATGCGCCATCCGGCGTTGCGATCCCGGGCTTTGGTAATGTAGCTCCACCAGCTGTAGCGATCTTCGGCATCGGGATAGAGGTAGCGGAAGGTGTCCGTGTAGCCGGCGTCCAAAAGGTTTTGAAATTGGGCGCGTTCTTCGTCGGAAAAGCCCGCGTTTTTTCGGTTGGACGAGGGGTTTTTAAGGTCGATTTCGTTGTGTGCCACGTTTAAATCGCCGCAAAGTACGACGGGTTTTACGTTTTTCAACATATTTAAATAGGCTCTGAAATCTTCTTCCCATTCCATGCGGTAATCCAATCGGGCGAGCCCTCGTTGGGAATTAGGCGTATAGCAGGTGACGAGGAAGAATTCCTCGTATTCGCAAGTAATGACCCGCCCCTCTTTGTCGTGTTCTTCCATGTCGATGCCGTAAGACACGTGAATGGGCTCTTCTTTTGTAAACACCGCCGTGCCGCTGTAGCCTTTTTTCTCGGCGTAGTTCCAATATTGGTAATAGCCTTCCAGTTCCAAATCCAGCTGCCCTTCGGAAAGTTTGGTTTCCTGAAGGCAAAATATATCGGCATCCACGTCATTGAAAAAATCCATAAAGCCCTTTTTCAGGGCGGCACGAATGCCGTTGACATTCCAAGATACGAATTTCATTTTATTCTCCTTTGTCGTAACGATCTAAAAAGTTGACTTGCGTTCCGTCGTAATCTTTAAAGCCCAATAGTGCGCCCAGCTCCACATTTTGCGCCGATCGGAAAATGGACATGCCCACATTGGGGTTTTCTTTCGCAATGTCTTCGATGAGGTTTTTCACGTAAGCTCGCGCGCCGAAATTTTCCTTTTCGGTGACGGTGCAGGCGCAATCGATGGGGGTAAGGTCGTTGGCTTTTACAAAGCGGCGCACGTCCTCTTCACGAATATATACCATGGGGCGAATAAGCTCCATGCCCTCAAAGTTCGTAGCGTGAAGTTTGGGCATCATGGTTTTGTAACTGCCGCCGAAGAGCACGTTCATGAGCACGGTTTCGATGACATCGTCGAAATGGTGACCTAAAGCGAGTTTGTTGGCGCCTAAAGATTTCGCCTTGTCGTAAAGGCTTCCCCGTCGCATACGGGCGCAAATATAACAGGGCTTCTCGCCGCCCATATCCTCCGCCACTTCAAACACATTGCTGTCGTACATTTGAAGGGGGATGCCCATGGCCTCCGCCGTTACCTTCACTTGCTCCTGAATATGGGGAAGGTAACCGGGGTTCATGCAAATAAACAAAAGCTCGAATTGCTTTTTGCCGTGGCGCTTCAACTCCTGTAAAAGCTTGGCGAGGAGCAGGGAATCTTTTCCCCCGCTAATGGCCACGGCGATGACGTCGCCGTCGTCGATCATGTCGAAGTCGTTGATGCCCTTAATAAAACGGCGCCAAATTTGTTTTCTGAAACGTTTAATAATGCTGCGTTCAATGTCCGCTACTGTCGCTTTCATACTCTTGCCTCTCTATTAAAAAATCCCGCCGGGCGGGATACTCTTACTCATCAATACTACTATAAAAGGCAATTTCTTTCAATAAAGAGCCCCTCGCCGAAACCTCTTCCTCCTTAAAATTCAGGACGTGGGCGAAAACATTTTGTAAGATACTCTTGCAATTTCTCTATAATTAGCCTAAAATAATAGAAGTATTCGCTAACGTGGCTCAGATGGTAGAGCAGCTGATTCGTAATCAGCAGGTCAGGGGTTCAAGTCCCCTCGTTAGCTCCAAGCGACGCCCTCGGGCGTCTTTTTTTATGCCTTTATTCTTCGTGCAATGATACAATGGGGTTAAGAAAAGGAGGATACCATGAAAAAAGTATTGACCGCCCTATTCACCCTTCTCCTCATCTTGACGCTTTCAGGAGAAACGGAAGCCCGTTCGCCGAGAATTTGGGTCAACGGCCGTTACATTGAATCCGACGCCCAACCTTTTATTTACAACAATCGCACCATGCTACCGGTGCGCAGCGTATCGAATGCGTTAGGTTACCGCGTCATTTGGCTCCCGGAAGAACGCGCCGTCTCAATATCCGATTATGATCAAATCGCCAACGGCAATTGTGTCTCCCTCCGTATAGGCGACCACACCATTTACGGCGATGAAGATGATGAAAATTCTATTTACTCCGATGTAGCGCCCCTTATTCGTAACGGTCGCGCCTACCTTCCCCTTCGTGCATTAGCGCAGGCCTTGGGCGAGCCCGTTCAATGGGACAGACGAAATTTCACCGTCGCCGTGGGAAGGGGTTATCCCTCTCTCGTAAGCACCTGCTCCTATCCGCGCGCCACGGTAACCCGCATCGTCAACGGCACCACCCTCGACATTCGCTACGATAACGGACGCACGCGGCGGGTGAAGCTCCACGCTTTCCGCCCGAGAACGCCGGATAGCGACAGAGGCTACCTCTCCAATTTAGATGTGCACCGCATGTTGCTACTCAATCAGCAGGTCTATGTCGTCGAAACAAAAACCGGGAACGACGAAGTTTTTATCTTTATGCATCGACCGATTCATAATCGCCCGACAGAAGATGAAGTCAAGCGACTTTGCTACAATTACTTCGCCCCCCGCATCTTAAGTGATTAATCACATGCACTGTGCCGGCATTCCCGGCACTTTTTTATTGCACTTAGATGGTTAAAGTGGACAATAAAAAAGCGACTAAGATATTAGTCTAAGTCGCTAGCTTCATAATAAAATTGATTTTCCTCCACTTTAAAAATAAAAGACAGCAACTTAAATATTATTGCTGCCTCTATAAGATGCATCGTCACCATTAGTTGTTGAGTAAATAAAACCTTAATTCATTCGCTCTAATCCATGTCGTCTTGTCGAGATACCACTGTAACTTTTCCCCCGGGGAATTGCGATGGTCCGCATCCTTTTTCTTCTCATCTACAGATTCTTCAATGATACTTTCTTTCGCTTCAACTAATGCTTTCTTTACTTGTTCTAAACTACAATAATGCACCTCGCCATTTTCATAGTCTGTTTTATTAGAATGCATCTTCATTGCTTTTTGTTGCCCAAGTCCTGACCGAAGATCAAACGTCTCCACGACGACATCGCCCATTAAATTCCCCGATGCTAAATCATCCGAAATAGCGGCAACCACTTTATATGTGTCGCCTTGTTTTTGAACAATGAGTTTATAAGTGAACACTGCCCCAGAATTAAGTGCGCGGCCATCTCTTATATCATCATATTGATAAAAAATCCTGGCTAGTACCTCATACTGACTTCCTCCCAAGGGAGTTACTGTCATATCTTGAACGTTCCATTGTTTTACTTTATATTGCAAGTTAAATATGTCTTGCTGATATTTAATAACTTCTTTTTTATCCCGTATATACCGAATCAAATCCTTAGATTGAGGATCGACATCTTTTAAATCATAGTGATCCAAGTCGGCGAAGTCTGAAAAAACATTAATTATGAAGTCACATACAAAATCTTTGATCGGTTCGTTCGCACTTTGTTGGCCCACGGTACTACTTCCGGTAGTGGCGGTTTTCGCCGCTGAAGCAATGTTTGGACAACCAGCTAAGGCTAAAAATAAAATGCCCACTGTTAACCATTGTTTGTATTTCCGATTTTTCAATGCCATCCCCTTTCATCAATCTAATATATAAAACGTATTAGGATATCCTTTTCTGCCTAAAGTATAATTTATTTTTCTGCCCATTTCAATATCATTTCTCATTGTTTCATTCCTAAAAAAAGCGCCCGACCGAAATCGAGCGCGTGATTTTCATTCTGTTTTATTCCGTCATTGTTTTCTCTTTTCTCCGGGCCGAGTCCTAAACCAATCCGCAAAGAGGAACGCGGCAAGAAATGTGATCGTCGTCGTAACATTCGGCGAATTTGCTATATAGCGAAAGGCATAATCATTGCCTACACTAGCGAGGAAATAACAGCACGCAACTACAACGAGTAAACCAATGCTCCAATAAAGCTTTTCCCTATGCGTCATATCGTACATCATGAGATAACTCATTAGACCTGCGACAAATAGTGCGGCCAGTTTAAAGAGCCAACTATTGGCGACGACTGCTGCAAAATTACCCCACGCTATCTGCTCCCAATCAGGCTGTAGTGCCTGCATAATGTAGGGCAGGCTCAAGAGTAAAATAACTATGCCGATGCGTCTGATACCTTTCAATCTCCATCACCACCGGTTTATTAACCTAAACTTTGATAAACAATAACCGGTAAATTCAGTTCCCAGGAACTTCCTCCACGTGTAATTTTTATATTTGATCTTCCCCCTACCAATCCGTAAGCGGTACCATTTATCGGATTTTTAAAATTTGTGTACTTTTTAATATGACCCGGAGAAACGTACCATATTCTATCCTGTGAAATTTCTGCCTTACCATTATAGTAATTAATACCATGACAAATCGCTGAAATTGTTGCATTTGATAATGATAATGAGGGATCTTCCTTGCGCCAATTGACCTCTACGGCATTTAATAGATATCCGCCATTTGTATAACTATAATAGATTTTAACCCATGCTTTTAGTCCGCGACTTCCATCCCATTTTATGTCTTGCATTGAACCCGCATTACCAAAGCTTGAAGGAGTGATTTCATACAATGCTTCTTTAAAAAACATTGTTTCCTCTCCGCTGACATTATGCGTAGTTGCAACCACTTGTGGCTCAGATTCCGTTACCGGCTCTAAAAAGACTTTATTTCCCGTCTCTCCAATAAGAACTGCTTTTTGTTGATTGTATTCTTCTGTATTTTCATTATATGCAAAGATAGGTGCTGACATCAAAAGTATAGAGCTTAAACAAGCAATTAAAAATAATCTCTTTTTCATGCTTGGCCAACCTTTCTTATCTAATTATTTTAATCTTTCTTATCTCAAATAATTACATCTCCATTTTTATACCTACTCAAATTAAAATACATTATCAATGTCCTCCTCTACGTTGGAATCGGTTCTATCTAAATATTATCATCATATTTTTTCAGCGTCAATACTCTATTTTGATAAAGTTTTCTCTTTATAAGTCTTGTTCTTTAATTCTTGCACAAGATAGGAAATGTCTCTAAGGATTGTTAGGTCGACTTCGACTTGTCTATTCGTCCTGAAATTCTTTATAAAAAACCATTGAAAGCTACTCCACTTGGCGCAAAAAATAGCTTTTAATGGTTTATATTCAACTTCTCTGCGCGTCCTATGAGCAAAATTGTCGAAGCGTAAATTTTTAACTCTATCGACTAGAAGTCTTTATGTAAATCGGAGCTGCCGGTTATTTTTACTCCACGGCCTTCTTCTTTTGCCGGAAGGTATCCGTCAAAAACAATGCCACGCCGACCCAGACGAAGGCGAACATGATGCCGTGGACTTTTGTAAAATCTTCGCCGTAAAAGAAGACGCCGATCAAAAGTTGGATCGTCGGGTTAATATACATTAACACGCCGGCGAGGGAAAGGCTCGTGGTCTTCATCCCGATGGAAAATAGGATGAGGGGCACGCTGGTGGCGATGCCCGTAGTGGGGAGCATCCACCATTGGAAGGATGTTACATTGGAAAGATCACTTACCAGGAAAAGATAGGCGAGGGCGATCGGCGTGACCCACATGGTTTCCACAAAAATGCTCGTAATCCCCGGCGCCGTCACTTTCTTTTTAATGGCGCCGTAAACTGCGAAGCTGACGCCGATAAAAATGGCGAAGAGGGGCAACTCGCCGTAGGCCACCATGGGCACGATGACGCCGATAAGGGCGAGGACGAAGGCGAGCCATTGAAGGGGTCTGAGTTTTTCTCCGTAAACGAAGGAGCCTAAGACGATGGAAAAGAGAGGATACATATAATAAGCCAGGGAAGCATCCAACACTCTTCCCGTCATGACGGCGGTAATGTAACCGCCCCAGTTTAAACTTACCACGACGCCTGCGGCGAGCAATGTGAGCATTTGCTTTTTATCACAAAGCACTTTTTTCAGCGTATCGGTCTGCTTGCCGGCGACGATTAAGATAAGGCAAAACACCATGGACCATGCGATGCGAAAGGCGAGGACGGCCATGGGATCGACGGTGGAAAACATGCTCCAGTAGGCGGCAATAAGCCCCCACATAATGTAACACAATAAAACTAACAGACTTCCCGACATATTATTTACCTCTTTGATTCGTATCGTTCGGATAATCGATGGACATTAAAATCAAGCCTTCCGACGGCGCCGTGGGCCCGAGATCTCCGCGATCTAAGGTTTGCGTCGCCTTTAAAAGCTGATCGACAGGTTTCAATCCCCTGCCGATTTCAATGGCACAACCCATAATGATGCGAATTTGGTTTTTTAGAAAACTCATGGCGTAAAAATCCACGTCGATGAAATCGCCTTTTCGCGTCAGTTCGATGCGGTCGATAGCGCGTTTGGGATTGCTCGGCGAGGCGTAGCGGCCGATAAAGGCGGAAAAATCATGAAAGCCCTGAATCATTGCCAGGGCTTTTGCCATTTTTTCGTGATCTAAGGGATAGGGCACGTGGGTATAGGCTCGATCTAAAAAGCCGTTTCGATGTTTGCTGTTGTAAATGCGGTATTTGTAATGTTTGTTCTTGGCGCTGTAGCGGGAATGAAATTCCGCGGGCACTTCTTCGGCATGGGTAATGCTTACATCCTTCGGCAAATGTTGATTGATGACGCGGGGAAGATTCCCAAGATCGATCGTGGTTTCGGAATGAAAATTCGCCCGCTGCCCCATGGCGTGAACGCCTTTATCCGTTCGCCCTGCCGATTGCAGATTGACGGGATGCTTTACCGCCTCTTCGATGGCTTTTTTTAAATGAGATTCGATGGTGCGAAGGGTTTTCGGCGACTGATCCTGATAGCCGTAAAAATCCGTGCCGTCGTAGGCGATGGTGAGTAAAATATTTCTCATGGCAAGGGCACGCCCATCCAACGGGTGGCGCACACGATCATAAGAAAGATACAATTGACGCCGAAGAGAATTTTATCCTGGGAAGTCACCACTAAGGGATTGAGTTTCGTGCGGTGATCGTCTCCCCGATAGCATCTGCTTTCCATGGCCGTGGCCAATTCTTCCGCGCGCCGCAAAGCGTTTAAAATCAAGGGCACAAGAAGGGGCACCAGGTTCTTCGCCCGGTTCAACACATTACCCGATTCGAAATCCGCACCTCGCGCCATTTGCGCCTTCATAATTTTATCCGCCTCGTCGATTAAGGTGGGGATAAAGCGCAGGGCGATGGTAATCATCATGGCGATAGCGTGGGCCGGAAAGCCGACGACTTTTAAGGGCGAAAGTAATTTTTCGATGCCTTCGGTTAGTGCCAAGGGCGATGTCGTCAAAGTTAAAAGGCTCGTTCCCACGACAAGGAGTATAAGGCGAATGCCCATAAAGATCGCCTGATGAAGCCCTTCGTTTGAAATGCTTAAAATGCCGAAGCGGAAAATTTCCTCTCCCGGAATAAAAAACAGATTCATTAAAAAGGTAAAAATCAAAATGAGGCGTAAAGGCTTCAGCCCTTTTATCACCATATTGGCGGGAATTTTCGCCGTGTAAATAATTAAAAACAGCCACCCGAGGACGAGGATGTAGGGCCAAAAGGAATTGATGAAGAATAAACTCGCAATAAAAAACATCATGATTAAAATTTTAAAGCGAGGGTCCAATGCGTGTACCGGCGATTCCGCCGGAAAGTATTGGCCGATGGTAATATCTTTAAGCATGGCGAGCCTCCCACCAATTTGTAAGTTCTTTAAGGGCTTCGTCGACGGTGATGCAGTTTTCCTCTACATCGAGCCCTTTTTCTCTGAGCATGGTCATGGCGCTGCGCACTTGGGGCACGCCGAGGCCGATGGCTTCCAGCTCTTTTTCACGCTTGAAAATCTCCCGCGGCGTGCCGTCCATGCGCACTTCCCCTTTGTCCATGACGATCATGCGCGTGGCGAGCTGTGCCACTTCTTCCATGCTGTGGCTTACGAGGACGATGGTGGTGTCGGTGGTGTCGTAAATTCCCTTAATTTCCCGTAAAATTTCACGACTTCCGTGGGGATCCAAACCCGCCGTCGGCTCGTCCAACACGAGAACCTCAGGCTCCATAGCGAGAATCCCGGCGATGGCCACACGTCTTTTTTGTCCGCCGGAAAGGGAGAAGGGGCTTTCGTCGCCTACATCGTCGTAGGAAAGGCCGACCCGTTCCATGGCGCGGCGCACTCTACCGTCCACTTCTTCTTCCGAAAGGCCAAGATTGATCGCGCCGAAGGCGATATCTTTCTTCACCGTCTCTTCAAACAACTGGTATTCCGGATATTGAAACACCAGGCCTACTTTTTGGCGTAGTGTGGCGATTTTTTTGCCCTTTTCTCTGTAATTGACGCCGTCGTATAAAATATCGCCCATGGTCGGCTCGTTTAAGCCGTTTAAATGTTGCACGAGGGTAGATTTTCCGCTTCCCGTGTGGCCGATAAGGGCGATAAATTCCCCGGCATCGATGTCCAGATTAATATTGTTTAACGCCTTTTTCTCAAAAGGCATTCCCTGATTGTAAATGTAGCTTACATTTCGGATGCTGATGCGCGACATAAGGCGTTAACAAACTCCTCTCTGTTTAAAATACCGTCCGGCAGGGGCACACCGACTTGCTTTAAGCGAAAGGCGAGCTCCGTCACTTGGGGCACGTCCAATCCGATGCGCTTCATCGTCTCTACCTGGTTAAAGACGTCTCTCGGTTCGCCCTCTAACAGAACGGATCCCTTTTCCATTACCACTACCCGATCGGCCTGCACGGCTTCGTTCATAAAGTGGGTAATGAGGAGCACGGTTTTATTTTCTTCGCGATTTAATTTTAAAATCGTCTTCATAACTTCTTTTCGCCCCACGGGATCCAGCATGGCCGTAGGCTCATCCAATACGATGTAATCGGGATTCATGGCGAGGATCCCTGCAATGGCCACCCGTTGTTTTTGACCGCCGGAAAGTTTGTGAGGTTCCGCATGTTTATAATCCGTCATCTCCACGGCATCCAGGGCATAATCTACGCGCCTGCGAATTTCTTCTTGGGGAAGCCCCAAGTTTTCCGCGCCGAAGGCCACGTCTTCTTCCACAATGGTGGCGACGATTTGATTGTCCGGATTTTGAAACACCATGCCGGCGCGGCCGCGAATATCCCAAATGTCCTCTTCATTTTTCGTATTCATGCCGTCGACGATGACGTCGCCTTCCAAAGGCTTGTAAAGGCCGTTGATGCATTTCGCCATAGTGGACTTGCCGCTTCCGTTATGACCCAAAATGGCGACGAACTCGCCCTTTTCTATTTTCAGATTCACGCCGTCCACGGCATTTCGCTCGCCGTCGTCATAGCGATAGACTAAATTTTTTATCTCTAACATAAAAGCTCCTTGAAAGCTCAAAACTTGTGATTAACTCGTATAGTATATCACAGAAAATCCGTTTATTAGCTGATTATGCCATGAATCCATAAGAAAAAAGGGACGCTTTTCGCGTCCGTTTTTATCGGGTAAGTGTCCTCGCCAATTGCTTTCCGACTAATTTGTCGAAAACGAGGCCTAAGGCGCCGCTCATTGCCGCCGTAGGAAGGACGATGGTAACAAACATGGCGCTGAAAGGTGCGCCGTCGGGAAGACCTGCAATCATCATGGCTACGCCTAAGAAAGCGGAGCCGCTCACGACCGTCGCGAGGAAATAAAGAATAGCTTTTTTAATGGCGCCGCTGTTTAAGAGGTAGCGGTAAGCGTAAAGTGTAAACAAAGCCGTAATGGGCTTATCGATCATATTGGCCACTTGCCCGCCGGGGAAAGAGGTGCTGATCGCCGACATAATGCCCATGGCCACGCCGATAGCCAGCGCGTTTTTAACATTCGGATAAATTATAATGTAGGTTACCATAAAAAATAGCATGAAATCAGGCTTCATTCCGAAGAAAAAACCCGGAATAGTATAGTGAAAAATAAAACCTAATGCGATAAAAATTGCTCCGTGTACTAACGACTTCGTGTTCATAATAACTCCTTTTCTCGGCACAAAAAAACCATTTGCTTCCCAATAGGAGCAAATGGTGTATTCGCGGTGCCATCCTAGTTACGCCAAAAAGGCGCATCTCAATTTAGATACTAACATATCCTATCTCTGTAACGGGAGATCCGGCTCGGGTACTTTATTCGCCTCGCACTCACAGACCCATTCATCTTAGTTCACTTCATCGGTTCACACCTACCACCGACTCTCTGAGAAGCATCCCTAAAACTACTTACTTCTGCTCGACGTTTTCATATAGTTATATAGGATTAAAACTATTATAGCAAAGCTTTTTGAATTTGCAATCTTTTTTTGACTCAATTCTCTAAAAATCAAGAAGCTAAGCAAGACCCTTTCCTCACCTCAAAAAACATTATTATTTACAATATCATGAAATGTGTTATAGCTTCTAAATCCTAACATGAACTATAGGTGGACATCCTAGGACATTTAGAGCATATATATGATCTAGCATTTTGTAAATTAACACTAATTGATTGTTATTAGCAGTTTTAACTCATATTCAACGATTAAATTTATTTTCCATAGAATTAGCAATCTTTACCAAGGCTAACATAACAGGAACCTCAACCAGAACACCTACTACAGTTGTTAACGTAGCTCCTGATGATAGCCCAAAAAGAGATATAGAAACTGCGACGGACAACTCAAAAAAGTTAGATGCGCCAATCATGCTACATGGAGCTGCAATTGAATATGGTAGCTTTGCTAAATATGCCATGAAAAATGTTATCCCAAATATAAACAAAGTTTGAATTATCAGAGGAATTGCAATAAGGATAATATTTAGTGGCTGATCCAATATCTTCTGTCCTTGAAATGAAAATATTATAACCAACGTCAATAATAATCCCATCATCGTGTATTTATCAAATGCAGGGATAAAAGTTTTATTTAGGTAGTCTTCCCCTTTATTTTTAATGATTATACTTCTAGTTATCATGCTTAAAATAAGAGGAACAACAATAAATAATACAATGGATAATAAAAGTGTTCCCCATGGAATATTTATATTTCCCACCTTTAATAAGAAGCTCACAATCGGTATATAGGCTATCAATATAATTAAGTCGTTACTAGCTACCTGTACTAAGGTGTAGGCACTATCACCTCTTGTTAACTTGCTCCATACAAATACCATTGCGGTACATGGTGCAGCTCCGAGTAATACCGCCCCGGCTAAATATTCTGATGCCAATTCCTTATTAATAAATCCCTTATAAATAATAAAGAAAAATAAGGATGCGATTAAATACATGGTGAGTGGCTTGATGATCCAATTTACAAACCATGTGATAAATAGACCTTTAGGATTTTTCCTTATATCTTTTATACTTTTAAAGTCAATTTTCAACATCATTGGATAAATCATTATCCAAAGTAAAATGGTTGTCGGAATAGACACCTTGTAAAACTCAAATTTTCCTAACCACTCCGGAATAGAAGGAAAATAGTTCCCGATAAGTATGCCTATTACCATACAAATTAACACCCAAAAAGTCAGGTTTTTCTCAAAAAAACCAATATCATTTGTTTTCTTCATTCCTAAATTGCCTCAACTTCCTCAATTAATTTATGAACCTTACTTTCAATCTCCTTAATGGTTTTTATAAACTCTTCATCATTTTTTCCACTAGGATCTTCAAGTCCCCAATCATCTGTTTTGACAGTGTAAGGCAGAATTGGACAGACGACATTACATCCCATTGTAATGAGGTAATCAACTTCGGGAATCTCATCTAGAAGTTTTGGCTTTTGAGCCTCTTGCATATCAATGGCATACATTTCTTTGACGAGCCTTACTGCATCCTGATTAATTTGATCCTTTAATTCTGTCCCTGCAGAATATACCTCTATAGAATCTCCGGCGAATTTTTTTGTCAGCGCTTCAGCGATTTGACTCCTGCACGAATTGTGAACACACACAAAGGCAACTTTAATCTTCTTCATATTTTTCCTTCTATATCTGATAAAGTTTATCGCCATAAAGGTCTTCCTTTGACCATTCAATGACGGCTAGTTTTCCTGAAGTGTGATCTAATATTTTGTTAATCCACTTAACTTCTTCATTTGCTTTAGAAGATAACATCTTGTTGCTGGGATTTGCTTTAAACAGGGATGAATTGACAATCCACCAATTTGTATGAATTGATGCCCTTTTTAAATCTTCTTCTAGTCGATATGCCTCATAAAATGGGGTAGCCTCTGCCAAGCTAACGATTAATACTTCTGTTTCCTCTCCTCTTAATCTAGGTAACAATTTTTTTACAGAGTTCGGTATCTGTCCTTGTGTTCTTTCAACTTCTTTATGATAACTTAAAGTTGAGTCTAACAACAGCAAGGTATGACCCGTGGGAGCAGTATCAATCACCACTATTTCATCGTCCGCTTTTTCCACAAGCTCTGCAAAAGCTCTAAATACAGCTATTTCCTGTGTACATGGTGATCTTAAATCTTCTTCAATATAAGCTACATCATCCGCACTCATTGTTTTTCTTGCATTTTCAAGTACTTCATCTTGATACTTTTTTAATTCTTCTTTTTCATCAATATGACTCATAGATATTCTGCTGGAACTATCTACCATATATTTTATATGGTCGGCCGGATCTGTCGTAGCTAGGTGTACTTTTTTACCCAGTTTGCTTAGCTTGAGAGCAACAGAAGATGCAATAGTAGTCTTTCCTACACCGCCCTTGCCCATAGTAAAGATTACTTTTCTATTATTTTTTACAAGATCACTGACAACATCATCTAAATTAAAGAGTTCGCCTTTTACTTCCACTTTTTGTTCATTTATTTGATCTTTCTTAAGGAGATTTCTTATAGAGTCAATTCCTGTAATGTTATATGATCTCAAGGCAATTGTATAGGTATCAAACTGAGTTAACATATCCGGCATATTTTCAAGGGCTAACTTTTGTTTGTTAAATATATTTTCAGATAAGGCATCATCATAATTTTCTAAGACACCATTAATCACTAATATTTGATTTTTTACTCCAATCTCAGATAGCTCCTTTGATGCTCTGGCTACCTCATTAAGTGGTGTTTTATCAGGCCTTGTAACTAATGCCAGGGTTGTTAAACTCTTGTCTGCTAAATTTTCAACTGCCTTTTTATAAGTTTCTTTTTTAACGTCTAATCCTGATAACTGTCCTAAACAGGATGCTCCATGCGTACTTTCACTAATAAAATTAGTCCAAGCAGAAGGAAGCTGTAACATTCTAAGGGTATGACCCGTAGGTGCTGTATCAAATATAATATGGTCATAGTCTGTATTAAGCTTAGAATTTGTAATAAAATTAGAAAACTCATTAAAGGCAGCAATTTCTACTGTACAAGATCCGGATAACTGTTCTTCCATATTCTCAATAACAGAATCAGGCAATTTGCCCCTAAAAGGTGCTACTACACTTTCTTTATAATTATGTGCCGCTTCCAATGGATCCAGATTGATTACTTCTAAATTATCTACTCCTTTAATTGGCTTAGCTTTACCGTCCAATTCTGTTTCAAAAACATCTTGTAAATTTGAAGCAGGGTCTGTACTAATGAGTAGTACTTTCTTTCCCTCATCCGCTAAAGTCACTGCCGTTGCACAAGCTGTAGATGTTTTACCAACACCTCCCTTACCTGTGAAAAATAGATATTTAGTTAATTTAATATCCGCAAGATTAAATTTCTTCACAATGAACCCCCTCAGCAACAAGAGCTATTGTTTCCACAGCACCCTTGATTTGGTTTTTCATCTTCTCTATTTTCAAGATACTCTTTAGAGATTTGTAAAAGTTCCATTATTTCTTCGTTTTTTGGATATCTACCTTCTATGACTATATCGTCGTCCACAAGGATTAATGGCAGCCTATCGGTTCCATTTTTATCCAAAGCTTCTTTTACCTTGTTATTATTTACAAATGCCATTGGCTCACTAGATAGATTGTATCTTTCAATAGTGATGCCATTTTTCTTCAAGTTGTTAATTACTGTAGAAATACGTACGAGTTCAGGATCTACATTAACTCCGCAAACACCTGTATCACAACACATAGCCGGTTCATAAATTGACATTCTTTTCATTTTTTACACCCTTTCTTCAGTTTCTTAAATTGAATTTTATTGATACATCAAATCCTTTTGATGTGAAGAGTCTTTTTTTAGTTACCCTTAAGGGTAACTAATTACTTGCTGTACATTCTAAAAACATCTGTATTATTTCTTGTCTTCCTTGTTCAGATATAGTGTAGTAAACCCACTTGCCTTCATCTCTTGCTGTAACAATTCCTGACTCTATCAATATTTTCATATGGTAAGACAAGCCTGATTGTGTTAAATCTAGTTTTTCCAATAAATTACAGGCACATTCTTCCCCATTTTTTAATAAATCTAATATTTCTAGACGAATCGCCACAGAAAAGGCTTTAAATATCTTTGCAGTTTTTACTAAATCTCTGTTCATAAAAGTCCCTCACATCAAATTCCTTTGATGTGTTTACCATATCACTAATCGTTCTTCTTGACAAGTCTTTTTTCGTGAGATATCACAAATTCTTCCAGATAAACTTGTCATCTTCTATTACATTCCGGCTAGGGCTATTCTTTCTGAGGGTATCACAGGCACTTCTATCAAATTCGACAAATGCTAGTCCTTTCACGCCTGCTTCTTCCAAACCCAAAGCCAGACCTCCTGCACCTGCAAAAAGTTCAATTCCTGTAACTTCCATTCCCATTAACCATTCCATTTTTCACTTTTGACATGTCTTCTAAACCATATTATAAGGCAACGCTTATTTAAAATCTCGCTCCAGAAAAAAATCTATTCATGCCTCGATTGTAATACTATAATTCTTCTACAGAAAATGCCACGGTTCCGTCTTCTTTAATAAAAGCCGGAACGCCGATTTGTCCTTTTTCTTTTACCGAATCAAAGGCGGGATGCTCGTCTCTCAGTTTCATAAATTCTTTCAAGTTGCCGATGGTTTCTGTAATGTTAATGTCCTCGTAGGGAATGTTTTTCTCTCTTAATTCCTTTTTCGCCTCGATGCAATCGGGGCAAAGGGGTGTTTCGTAAAGTCGAATCATGTATCCTCCAAAGAAAAAGCCGGCGTATGCCGGCTCTTTTTATCTGTTTTCAAGTAGTCGTAACCGTTCTTCCAGTGCGTGAACACGGCGTTCCAAGGCGCGGTAGCGCGCGTCGGCTCCGTCTTCTTTTGCCACGCCGTAAACGGCTTCGTCGCGGATTTCGGGAGCGTCTTTTTCTCGCCTTTCGGCTTCTTCCGCTTCAGCTTCCTCTGCATAACGAACTAAATAATCTACGGTGTCGTCTCGCTTTTGGGCGGCGCGACGCTTAAAGTCTTCCGCTTTTTCCCGGGCATCTTGCGCTGCCGATTGGAAGCCTTCTTTTATTTCATAAGCTTTGTCTTCCCCGCGATTTTTTAATTCATAAGCCTTCACTTCCGCATCATCCATGGCATCCGACACGCGATCTCTCAGTTCGTAAGCTTTCGCTTCCCCTTCCTTCGCGGCGGATTGTGCGTTTTCTTTTAAGCGATCCATTTCCTCGGAGGCCATGGCCTTGTATTCGGCACTTTTGCGTTTGGCTTCCCGTTGAAAATCGTCGAAGGCACGCTTTGCTTCTTGATCGAAGCGGCGGCGATAGGCGCTCTGCGCTTTTACCCGCGCTTCTTCCTGTTCTTCGTGCCGTTTGGCGCGAATGCCGTCTACATCGCCTTTTTTACCGTCGTCTCGCAAGCCTTCCCGCTTGACGGCAATGTCCACGATGGTTTGAATTAGTTCGTCGTAGCCTATCCCATCTTCTTTCGCCGCAGCGGCAAACAAGCCCTCGGGATGAAAGTCGACGGCGCTCTTTAGCCCGTAAACGTACGCTTTTTCTTCGTTTACTTTCATAGCGACGACGGCGTAATCGCGCATTTGTAAAAGATCAAATACCTTCGCCGCAAGAGCCTTCGCCTCGTTCATATGCGTGTCTTGGAGATCTGCCGGCGTGGCGCAAATGCCCTCTTCCCCGTCGGGATCCTCTACGAGAACGAGCGGCGGCAAGACCGTCTTCTCATCGCCATTTCCGAGGACACTAAAGAGAACGTCCTCCCCTTCTATACTTTCCATTAAAAGAAGCTCTTCTCCTTCTAAAAGACGAGGGGTCGCCTCTTCTAAAAGTTCTTCTTCGTTCAAAACCAATGCGCCGTCACCACATTGGGAAAGGATGCCTTCGGAAGCATTCATAACCACTAAGGGATACGCCGGGGAAAGGCCGGCAAGCGCCACGGGATTTTCCGCCAACCACATGGTGGGATGGGGAATATGGTTTCTCGAAAGAATTCCCGTCATCAGGCCGCGATCCGATGCGATCCCCTGCCCCATGGCATTGCTTCCGGCAAAGGGAATATCCAAGGAGTTGAGGAGAGCGGGCAGTTCGCCCACGTCGTCGGGATTGACATTTCCCTTGGCGAGTATGAAAGCCAAATCGATTTTGTCTTCCCGCAACTTTTCGCCGAGGGTATCGTCGAAAATATAATCGATGACATCGTAGCGATCTTTTAGTGCATTCTCGATGGAGCGGGCCACTTTGTCCTGCTCTCTTTCCTTTATATGATTTTCCGATCCTTTGTCGATTCTGAATTTATCCTTAATAATGCCAATTCGCATAGTTCACGCTCCTTTGTGTATCTATGGGCTATCTACCCGATTTCAGGAGCTGTAAATCACGCCTCCTTGGAATAGTCGTCTAATTCGTAGATCGTAACGTCGTCTTCCAAAGGATTGTTTTGCAGGGTTTCCACATATACCTTCGCCTTATCTAAGTTGGTGAAAAGTTCCACGTCACATTCGATGGCGTTTCGGCGAATCAGGAAGCCGTCGCGCTTGGAGTCGTTGCCCTTTGTCGGCGTGTTAAATACCATGTCGATTTCCCCTTCTTGAATCAGGTCGATCATGGTTGGCGATTCTTCGCCGATGCGGCGTACTTCTTCGGCGGCGATGCCGTTTGCTTCCAGGAAGGATTTCGTGCCTTTGGTGGCGAGGAAGCGAACGCCGACGGCTTCGAGATTTTTCGCAATGGGAAGGAATTCTTCTTTATCCCGATCGCGAATGGTGCAAAGGACATTGCGCATGCGCTTGGTAATATCCGTTCCCGCCGCCATAAAGCCCTTGGCCATTGCTTCTTCTTCCGTTGCGCCGACGCCTAAGACTTCGCCGGTAGAGCGCATTTCCGGCCCAAGAGAAGCTTCCACTCTATGAAGTTTTTCCGTAGAGAACACGGGGATTTTGACGCAGGTTAATTTGCTGAGTTTGCCGATGCCCGTCGAGTATCCCATGGATTTTAAGGATTTGCCGAGCATCACTTTGGTGGCAAGTTCCGTAATATTGGTTCCCGTTACTTTGGAGAGATAGGGCACGGTTCGCGAGCTTCTCGGATTCACTTCGATCATGTAGAGGGTTTCGTCTTTGATGATGTATTGGATGTTGATCATGCCGATGACGTCGAGGGCGAGGGCCACTTTTTTCGTGGCGTCTAAAATTTCCTCTTCCATTTTCGGGCTGATGTTGCGGCTGGGATAGATGCTGATAGAGTCGCCGCTATGGACGCCGGCGCGCTCCAAGTGTTCCATCACGCCGGGGAGGTAGACGTCGGTGCCGTCGGAGATGGCATCCACTTCACATTCCATGCCCTCGATGTATTGGTCGATTAACACCGTGCGCTTCGGTTCCATGGCGAAGGATTCTTCCAGATAGTAGCGGAGATCGTCGTCATTCATGCAAATTTCCATGCCTTGGCCGCCGAGGACGTAAGAGGGGCGCACGAGTACGGGATAGCCGATGGATTTTGCGCCTTCCATTCCCTCTTCCACGCCGTGAACGCCGATGCCCTTCGGGCGGCGTAGATGTAATTCTTCCAGCATAGCATCGAATTTTTCCCGGTCTTCCGCCCGGTCGATGGCGGTGGGATCGGTACCTAAAATGGGCACGCCTTTTTCTTTGAAAATACCGGCGAGTTTAATGGCCGTTTGGCCGCCGAATTGAAGAATCACACCGTCGGGATTTTCCTTTTCGATAATGTTCAGCGTATCTTCCGCCGTCAAGGGCTCGAAGTATAATTTGTCGGAAATGTCGAAGTCCGTGGACACAGTTTCGGGATTGTTGTTGATGATAATGGTTTCGTAGCCTTCTTTGCGCAGCGTCTTGACGCAGTGTACGGAAGCGTAGTCGAATTCCACCCCTTGGCCGATACGAATGGGGCCGCTGCCGATGACGATAATGCGCTTTTTGTCTTTCGTTACAGGCGATTCGTCTTCCCCTTCGTAAACCGAGTAAAGGTAATTGACGCGGGCGTCGGCGAGGCCGCCTTGTGTGTCAACCTTGCGGTAGCGGGCGTGAATTCCGAAGAGTTTACGAAGTTCTCTTACGAAGTTTTCGCTTACATTTAATCGGGAGGCGATGATTTCGTCACTAAAGCCCATTTGCTTCATTTCGCGAAGTTTGTCTTCGTTTAAATCTTCTTTCTTCATGGATTCTAACTCCGCTTCCACATTGACGATGTGTTTAATAATGCGGAGGAAGTAGGCGTCCATACCCGTTTCTCTGGAAAGGCGGGAAATGTCGTAGCCCGTGTTTACAAGAGCTGCCAGGTAGAACAGCCGCTCGTCGTTCGGACGCTTGACGTTTTCTTTCAGCGTGGCGATGTCCATGTTTCTGAAGCGTGGGTGGAGCAAGCTGAAGGCACCGATTTCCAGGGAACGCAACCCTTTTAATAGGGCTACTTCAAAGGTTGAGCCGATGGCCATAACTTCCCCGGTGGCCATCATCTTCGTGCCTAAATTTCGGTCGGCGTTAAAGAATTTATCGAAGGGCCATTTGGGAAGTTTGACGACCACGTAGTCGATGGAAGGTTCGAACGCCATGGAAGGGGTGCCCGTCACTTTGTTTTCGATTTCATCGAGGCCGAGACCCAACGCGATTTTCGCCGCCACGCGGGCGATGGGGTAGCCCGTGGCCTTGGATGCCAGTGCCGATGAGCGGCTCACCCTGGGGTTGATTTCGATGACGGCGTATTGCAGACTGTTGGGCTCGACGGCAAATTGCACATTGCAGCCCCCTTCGATTCCCACTTCTTCGATAATGCGGAAGGCGGCTTCTCTAAGCATGCCGTGTTCCACATCCGTCAGGGTTTGTGTCGGCGCCACGACGATGGAATCGCCGGTGTGCACGCCGACCGGGTCGATGTTTTCCATATTGCAGACGCAAATGCAGGTGCCCTTGGAGTCGCGGATCACTTCGTATTCGATTTCTTTCCAGCCCGTAATGCATTTTTCGATCAGGACTTGGCCGACGCGGGAAAGGTGAATCCCGGCGTGGGCGATGGTGTGGAGTTCTTCTTCCGTTTCGCAAATGCCGCCGCCGGTTCCACCGAGGGTAAAGGCCGGGCGCACGACGACAGGGTATCCGATATGTTTGGCGTAGGCTACGGCGTCTTCCACCGTTTCCACGGTTTTCGATTCGATAATGGGCTCGCCGATTTTTTCCATTAATTGGCGGAACTCCTCTCTGTCTTCCCCGCGCTTAATGGAGGGAATGGAGGTGCCGATAATGTCGACGCCGTATTTTCCCAAAATGCCGGAATCGTAGAGTTCGATGGAAAGATTGAGGCCGGTTTGGCCGCCCATGCCGGCGATTAAAGCGTCGGGGCGTTCCTTGGCGATGATTTTTTCGATGACCTCCACCGTCAAAGGCTCGATATACACTTTATCCGCCACTTCTCTATCGGTCATAATCGTGGCGGGATTGGAGTTGACGAGGACGACTTCCACACCTTCTTCTCTTAAGGATTCGCAGGCTTGGGTCCCGGAGTAGTCAAACTCGGCGGCCTGACCGATGACGATGGGGCCGCTACCGATGACGAGTACTTTTTTAATGTCTTTTTTACTATCCATGATGCCTCCTAAGCCAGCTCTTTTAATTGTTTTAATTGTTCGTCCAATAAATCCGTCGCCCCCGGTAGACCGAAGGGATCGAATAAGACGCCGTACGCTTTTTGTTCTTTACTCCAAAAACCTTCCACATTGCCGTCACCTACGTGGGTGTAGGTTACCGCGACGGAATCCGGCAAGTTTTCAATATAGTAATCGTGGTTTTGGCTCGTCATATACACCCGATCCTCTTCTCCTTTTACGGGAATGGATGCGCCGGCATGGGGCTTATTTAATTTTTGCAAGACGCCGCCGAGGGCGAGGCCTAAAAATTCCGCGCCGAGGCCGATGCCGTAAATGGGAAGCTTGCCGAGCATTTGCCCTACGTCGTGAACGATGTCCAGGTAATGAGCGGCAAAGCCCGGGCCCGAGCTTAGGAATAAAATGTCGGGATTGTCTTTTAAAATATCTTCGTAATTGGTCATGGCCGGGTAGACGATAATGCGGTAGCCTTCGTCGCTCAGCTTTTCCAAGATGCCGTCTTTTACGCCGAAATCCCAAAGGGCGATGGTCTTCCCTTCCCCTTCGATTTCCGTCACTTCGATAGTGGATACGGCTTCGATGGTGTTGGGGTTTTGTTCTGCAAAAAATTCTTCCATTTCAGAAGGGGTCAACAGCCGCTCGGTAATAACCGCCCGTTGGGCGCCGTTTTCATTTAAATGGCGTACGAGGCCGCGAGTGTCCACTTCCTCGATTCCCAACACATCGTAGTAATCTAAGTATTCTTTTAAATTCATTTCGCTTCTGAAATTCGTCGCGTCATCCATGGCGCGGCGGCAAATAAAAGCGGAAATCGTGGGTCCCTCGGCTTGATTATCTTCAAAATTCATGCCGTAACCGCCGACGAGGGGATAGGTAAAGAGCAAAATGCGCCCTAAATTACTTGGATCGGTCATAACTTCTTCGTGGCCGATCATGGCGGAAAATACCATGAGCTTTCCGCCTACCGATTCCTTACTTCCGCTAAACTGCTTGCCTTTAAAGACAGCTCCGTCTTCTAATTGAATATACATTTGCCCCTCCTCTAAATGATTCCGCGAATGGCATCGAGAGATTCGATACCTTCTTCTTTCATATACTCTTCCAGCTCATCTAAAAGCCTCGGTATAATACCGGGCTCGACTAAATTCATAGTTCCGATTTCCACGGCTTGCGCTCCCGCCATGATCATGGCGAGTACATCCTCCGCCGAGGCGATGCCGCCGATGCCCACCACGGGGATATTGACGGCTCGCGACGCTTCCCGCACCATGCGCAGGGCAATGGGAAAAATGGCGGGCCCCGAAAGTCCGGCGTAGACATTGTCGAACATGGGCTTTTTATTTTTCACATCGATGGCAAGGGCCTGAAAGGTGTTGACGAGGCTCACGCTGTCGGCTCCCGCTTCTTCGCAGGCCTTGGCGAGATCCGCCACATTGTCTCCGTTGGGAGAAAGCTTGACGATCACCGGGTGGCGGGTTTTGGCTTTTACTTTTTTCGTAATGGCCGCCGCATCCTGGCAATGAAGGCCGAAGGCCATGCCGCCGCTTTTAACATTGGGGCAGGAAATATTCAGCTCGATCATGTCGATGTCCGCCCCGTCTAATTTTTCCGTGGCGATCAGATAATCCTCTACGCTGTGGCCACCTAAATTCGCCATAATCACCGTATCTCGTTTGCGCATGTCGGGCAAAATGTTTTCGATGAAAGCGTCCACCCCGGGGTTTTCCAAGCCGATGGAATTCATAATCCCGGAAGGGGTCTCCACGATGCGAATGCCTCTATTCCCAGGCCTGGGATTCAGCGTCAGCCCCTTTGTGGAAATGGCGCCCGTCAGTGCCGGATCGTAAAAGGAAGCGTACTCCTCGCCGAAACCGAAAGTTCCCGACGCGCCGATAAGGGGATTTTTAAGTGTCTTACCGCAAAGCGTGGTCGTTAGCATATACCGCCCTCCCTTCAAATACCGGCCCGTCTTTACAAATGCGTTTTCGCTCGCCTCCCGCTTCGCAGGTGCAGGCGAGGCAGGCGCCGAATCCGCAACCCATTCGCGATTCTAAGGACACATACACGTCGCCCTTCGCCTGCTTCACCGCGCCTTCCATCATAGGCCGCGGGCCGCAGGTAAAGATGACCTCGTCGTCGATGGTCAATTCGTCGAAAATATTATTTCCGATATAAAACCTTACCCGATCGCCGTAGGGCGCATAAATTGCTTCGAGTTTCGGGTTTCGCTCCCGTAAACCGATGGCGACTTTCAATTTTTCCTCTGTATCTCCTTCCAGTAAATGAAGGGAAGGGGCGATGCCCGTGCCGCCGCCTATGTAAAGAGTATCTCCTTCAATGGCGGGGAAGCCGTTTCCGAAAGGCCCCTCCGTTTGGATCGCATCTCCCGGCAATAATTTTTTTAGTGCATCCGTGCCGCCGCCGACGGTCTTTATTAAAAAGGAGAGAATCCCTTCTCTTAACGAAAACACAGAAATGGGGCGTCCTAATAATTTGGAATGGTCCTTTGGCTTCAGCATGAAAAACTGGCCGGGCTTTGCCTCGCCGTCGTAGGCGAAGCGCAACACATACAGACCGTCGCCTAAGTCGTTATTTTCCAGCAGCTGCATTTTTCGCCTCCAATAGGGTTAGGATCAGGGCCATGCGCATATACATACCGTTTCGCGCCTGCTTGAAATAGAGCGCCCTCGGGTCGTCGTCGATGGCCGCGTCGATTTCATCTACTCGCGGAAGGGGATGGAGCACAATTAAGTCCTCGGAGGCACTTTCCATAACCTCGGGATTTAAAAAGTAGCTGCCCTTGTAGCGTTCCGCCTCTTCCTCGCTAGAGAACCGTTCTTTTTGCACGCGGGTCATGTAGAGAACATCCAACTCGCCGATCTCCCCTTTTAAATCGTCCACTTCTTTATAAGGGCATTTGGCGTGATCCAAATAGATCGTCGGCATTTCCAAGCCTTCCGGCGCGATAAAGACAAATTCATTATCGTAATCGTTTAAGAAATTGTAGAGGGAGTGAACGGCGCGTCCGTAACGTAAATCGCCGCAAAAGCCTATTTTTAAACCCGACCATTTTCCCTTTTGATCGCGAATGGTGAAAATGTCCGCCAAGGTTTGGGTCGGATGGGCGTGATCGCCGTCGCCGGCGTTAATGAGGGGCATATTTTCGAGAACGCCTACCGTTTCCGATTGAGTATAAGGCACGGGATGGCGCATGGCGCAAATGTCGGCGTATTGATCCACGATGTGGAGGGTGTCCCTTACCGTTTCGCCCTTTGCCATAGACGACACCTTTACATCGCCTAAGTGCAGCACCTGTCCGCCTAAACGGTACATGGCGGCGTCGAAGGACATGCGCGTCCTGGTCGAGGGCTCAAAAAAAAGACTGGCTAAAATCTTTCCGTCGCACGCATGGGCGTAAGACGATGGATTTTTTGCAATATCTGCTGCCAGTCTAAATAAATCATCATACTCTCTCTCGTTGAAGTCACTCGATTCTATAAAATGTCTGAGCATACGGCCTCCTATAAAAAAAGCTTTTATCAGGGATAAAAGGCACAAAGAGAGACCCTTCCCTTTGGGGAAAGGTATATTCTATTTTGCAACCTTTTTAGTGTCTCGCACTAAATTAAAAGTATCTTGTCTACAAATAGTCTACGCCCCTGGCGCCCTTTCGTCAAGGAAAAATATAAGAGAAAAGAAAAAGCCCGAAGGCACTTGGTGTCCTTCGAGCAGTGTTTCACATTTCATCTTTTCCTCCCGGCCACGGCGGTGCTTCGAGATCGGCTTTCAGTTCTTTTTTCGCCTTTTCCAAATCGTAGGGCGCGGAGGCCTTCTTATTCTTCTTTCCCGGAAGTTGCCAACTATAATCCAGTTGGTCGCTTTTAATTCCATTTTCTCCATCGATTAACCAAGAAGCCGAGGTGTCATTGCTCATGGCAGCCTGAACTTTAGGCTGTCCATTTTCAATGATCATGTGTACCTTATAGTCATCGTTGATAGATGCGCGTTCCTTGCCGTCGTCAAAGGTAAGATCTAACGATACGATGACATCATAGGTTCCGTCGCCGTTGTCGATAAATTTTTCATCCTCAACTTTCGCCTTTTTTAAAACGGCCTTCCGTCCTACGGTTTCACATCGATACCGGTTCATTTCTCGTTTGTCTTTCATAAATTGTCGAAGTGTGTCAGAATCCTTGCTCAAATTACTGGTTCTCAACTCCCTGATTGGAACAAAGTCGTGAAAATCATTTAGAATAAAATTCCGCGCCGTTTTTAAGCAAGGCTGTTTCCACTTGCCTTTCGCAATCGAGTAGTAAGGCATCACGGAAAAAATTGCTACGAGGACGATAAGCGTCAGGCTGCCGGTAACAATAAATAACTTCTTCATTTCAAACCTCCTTCTATTTCATATGATATTTTCGTTCTATGTATGTTTCCGTCGGCACTCAACGTAAATACCGCTTGTTAATTTTAATTTACAACTTGCTTCGCCCTGCAAGGTTACAAATAGATAAATAAAGATTTATATTTTGTCTAAGATAATGTGCACAAATTATTTTAAAAATAAAAAAAGATCCGGCGAACCGGATCTTGGAATCCCGCCCGGCCGGACTTCATATAATTCAGACCCGCCCTTAATATAAGGTGGGTAATCTGCTAACTACTTCTAACTTCCACTCAGTGGAGGCTTGTTATAGGTAACTAAACACGATTTCCCGTGTCTGATTTGTCGGTTGAATTAACAGAAGTAATCGAACCGGGCAGGAAAATTTCTTATCTATATTATAATACGGTGTTTCATATTTATCAAGGCGATGTAGTTTTCACTTTCAGATCTACAGCACCCATTCGATGAGAAGCTCGATGGGCCGCGCGTCGGAAACCAATCGGTAAATGGGGTTGGCTTCCTGTGCCTTTCGAATCATCTCGTTCATTGTTTCGGGATCGCCGTCGCCGTAATAAAACAACTTTACCTGAATCTCCTCGATGTCGGCGGGGTCGTCGTAGCCTCTCACGGGGATCATACGCAAGGGATTGGTAAGCTTGGCGCGAACGAGCCCTTCAATTTCGTCGAGAAGGACGCCTTTTGACTTAAGTTCTTTTACCGATATAAAAAGTATGGAGGAAAGTAGACTTCCTAAAAAATAGGACATGCTCGTCACTTTTTCGTACTCGTTGTCGAAGCTGACTGCGTTGCCTACTAAAAGTTCTACGCGATCGGTGTAAAGCTTTACATCTTTTAAATCGGGATAGGTCCCCCGCATGCTCATTTCAAAATAGCGGGCTTCCGCCGGTTTTTCTTCCCGCTTCGCCGCGGAGGAGAGGGTCGTCTTATTGTCCATAGCGGTTTCTCAATTCTTTTTTAACCGATTCCAAGACGGCGAGTTTTTCCTCGATGTGTTCCAGTTCGTTCACCGGCTTTTTGGCGAAGGTGGCGAAGCCGCAATCGGGATTGAGCATGATTTTCTCCGGCGGCAAATAGTCCATAACCTCTTCCACTCGCTTTATAATGGATTCTTTCGATTCCGTGGCATCTTGTCTCGGGTTCATGACGCCGAGGCCGAGGGTGGCGTGTTCGAAAATTTTCTTGTTTTCGAAAAGGGATGCAATATCCCCTGCCCGATCGGTGGAATATTCCAGAAAATAAATATCCGCCTTTACCGCTTCGAAAAGTTCGAGAAGGGGGGTGTAGGAGCCCGTCAAAAGAATGGTTTCGTCTTTGCTCCAATTGCCCCGGCAAACGTGGAGAGCGGCGCGGGATTTCTCACGATCCACCGACGCCAATACTTCTTTAATTAAGCCCGTGGCGAAAATCAGCTCTTCCGTAGGGTCTTTCTTTTCCGAAAGTGAGGCGCACATAAAGGTGCGCGTGTGTTCAGGAGAAAAGACGACTTCCGTGAGCACGGGCTCGTCGAATTGTATGATCTCCACTCCCTCTTCCTGCAGTTCGCGAATTTCCTCTTTGAATATGGCCACTACATCGGCGCCGAGCTCTTCTTTTGAGTTGTAATAATTGTCGGAAAGGCCTTTAAGCCACATGGAGCGGGTTACGAGATAGGGCCCGGGAAGGGTGATTTTCTTTTTGCTTTTCGTCATGCGCTTCATGGCCCGAAGTTCTTCCAACACCAGGGGTTTGTCTCGGGTGACTTTTCCGGCGCAAATAGCATTTTTTATGCTGTTGGCAGGCACGTCCAAAATGGAAAGCATGTCTTCGTATGCTTTTTTGTTTTCGATATAGGGGAGCATATCGCTCATGCTCATCATATTGACGCCGCCTAAAGCGCCGGCGATAAAGGACACGTAATTGTCTCTGGAAAGTTCGCCACAGGTAATGTAATCCACATCGTATGCGTCTTGAAGCTTTACTACTTTTTCCGTGGCGTCTTCCACCATTGCGTCGTAATCCTCTTTGCTCATGCGGCCCTTGTCCACGTCGCGGACAGCTTTTAACAGGGCATTGCCTCGCGGCATGGAGCCCATAAGGGATACTTCAAACATGAATACCTCCTAATAAGGAAAGCCCACCCTCTATGGGCGGGCTCTCAAATGGCTTCTTAGATTTCAAAGAAGTTCATATAGTCTACTGCTTTACGAATTTCTTCAAAATTAGTGGTACGACCGGGAACCCATTTTTTCAGGCCTTCCAAGTCGAGAATTTCTTTGTCCCGTTCTCTGGAATAATCCATGGTGAGCAGGACATCGTCGAATTTTTTCAAATCTTCGTCGGCTACATCCTCGTGAGCTGTGAAAATGCAGTGGTCGAATAAATTGGTTTTGCCGATGACTTCCAATTGGTTGCCGTCGATGGTGCCGTCTTTCACCCATGCGTTAAAGTTGCCTTCAATGGCGAAGCCTGCCACATTGTCGCCTGCTTCTACAGATTTAACGGCGTCGAGTTCGCCGCCGGTGTGGTCGCCGTCGAGGCCTACGCCGATGTCGTAGCGCACTTCTTCGTAATCTTTACCGAACTCAAGGCCTTGTTCCCGTAAAAATTGAATGGGAATGAGGCGAGCTTGAGGGGAATCGATGGCGCCGAAGGCAATTTTTTTACCTTTGACATCCGCTACGGATTGTATACCGCTGCCTTTTTTGGCCACGAGGACGGTATGGAGATCTCTGTCCGTATCGCGCATTAAGCCGTATTTAATTTTGTCCCCTAAGCGTAGTTCCGCTTCCCGATTGGCGAGGGGCGAATTCCACGCCACGTCGATTTCTTTCGCTACGAGGGCTTTAATTTGATGGCGATAATCGTCGAAGAACACAGGCTCGATTAAAATGTCCATGTCTTGATCTTCGATGTATTGACGAATCATATCCCAAATAACGGTTACTTTCGGGTCGTAAATAACGGCGCCGACTTTTAATGTTTTGGTCATTATTTAATCCTTTCTAAAATAAAACGAGCGATGCATACGCCTTCGCTCGTTTTTATACCCAATTTTTACGGAATCATTTGTCCGGTTAAGACGCTGCCGATCCATTGATGTAAAATGTCGAGACTGGGCGCCATAACTTGTCCTGCGAGGGCATCTGCAAAATAGTGAGCGAAGTTTCTGAATTGGCTGTATGCGCGGCCGCCGCCCACTTGCATACCGAGCTTGCCGCTTTCCGTTACATTTTCGATGGCGATAACGCGCGCGGAAAGAATTTTCGGAAGGGCGTCTGCATCGCCGCGACGTGCGGCCATAGCAGCTTCTCGCGTTGCGGAAACACCTGCAAAGGCGTTGTTGTAAATGGTGGAAATATGGTGTTTGATCGTGTCTACTTCGGAGAGTTTGCTTCCGTCGGGGAAGGTTCTGTCCGTTGCGTGCATAATGGCTTCGTTGGAAATGGCGACGTTTAATCCGCTGTAAACCGAGGCGAGGCCTTGAATAAATAAGGGCGCGACGAGGGTAAGGATTTGTTCCATACCGGATGTGTTGTCGCCGGTGCGATAAAGTTCGTCGATTTCCACATTATCCATATACATGGGGCAGGACACATTGCCTTTTAAGCCGATGCCGTTCCAGCGTTCCATTTTAAAGGTCAAGCCGTCACTTTCGATGGGCACGCAGAAATTGTCGGTGTCGGCGCGGCCTTCGCCGGTTTTAGCGATGACCATGTAGTAGGATGCGTATTCTGCAGAAGTTACCATGCTCTTGGAGCCGTTAAGGAGCCATTTGTCGCCCTTCTTTTCTGCCGTTGTTTCGGGATAATAGAAGCTTACGCCGCTTCCCGATTCGGAATATGCGAGGGCAAGAGTTTTGCCTTCTTCAATAACTTCTTTTACAATTTTTTTCTTTAATTCATCTTTTCCGGCGTTTAACACGATATTTAACGCAACATTGTGCATCATGTAGGTTAAACCCACGGTTGCCGATTGTTCGGAAAAAGCGCGAATAATTTCCGAGTGATCGTAAATGTCGCCGCCTAAGCCGCCTAATTCTTTAGGGATTAATAATTTTAAATAGCCTTCTTTTTTAAGTTCTTCGAAGACAGCTTTCGGGAATTCCGGTTTTTCGGAAAGATCGCGTGCGATAGGTGCAATGTGTTTTGCAGCAAATTCCTTTGCTCCGTTGTAATATTCCATAGTTTCCTCCTTAAAAATAAGTTCATTTCGGTATGTACGGGAATCGTTTCCATCGTGGAAAAAAGAAACCCTACAAACTAATTACAGTTTTAACAGATTTTATGGAATGCTTCAACGGCATTATTTTTCGACTTTTGAATTTTTCCCTCATAAATGACAGTTCTAAGCCATTTAAACTGTATATATTTTATTTTAAAATATAACTATTCTCGTATAGGTTCTTTCTATAGATCACTACCGCCGCCATTCATAAAATCTTTCGGCACCTCGGAGCGAAAGGTTATGGCCTTTCCCGTGCGCGGATGGAAAATGTCTACGGAGGCGACGTGGAGGTGCACGCCACCCTTGCCGCCGCCGTAAAGTTCGTCGCCGACGATGGGGTGGCCGATGTAGGCCATGTGGCAGCGAATTTGGTGGCATCGCCCCGTTTCCAGCGTCAATTCGAGAAGGGAGTTTTCGCCGATCTCCAGGGGCGCGTAATGGGTGACGGCCCGTTGCCCGTCTTTTCGCACGACGCGCACCAGGGATTTGTCGCCGGGGCCCATGGGCGCATCCACCGTTCCCCTTTCGGCGACTTTTCCCCGCACGAGGGCCACATAGGTTTTGCTTTGTGTATGGCGGTCTAACAGTTTTAAATAGGCGAAGGGATTTTTGCACACCACCATGACGCCGGTCGTTTCTTTATCCAATCTTCCCAGCATACGTACTTTCCGTTTTAATCCGATGGAATCAAAATAGCCGGCGATTTCATTTGCCAGAGTTTCCGTAGGATACATTCTGCAGGGCATGGAGGGAATCACACCCTTTTCAATCACGAGAAGATCTTCGTCCTCAAAGAGTATGTTTTGGCGGAAAGGACTTGGGGAAAGATCGCTACTTTCCTCTGCAAACTCGACGATCACCCTGTCCCCCGCTTTTAAAGGACTTGTGCGAAAAAGTATTTCCCCTTCCCTCTTGACTCGGCCGCCTCGGAAAGAGCGTTTGATCAGGCTATGGGAAAAGCCGGCTCTTTTTAAAAAATCGTCGGCGCGTTTAAAATCTTTGTCAATTTTTAATTTTAACCGGTCATCGCTTTTCATTTTTCCTCTTTTCATTTACCATATTATATGAGTTACATTTCAAGAACGGAGGTGACTATGAATAAGATCATTAATATTATTTCGAATTCAAATTTTGAAAGTCGTCGCACGACGAAAAATCTGATTCAGAAATTAAAGGAACACCACTTTAATCCTACCACCACTTTAAATCCGAAGGCCGCACTAACCATTACCGTCGGCGGCGACGGCGCTTTTATTAAGGCGGTGAACCGTACGAAGTTTGCCGCAACGCCTATCGTCGGCATTAATACGGGGCATTTGGGGTTTTACCAGGAGATTAATCCCGAGAAACTCGACGACTTTATCGAGGATTATAAAAATAATCGCTATCATGTGGAACAGCTTCCTATTTTAAGCGCGGAAATTTATACCAATCAGAAAAAGTTCTATGCTCAGGCCATTAACGAAATCGTCTTAAAGGCGCAAAACTCCAAAGTTATTCACATGAATATTTTCGTGGACCGCAACCACTTGGAGAAATTTTCAGGGGACGGCATGTTGGTGGCGACGCCGTCGGGAACCAGCGGCTACAATCTTTCCCTTGGGGGAAGTCTCGTTCATCCTGAAGTAAACGCCATGGCCATGACGCCCCTCGCCGGGATTTCCTCATCCAGCTACCGCTCCATGAAGTCCACTATCGTCTTCCCCGGCCATCACGTGATCAGTCTCGTGCCCGAACGGCGCTACGCCAATTCCAATTTAGTTTTAATCGACGGGAGAGAACACAGCTACTCCCAGTTTAAACGCATTAATATTAAATTTTCGGATAAGCGCATAAATAAACTCGTCTTCGAAAATAATTACTGGGAAAATATTAAAAGTAAATTCCTCTAAAAAAAGCCCTTTCCGAGGGAGCAACGGCTCCTTCAGAGGGCTTTTATTATGCTCTTTGTTCCCTGTGGTTTTTATAAACCTCACACATGAGGCGATATTCCGTCTCCACGATTTCGCTCCACGCGTAGGAGCGCACGTGATCGTAGCAAGCATCGGAGAAGGGGCGGTTTTCCCGCACGGCTAGAATTTGTTTTTCAATGGCTTCTTCCAGCCCCTGAACATAATCGTCAATTTCCAGTTTAAAGGGCTCGTCCGTATTGTAAAGTTTCGGCAGAGGCACCACTTCCACCACATCGCTTTTTAAAAAATCGTCGCCGAGAAGTTCTAAAAGCCCTTCCAGTTCCGAGGTTACGAGGCGCATGCGGCAGGCCAGCGCTTCAATGGCGATGAGCCCCAGCCCTTCGTAATAACTGGGCAGGACGAAAATATCGCAGGTCTTCATGTGGGCGCCCAATGCCTTTTGATCGATGACATTGTGGATCTTAAAGCCTTCTTTGTAATGGGCGCACTCGAAAATGCGATCTTTCTTTTCAAGGGATTCTTCCCCGATTAGTTCCATTTCAATTTCAGGGTATTTCCGCTTTAAATTGGGATAGGCTTTCGCCAATTCGTAGACGCCCTTGGCGCGGGAAAGTTTTCCGGCGTAAATAATCTTAATGGTTTTTTCGTGGCGCCAAATGCCCTGATCGTTAAAGACATTTTGATTGTAGCCTCCGCCGGTAACGGTGATCTTGTTTTCGGGAATGGCGTACATTCTGGAAATGGCGGCCTTGTCTTTTTCCGAAAGGGCGAAGACGTAATCCAGCTCGTTCATATGGGTGGTGTAACGTTCCAAGAGATCGTCGTGTTTTTCTCCTTGGCGAAGGTCGGTGCCGTGGCAAATGCCCACGACGGGGGTGTCGGGGAAAAGCTCCAATACCATATCCGTCAAATACCAAATGTGGTGGGCGACGATAAGATCGGGCTTAAAGGTTTCCTTGGCTTCTACGAGGCGCTTTTTAAACGCCGCTCGCCAGGTGGCGATCATCTCCTCGGTCATGTGCGAGTACACCGTGTTGTTATAGGGCATTTCGTCGCTCATGCCGGCGATGGGAAAGGGAATCTCGTCATTTTGAAAGGCGACGGGAAATGTTTTTTGAGAAAAATCGAAAGTATAAGGTGCTTGCACTGCGTAAACCAGCGCCTGTTCCATGCCTTTTTTCTCCAAGCCGTCTACGAGGTTTGAAAAATAAACGCCACTTCCCGTCCGCGTCGGAAGTTGGGCGAGGGTGTGTAAAATTTTCATAGCATCTCCTAATTTTTATTTCCGTACATTTGCTTATACCGCGCAATGGCGTCGTCCGTTAAAAAGTCGTGAGCCGCATTGATTTCCTGGAAGATCTTCGTCGTATCTTCTCCCGGATTTAAGTCTGGATGGTATTTTTTCGCAAGGCGTTTATAGGCGAGGCGCACTTCGTATTTGTCCGCCGAAAGATCCAGCCCCAGGCGATGAATGGCCGCTTCGTATTTTTCCTTAAAGCCGCCGTCGTAGCTTGCGCCGGCATACCCGCCGTTGGTGTAGCCGCCGCCATGTCCCCCGCTGTAATCGTCGTAGCCGCCGAAGTTTTGTTGATTGAAGAAAGCTTCAAATTGGCGTCTGAACATTTCCTCTTCAAATGCCGCCTGTTCTCTTTCCTTGCGACGGCGTTCCGCTTCCATGCGACGCTCATAGCGTCTGCCGTAATCTCCCATGGATTCGTAACTTACATCTTTCCCCAAAAGATAGTAATCTGCGCGCTCGTAAAAATATTCCGTCACCATGTACTGAACGTATTTGAGCCGCGTAACGGCAAAGGATCCGATAATGGGAAAAATTAAAATAAGTAAGATAATCAGAGACCAAGGCACGCCGCCGCTGGAGCGGAAACTCATGGGAATCCACAACAGAATAAACACAAAACAGCCGCCGAAAAATAAGACCGATAGAAGTAAGCTTCTAAAGGATCTGGAAAGTTCCGTGAGCAAACTGAAGATCGTAATTAAAAATTCAAATACATAGTCCAGTGCCGTGCCGATGGTTTTGAAAAAGTTGCCGTAAAATTTATTCATTCTCCCTCCTATAGCGTTCCATAAACGCCAGGTCATCTAATTCCAAATCATTTTCCCCGGCTAAGGTTTCCAAATGATGGGTAAGCTCGTGGTAGAGCGTTTCCTTTAATTGGTAAGCCAAGTCCTCGTGGGGAAGATGGCCGAAAAGGGCCATAAAGGATCCGTAATAAAGTTCGATGGCGCGCACCGTACCCATGACGCGATAATGACCGAGGATGTAAAGCTCGTTAAATTCCTCGTCGTGTATGGCTTTGCGCGAAAATAACACGCCGCCGTTTAAACCGTTTAAATATTCTTGGGGAAGTGCGTCTACCGCATCGTCTAAAATTTCCGCCATTTCGTCAAATCGATCGTCCATTACAGCCTCCTGAACTTTCATTATATGAGATCCGCGGGAATTTATAAAGACATTCAGCTCTTTCCGAAAAACTTTTGCCTTTTCCTTACCTTTATGACGACACAAAAAAAGAATCGCCGAAGCGATTCCTTTTGTTTTTATAATTCGTTGCGTAGGGGATCGTCTCCTGCGCGAACTTTCAAGAATGTTAAGAGGCCGACGATCATCGCCACGCCGACGGCGAGAGGAATAATCGGCGATTGAACAAATGCCGCGATGAGGTAGCAAATGGCACTGACTGCCGCCACCGTCATGGCGTAGGGCAATTGTGTGGATACGTGGACGACGTGATTGCAACCGGCACCCGCCGAGGACATAATCGTCGTATCGCTAATGGGCGAGCAGTGATCGCCGCAGACAGCGCCTGCCAAGCAAGCGGAAAGGCCGATGAAGAATACGGGATTTTCTACGCTGAACATGCTGACGACGATGGGGATTAAAATACCGAATGTACCCCAGCTTGTGCCCGTAGCAAATGCGAGAAGGGCGGCTACGATAAAGATAACGACGGGCAGGAAGTATTGAAGTCCGCCGGCGACGCCGTTCATTATATTGGCGACGTATTCGGCGCTGCCTAATAAATCGTTGGAGATGTTCTTCAGTGCCGTCGCCATGGTTAAAATCATAATAGCGGCGACCATGGAGTTAAATCCTTCCGTCAAGCAATTCATGGATTCGCCGAAATCCAAAACTCGGCGAATTAAAAGGTAAGCGATAGTAACGATCAGCGTAATGAGGGCGCCCCAGGGAAGGCCCACGGTGGCATCGGTGTTGCCGAATGCGCCGACGAAATCGCCTTGGAAGCCGCTGGCGGGATCGAAGAAACCGCCGACGTAAATTAAAGCGATTACGGATACGCAGATTAAGAAAATAATGGGGAGAACGAGGTCTAAAAGGCTGGCGTGATCCGCCGTCGTATCTTCTATTTTTTCTTCTCGAAGTGCGCTGTGATCGTTATCTTGTAAAGCGTCTTCTTCATACTTGAGCATGGAGCCGAAGTCGTCGTGTTTCCAAATTAAAACTACAACGAAAACCAAGGTTAAAATCGAATAAAAGTTATAGGGTATGGCCTTTACGAACATGGTAATGCCGCTCATGCCCGTGCCTTCGGCGTAACCGGATACGGCCGCCGCCCAGGAACTAATGGGGGCGATCATACAAATGGGCGCCGCCGTAGCGTCGATAATGTAGGCGAGCTTTGCTCTTGAAATTTTGAAGCGGTCCGTTACGGGCTTCATAACCGAGCCTACGGTTAAGCAGTTAAAGTAGTCGTCGATAAAAATTAAAATACCGAGGAAGAAAGTGGCAATTTGCGCGCCGCGGCGAGAGGTAATTCTGCGGGCTGCCCATTCGCCGAAGGCGCGGGTGCCGCCGCTTTTGTTAATGAGGGCGACCAACATCCCGAGAAAGACGAGGAATAAGAAGATGCCCGCCGTGCCGGAAACTGCCGCAGTTAAACCTTCGTTAATGACGTGATCCATGGTAGTGGTAAAGGATCCGCCGGAAGATAAAATGGCGCCGACGAAAATACCGATGAACAACGAAGGGAAAACTTCTTTCGTAATCAGCGCCAAGCTAATGGCGACGATGGGCGGAACCAATGCCCAGAACGTGGCGTGGGTTTCCGCGCCGCTTGCCGCCACGGCAAAGCTGCCGC
Source organism: Aedoeadaptatus coxii (assembly GCF_001553115.1). Lineage (GTDB taxonomy): Bacteria > Bacillota > Clostridia > Tissierellales > Peptoniphilaceae > Aedoeadaptatus > Aedoeadaptatus coxii. Next base: position 105,428 of record NZ_KQ960155.1, read on the forward strand.
CGACGGCGATAATGCCCAGTACCAGGGCGATAAGTAAATTTCTGCGATTTGTCATTACATTTTCCTTTCTGATTCAAAATATAATAGCGAATCAATCGAAACAAAAAAAGCCATGATACTATCATGGCTTTTGAATTTCCGTACGAAAAGAAAATCCTAAAGACACGATAGCGCTCCGTTCGCTCGGCGAACGACAGTACGCAGGATATTTTCCTACGTCCCGGCGAAAAGTATCCGTGGACACAAATACTTAACCCTCGGCACGTTTCCCTTTCCCGAAGATCCATTGACCGGAGATGATCGGTACTGATGAAACATGCGCCTCTATCATGCAGATTCGATTGTTGTATATGAGTATACGAAGCTTTACTCGGAAAGTCAAGTATAAACTTCATTTTTATAAAATAATTAAACTGACCCCCATGACGAGCATGCCGAAAATCACGCCTACTAAGGATAAATGAGTTTCGCCGTAAGCGCGGGATGCGGGCAAAAGTTCGTCGAAGGAAATTAATACCATGATCCCCGAAATAGCGGCAAACACGATGCCGAATAAGGTGGTGGTTAAAAAGGGACGCAAGACCAAATAAGCGAGAATGGCGCCTAAAGGTTCTGAAACGCCGCTTAAAAAGGTGAGCCAAAGGGCTTTCTTTTTTCCTCCCGTGGCGAAATAAATCGGCGCCGCCACTCCGATTCCCTCGGGAATATTATGCATGGCGATGGCGATAGCGATGGAGACGCCGACGGCGGGATCTAAAAGGGTGGTCATAAAAGTAACCATTCCTTCCGGAAAATTGTGAACGCCGATGGCGATGGCGCTTTTAATGCCCACTTTTTCAAGGGCCTTTTCCCGCCCTGCCGCTTCCATTTCCTCGCCGCTTTTTAAATCGTGGGGCTCGTCGGCTTCGGGCACCAAGTGGGAAATTAGACCGAATACGGCCATGGAACCGAAAAAAGCGCCCAGCGTCGCCAAACCGGCGGCGCGTTCCCCCATGGTTTTTTGAAAATATTCCGTGGCCATGGGCATCATTTCCATAAAGGAAATGTAAATCATGACGCCGGCGGAAAAGCCGAGGGCCGAGGACAGAAATTTTTTATTGTCCGATCCCGTAAAAAATACGATCACCGCACCGAGCATGGTGGCAAGGCCTGCGAGCGCCGTATTTAAAAAGGCCACACCTACATTCGACATAAATTCCTCCTAATAATGTTTTAAAAGAGTATGGGCGAGTTCTAAAAGATCTAAGCCGAGTTCGTAGCGATCGCCCATTAAATCGTAAACGCCGTCTTCCGTTAAGACGCCGCGGTTAATATCGTCGAGCTTTCCCGCCTCGTCGGCTTCTAAATCTTCGTTCATGTCCTCGCTGCCGTAATAATCTCTGAGAATCATATAGCGTTCGTTCAGCGCGGCGACTTTTTCCATGGCTTCGCGAAGCTCTTTTTGACAGGCTAATTGTTCTTCTAAAATTTCTTCCATACCCATAACACGTTTTTTAATTGCTTCCATCGATATCCTTCTTTCTAAAATAAAAGACGCCTTGCGGCGCCTTTTTAATCGCGGAAGAGACGAATGGCCTCTTTCGACATACGATCTAATATAAGTGCTTGAACAACAATTTTAATCACAAGCATTAAACCTTGGAATGGCAATTTGCTCATTAACACAGCTTGGAAGGGGTTGCCGTATAGCATGTGTACCCAATAGGTTCCCATCAAGCAGTTAACGAGTACTGTGATGACCACGTTGGCGAGAACGATGCGTTTGATGGTAAGGTCTTTTTTGTAAAAGAAAACACCGTAAAGCGCCGCGCTCAGAAAAGCGTTAAAGGTGAACCCCGGGAAATAAGGACCGGTAGGTTTCATCATAAAGCCGACGATGTCCGCCACAATGGCGGCGATCCCGCTGGCAATAGGCCCTAACGTCGTCGATGCCAAGGTGACGGGAATAAAGGAAAAGCTGATCCGTTGATAGTTTCCGAGATCAATTCCCAAGGTACGCGCAAAGACAATTTGCAGCGCCACCATGGCTGCCAAAAAGGTCAGTTTCTTCGTATTAAATTGTTTCATTGTTCCTCCTTAAAGCTGCTAAAGAGGATAGCAGCGGATGCGGCAAAAGATAGCGAGCCTCTTATCTCTTCGTTTGAGGGCAACTTCCCATCCCTCAACACTTAACGCCTTTTGCCTACTCTACATAACGAAACTATTATAAACGTTTTGCGTGTCTTCTACAAGGTTTTAATAAAGATATTAAATGGCGTTGACGCTGCCGAGGAAAATTTCCCCCGTATCGCCGTTAACCGTAATCACATCGCCGGGATGGAGACCGTCGACGATGCCAACACATCCTACGACGGAGGTGACCCCCAGGTTCATTCCCGCAATGGCGGAAGGGGATGTAAGCCCTTCTTCTTCGGAGACGAATCCGCCCGCCCGTTCGATAAACGGAGCAAGCTCTTTTCCGTAGCCTTTAACGACGAGAATATCGCCGTCGGTAAAGTCGCGCACAAAATCCATATCTTCGTTTACGATGCGCGCCCTGCCCGTTTTAATGCCGCCGCCGAGGCCCGTGCCTTTATGAAGTGTGGAGGCCACCTGATGAATTTTAATGACATTGGTGCTTCCGGCGACGCCTTGGGGGATCCCCGCCACCATGGCAATTAAATCGCCGTCGTGAATCCAGCCGGCACGCTTCACGATCCGCGCTGTGTCGTCAAAAATATGTTTGCCGCGCGTGCTGCCGAGAACCCCCGTGACGCCCCATTGAAGATTCATTTGTCGGAGCACCCGCTCGTCTTCTGTGACGGCAAAAACCTTTGTCTTCGGGCGAAATTTCGAAAGATTCCTGGAACTGTAGCCCGTCGCCGTGGCGATGACGATGGCGTCGCAAGCCAGTTGATCCGCCATTTCCACGGCATGTTGCACCACGGTATTAGTGGTGCTTTTTTTGAAGCTCGTCAAATGTTTATAGGGTTCTTCTTCTTTTAATACGGGCTCCGTCACCTCGGCAATGCGCGCCATGGTCTTGACAGCCTCCAAGGGATACTCGCCCATGGCCGTTTCCCCGGAAAGCATGACCGCGCTCGTGCCGTCGATAATGGCGTTGGCCACATCCGCCACTTCGGCGCGGGTAGGCCTGGGGTTGCGAATCATGGAATCCAGCATTTGCGTCGCCGTAATGACGGGAATGCCTTCGGCAATGGAACGGGCGATTAATTCTTTTTGCACCATGGGCACACGCTCCGTTTCAATTTCCACGCCCATGTCGCCGCGCGCCACCATAATGCCGTCGGCGGTGGCAATAATATCGTCCATATTGGCGATACCCTCTTCATTTTCGATTTTTGCAATAATTTTAATGCCGTCGCCGCCGTGCTGTTCCAAGACGTCGCGAATGGCGAGGATGTCGTCCTTCTTCCGAATGAAAGACGCGGCGATAAAATCCATATCCTCTTCAATGGCCAGGAGAATATCCTGAATATCTTTTTCCGTAAGGGCGGGCAAATTAATTTGCGCTCCGGGCACATTGATTCCCTTATGATTGCTGACGACGCCGCCGTTTAAAACCTTCGTGTGAATGGTGGTGCCCTCGATAGAGGTAACCTCCAAGGCAATTAAACCGTCGTCAATTAAAATTTTTTGACCCGGCTTAACGTCGCGGTAGAGATTGTCGTAGGTTTGGTAGACGCCTTCCCCGTCGCCGAGACGCTCTTCCCTGTAAAGGCTAAAGGACGATCCCGGTGTCAGCTCTACACTCTCTTCTTTAAAATCCCCTGTTCGAATTTCGGGGCCTTTCGTGTCCAGCATGGTGGCGATGGATGTCTTTGTCGCCCGCGCCGCTTCTCGTATGGCGGCGAGCTCTTCTCTGTGGCTTTCGTGATTGCCGTGGGAAAAGTTGAGCCGAAATACGTTCACCCCGGCTTCGATTAAAGCGCGAAGCATATCAGGGCTCGACGATGCAGGCCCGACAGTGGCCACGATTTTCGTCTTTTTCATACTGCCTCCTAAATGGAAATTTTATCCAGCGTGTCGTACAGTGCGCGGTCGAAGGTTTTTTCCACGGCGAGGGCTTCCCGTAAATCGAAGGATTTAATTTTCCCCTCGGAAAGGCCCAGGGCCAGGGAGCGCTTTTCCTCGCCGCAAAGGAACACGGCTTCGGCGCCGAGCCTGGATGCGTTAATGCGATCTTTTCCCGTGGGAATGCCCCCTCTTTGGGTGTAACCTAAAATAGTGACGCGCGTTTCCACCCCCGTCGCCTCTTCCAAATCTTTTGCGAGGCCGTAGGCGGGAATCTGCTCTTCCGTCAGGAGAATAATATGGTGGCGCTTGCCCCGTTTCTTTCCCGCCAAAATTTTATTTTTAACGCCGTCAAAATCGAAAGGTACTTCGGGAATAATCACGCTTTCCGCGCCGCCGGCGATGCCGGCATAAAGGGCGAGATCGCCACAATGTCTTCCCATAACTTCGATAATATTGGCGCGCCTTAAGGCACTGGAGGTGTCGCGAATTCTTCCCACAGCTTCCAAAATAGTTTCCACCGCGGTGTAAAATCCGATACTCGCCTCCTGATAGCCTAAGTCGTTGTCGATGGTGGCAGGCAGAGTAATCACCGACTGCCCCGCATCGGAAAGGGCGAGGGCGCCTTTCATGGAGCCGTCGCCGCCGATGACGATTAAATGCTCCACGCCCTCTTCTTTTAAAATCTCTCGGGCACGTGCTATGCCTTCGTCGGTGCGCATTTCTTTCGATCGACTCGTGCCTAAAATCGTGCCCCCCTTATGAATAATATCCGCCACCGAGGAAAGGCCCATGGCGACGAAATCTTTTTCAAAAATACCGCTAAAGCCGTTGCGAATGCCCACCACGTCGTGGCCTTCGTAAATCGCCACCCGCACGACGGCGCGAAGGGCGGCATTCATTCCCGGAGCATCTCCTCCGCTTGTCAATACGCCGATTCTCATGTCGTCCTCACTTTCTCACAGCGTCGGTTTCGGGGTTCATTATCTCCCGTAAATCCCGAATCAATCCGTCGCCGTAGGATACGTAAAATTCTCTCGGCACGCCGAGGGCTTTTTTCGTGTCCTCAAAATAAAATACGACGGGCATGGAGCCGGGGTATCGCTTTAAGATCGCTTCCGCATCCCCCTGAAGCCCTTCGTTTTTTAAACGCAGGTAGAGGGTTTCTTTATCGTCCAGATCTTTTAGAGGCTTTACCGATTCCACCAATATTTTGCCCTCTTCCACATCACTTCCCTCGACGCGTCCTTTGACGGTTATCAGCTGTCCTTCTTCAAAAACGCCGGATTCCAAGCTTGCGTAGACGCTTGGAAATAAAACGAGTTCGATGGTGCCGTAAAGATCTTCCAAGACGCCGAATGCCATCATTTGGTTTTTCTTCGTCACCAGCGTTCGCTTTTCCCGCAAAAGACCGCCGAGGGTGGCGCTGTAAATCGTATCTTGACTTTCTAATGTTTCACGCACTTTTTGCGTGTCGTAATCGGTCTGATCCTTTAGACTTTTGACATAGGATTCCAAAGGATGACCTGATACATAAATGCCCATAACGTCGCGCTCGTATTCGAGTTTTTGCTTTTGATCGTAATCTTTTAATTTCGGCAAATGATCCCTTTGAGTTTCCGCCGTTTGAAAAAGGCTGACCTGCCCGGGAATATTGCGTCTGTTTTCCCCTTGCACGCCGTCGATTAATTTGTCGTAAACGGCGAGGTACTGGGGTCGATTGCCGCCCAGTTCGTCGAAGGCGCCGGCCTTAATGAGGGATTCCATACTCCGCTTGTTCATGGCGCCCGGAGCAACTTTATCCACCCGTTGAATAAATTCATTGAGGGAACTGAAAGGGCCGCCTTCTCTGCGGGCCTTTTCGATGGCTTCTACAAAATTCACGCCGACGTTTTTTACGCCCTTTAAGCCGAAGCGAATGGCGCCGTCTTCTACATTGAACTTTAAAAAGCTCTTATTGATACTCGGCGGCAAAATCTCGATGCCGAGACGCTTGCATTCTTCGATGTACATGCGCACGTGGGCAGTATCGGACATAAAGGATGTAATTTGCGCCGCCATAAAGGCCGCCGGATAGTAATATTTGAGCCACGCCGTTCGATACGCCACAACGGCGTAGGCTACGGAGTGTGATTTGTTAAAGGCGTAGTTTGCAAAGTCGATCATTAAATCGTAAATGACATTGGCGCTTTTTTCGTCCACGCCGTTTCGCATGGCTCCCGCCACGTCCACGGAGCCGTCGTCGTTTAAACTGCCGTAAATAAAATTTTGCCGTTCTTGTTCCATGACGGCCATTTTCTTTTTACTCATGGCGCGGCGCACGAGATCCGCTCGCCCCAGGGAATAGCCGCCGATTTTCCTGACGATCTCCATAACCTGTTCCTGATAGACGATACAGCCGTAGGTTTCCTCCAAAATCGATTCCAGCGCCGGATGAGGATAGGAAATTTTCGAGGGATCGTGTTTCGATTCCACAAATTTCGGAATTTGATTCATAGGCCCCGGTCTGAAAAGGGCGTTGGCGGCGGCGAGGTCGGCAAATTTCGTCGGCTTCAATTCTTTCAGGAAGGCGCGCATGCCGCCGCTTTCAAATTGAAACACGCCGAGGGTTTCCGCCCGTTGAAACATCTTCAACACATCGGGATCGTCGTAACGCATGGTGTCGAAATCCACGTCGATTCCGTAATCTCTCTTAATAAAATCTTTCGCATCCCGAATCACCGTAAGGGTTCTGAGCCCTAAAAAGTCCATCTTCAAAAGGCCCAGCTCTTCCAACTCGATCATATTAAATTGAGTGGAGATAATGTCGCCGTTTCGCGTAAGGGGCACGTAGTCTGTAATGGGATTTTGGCTGATGACCACCCCCGCCGCGTGGGTGGAGGTATGGCGCGGCACCCCTTCAATATGCAGCGCTAAATCCAACAGCCTGTGGATTTCCTCTTCGCTATCGTATTCCTTTTTAAGAGACGGCGATATGTCGAGAGCCCGCGTCAACGTAATGTTGAGCTCGTTGGGCACTTGCTTCGCCACGTAATCCACTCGCCCGTAGGGAAGGTCCATAACCCGCCCCACATCGCGAATGGCGGCGCGAGCGCCTAAGGTTCCGAAGGTGACGATTTGCGCCACGTGGTCTTCCCCGTATTTTTCGATAACGTATTCGATAACTTCTTCTCGCCGTTCGTAACAAAAATCCACGTCGATATCCGGCATGCTCACCCGTTCGGGATTTAAAAACCGTTCAAAGAGCAAGCCGAAGGCCAGGGGATCCACGTCGATGATTTCCAGGGCATAGCTAACGACGCTGCCTGCAGCGGAGCCGCGGCCGGGGCCCACCTGAATATTTTTCGATCGGGCAAAGCGAATAAAATCCCAGACGATGAGGAAGTAATCAGTGTAGCCCATGGAAAAAATCGTGTTCAACTCAAATTCCACGCGATCGCGAATCTCCTCGCTTACGGTTCCGTAACGGCGAATAAGCCCCTCTTCCACCAGTTCGCGTAAATAGCCTTCATTGGTGTAACCCGCCGGCAATTCAAAATGAGGCAAGTGAAGATTGTGAAACTCTAGCTCCACATTGCAACGCTCGGCAATTTTTACCGTGTTTTCCAACGCTTCCGGCGCAAAGGAAAAAATCTCCGCCATTTCCTCCGGGCTTTTGACGTAAAATTCGTCGCTGGGGAAGCGCATTCGTTTTTCTTCGCTTAAAATGGAGCCCGTCTGAATGCAGAGAAGGGCATCGTGTACGTCGGCATCTTCCCGTCGCAAATAGTGGCAGTCGTTGGTGGCGATCAGTTGTATTCCCGTTTCTTTCGACAGGCGAAGCAAGCGGCGATTAACATCTTTTTGCTCTCGCATGCCGTGATCCTGCAATTCCAAAAAGAAATTGTCAGGCCCAAAAATATCCCGGTAGCGCAAGGCGATGGCCTTCGCCCCTTCTTCATCGCCCTTTAAAAGGGCTTGTTGCACTTCGCCGCCGAGACAGGCGGAAGTGGCGATAATGCCCTTGTGATGTTTGCGAAGATCGTCCATGTCCACCCGCGGCTTGTAGTAAAAACCGTCGACGAATCCCGCCGAGACGATGGCCATTAAATTTTCAAAGCCTTCTCGATTTTCGGCGAGAAGAATTAAATGGTAGCGGGGATTTGAAGGATCTTTCAAAAGCTTATCTTTTTCCGTTACGTAAACTTCGCAGCCTAAGATCGGCTTGACGCCGGCCTCTTTCGCCGCCTTGTAAAAAGCCACGGCGCCGTACATATTGCCGTGATCGGTTAAGGCCACGGCATCCATGCCGAGGGATTTTACGAGCTCGGGCAATTCATCGATTTTGCTGAAGCCGTCTAAAAGGGAATATTCCGAGTGTAGATGTAAATGAACGAATGATGTCATGGCGTTCCTCTTTCAATAAAAAAAGAGCTTTTATGGTGCAAGCTCTTTTTATTCCAATTCGTTTTCGATAAAGTTGGCCAAATACTCTACCGCCTCGGCTTCGTCGGCGCCGTCGGCTTGCAGCGTAATCTCTTGGCCGGAATAAAGCCCAAGGCTCATAATACCGATAATGCTCTTGCCGTTGACCTCGTCGCCATCACTTACGATCGTAATGTCGGAGGTAAATTGATTGGCCGCCCGAACAAACATTGCTGCCGGCCTTGCGTGTAAACCCTCTTCGTTTTTAAGGGTAACTTTCAATTCTTTCACTTTAAACTCCTCTCAACTTCTCAGCCAACGCGTGCAACTTTTTAAATCGATGGTTGACGCCGCTTTTCGACATTTCAGGATCCATGGCTTCCCCGATTTCCGCCAGCGTCGCCTCGGGATCCCTTAACCGAGCTTCGGCGATACGCCGTAAATCATCGGGGAGACGCTCGATTTTCATGTGTTTTTCGATAATCGCCAAATCCTGCATTTGACGGGCAGAAGCATTTACCGTCTTCGACAAATTTGCCGTTTCGCAATTGACGAGGCGATTCACATTGTTGCGAACGTCTTTGACAACTCGCGCCGATTCAAAATGGAGTACCGATTGGCCGGCTCCCATAAAAGCTAATAAATCGGAAATCTTTTCCGCTTCTTTTAAGTAAATAATGTAATCGTCTTTTCGATAGACGCCCTTGGCGTGAAAATGACTGCGTTCAAGCCACTTCATAAGATCCCTTCCGTGGGTCTCGTCGTGGGTGATAAATTCCAGATGGTATCTCTTATTGGGCGATGTAACAGATCCTGCGCCTAAAAACGACGCTCGAACATAAGCGCGAATGGCTTCGTTCGTTCGAAGGAGGGAAGGATTGACGGAATACTGCATTTGAAAGACATTCTCAGGTCTTAGGAAATCGCTATCCATTAAAAGAGATTTAACCGATCCTTCATCGGCCAAGCTGATTTTATATTGCTTGTTCTTTTTAAGTAACATGTTTTGCGTGGCGCTTACTTCCACCTCCCGGCCATACACTCGTTTGTAGGCCGAAAGAATGCGGCGCGCCACCGAGGCATTTTCCGTTTGGAAAGAAAGCCCGATCTTTAAGCTTTCCGTAAGTTTTACCACGCCACAGGTACGGATATAGGCGGCGAGCTCGGCGTGCAAAATATCCATGTCTTCCATGGGTACGCGCGCTAATTCATTTTTTACATCCTTGGAAAAACTCACGATTGCCTCAATTCTCCTCTTTCATCATTATAATGCAGTTTCCCGTCCCGTGCAATGGATTTCATGATAACGATCACATAGACTTAATAAACGCTGCGCCACCATGAGCCCGTCGTGGCGAATAAAGCCGTCTTTGTAAAAAGCGAAGGAGCCGCTTTCCACTTCCGTTCCCCCGGAAGAAAGCGCCATCTTTTCGTCCTCGCTTATGAAAATCGGCGCCACACCTTTTTCGCTGTAACGGGAAAGAATATCGCTTTGCACTTCCCCGTCGTTCACCAGCGCATAGTCGATGGTACGTTTTAAACCGTGATCTTTTAACGCCTGTATGTGATCGCTTAAACTCATGCCTTCCGTTTCGCCCCGCTGTTCCATGACATTGGCCACGTAAACGAGAGGGGCCTCGGAGCAGGCGATGGCATCGGCAATGCCCGGCACGATCATATTAGGAATAAGGGATGTATATAAGCTTCCGGGCCCTAACACGATCATATTCGCCTCTTCAATAGCGTGAAGACATTCCGGGTTGACCTTGGGATCTTTGGCGTCGAAGCGCACGGAGTGAATGGCCAGTTCATGCTCCCACGCATATTTCGGAATACGGGATTCCCCGATCAGTTCGCTCCCGTCTGAAAAAGTGGCGATTAGGCGAATGGATTCCGTCGTAACGGGAAGCACTTTTCCCGTAATCCGCAATACTTGCGCCGCTTCCCCGACCCCTTCGGCAAAGCCGCCGTATAAATCGGAAAGGGCGGCGAGAATTAAATTCCCCATGTTTTGCCCTTCCAGTTTTCCATCGGTAAAGCGATATTGCAAAAGTTGCTCCAAGGACGGCTCCGCGTTGGCGAGGGCCACCAAACAATTTCGAATGTCTCCCGGCGGCAGCATGCCGTAATCTCTTCTAAGCATACCGCTGCTGCCCCCGTCATCTGCCATGGTGACGATGGCGGTAATGTTTTTTGAAAACCGCTTTAAGCCCCTCAGCAAGGTGGAAATGCCCGTGCCGCCGCCTAAAACGACAAATTTCGGATCGTAACGATCGATCATGTCACCACTCTCCCAAATCTCGATGGCCCACCACGACGGAAAGACCTTCTTTTTTAAGAGCCCGACCCAATGCTTCGGCCACGGCCACGGAGCGATGAAAACCGCCCGTACAGCCGATGCCTATGGTAAGGGTATCCTTTCCCTCGCTCACATATCCCGAACCGAAGGACTGAATGTATTTCACCACGCCTCGTATAAATTCTTTGCATTTTTCCTGGCTCAATACAAAGCTCGAGGTGTCGTCACTCAACCCGTTTTGGTGTTTAAGCTCGGGGATGTAATAGGGGTTGGGCAAAAAGCGCATATCGAACACCAGATCCGCCTCTTCCAAAATTCCGTTTTTAAAACCGAAGGACACGACGGAAAGGCTCAGCTTACCCTGCTCTTCCTGCAAAATCGCCTTGAGGCGAATTTTTAAATTATAATTGGTCATCTTCGACGTGTCAATAATATAATCGGCGCGTTCCCGCAAAGGTTTCATCTTCGCGATTTCTTCGTCGATTCCCTTGGCAATGGAAGAGTTTAAGGGATGGGGGCGGCGAAGCTCTTTAAATCGTTTAATGAGCTCGTGGCGATCGGCTTCCAAATAAATGACCGTAACATCGTCTACCGTCTTGTTAAGAGTATCTATGGCCACGTCCAGCTCTTTAAAAAACAGGCCGCTTCGAATATCTAAAACCAATGCCACAAGGGGCATTTGCGCTTCTTCGGCAATGCTTATAAATTTCGGGAAAAGGGCGGGCGGCAAATTATCTACGCAAAAATAACCTAAATCTTCCGCCGCCTTTAACGCCTGGCTCTTTCCCGCGCCGGAAAGGCCGGTGAGCACGAGTAATTTCACTAAACACCCCCTTATTGTTCGCCGAGAACCTTAACCTCTGTTTCCAACTCCACGCCGTGTTTTTGATACACCGCTTCTTGCACCGTGCGAATTAACTCCACCACTTCCTGGCAGGTGGCGTTGCCGCGATTGATGACGAAGCCGCAGTGTTTTTCGGAAACCTGGGCGTCGCCGTGACGCAAACCTCTTAGCCCCGCCTGATCGATTAATTGGCCGGCGTAATATCCCACAGGCCGCTTAAAGGTACTACCCGCCGAGGGATATTCCAAAGGTTGCTTCGTCGTCCGTCGATTCCAAAGATCGTCCATTTCCTCCTGAATGCGCTCGCTGTCGCCGGATTTTAACAAAAACGTCGTCGATAAGACGATGAGATGATCCGTATAGACGCGGCTGTTGCGGTATTCAAAATGAAGTTCCTCATTGGAAAGTTCTTCGACTTTGCCGTTGGCGTGCAGCACGCGCACCGATTCCACCACATCTTTCATCTCGCCGCCGTAAGCTCCGGCGTTCATGGTCATGGCGCCGCCGACGCCGCCGGGAATACCGTGAGCAAACTCGAGGCCCGTTAAACTTTCTCTTTGCGCCGCTTCGGCTACGGAACGCATGGATGCGCCCCCTTCGGCGATGACGCGATCCCCTTCGACCGTTACCTTTTCAAAAAATTCGCCGATACGAATAACGGCGCCACGAATCCCCTTATCGGACACCACCATATTCGTGCCCTTGCCCATGATCATCCAAGGAATTTTTTCCTCCTCTAAACGCAAGAGCGCACGAATTAATTCCTCTTCCGTTTTCGGTTCGATAAAATAATCCACGGGCCCGCCGATTTTAAAACTGGTCACTTCTTTCATGGGGAAGTGTTCTGTTACTCGTCCTATATGTTTAAGATCCATTGATCCTTTCCTCCTCGTCATCTAACTAACTCCATTGTACCAAATTCTATCTAAAAAAGTTCTAAAAAGACTTGACACCTTCCCTAAGGGATTGGTATCATTGATCCAACGAGTTTGACGAGGAGAGTACCTCGAATTTTCGGACTACAGAGAAGCTTCGTTGGTGAGAGAAGCTGTTTTGAGAATCGGGAGAACATGGCCTCTGACTTTTGCGATCGATAATAGATCGTTACAGGTGCGCCTGTTATAGCGCCAGGGTATGATAGTACCCGTAAGGTGTAAATCGTGAGGTTTACATAAATAAAGGTGGTAACACGGTTTATATCGTCCTTTTCCCTATAGGGAAAAGGACTTTTTTTATAGAAAGAAGGAGGATCACTTGATCGATTTACAAAATATTTCCGTCGTCTTTCAGCGCGACGGCAACGACTTTACGGCGGTGGACGATGTGTCCCTTACCGTAGAGCAAGGCGATGTGTTCGGCATCGTCGGCTACTCGGGAGCGGGAAAATCCACACTCGTTCGCACCATTAATCTTTTGCAGCCGCCCACAAAGGGAAGCGTCATCGTAGCGGGAGAAAATCTGACGACGCTCCCCGTCAAAGAGCTGAGAAAACGCCGCAAAAAAATCGGCATGATTTTCCAACACTTTAATCTTATGAATGCCCGCACCATTTTAGGCAATGTACTCTATCCTTTAAAAGACAGCAGCCTTTCTCAGGAAGAGCAAAGAGAAAAAGCCTTGCGACTTTTAAAACTCGTAGGCATTGAAGAAAAAGCGGACAGCTATCCCTCGGAGCTTTCCGGCGGACAAAAACAAAGGGTGGCTATCGCCCGCGCCCTCGCCAACGATCCCAAGATTTTACTTTGCGACGAAGCGACCTCGGCGCTGGATCCGAGAACGACCACTTCCATTCTTCATCTTTTAAAGCGACTGAATAAAGAAATGGGCCTTACCATCGTCCTCATCACCCACGAAATGCAGGCGGTAAAAGAAATCTGCAACAAAGTGGCGGTAATGGAATCGGGCCGCGTGGTGGAATCGGGATCCCTCATCGATATTTTCGCCAATCCCAAGGAAACCATCACCCATCAATTCGTCAACACTGCAAGCCACTGGGATGAAACCATCGACAAGATGAACGAACACGGCTACTTCGACAATGTGGATCCTTCCAATCAATTGATTCACTTACAATACGTGGGCACTTCGGCGACGGATCCCATTTTAAACAATATCTACACCATGTTCGGCGTGAAGACCAATATTTTATCCGGGAGCATCGAATTTTTAGAAGACACGCCCTTCGGCAACCTGGTGGTTCTCTTCCAGGGGCCGCCGGAAAATATTGAAAAGTCGAAAGAGTATTTAAAAGAAAATAACGTCGAACTCGAAGTGGTGAAGAAGGAGGTGATCTAATGGGATTTTTTGAAAATGTCATCGCATCCAAACAAGATTTCGTCGTGGAAACAGGCGCCACCCTTTACATGGTCGTCGTCACATCCATCATCGCAGGCATTATCGGCATGATCGTAGGCTTGCTCTTAACCCTTACGAAAGAGGGCGGCCTTTGGGAGAATCAAAAAGTCTATTGGTTCCTCGATAAGGTCGTCAACATCTTCCGCTCCATTCCCTTTATTATTTTGCTGGCGTTGATTTCGCCTTTTACGCGCCATTTAATCGGCACCACCATCGGCAACACTGCCGCCATCGTTCCCCTTGTGGTGGGAAGCGCCCCCTTCTATGCGCGCCAAATTGAAAACGCGCTGGCGGAAGTGGATCCGGGCATTATTGAAGCGGCAGAATCCATGGGAGATTCTCCCATGCACATCGTCTACGGCGTGTATTTAAAAGAAGGTCTCCCTTCCATTTTACGAGCCAGCGCCCTTACAATTATAAGCCTGATCGGCCTTACGGCCATGGCGGGTGCCGTCGGCGCAGGAGGTCTCGGCAACCTCGCCATTACCCGCGGCTACAACCGCTTCCAAAACGACATCATCGTCGTATCCACTGTTTTAATTCTTATTTTGGTATTTATTACCCAAGCCGTTTTCGATCTTTGGGTAAAGAAGGTACAACACTAACTTGCAATCGAAAGGAGTTTCATTATGAAATCTATTTGGAAAAAAGTAACTGCCCTCACCCTATTAACTACCCTGCTCTTAACGGGCTGCGGCGCGCCGGCCAATAACGCAAAGGCCGACAACAAAAATACCAATGCCGCTGAAGAAACACAAAAGACGAAAGACGGCGACAAAGTCGTTAAAATCGGCGTCGTCGGCGACGACCAACGGTTATGGGAAAAAGCCGCCGAGCTCGCCAAAAAAGACGGCATCACCTTGGAAATTAAAGTCTTCACCGACTACAATCTTCCCAACGATGCCCTGGCAGACGGCAGCATCGATTTAAACGCCTTCCAACACAAGGCATTCTTAGATGAATACAACAAGAGCAAAGGCACGAACCTTACCCCCATCGGCATGACCTATCTCTCCCCCATCGGCGTCTACTCCAACAAGATCAAGGATCTGAAAGAACTTAAAGACGGCGATACCGTCGCCATTCCCGACGACGCCACCAACGGCGGCCGCGCCCTTATCGTCCTCCAACAAGCGGGCGTCATTAAATTAAAAGACGACGCCGGTTTAACGCCTACAGTCAAAGACATTGCCGAAAATCCGAAGAAAATTAAAATCGAAGAATTGGATGCCGCATCCGTCGCCCGTTCCCTTCCCGATGTGGATGCAGCGGTTATTAACGGTGGCTTGGCAGTCGATGCCGGTCTCAATCCCAGAAAAGACACGATCTTCGTCGAAGAAATGGGCGAAAGCATTGCCCCCTATATTAACTACGTCGTCGCTCGTCCGGAAGATAAAGACAACGAACTTTATAAAAAAGTCGTAAGCTACTATCAAACCGACGAAGTAGACAAACTCTTGCAAGAACTTTACAAGGGCAGTCAATATGCCGCTTGGAAACTCGACTTAAGCAAGCTCGATCAATACAAAGACGGCAAGAGCGATTTAGAAGAATCGAAATAAAATTTAACAGCACGCTATTATTCTCTGCCTGCTATCGCCGGCGGGCAGACTTTTTTTACTCAAAAACAGGATGGAATCATTATGAAAAACACATTAAAGCTAATCTCTCTCGGAATTTTATCCCTCTTTCTCCTCGTAGGATGCGGCAAATCGTCGGATGACGGCCAAGTCGTAAAACTCGGCGTCGTCGGTGACGATCAACGGCTTTGGGAAAAAGCCGCGGAGCTCGCCAAAAAAGACGGCATTACCATTAAACTCGTTCACTTCTCCGATTACAACACGCCCAACGACGCCCTCGTCAACGGCGACGTGGACTTAAACGCCTTCCAACACAAGGCATTTTTAGACGAATACAACCACTCCAAGGGAACCCATCTCGTGCCCATCGGCAGAACGTTTATTTCCCCCATCGGCGCGTACTCCAACACATTGAAGGATTTAAAAGATGTGCCCGAAAACGGAAAAGTTTCCATTCCCAACGACACCACCAACTGCGGACGCGCCCTCTTCCTATTGGAAGCGGCAGGCCTTATCCAATTAAAAGATAATGTCGGCGTAAGCCCCACCCTTTCCGATATTGTGGCCAATCCGAAAAACATTCAAATCAACGAAATGGACGCTGCCCAAGTAGCGCGCACCCTTCCCGATGTAGACGCCGCGGTCATCAACACCAACCTTGCCATCGACGCAGGCCTTTCCCCGAAAGACGACGCCATTTTCATGGAGCCCCTTAACGAACATTCCGCTCCCTATATTAACTACGTCGTAGCGCGGGAAGAAGATAAAGACAATGCACTCTATCAAAAAGTTGCCGCCTACTATCGCACGCCGGAAGTAAAGGCATTGAACGATAAACTTTACGAAGAAACGCAAAAAATGGCATGGGAACTTACCGATATTCCCGACGCCGGCGACACGGCGACAAAATAAGAAAACGGCTGAGGATACTCGGCCGCTTTTTATTGCATCGAAAGCTTTTCCGTTAGCTTTTAACAAAACGTGATATAATGAGCCTATCCACTTGGGATAATCTAATAGAAAGAGGTGTTCTATGAGCATTTCTAAAAAATCAAAACTACCCGTCGGCGACTTTCGGATTATAAAAGATAAATATATTCCCGAAATCGAATCGTCCCTTCGGAAAAAACCGGTGCTCATGCCCAATGCCATTTACAACGCATCGGGGATCCGCATTCAGGGTACCCGCTTTAAATCCCTGATCTTTTCCACCGACATCGCCATGATTCGCAACTCCAACGCCCAGGCGGTGTTCGCAGTCTATCCCTTTACGCCTCAGCTCGCCATCGTGCAATCCATTATTCAAGGCTCATCGATCCCCGTTTTCGCAGGGGTCGGCGGCGGCACGACCTCCGGTGCGCGAAGCGTCTCCATTGCTCTGGAATGTGAATTATTGGGCGCTTACGGCGTCGTCGTCAACGCGCCTATGAAAAATGAAGTCATTCAGGAAATGTACAACGTCCTGGACATTCCCATTATCGCCACCGTCGTCTCCAAAAACGACGACATCGTCGGAAAAATCAACGCCGGCGCGCGCATTCTGAATGTCTCCGGCGGCAAAAACACGGCGGAACTCGTCCGTTACGTGCGCAGCATTATCGGAAACCGATTCCCCATTATCGCCACCGGCGGCGACAACGATGAGCAAATTCAAACCACCATCAACGCCGGCACCAACGCCATTACCTACACGCCGCCTTCTATGGCATCTCTTTTCAAAGGCATGATGGAAGATTATCGGGCGCAAAGCGAGGCCAACGGCAGCGAATCCTGCAATGATCCGAAACAACTTCACGTACATGAATATTTAAGAGACCTTGTATTCCCCGCAGACGCTATCGAATACATTCGAAAAAAAGGTGAAGATAAAGATGATAAAAAATAAACCATTTACGACCCTCGTAAACATCGCCTTGGTGTTGCTGATTATTTTACTTTTCAGCATGACCCGGCAATTTTTAAGCCCCATTTACAATATTTTTCTTTTTTTAATTACGCCACTCATTCTCGCCATTTATATCTTTTACGCCTTTCGGCCCATTCGCAATAAACTGGCGGAATGGACGAAAAAGCCCGGCCTTTCGGCGATCATTACTTTTTTCCTCTTTATCGCCTTTGCCGTCGGCCTGTTTTACGTCACCTTCAGCATGATTTACGATCAGGCACAAAGCTTTCTCAGAAATGTGAACATGAATGTCCTCTTGCAGTATTCCGACACGGACATTTACAAAGAACTGAGCCAATACATTCCTCTGGGAAGTTATATCGACAAATTTGAAGGGTGGCTACAGGGCATGGCGGGAGATATTCCCAATCTGCTTACGAAGCTCTTCAGCAATATCGGTACCATCGGTTCTCTGCTGCTTCTCATTATTCTCGGGCTCTTCTATCTTTTAAAAGACGAAGAGAACGCGGTAAAAACCATTCATTACTTGGCCCGGGGAAAATATTACGACCGCATCATGGAAGTGTTGAGCCAAATTCACAACACGCTGGAAATCTATATTTCCGGGCAAATCCTCGTGGCATGTGTTCTCGGCGTCTTAATGTTTATCGGCTACGCCATTATCGGCTTGCCCTATAAGCTTTCCCTTGCCGCCATTGCCCTCGTATTTAACTTCATTCCCTTTATCGGACCCTTCCTAGCCGCGGCGCCTGCCGTACTCGTCGGCTTAACCATTAGCCCGTCCATGGTGGTGAAAGTTATCATCGTGAGCGTCGTCGTGCAACAATTGGAGGGAAATGTGATTACGCCCAATATTATGGGCTCCAAACTTAATATCCACCCCTTCGTCGTCATCGTCGCCGTTATGGTGTCCGCCAATCTTTTCGGCGTATTGGGTGCCCTTATCGCCTCGCCCCTTTACATGTGCATTAAAATCATTATCAAGGGGATTCGCAACGAAAAATTCGACAGCCAAAACCAATGCGTCATTCCCTTAGATACCGATAAAGCTAAATCATAAAGAAAGGTGATTCTATGAAGTGTCCACACTGCGGTAGCGAACAATCCCCCTCAAGCACCTTTTGCGGAGCCTGCGGAAAGCATCTGACACCCCATAGCCATGCAAAAAACGAAGAGAGGACGACCACACCACCTTCCCCGAGACGGAAACAAATCATTGTCGCCATTTGCATCCTACTCGTGCTCCTCGCCCTTATCGCAGGAAAAAGTGTCCACAAAAATTTAAAGATCAACCGACTGGACCGCCAAATGAATCGCGCCGTAGAAGACGGATCCTACACCGAAGCATTAAATAATGCCCGTACCCTTTACGATTTAACCGGCGATGAAAAATATTTGGAAAGCGCCAAAGAAATTAAGACCGTCTCAGAAATGAAGAAAGATTTAAATCGAGCCGAGAGCGCATTGGAAGACGGAGACTTTTCCTTCGCCCTCCAAATATTAAAAGATTACAGAGACCGTCGGGATCTCCTTCCCGATAAATATGACGATCTGAAAAAAGATTTCTACTCCGGGCTTGAGAGGCAGGCATCGAAATACCGCAGTGCCGGCTCAAAAGATCAGATGGTAGCCCTCGTCGACAGTCTACTCGCCATGGACGGCGGCAACGAACGGCTGCTGGCCATCCTCGCCGAAGCAAAGGCCTCCACGGGAGCGCCCGCTCAATCGGTCGATGCATCGCCGAAACCGAAGACTGAACCGAAGCCGAATCAAAGGCAAGTTTCTTCAAACGGAAGTAAACTTTCAAAAGTGGCATCCAATCTCCTGGGCAAGGACATAACCTCCACGGCCCTTCACACCAATGTAAGGAGCGAGCCCACCATTAACGCTCCCGTCGTCTACGCACTGGAAAAAGGCTCCACCGTCCACGTCTACCGCACGGTGATCGAGGGCAATATTATTTGGCTCGACATCGGCGACGGATGGACATCCCATAAAAACTTTAACGGCGATTTAACTTATTAGTCGCCTCGCCCCCGTATGGGGGCTTTTTCTTTGCGCCGAACTGAGAACTTTTCACTTTACAACAATAAAACCACTTTATATAATGAAGTAAAGTAATTAGAAAGGAGCGCCTATGCACTGTACCCATTGCGGAAAGGCCGTGGATCCAAACGATCGCTTCTGCACCCATTGCGGCCAAGCGAATCCCTCTTACGGCGAAGACGCCCGCGAATCTTCAGACGACCATTTTAAAACTCAAGCTTACGACAATTATCAAAACACACCGCCTTATGCCCCACTGAATCAGGATTATCCCCAAAGGCCGAGGAAATTTAATTGGGGCGCCTTTACTTTTACAGTGGCATGGGGCATCGGCAACAACTGCTATATCTGTTTACTCGCCCTCATTCCCGGACTGAACATTATCATGTCCTTTATCGCAGGCTTTATGGGCAACCAATGGGCCATGGAAAATAATACCTATCGCGACATGGAGGAATTTTCAAAAATTCAACAAACGTGGAATCGCGCCGGCTTTATCTTCTTTATTATCGCCGTCATTCCCGCCGCCTTCTTTATGTTTATCGGCTTTATGACGCTCATGTCCGCTCCCGCCCTAAACAATAACTGGCTATAATTAAAAACGACGCAAAAAAACGGCGATACCCTCGCCGTTTTAATTTTTACAAAAAAATAGGGCCGCAACCAAAAGTTGCGGCTTATTTGCTTGTATGAACAATCTCTTTTTGTTACGTTATAAATGAACGTTATCGAGAAAAGAAAAGGAGCGTACCGTGTACGGTCAAAAAATAAAAACAAAACGCCAAGCCCTTCACATGTCTCAAGAGGACTTGGCGAGAGAATTAAATCTGACGCGCCAGGCCATTTCCAAATGGGAAATGGATAAAGCCCAACCGACCATGGCAAACCTTCGGGAGCTTTCGCGGGTATTCGGCGTGGACATGGCCTACTTCATAGGCGAAAATAAAAAACCGAATGAAGAATCCACTGCAGCGGGAATCTTTTGGTGGGCACTCTATTCCATTATAGGTTTCGCCTTTTTTGCGATCTACTATTTCGCCATTATGGAATCCGCACTGAACATCGATCCGAAAAAAATGCCCTACCTCCTCATCACACTTTATATGATCGTCGCCACGATCGCCTTTCCCCAAGCCTATCAAGACGAAGGCCATCGACTGGAAAAATTGGATTTCTATCTGTTCAGTAAAGTGGTACTGCCCTTGTTCTATGTCCTCTCCCCCCTTATCGTGGCGAGAGGGATCGTGAAAAATAGCCATTAGCGGAGAGGGAAATGCAATCATTTATTTTTGAAAAGCTGTAAGGAATCTATTTTGCTTCCGAAAGCCGGCGCCCAACTTATAAAATAATTTCTTGCGACGCAACCCAATAGGAATCAAAGGTTGTTAGCCGTTTACACATCTAAAAGAAAGGAAGGAGGTTTTAGGAGGAGGAAAAGATGCGAATCCGGGCGCCCTATTCCCTCCTCCTAAGATCAAAGAAAGATTTTTGAATGAAGAGATTACTTTTTCAAGAAAAAAACTTCTGAATGGATTTTTAAAAAATGCATTCACGCAGAAAATATCTTTTTAATTCGGTTTCATACAACCCGTATAATCTTTTCGCGGGGAAGAGGGAAAGGGCTCAGAGGCAAAGGCCGCGTTTCCCTCTTCCCCGCGTGCCCCATCTCCCTTTCCGGCTGGCACTATAACGAAAAATGCCTTCGGCATTTT
>NZ_KQ960155.1:126687-127056 GCF_001553115.1 Aedoeadaptatus coxii
ATAAAATCTCACGCTCACCTTGCGACGGCAAAATACATCGCCTGAGACAGAACGTCTCTTTCCGCGACGAAGCTCAATAGGAATCGAAGCACATTAGGGCTTCGCACTACCTTGCTCTTATCTTTAAGATACAATTATTTTATACAAGCTTTAGAAAGTTTTTGACATCCTTCAATAAGACCCTTATAATATAAGCACGAATTGAAAACGAAAGTTTTGCGGGTGATGCATTTATGCGTCACCCGATTTTTTTATGGTTCTAATATATCCACCGAGAAATAGAATGTCACGCTCACCTTGCGACGGCAAAGTTTTAACCCGAAACAGAGCGTCTCTTTCCGCGACACAGCCCAATAGGAATTAAACGGC
>NZ_KQ960156.1 GCF_001553115.1 Aedoeadaptatus coxii
AAAAAAGAGACGCATTTGCGCCTCTTTTCGTTTTCTCTTATTCTACAATCTTGGAAACTACGCCGGATGCAACGGTGCGGCCGCCTTCGCGGATAGCGAAGCGTAAGCCTTCGTCCATTGCGACGGGAGTAATGAGTTCTACTTTGAATGTAGCGTTGTCGCCGGGCATTACCATTTCGACGCCGTCTTGTAAGGTGATGTCGCCGGTTACGTCGGTTGTTCTGAAGTAGAATTGGGGACGGTAGCCGTTGAAGAACGGGGTGTGACGTCCACCTTCTTCTTTGCTCAGTACGTATACTTCGGCTTCGAATTTGGTGTGGGGTTGGATGGTTCCCGGTGCTGCCAATACTTGGCCGCGTTCGATGTCGTCTCTTTGGACACCACGAAGGAGTAAGCCGACGTTGTCGCCTGCTTGGGCTTGGTCGAGTTGTTTTCTGAACATTTCGACGCCGGTAACGACGACGGTGCGTTTTTCGGTGGTTAGGCCGACGATTTCGACGCTGTCGTTTACTTTGATGACGCCGCGTTCGACACGTCCGGTTGCTACGGTTCCACGGCCGGTAATGGTGAAGATGTCTTCTACGGGCATGAGGAAGGGGTGATCGATGTCACGTACCGGATCGTCGATCCATTCGTCGACGGTATCCATGAGGGCTACGATTTTGTCGCCCCATTCGCTGTCGGGATCTTCTAATGCTTTTAAGGCACTGCCTACGGTGATAGGGGTGTTGTCGCCGTCGAAGTCGTATTCGCTTAAGAGGTCGCGTACTTCCATTTCGACGAGTTCGATGAGTTCGTCGTCATCGACTTGGTCTTGTTTGTTAAGGAAGACGACGATTTTGGGTACGCCTACTTGGCGAGCAAGTAAGATGTGTTCGCGTGTTTGGGGCATGGGGCCGTCTGCTGCAGATACTACGAGGATGGCGCCGTCCATTTGTGCTGCGCCGGTGATCATGTTTTTAACGTAGTCGGCGTGTCCCGGGCAGTCTACGTGTGCGTAGTGACGTTTTTCGGTTTCGTATTCTACGTGAGATGTGGAAATGGTAATACCACGTTCTCTTTCTTCAGGTGCTTTGTCGATGTTTGCGTAGTCGACGAATTCGCCGCTGCCGAATCTCTTGTTTAATACAAGGGTGATTGCTGCGGTAAGGGTGGTTTTACCGTGGTCAACGTGGCCGATGGTGCCGACGTTTACGTGCGGTTTGGTTCTTTCAAATTTTCCTTTTGCCAT
>NZ_KQ960157.1 GCF_001553115.1 Aedoeadaptatus coxii
TCTTTTACTTCAACAGGTTTTTCCGGAGCTTTTAACTCATAAGCAGGTGTTGTATCGTCTTTTTCGATTGTATCGTCCGGTCCCAGTTTAGCTGTTTTTGTCACCTGATTTTTATCAACAGTTTCTGTTACGGTTACGGTTACATTACCCTTGTCATCAACCGTGATTTGATCATCTTTCAATCCCGGGTTAACGGCTTTTACGGCGTCTTTTACTGCTTTTTGTTCTTCTGCTGTTAATTGAGCAGTGTTTTTAACCTTAACTTTTCTTGGTTTATTTAATGTTAACTTGTCAGCGTCGTCTACTACTGTGTCTTTTTGAGACAGGGTTCCTACTTTATCTCCGTCGGTAACGACTACAGAACCGTCTTCAGCAACTTCGATTTTTGCAGTATCTGGTAGTTTAGGATTTGCTTCTTTAACAGCTTCCTTAACTTTTTCTTTTTCTGCTGCCGTTAATTGATCAAGGTTTTGTACCGGTGTTTTGTTCGGTGCAACCAGGTTAATGATCTTATCAGTATCTTCAGCTTTTTTAACCGTCTTGTCGGCTGCGATGGTTTTATTACCGTCCGTTCCCATAGGAACAGTGACTGCACCGTTATCAGCAACTTGGATTTCGTCGTCTTTGAAGTCTAAGTCCGGGTTTGCTGCCTTGACTGCGTCTCTTACTTTTTGTTTTTCATCTTCTGTAAGTTTCGCAGGGTTGGCAACTGTTGTTACTTCCGGATCGTTTAATGTTTTGCCGGCTCTGTCGAAGGCTTTGACGGTGTCTTTGCCTTCTAATTTGCCTGTCTTCGTGCCGTCTGTAACGGTTACATTACCCTTGCTGTCAACAGTAACTTCTGCATTCGCACTTAATTTGCCTTCGTTAGCCTTTTTAACAGCTTCTGCGACTTTATCTCTTTCCGGTTGGGTTAAGTTTGTAGGATCTTTTACTTCAGTCTTATCGGGGGCTTTCAAATCAAGAATCGTATCTTTTTGGACGACTGTCTTGTCTGCAGGAATGGTGCCAACTTTACCGCCTTGGTTGATCTTAACAGTACCATCAGGATCAACGGTGATTTCGTCGTCTTTGAAGTTTCTATCCGGGTTGGCTTTCTTAACGGCATCTTTAACCGCTTGCACTTCTTCAGGCTTTAATTCACCAATTTTATCAACGGGAACCGGTTTTTCCGGAGGATTGAAGTCGTTTTTAACTTCTTTTTGTTTTACAGTTTGTTCCGGTGTTAATGTGCCGGTCTTGCCGTCTTTCGTAACTGTTACTGTACCATCTTCAGATACTGTTACATCAGCTTCTGTTATGCCTTTAGCTTTATTTGCTTCAGCTACTGCCTTCTTAACCTTATCGATTTCATCTGATGTTAATGATTTAGTATCTTTAACTTCAACCGGTGTTGGAGCAGTTAATTCTAAAGGAGTTTTGTCAGTCTTTTCCCAAACTGCATAAACAGTCTTAGGTGCTGTAACATTATTTAAAATGTTGGCATCTGCTTCTGTTGCATTTTTATCTGCTGCCCAGCCTTTGAAAATATAACCAGCTCTTGTTGGGTCAGTTGGCTTTGCTACGCTACCATTATCAACTTTAACTGTAGTTGTGTCCTTGTCGCCATCAGTAAATTTACCACCATTCGCATCGAATGTTACTGCTGTTTCATCTGAATAAACAGCGTAAACTACTAAATGTTTTGTTACTGGTGTTTCATTAGTGAAGATTTCATCTTTTGTTAACTTACCGAATTCATCAGCTGTAACTGTAGTCTTGCCTAACTTAGACTTACCTGCTTCAGTAACCCAACCCAAGAAGTTCTTTCCTGCTAGTGTTGGTGCTTCCGGGAACTTATCTCCAGTATTTGCTTCAACGTTAGCTCCTTCAAAACCGTTAGCTGCATAGCCTTCTTCTCCGTAGAATTTAACATTGTCCGGAACGATTTTAACAGCTTTCTTTGTGCTGTCTGCAAATTGACCTTCAGTTGTATCGAACAATACTCTTGCCCTAACTCTTGTTTCGTAAAGGTCAGATGGAAGTGATGATCCGTCTGATGCAGTTGAAACAAACTTCATATCTTTTAATAAAGTTAATGGTGTTTCTGTCTTATCTTCTGAATGATAAGGAAGCATCTTTGTAAGGTCTACCTTGTATTCATAGGCCCTATATTCTTTGTTATCTCCTGTAAATTGAGCGTCAAAGATATTTGCCTTGGGAATAGTGATTTTTTTCCTTACATCTGTTCCCTTTATATTTCCCTTGTCGTCGTAATCATTTTCATCAGCTTGAACCTTGGCAAATAATTTACCAGTCTTGCCTTCTTCGTAAAGAGTTCTTACCTTACCACCGTCGTACTTAGTGTAGCCGACAAATTCTTTTGTATCTTTGTTAAAGGAAGCATCATCTGCTGGTAATTGTCTTGGATCTTGGTAAGCACTTCCTTCAGCGTAATCATTTGTAAACAACAATTGATATGGTGTGTAAAGTGATTTGTTGATTGATAAAACTGATTTCTTGTCAGAGTGGTCTACCCATGTAAGCTCTTTAACATTGTCAGTAGATTTTTTTAGAGCTTTATACTTGAACCAAGATGTTTGATCTTCTATTTTATTTCCATCTGCACCTATAGATTCTACAAAAATATCAGCACCCGGTTCTAATTTTGTTGTGTTGATGTAGAAGTTACCACCAGCACCATCAGTCGCTCTATTTGATACTCCTGTTAAAACTCCATCATTATCTTTGTATTGCCATAAGACTTTAGGAGTGAAAACTATTTCTCCTTCCTTTCCACCTTTTAGCGTATATTTAAGTTTAAATGTTTCTTTTTTATCCGCTTTATAAAGATGCATATTGATGTTTCTATCTTTTTGTAGCGTTAATTCAGCTGCACCTTCATTATGTTTACTTCCATTATGAATTTCAAGGAAGTTGACAGGTTTATCGTGTGAAGATGTGTAAGGCATATAAACTTTTAGCTTCTTATCTTTTAATATTGTTGCTCCTTCACGAAGAGTAAACTTGTAAACGCCATTGGCATATTTTTCTATGGCATCATTAGCTCCGTCGCCTGAAACGTATCCGTTGTAGTAACCTTGTGGCTTTCTTAAAATAGCTTGGTCGCCACCAACTTGGATCATAATTTGTCCGCCTGATGGGTCGTCTCCTGTGTCAATTAGGTAAGACTCCCCTTCTGGAACAACATAAGTGTCGTCATAATCTTTTTCGTAGATTACCCAGCCGTCTTTATTAGGATTAGTCCAGCCAGACATAGTAGTGTAATTTAATTTTCTTACTTTGTCACTGCTAAAAGTATCTTCAAACTTGCTCTTGTCTACAACGTAGTCGATAGCTGTGATGTAGAAGCCTGACAACATAACGTGTTGGTCAAGTTTTGCTACATTAACTACCCTTACACCGTCTTTTGTGAAATCTTTTGTTCCTATAACGATATAAGCTAATTTTCCATCTTTAGAATAATTTATCTTATCTTTTGGAATACCGACGTTTTTAGTGTAATCGGATAGTTTTCTATCCTTAGTCATAACATTGACATAAGCTACGTTGCCCTTGGAATCAGCCTTCATATACTTAACAAGATTTGCATCAAATACTTGAGTAAAAGCAAAAGGTTGCCCGCTAACAGTTTCGCTAACAATAGTTTTTGTTTGTCCCATGTATTGAGTTCTAATGATACCTAAGTTTGACTTGTCAGGATATTGGTCTGGATTGGCAATAAATTCTGACATAAAGAATTCTTGGTTAGTCGCATTATTAAGGTCAGATTGTTTACCACCCTTGATAAATAGAGTGCTTAACTTATCTACAAGATCAACTGCCGTAGTCTTTGTATAAGTTGAGTAGTCCATGGATGTGCCCTTTGGTGCATAAGCGTAAATTCTTGTATAATCTCCATTGGCAACTCTCATTTGGACGATGTAGTTTTCACTACCAAGCTTATCTAAATCTACACCTTCTTTTAAGACTAAGTTAATTGGTAAATTAGCTCTGTTATTGGTTCTATCTCCAGCTGCCTTACCTAAGTCAAAGCCTCTGCCTTTAAATTGTGATACTGGATCGAACTTGTATTGAGTCTTCCCATCCTTACCTAAAACATAGGAAAGATCGAAGTCTATAAATTTATCAAGGTCGCCAAAGTTGATTAGGGCTCTATACCAAACACCAGATAATGCTTGTGATTTTTCTTTATATACTAATCTTATTACGTATCTTCCGTTTGCATCAATGAACATACCATCGTAGTCTATATCGTTCATTTGAAGCGGATCGCTTCCGCCAACTCTAACTAAGTTTTGATTGTCTTCTACTTTCCAACGAGATTTGTCCTTAATCTTGTTTTCCCAGTTGGCTTTTTTGTAATAAGTTGCACTACTGGTAGCATCCACCGGCGAATTCGAAGCGCGGGCTACTCGCTCAATAACGGATGTGGCAATATCCCGATTCGCAAATACATTGTAGGGAACGGAGCTGAGAGACATGGCGAGGGCCAAGCCGACCGCCATTCCGTTCCTAAGTTTCATTTTTTTATCCATTATTTCTCCTTTCTCGCTCCTCTCCGTGAGCCTTATCATTTAACTTTCGAAGTCCAACGATGCGAAAGTTATTAACTAATGAAAAAACATGAATTTGTCTTGTACTATTCACTAATATTGTACCACATTTATCTAAAAATCAACCCTTTCGCCCTATTGTTTATTTCTATTTCACAGGTTTGTACTATTGAAATGCTCTTTCCTTTTTTTATTTATTTAAATGATAATTTATACCACACAAAAAACGCCCTCTTGCGAAGGCGTTTTGTTTTTGGAAATTGTTTATTTAGGCGCCGGTAATGTGTTCTTCCCGCAGGTTTCCCTCTTCAAAGTGGAGGATGCGATCGCTCACTCGTTTGGCGAAGGCGCGGTCGTGGGTCACGACGATCATGCCCATGCCTTTGGCTTTAAGCTGCTCCATAATTTGCGCCAGTTTGTCGATGGTGTCGCTATCCAATGCCGAGGTGGGCTCGTCGAAACAGAGGATGTCCGGCTCGAGCATGCAGGCGCGCACGATGGCGACGCGTTGTTGTTGGCCGCCGGAAAGGTTGCGCGGGTATTTGTCTTTTTCCTCTTCGATGTCCAGATCTTTTAAAAGTCGAAGGGCGCGCTTTTCCGCCACGCTTTTTTCCACGCCGTGGTAAAGGGGCGCGAGTAGGATATTTTCCCACACGGTGAGTTTCGGGAATAGGTGGTATCCCTGAAAGACCATGCCGATTTTTTTCGCGTCGGTTTTGCCCACGGGCATCACTTCGCCGTCAAAGGAAATGGTACCTGCATCGTAAGTTTCCAAACCGTTTAAGCAACGGAGAAAGGTCGTCTTGCCTTGGCCGCTTTTCCCCGCAATGGAAATGATGGAATCGGAGGTGAAATCGTAATCGATTCCCTTCCAGATTTCGCGATCGCCAAAGCTTTTCGCTAAGTTTCGTACGCTGATTCTCATGACGCTTGAATCTTCCTTTCCATTTTGTTGAGTATAACGGTTAAAATGCCGACGATAATAAGGTATACGACGCCTACGTAAACATAGGGCAGGATGGAGGACATGGTGTTGGATACGGATTTCGCCGCTTTCAATATGTCCATAACCCCTAAGATGTAAACGAGGGAGGTGTCTTTTACGAGGGTAATCACTTCGTTGGAGTAAGCGGGGAAGCTTCTTTGGATCACCACGGGAAGGATGACTTTAAAGAAGGTGTAGGGTTTGGAGAGGCCCAATACTTTTCCCGCTTCCCATTGCCCGGGATCGACGGATTGAATGCCTCCTCTTAATATTTCGGCGAAGTATGCCGTGTAGTTTAAGATGAAGGCGATGAAAATGGAGGTGAATCGCCCGAGTTTTAAGGGAATGGGTAAGAGGGGTAAGCCGAAAAATACAAACATCAGTTGCAACAATAGGGGCGTGGCACGCATAATGTAAATGTAGATTGCCGCAATCTTCGATATAATAAGATGACGGGATAATCTCGCCCACGCTACAGGTACGCACAATATGGCCGATACCAGTAGTGTCATTGCAAATACAGATGCCGTTGTCTTCATCCCCTCGTTTAAAAGGGGAATTAAGCGTTGTAAAATTTCCACGCTTACCTCCTCAGGTTAATGGATTAGTCGGCGAAATATTTTTGGTAAATTTCGTCGTAGGTTCCGTCGTCTCTTAGTTCTTTCATAGCCTTGTTGAGCGCATCCATAAGGGCGGTGTCGTCTTTACGCATGCCTACGGCAAATTTTTCTTCGCCGAAGTTGTCGTCCAAGACCTTGTAGTTTTCTTCGCCGTTTTGCTTCATGTAGTAGCGAGCGAGAACTTCGTCCACGACGATGGCGTCGCAGCGTTTGGCTTCGATATCCTTAAAGCATTCGGTGTTGGTTGCGTATTCTACCGGCGGTTCTGCCAGGGATTTTACAAATGCTTCGTCTTTATTGACAGCTTCCAGTGCAGAAGATTCGCCTTGTACTGTTACGCGCTTGCCGGCGAGATCCGCTTTGGAATTGACGGGAGAATCTTTCAGCGTCACGATGATTTGGCGGTTATCCATGTAGGGCTCCGAAAGTAATACTTTCTTTTCGCGCTCCGGTGTAATGGAGTAGCCGTTCCAGATCATGTCGATGTTGCCGCTTTCAAGTTCGCTTTCTTTCATGGTCCAATCGATGGCTTGACATTCCACTTTGATGCCGATTTTTTCGGCTACCTTATTGGCGAGGTCGACGTCGAATCCGACGAGATCGCCTTTTTCATCGCGGAAGCCCATGGGAGCGAAGGTATCATCCATGCCGATGATGTAGGTTTTGGATTTGTCGATTTCTCCGGCATCGGCCGCTGCCGCGTTGCCGTTGTCTTTTGCGTTGTCGCCCGTGTTCGCTTTGTTCGCGCCTCCGGAACACGCCGTTAACAGCATGAGCATTAGAAGGGCGAGGCTAAGTATTTTCTTTTTCATTGTCTTGTCCTTTCGTTCTTTATCGCTTTATCTAACTAAATCATCTGTTTATTATAATACCCTCTTCTCTATTTTTTGTAAAGGGTTATTTTGAATTAATATTGTATTCGTCGTTTTTGTTTGTCTCCTGAAAGGAGTTTTCATGGACACCCATCAATTAAGTTCTTATCAAACCGGGCGCTTCCGTATTCATTTGGTTTTCGGCGGCGCGTTTGTCGGCTTGGCATCGGGAATGATTTCCGTGCTTTACCGCTACACCCTCGGCCGATTGGATACGGTGCGCAATCTCATGTACAGCCACATGACCGTCGAAAAAGGCGCCCTTATGCTGGCGGGCTTTTTGCTCCTCGCCTTTTTAATGCATCTCTTGCTCCGTTGGGCGCCCTTCAGCGGCGGCAGCGGCATTCCCCAAATTCGCGGCGAGCTTTTGGGAAAGGCGGATATCGAATCCACGCCTACGCTGATTTCCAAATTCTTCGGCGGCGCCATGGGCGCTTTTACCGGACTCACCCTCGGTCGGGAAGGCCCTTCGATTCAATTAGGGGGCACTCTCGCCAAAATGATTTCAAAGGGAATGAAGGCTTCTGAAATGGAGCGGCGCTATTTAATTACCGCCGGCGCATCGGCAGGACTCGCCGCCGCCTTTAACGCACCCCTCGCAGGCGCCCTCTTTGCCTTGGAAGAATTGCACAAGAGCTTTTCCCACTTTTTCGTCGTGCCTTGTATTGTGGCGTCGGTCCTCGCGAATTTCGTCAGCTTTTCGATTTTAGGTATGGAACCGGCCTTTTCCTTTCCCATGCACGAAATGCTGCCCATTTCCTTTTTCTGGGTACCTCTTTCCATCGGCGTTCTCGGCGGCATATTAGGTTCTCTCTTTAATAAGGGGCTGCTCTTTTTCAGCCAAAACATGAAAAAGCTCCCCATTCCACGCTACGCTATTATTTTTATCGCCATGATCCTCGCCTTTTGCGTAGGCCTTTACTCCCCTCTTCTCTTAGGCGGCGGCCACGGATTAATCGAGCGTCTGGCCACCAAGCCCGTGGCGCCGACGGCCCTCGTGGTGTACTTCGCCATTCGCCTCCTTCTCGTGTGGACAGGCTACGGAAGCGGCGCACAAGGCGGTATTTTCCTTCCCGTACTCACGCTGGGCGCCCTCCTCGGCGCTTTTTGCCACAGCTTTATGATGGGCGGCGACGCATATTACCCGAACTTTTTATATTTAGGCATGGCGGCCATTTTATCTTCCGTCGTGCAGGCGCCCCTTCTTTCCATTTTACTCGTATCGGAAATGAGCGGCACCATGATGCAGATGATTTCCGTCACCGCCACCGCCGTAGTGGCTTATCTTGTGGCGCAGGTATTGAACAACGGCCCCATTTACGAATCCCTTTACGACAATATGTTTACAAAAGACGATCCCGTCGTAGATTCCGGCTACACCATGCAATACTTTTTCGTGCCGGGGGATGCGGATTACGTCAACATTCCCCTGGAACGCCTTACCATTCCCCACCATCCTTTAATCGCATCGGTGAAGCGAGAAGATAGGACCTTTACGCCTAATAAAGATACGATTTTGAAAGAAGGAGACGAGCTTCTCGTCCTTTCAAAAGAACAGTATCTTGAAGATTTAAGTCGGTATTTTGGAGATACGGAATGAAACGACTGATCCCTTTTTTACTCGCTCTTTTTCTTTTAACGGGCTGCGACGCGATTCAACCTCAATCGAAAGTTGATCCTTTGGTCTTCGGCATTTTCGAGCCGACCACGGGCATTTTCGGTGAAACCGGAGAGGAAACCCTTCGCGGCGCGAAACTTGCACAGGATATTCGCCCCGTGGCCCTCGGTAAAAAGATCGAGCTGAAACTTTACAACACCAAGAGCCAAAGTTTTGAGGCGGCCAACGGCGTCGCCTATTTAAGCGATCGGGGCGCCGTCGGGTTGATCGGCACCTTCGGCAGCGACAGCATGCAAATGGCGAGCCCCGTCATTAACGCGGCGAAAATTCCGACGGTCACGGGCTCCACTTCGCCGAAACTTAAAGACAATTATTGGATTACCCAAATCAGCGTCAGCGACGACGAGCAGGCGCGGGCCATGGCGCGCTTCGCCGACGAAACGCTCCACGTAAAAGATGTCGCCATTATGATCGATTCGGAAACTCTTTATGGCAACGAACTGGCCTATAGTTTTGAGCGGAATTTGCCGGATTACGTCAACGTCTACAAGGTGTTTTACCACACGGGAGAGAGCCGCTTTCACAACGAAATTCAGCGGCTGAAAAAACTCCCCGTCGATTCCGTTTATTGCCCCGGCAACAGTGCCGCCAGCGCCTACCTTGTGCGGGCAATTCGCACCGAATACCCGGACATTCCCATTATGGGCGGCGACCGCTGGGAAAATCCTTCCTTTAAAGCCTTAGGTAGAAAAGCCGTGGAGGGGGTATACTTTACCGCCCACTACGCCCGCTACGAAACCTTTAATATTGCATCGGACACCTTCCTTTCCCTCTATCGGGAAAAATACGGCAAAGAACCTACGAGCTACGCCGCCATCGGCTACGATGCTTACAATCTCCTTTACGACGCCGTCGTTAAAGGGGGAAAAGACGACCCGGCGGCCATGGCGCAGTATTTAAGGAAACAAGAATCCTTCGACGGGGCCTTGGGGATTAAAAAGCGGTTTACGACGAGAAGCGTCCCCATTTTACAGCAACAGGGAAGCCGCGGAAATTATGTGACGAGTGTGGAGGTGAGCCGATGAAACAAAATCGCGACATTTTGCTTTCGGGCTTTAATCTCGCCCTATGGGCAGGGCTTTACGCCGCGGGAATCGCCCGCCACGAACAGCTTCTCGGCCTCGGACTCGTCCTCGTCGCCTATTTACTGGCGGAGTGGCCGAAAAACAGCAAGGTCTGGATGAAATACCTTTTTATTTTGACGGCACACGGCCTGATGGCTTTTAGTCTCCTCGCCTTTCGTACGGGCGGCGAAACGTTATGGCAACATTTAATCGACGGCGGTTTCGCCGTATGCTACTTTCTCCAATGGAACTGTTTTCGGAAGAGTTTATTCGGTTTATTTAACCGAAGAGGCGAGCGCATCGCCGCCGGCATCCTTTGCGCCCTCGCCTTCAGTATGTTCTTCACCCTCTTCTATCCGGATTTTTTAGGGATCACCAAAAGGCAAATCATTGCGCTCCCCGAAACCCTCGCCACACATTACAGATTCGCTCTTACAGCGGCAGGAGCGTACGGCGCCGCGCTCTTCTTTGTGCCGGTGGTAAGGGTGGGGAAGTAAGTTTATTTCTTTGATCTGCAGAAGATTTTTTCTTTCAAAAGTTAACTATTCATTCAAAAGTCTTTTTTCGTAACTTAGGAGGAGGGAATAGGGCGTTGCGATTCGCCCTCTTTCCCTCCTCTTAAAACCTCCTTCCTTTCCACCCTAACGCTTTTTAGCAGTCCGAAGCCCTAACGGGCTTCGATTCCTATTGGGCTGCGTCGCGGAAAGTTATTTTATGAGTTGGGCGTCGGCTTTAGCTTTAGGATGCAAAATAGATCCCAGTTCTTTTGAATAAATGTAATGTGTTTTTTACCGCTTGCATGGCATAGGATGGAGAAAATGCCGCAGGCATTTTCTTCCCATCAAAAAGCCGGCCAGAATGGGGATGGGGCGCGCGGGGAAGGGGAAATGCGGCCTTCTCCTCTGAGCCCTTTCCCCTTCCCCGCGACAGGGTTTCACAGGTTGTATGAAACCGATTTAAAAAGTAGTTCTGTACGTGAATGTATTTTTTAAATTCATTCGGGAAAATTTTTCTCTTTCAAAAACAAACCATTCTACTAAAAATCTTTCAACGGAGATGTCCGAAGTCCTAACGGGCTTCGATTTTTATTGGGCTGTATCGCAAAAGGCTATTTTGTGAGTTGGGCGTTTAATGTCGCTCTCGTTCGGCGCGCAGAACCGCCCTCCGACCCTCTTTCTTTCCATAGAAAAATCCCCCACATTTTATCATGTGGGGGATTTTTTATTTGCCGCTGACGGTGACGACCACGAGCCTTACATTGTGCCGTTCGTAACTGCAGGTCACGAGGATCACTAAATGATCCTCTTTTTTTAATTCATAACCCGTGTCGAACACGGCATCTTGTTTCAGCTTGTGGTAAAATTCCGCTCGCTTATTGAAATCGCCGTAATCTCTCGGATCGATTAAGGTTTCGCCGTCGATCACGGCGGCGAGCACGGGCTCTCCCCGGTAATGGCCCTCTCGCTCCGAATATTCGAAGGAGGGCACATCGCCGCCTGCTTTAAAGGCATTCAGAGAGCCGAACATACTGCCGTCTTTCGTCATATGGCCGTAGACCATAACGAAGGGATCGGCGAACCCCGTGTTTCGGTAGTCCATAAAAATACTGCCAAACACATTCTCTTCCCCGTCGGCTGCGCGGCGAAGATAGGTTTCGTTATCGTCCCCTCGCACCACCGGGTAATCCACCTTCCCGTCGGAGGAGCGAATCCAACCGACAGCATGAGGGAATTTCGATTTCATGTCGTCCCACGGATTCTCTTCTTTCGAAAAAGATTCCGCCGCGGAGCGATAAAGCGCTTCGGAGGCGTCGCCGTCTCGGCGCAAGCGAAGATAGGAAAAAGCGTGGTAGGCGAAAAATATCGCCACCAAAAGAATCATTACATTGAGTAGAATTCGTCGCTTTTTCATAAAACCTCGCTTATTTTACTGCATATTTTCTCCGATAAGCCAAGAGCGCAAGGAGCAAACCGCCGCTCGCCAATAAGAGCATGCCCTCATCTGCCACGCCGGTCTTGGGAAGGCCGGGGCGTCCAGGTTTGTTGGGCTTGTTCGGGCGATTGGGTTTGTTCGGTTTGTCCGGTGTGCCGGGCTTATCCGGGGTTTCCGGAGTTTCCGGAGGTGTATTGGGTTTTTCCGGCGGAGTCTTAGGTTCTTCCGGAGGATTCTTCGGTTCTTCCGGCGGAGTCTTAGGTTCTTCCGGAGGTGTCTCCGGCGGAGTTTCCGGTTTCTTGGTGTTCTTCGCCTTAAAGACAAAACCTAATTTGTCGTTTTCGTCGAACTTAAACACCTTGCCGGTGTAACCGTCCATGGCCACTTCTTCCACTTCATAAGCGTAAGAAATGGTCTTTACGGTAACCGAACCGTCTTCATTAATCGTTGTAACCTTCTTGAATAAAGGCAGACCGTCCACCTTGCCGACAAACTCGTTCTTTTCGTTGAGAACTAATTGCTTGTCTAAGGTCTTTCGTTCGATCACGTTGCCATCTTTATCCTTTACAATTTGAATAATATTGAATTTAACCTCGGGACGATTTTCTTTAATTTCCGTCGTACCGTCGGCTTCAAAGAATTCCTTGTAAAGCTTAATGAAACGTTCCTTTTCCAAGTAAACGGTAACGGTATTGGAGCCTTTCACCGTGTTGGAAGCAGAAAGATCCTTATCCTTAGCGATTAAGTTATCAATATTGAAGAATTCCTTAGCTTCTCCCAGTACATGCTTTTCACCGTCGGTGCCGATATAGACGACCTTGCCGTCTTCAATCTTTGCATCGAGCTCGGGAATCATCATGGGAAGGATGAATTCTTTCGATTGGCCGATGGGATATCCAAATTTATTATCGATGGTAATACCGTCGACATCGGCAAGTTTAGCTTTTCCCTCTTTAATGAGCGCTTCTAACGCAGTCTTCGAGTAAGATTTTTCGCCGATTTTATAAGTGACTCTAAAGCCATCTTTTTCTTCGACAAAATCTCTTAAAACCGGGCGAAGACCTCTCTTGATCATCTTTGAAAAGTCATCTGTTAAGAACCACTTTTGATCGCGATTCGATGAAATATCCGTATCGGTTAGAGATTTCTCCAGCGTGTAATTGATTTTGTAATCGAATTTATCTCCGAAATGAAGGGTGGTGTTCCCCTTAAACCATTCGCCTGCGTCGGATTCCGTTACGGGATTTCCCTCTTCGTCATAGATCCTCAAATACTTATTGACTTTGCCTTTATGGCCGTCGGTAATGGGGATCGTATGATCGCTGTAGAAAAATTCTCCGACATTTCCGAAGACGGCACGGTTCGTATACTTTTGGCCCTTGTTTTGCTTTGCTTCGCTTTCTTGATATTTCTTCTTGTCCACGAGCAATTTTTCAAGGCTTAAAGTAAACTGAGCTTTATCGCCATGAGGCGCTTCGAATTCGGGCAACCAGGCCAAGATGGCGCGGGTTAATTTGCCTTTTTCCAGCTTGCCTTCCGCTTCGGCTTTTTTAATGGCCGCTTCTAGGACTGTTTTCTTATCTCCATCTAGCGTCTTTACATAGTCATAAATATTTTCCACGTAAAGGGGCTTGGCTTTCTTTTGGAACTCTTCCATGTTCAGCGTTTTATTAGCGCCGTTTTGCTTCATGGCATCTTCATCGATCTTTAGGGTCAGTTGGCTGCCGGTTTGCAATTGGAAGATGTCCGGTAAGAAGTCGATGATCAAACTGTTTTTGTAAACATAATAACCGTTTTCGTTATAGTTAGAATTTACAGTCTTGTCGTCCTTCGAAGGCTTCAGAGCTTCTCCGGCAATTTTTTGCGTCGTGTTCAGTTTGTCGACTTTGACTTTTACCGTAAAGTCTACGGTAATGTCTTTGCCTTTACCTTCCTTATCTTTTCCATCTTTCGAAAGATCGAGTTCCTTCGTTTCGGACGTTTTATCGAATTTCGGATTTTCTTCTTCCGGTTTGGGAACGGAAGGTTCGTACACGAGCTTGAAGCCTGCGTCGGCAGCGCCGGATGTGCCCTTGCCGTCGGCTCCGTCTTCTTTTTCAACGCCGGCATCTTCCCCTGCTTTTTCGATACAGTGGCCGAGGCCGATACCCGACGGACAAACCTTGTTCTTCCAGTGGCTATCTTTTTCGAATAAACCGGGACCTTGACCTGCTAAGGACAGGCGATAATCCGCAAAGTTTTTATAAACATTGCGATCATAGCCTTGATTGCTCATATAATAAGCCGCAAGGTCGATGGAAGGATTAATAAGATCTTGATAAGCTTGAGATGCTTTAAACTTATCTACATCGATTTTACCTTTGTATTTCTCAAGGTTTGCGTCGATGTTATCGGCAACTTTCTTAATATCCTTATCTTCGCCGTCGCCGACATGGTAAGGATTAATGGGATTGCCCTTGCTGTCCTTTAAGCTCTTACGATTTTCACCTTCGCCGGTAGCGAGATCGCCGTAGAAAAGTTCACTGCCTTTTTTAGCAGAGTAAGGTAATTTTTCCTTATAGTCTGCCTTTGAATCAAATGTCGCAAGATCTTTTATTTCGATTGTCTTCTTGATGATCATAGCATTGACGCTGTCGAATGCTTGTTTCATCACATCGCGATAAGAAGATTCCTGCTTATTCCAATTCTTTTTAAAGTTGTCATCCTTATCCTTCAAAATCTTTTGAATTTCTTCCTTCACGTACTTGTCTTTGTTGGTGAGGATTTGTCCAAATTCATCGGTAAAGGGAATGTCCACCATGGGATTGATCACCGAAGTGATGCCGATGATCTTACGCTTCGACGAATCCGTCGCCCCACCGATGGTGGTGCCCGGTTTCAGTTCAAACTGAATGGCGTTAAAACGCATATCGTCGTGGCGGTAGTCGCCCTTTTTGCTATCGAGATAGGAAAGCTTGAGGCGATTTAATTCGCGAATCATGGATGCTTTGATGACATCGAGATTCTTATCATCAGCTTTATCGACCATGTCTTTAAATCTGGCGGAAAGTTTTTTGAAGCAAGAAGATGTTGGCGGATAAATTTCTTTAAGCATTTCTTCAAAAGAAGATTTTAAATTCTCTTTTGTATCAGACTTTAGCTTATCCGAATCGATCTTACTGCTCATAGCCTTCGTGTAAGCTTCTTGCACGGGACTATAGAATTTAAAACTCTTATCTTCAGTATCATTTTCCTTATAGAAGGCCTTTAATACCTTGATGCGAATTTGACCTTTTTCGCTATCGCGGGTGATTTCGAAATTGACGCCGTTTTTAGTTAAATTCGCCTTTTGATTTTTACCAAGACTATCTTTAATTTCCTTCGCCGTAATTTCAAAGCCGCCTACTGCTACAAAATAGCTTTCGACGTAATTCGGATTGATGCCGAGGCGAATCTTATCCAGTTGATCTAAGAAGAAATACTCATCGGTTCCTGCAAATTCTTTGCCTTTTTCTTCCTTTATTCTTTCCCAGTTTTCCTTCGTATCGTTAATGATCACTTCATCGTAAATCAAGCGATTGTCCATGTTGTGATCTTCTACGATAATCGATGCGCCGGGATATTCCGGGAAGAGACCGCCGCCCTTATTGTTAAACCCTAGAGTCCAACGTAAGCTGCGATCTAAAGCTTTGCCTTCGCCGTCGACGATAGAAAGAGTTCTATTTTCGCCTTCTCCTTCAACTTTAAACTTAGCCTTGGGATCCAGTTTCTTTAATTCTCTTCTTAAAAGATCTAAGAGTTTCAGCTCTTTTTCAATCTTTGCTTTTGCTTCGTTCGTTTTCGCCTTAGCTTCTTTATCTAAAAGACCGATA
The DNA here is from genome assembly GCF_001553115.1 of Aedoeadaptatus coxii. Taxonomy (GTDB): domain Bacteria; phylum Bacillota; class Clostridia; order Tissierellales; family Peptoniphilaceae; genus Aedoeadaptatus; species Aedoeadaptatus coxii. The sequence continues at coordinate 15,559 of NZ_KQ960157.1, forward strand.
ATGTATTGGTCTCTTTGACGATCGCTGCCGTCGCGATAGAAGATATTGAAGAAATTATAATCCAGATTTTTCGACAGATCGGAAGGCGCATTCTTAAAGAATAAAGCTTCGCCTGTCGGTTTTTCCTTCAAATAGAAGTAACGGTTTACAACTTTTGTGGGTTCTTCCGCATCTTGTTTTCCGTCCTTATCTTTGTCCTTATCTTTAAAGATAGAAACTTCTTCCGTTTCTCCCTTATCATTAAGGCGTTCATAACTTGCTTGGAATTCGGCAGTTAAAGTATAGCTGATGTCCTTGCCCGTTAAGAAGCCCGGGAAGCGCAAGCCAAACTTGGCGTTATTGACGGCATCGAAAATGCTTTCGATGGAGACAATTCTCTCTTCATCGCCCAATTTTTGAACGTAAAAGCTCATGCCTTCTTTAGACAAAATAAGATCATCTTTTTTGCCGTCGGCGCGAACATAATATTCTTTTGCCTTGTCCCCTTCACCTAGGGTTTTCTTTACATAGTAAGCGTCGCCCACTTTGTAATAATCCTTAGAATCTAAACTACCGTAAAGTTTCGTCGCATCGTCGGGAACGAGCGATTCTCCGTAGCTTAACTTGGGATTGAGTTCCAGTTCCTTATAGCCTGCGAAGAATTTATCGCCGATCACTTTACCGTCTTTTGCTTCGACGAACTTGTTGTTTTCTTTATCGTAATAATACTTGCCGACGATGGCTTTGTAGCCATCATTTTTTACGACATAGTTGTTATTGTTAACAAAGATTCGGTCGATAGTTTCGCTAACATTGAATGTAACATTAGGTGCCTTTCCTTTTTTAGTAAAGGAATAGTTTCCGTCTTCATTCTTAACAGTGATATCTTCCATTAGGCGACCATATTGATCGACCAGAACTTCTCCCGGTCTGAAAGTGTAGCCGCTCAACAGATAGCCCGCCTCATTAAACACGGCGTTTTCTTTAATCTTATACTCGACGCCGTCGATGGTTACGGTTTTATTACCTTTATCATCGGTTTTGATATCGGCATCATTGTAAGTTTTGCCTTCAATCAATTTCCCCGAGGAATCTACAAGAGCTTTCTCAACGCCTACAAAATCCTTATCGGGAATTTGCTTAAAGCGATGGGAAGAATCAAAGATCGCGCCGTTTTTGCCACCGACGATGGTGCCGCCGAAAGAGGTTTTCTTCTCACCTTCAACAGTTGTTTCAATGGTAACTTGTTTTCCTTTAAGGGTCGGGGTTACATTCGTATCCGCCTTGTCACCTTTATTGGCCACATTACCTTCGAAAACATCTTCTTCCGATGTGTAGGAGAGCAATTTGTCCCCTTGTAGGATATAGGTAGTGCCGTCTTTCGTCAGCTTGCCCTTGTCGTCAAAAGTGCCGACTTCTTTAAAGTTTTCGCCGTCCTTTTTATAAAGGGTCTTGCCGTCCACTTTAAAGTCCCCATTTTGAAGAACGTCTTTTACATCGTGAACTTCGCCTTTTTCGTCAACGTATTTTTTACTGGTTCCGTCGTCGAGAAGGAGTTTTTTCAGTTCGTCCTGAGTTAATTTTTGAGGATCTTTCCCTTTGAGATTTCCTTTAAAATTTCTCTTCTCAATCTCGAGAACGTAAGTGCCATCATCTACTTTGTGATATTTTAAGCCGGATTTGTGAATATATTCGGCAAATTTATCGTTGTATTTCGGCAACTTCATAGTGATCTTCACATGAGATAAGGGAAGGGATTCCCCGTTGGAAGAGTTCACGATCACATCGTCGATGTAGCCGTTGCTCTTCTTTAAAAGAGTAAAGATATTGGCTACTTTATCCGTGTCGTCGTTGACATAGCCGTCGGTGGTGTTGCCACCGTCAAATTCCTTGGGTTTCTTCGGATCGTCGGATCCGATTTCGCCTACTTTCGGATTTTCATCGTATCCTTTTTTCGTGATTAAGAAATTCTTCTTAATCTCCTTCTCTCCGGCTTTCATTGTTATGGAAAAGCCTTCGTGTAGATTACCGTAAAATCCGGGAATTTGGAATTTTAATTGGGCTACGCCGAAATCTTCAGCCGTCGTAAAGGAATAGGATCCATCTTCATTAGCTGTAAGCTCTACTGCTTTACCGTTTAAAAAGACAAGGCTATTTAAATCAGCCTTGGGATTTTCCCCTAAGGGATTGCCCACTTTATTGGGCGTAATGGTAAGGGTAAGTTCGTTCCCATCATTATTTTTCCCTACCTGGACTAAGAGATCCAGGGGGGTATTGTCGGGAACGTAGTAGGTATCGCCTTCCAATTGGCCGCCGACACCGCCGGTAAAGTCGAATGGATAGACGGTGATTCTCGGGTCTCCATTTTCCTCTCCGAATGCCGGTGCAATCTTCTTCTTCGGATCCGTAGAGTTAATACCGTCTAAGACTTGCTTGTTGAGATCGTCGAACTTTTTCTTGAGCTCTTGAAGATCTTTAACCCCGAGGGCGCCCAGCTCTTCCTTGCTTAGTCCGTCTTGATCGGGATTCAGCGCCTTATCCAAGGCATCTTTTACCTTTTTATAATCTTCGTAAATCTTCTTACCTTCTTTAGAAGAGTTCTTTTCGTCGATATTAATGTAAGGCTTTGTTGCGAGATCTTTTCGGATCGCCTTTTCCTCGTCCGTTAATGCACGAGGAGGCTCGAATCCGCCTAAAAGCTTGTTCAATTCATCGACGTCTTTTTGCGTCAACTTGCCGTCGGCGATTTTTTGTTCGATTTCTTTACGCTTTTCCTTGATTTGATTGTATCGTGCAATCTTTTCTTTATCGGTTAAGCGTTTATCCATGTCCTCCGTCAGTTTATCCGAAGCGGATTTCTCAACTTCTTTCAAGTATTTTTCATTGTACTCTTTTTGAAGTTTTTCCTTCTTCTTATCATCTTTCTCGGCTTTTATTTGTTCGCCGAGTTTTTTAAGATCTTCTGAAGGTTCCACCTGGTTTTTATCTTCGACGGGCTTTTCTTCCTTCGCCTCCGGTTTAGGAGCGTTGGTCGGCTCTTCGGTTTTCGTAGTGCCGTTTTTCGCCGAGGTTTTCGTTACAGAGTCTGCTTCGGTTACATCGGCAGGTGTTTCCTCCGCCTTGTCCTTAGCGTCCGCTTCCATTACGCCTGCTGCATCTTCCGCCGATTCGGGGGCGTTTTGTGCCGCCGCCTTCGGTTCGATTGCAGGGTCCTTTTCTTCGGTCGCTGCCTCGGCTTCTGCGGGGCTCGCTTCCGCTACCTCGGGTTTTGAAGCGGGTTCTGTTTCTGCCGCTTCAACTTCGGTCGGGTTTGATTCATCCTTTCCCTCTGTCGTATCGGGAGAAACTGAAGTTTCCACCGCCACCGGGGCATCAGCGCCCGATTCTTTTTCGTCGGCCGCATAAACTGTGCCGTGGGCGAAAAGTGTCAGCATTAAAATCAGCATGAATAGACGTAATTTCCTGTTCATTTTCTCCCTCCTTTCTTTTTTATATTTAAAGAAGCTACGAAAACTTCTTTATCAAACTATTATATAAAAGGTCAGAACAGTATACAAGTTGAAAGAATATTTTTGTTTTAGTTTCACTGGCCTTTAGTTATAAAATCACTTTATTTGGCCGAAATTTCACAAAATTTTCCTGACGCTACAATGCTAAATTCGCATTTTCGCACAAAAAAATAAGCCCTCATTTCAGGGCTTATTTTTGTCTTCTTATCTTGCTTTGTATGCTTTCAGGCCTTCGTCAAGGATGTGCATTGCTTTGCGAATGGCATCGTTGTTGAGGACGTAAGCTAAGCGTACTTGGCTCTTGAAGTTTTCGCTGTGTTCGTAGAAACCTGCGGCAGGTGCCATCATAACGGTTTCGCCGTCGACATCGAATTCTTCGAGCAACCAGCGGCAGAAGTCTTCTGCATCTTCTACGGGAAGATCGGCTACTGTATAGAATGCGCCGCCTGCCATGTTGCATTTAACGCCTTCGATTTTGTTAAGTTCTTCTACGATCACGTCGCGACGTTCTTGGTAAATGTCGGAGATTTGATCGAGGTAGGAATCGTCCATTTCGTAAAGTGCTGCAGCACCGATCATGTCGACGGTGGGAGCGGCAAGACGTGCAGTTGCAAGTTTGTTTGCAGCGGCGATGAAGTCTTTGTTCATGGATGCCAAGTTACCGATACGGGCGCCGCATCCGCTGAAGCGTTTGGAAATGGAGTCTTGTAAGATCAGGCGATCTTGAATGCGTTCGATGGTACCGAAGCTGTGGAATTTTTTGCCGTCGAAGATGAATTCGCGGTAAAGTTCTTCAGCGATGATCCAAAGGTTGTTGTCGATTGCGATGTCGGCAATAAGTTCGATTTCTTCTTGTGTATAAACGGCGCCGGTGGGGTTGCCGGGGTTGGCAAGAAGGATAGCTTTGGTTTTATCGGTAATCTTGGATTCGATGACTTCTCTCGAGGGGAGGTGGAAGTCGTTTTCTACGACCGTCGGGAAAGTGGTAACGGTGGTAGAGGTTTCGATAAAGTAAGAAAGATAGTTGGTGTAGTAGGGTTCGCAGGTAAGGATTTCATCGCCTACATCGGTAATGGCGAGTAGAGTGAAAAGAAGGGCTTCGGAGCCACCTGCTGTTACGACGATGTCGTCAGCGGTCATAGGAATGTCGCGACGTTGGTAGTATTTTGCCATGCCTTCGCGAAGTTCGGGAAGTCCCGGGGAGGGTGCATAGCTTAATACTTTCATGTCGATGTTTTTAATGGCATCAAAGAATACTTGGGGCGTTTCAACGTCGGGCGCGCCGATGTTTAAGTGGTACACTTTTTTGCCTGCTTCTTTTGCCTTGTTGGCATAAGGTGTCAGTTTACGAATCGCACTATAGGGCATGGATTCAATACGGTTAGATAATTTCATCAAAATTCTCCTCTCTCAACTTTCGATAATTTCATTATAGTAGATATAATTCGAATACTCAATACAATCGGGTGTATAGTTTCTTTTATAACGATGTATTTTCTATATTTTGTGAAATTTGCCCCTTTGATGAGGTTTTTCTTTTGATTGTTTTATGGGCGATCGGCTTCCCAGCGCAGGTCTTCGCCGATAAATTCCATGGGTACGAATTTGTCGAAGATTCTTGAAAATATGCGGTCTCCGTAGACTGCGGATATTTCTCTCGGGCTTAAATTGGTGCTGATAATGGTTTTTTTGCCTTCGATGAGCCGCGTGTTTAGAATATTAAAAAATTGCGCAATGGTAAAGGCGTTGGCCATTTCCGTGCCGAGATCGTCGATAATGAGGAGATCGGACTTAAAGAGGCTGTCGTATGCCATTTCCGCTTCCCGCTCGCCGCTTTTGTTAAAGACTTTGTCTTCGCAGATGCGAATCATGCCGAAGGCGGTTTCGTAGACCACGGATACGCCCTTGGCCATGATTTCCGCCGCCACGGCGTGGGAAAGGAAGGTTTTGCCCAGGCCCGTGGCACCGTAAAAGAGGAGGTTCATGTCGTTGGGCTCTTTAAAGGTGTCCATAAAGGTTTCCACGCCCTTTAGAATCTCTTCCATGTTTTGCCGCGGGGAGATATTTTTTTCGCCGTAGGGCACGTCGGAAAAAATGTCCATGCGGAAATTGCCGAAGTTATTGGTTGCGATTTGCCGCTCGATATGGCTTCCTCTGTGCAGGTAGGCGGTGAGTTTTCGCTCCAAGCAATGGCAGCGGGTGCCGTCTTCCAGGTAGCCTTTGTCTTTGCAATCGGGGCAAGTGTAAATGGGGTCTAAGTAATCGGCGGGAAGGCCTGCTTTTAATAGTAGGGAACGGCGAATGCCTTCTAATGTTTGAAGTTCTTTTTGCGCCGATACCGCCACATCTGCGTCGCCGCTTAAAAGGCCGGCGCGGGCGGCGTCGTAGCCCAGGGAGCGTATGTTGTCTTCCACTTCTTCCAACCCGTCGACCATATGGTAGGCTTCTTCTCGCCGATCCGATGCCATGCGTTCGTTATCTCGGCGGATTTTGTCGTATTCTCTGCGAATGTCGTCGAAGTAATGGGCCATTTACTTTCCCCGCCTTTCTTGAAACTCTTTCCATTTTCGCTCCGCCATCTTCGCCAAATCGTCGGATGTGTATTTGGCCGTAGCGGAGTTTTGTATGGGTTTTTGGGTACTTCGAACCTGCGGCTTTTCCTTTGCATCTTTCGGAAGGTCTTCTTTTTTAAGAATGTCTTTCGCCTTCCACGACGCCAGGATGCTTTCAAAGTAACGCCAGTTGGGCTTGGCGATGCCGCCGGTGCGTTTGGCCGCTTCTTCCAATAGTTCGAAGCTCATGATCTCCATGTACTCTTCCACTATATCCGATTCTTCGCGAATATAGGGCTTTCTCGAAAGGCCCATTAGCTCCAGCAGATGACGGTAGCGGTAATAGCTTGCGTCGTGCTCCATAAAGTTTTTCTCGAGATCTTCCGGCGTGCGAATATTATCGTCCGCCCAGTTTCTTACGATGCCTTCGATATAGGCCACGGAGCGCTTGTTTTTTTCTTCGGTACCGTAGCGGAAGGCTTCGAGAATCATGGCGATGGGCATGTTGTAAACTTCTCGCCAGGAGGCGATGTCCAGTTTTTGTTGATAGGGTATTTGTCGGCGCATGTAGTATTCGCAGCGGGTAAACATATCCGCCACTTCTCTATCTTCCAGACGCTTCACAAAATCGCTTTTGGTTTTATCCGGCGTGTAAATTTCGCGGGTGTAAAGTTCTTTCAGGCGCAAAAAGCGAATGCCGTAGCTTTCGCCTTCGTAGATTTTTTCTACGATGCCTTCCCCTTCCCAGTAATCCCAGGCGCGAAAAACGTCGCTTTCCAATAAATTAAGGCGAGAAGCGATGGTTTGATGATCGCCCTCGCCTCCATTGTGTGCCATTTGGATGCCCGCTAAATATACTTTTACAAAATCGCCGTCGGCGCCGGGCATGTAGTCGTTTAAAAAGATGTTTTCGATCGGCGTGTCGCCGAGGTCTAATTGCAACGGATCGATTTTAAATTCCACGTCGCCACACCCCTTTCGTCAGTTCCATATGATCCACGAGAACGGCGCCAAAACCCCGCCCCCTTCGAATTTTATGTTCATAGGGCATAAACGCCCGCAAGCTTTCTTCATCTTCGGGCAAATCCATGGGTCTGAAAATAGACGCCGTCTTTCGAAAACCCAGTCTCTTATAAAGTTTCATGGCGCGCTCGTTCCACGGCAATACTTCCAGGTATAGGGTCTCCAGCTCCAGGTCTTCAAATCCCAGGCGGATCAATTCCTCCATGGCCTCTCTGCCGTAGCCTTTGCCCATTTCCGCACAATCGATAATGATGCCCACTTCTCCTTTGCGGGTAATGGGCGATATATTTTTTAAGCCGATGTAGCCGATGGCGCGACCTTTTTCCATAATGGCATAGTAAAGATCCCGCTTGTCTTCGGTTTTCCAGCGGTACCACTCACCAATCGTTTCCGCCGTTTCTTCGAAATTAAACATGGCGTAAAGGGGATCGGTGTGATCCTGCCAATTTAAAAAATCTGCCACATGCCGTTCTTCCAAGGGAATTAAATTCACGTGTTCGCCCCTCTCTTTTTATGATTGTACCACAAGAAAGGGTCTGTGATTAATCGCGGTAAAGGCGCACGTGAATGGATTGGCCCGCCACTTCTTTGTTTTGCAGCTGATGGATGGCGGCCTTTGCCATATCTTTCGGCACTTCGATGACCGTGTGGTGATCACGGAGTAAAATATTGCCCACGATGTCGCGGCCTAAATTGGTTTCGTTATTGAACACGGCGAGGACGACCTTCGGGTTGACGCCGTCTTTTCTGCCCACATTCCAATACAGCTTGGCTTGATTGGAGAAGCGTTTCTTGCCGCCTTTCTTCTTGCCCTTGACCTCTTTTCTGTTTTCCTTGCGATTATCTTTACGCAAACCTCTCGCGCGGAATTTTTTGCCGAAGTCCACTTGCTCCAAGGCGTCGTGTTTACGATTTTGTTGGCTGTCGTCTAAAAGCTTCATAAGGGATGCGGCAATTTCCACAGCGCCGTATTCGAGACGCAGCAGAGATTCCACCATGGCCTTGTACTCGCCCAATTCCCCCGGGTTTTTCAACCCTTCGATGACTTTGGCCTCGAAATTTTCCCGGTAGTTGTCGTCCATTTGCTCGATGGTGGGAAGTTCCATGTAGTGGAGATCGGCTTTGGTGTAGCGGGCGATGTCTTCTAATTTATAAATGTCGCGGCCGACGATAAAGGAAAAGGAAAGGCCCTTTCTTCCTGCCCGTGCCGTTCTGCCGATGCGGTGCACGTAATATTCCTCGTCTTGGGGAAGATCGTAGTTCACCACCATGTCCACGTCGCCTACGTCGATACCTCGCGCCGCCACATCGGTGGCCACGAGAATGTCGATAGAGGAATTTCTAAAGCGCTTCATAACGGCATCCCGTTGGTTTTGCTTTAAATCGCCGTGGAGACCGTCCACGGAATAACCGCGGCTCGCCATGTCGGCGACCAGGGCGTCTACCCGCTTTTTCGTGTTGCAGAACACAATGGCCAGAGTGGGATCGTAAATGTCCACGAGGCGGCTTAAAATTTCAGGCTTCATGGAGGCCTTCATTTCCAAATAATATTGCTTAATGTTTTCCACCGTGAGCTGTTTATGTTTAATGCGGATAATTTCCGGATCCGATTGGAAGCGGGCGGAAAAATCCATAATGTCTTTTTCCATGGTGGCGGAGAAGAAGCAAGTTTGGCGAGTCTCAGGGGTCTCCCCTAAAATGGTTTGCATATCGTCGCGAAAGCCCATGGCGAACATTTCGTCGGCTTCGTCTAATACCGCGATGGAAAGATCGTCAAAACGCAGGGTTTTTCGGCGCATATGGTCCATAACGCGGCCCGGCGTACCGACGACGATTTGCACGCCGCCTTTTAAGGAGCGAATTTGCCGCTCGATGCTCGTGCCTCCGTAAATGGGAAGGATCTTAATGCCTTTTTTATATGCGCCAAGTTTCCCCAGTTCTTCGGCCACTTGCAGGCAAAGTTCCCTCGTGGGGCAGAGCACAAGACCCTGCACCTTTTTTTCCTTCGTCACCGTCTCCAACATGGGTATGCCGTAAGCGGCGGTTTTCCCCGTACCCGTTTGGGCTTGGGCGATCACATCGCGCCCGGCGAGCATAGGCTCCATACTTTGGGATTGAATGGGCGACGCCTCTTCAAAACCCATGGCCTCTACGCCCTTTAACAGTTCCGGCGACAAATTAAATTCATTAAATTTCAAACGTTCCTCCTAATATTATAAAGTGTCATAAAAAAAGCAGTCCCGAGGACTACTTCGCTGGTCGTTAATCGTTGTTCTTTTTCTATTATCAGGGAAAACATGCGAAAGTGCAAGGGAAACAAAATGTAAGAAACGGCAAACTCCACATGAAGATGTGGTAAACATAAGGCCTTTCCTCCGATTTCTCGACGAAGGAAAAGGCCTGTATGTTACAATAAGAAGGAATAAAACATTACATTATGTTTGGGAGAGGAGTTGTAACAGGTTGAAAGACGACGGATTAAAAGATAAATTAAACCGCGCCCTGCAAGAGGATAATTTTAAAGACGTATCCGACGTAATCGAAAAGAGCGTGGAAAATGCCATTTACTATACAAAAACCGGCGCCGGCGCCGTCATGCGGGGCTTTCGCCGTGGAATGAATAAGGAAGAAGTAGCGCTGAAGGTGAACCGGGATCCGTCCAAGGTATCCCAAAAAGCCAGGACGCCCGGGGCATGGTTTTGGCTTAGAAATACGGCGGCGCTCGGAGTGGTCGGCTCCTGCTTATGCACACTTGCCGGTCTTTTCGAGTGGATACGATTTCTCGATGGAGACGATCTTCTCGCCGGCCTCTTTTTTCTCATGACCACGATACTCTTTACCTTCGCCACCTTATACGCCCATCATCAAATGATTCTCGCAAGGGATTTTTTCCGCATTCGCAGGGAAATCGGCGACAACCCCATTTTAACCACCGACGATATTTCTACCGCCCTCAACAAACCGAAAAATGAGGTGGTAAAGGAATTAAATGCCATGATTAAAAAAGATCTCTTTCCCCAGGGGCGAGTCGTGGAAAACGGGGAGCTCCTCTTGTTGGATCGCCCATCGTACGACGCCTACAAGGCACACTATGAAGGGCATTCCGTTTATGTAGAGGAAACGCCACTCCCTATCGAAAAGGAAGAAGAGCCGGAGGGCATCGAAGACGACCGGGCAAAGGCCCTTACGGATTACGGCGACAAGCTTTCGGAGTATAAATCCGCCACGACATCCGCCGAACTAAAGGCGCGCATCGAGCGGCTGGAAAAACTCCTCGCCTCTATCGATCACGCCGTGGAGGGGGATCCCCGCCGCGTGGAAGAACTCAATAAATTTACCGATTACTACGCTCCTACCACCATGAAGCTTATTCACCGCTACATTCAATTCGAATCCTCGTCGGTCATTACCGATTCCATACGCTCCACTATGAGCGACATTCTCCATTCCCTGGACACGGTAACCGCCGCCTACGAAAAGCTTTTGGATACCCTTTATAAAGACGATTTACTGGAACTGAAAGCGGAAATGAATGTGATGCAGACGGTGATGAAACAAGACGGCTTATTCGATCAGGATCTTAAAGGAGAATCTTAATGAGCGACGACATCAAATTAACCTTAGACGGCTTGGACGATACACCTCATGAAGAGGAAAGTATTTTATTGGAAGAAAAGACGCCTCAAAAAGAAATTAAACTCACCGAAGCGGAGCAGCGCCAGGTAGACGAATTCGCCAAGACTATCGACTTAACCAATTCTTCGGTGGTGCTTCAATACGGCGTCGGCGCCCAAAAAAAGATTTCCACCTTCTCCGAAAAGACGCTGGAATCCGTACGCACAAAGGATCTCGGCGAGGTAGGCAGTCTCCTCTCCGGCGTGGTCACGGAGCTGAAGAGCTTTGAAAACGAGGACGAAAAAGGCATTAAGGGGCTATTTAAGCGTTCCGCCAATAAAATTACCGCCATGAAGGTAAAATACGACAAGGCGGAAAAGAATGTAGACGAAATTGCCCGAGCGCTGGAAAATCATCAAATCACTCTGATGAAAGATATTTCCATGTTGGATCAAATGTACGAGTTAAACGAAAAATATTTCAAGGAACTCACCATGTATATTATGGCGGGCAATCAAAAGCTGAACGAGGTACGCACCAAGGAACTCCCCGCCCTTATGGCGAGTACGGAGCCTGGCAGCATCGAAGCGCAAAAGGTGAACGATCTTCAAAACATGGCCAATCGCTTTGAAAAGAAGATCCACGATTTGGAACTGACCCGCATGGTAAGCCTTCAAATGGCGCCTCAAATTCGCATGGTGCAGGCGTCGAATACGGTCATGGCAGAAAAGATTCAATCCACTATCGTGAACACCATTCCCATTTGGAAGAATCAAATGGTTCTTGCCTTAGGCGTGCACCATTCGGAGCAAGCCGCCGAAGCGCAAAAAATGGTGTCCGACCTTACCAATCAACTGTTAAAGAAAAATGCCGACACCCTGCGCCAAAGCACGGTAAACGTGGCAAAGGAAAGCGAGCGTGGCATCGTGGATGTGGATACTATTCGCCACACCAACGAGCAACTGATCGCTGCCCTGGACGAGGTGCGCCACATTCAAATGGAAGGCCACGACAATCGAGAAAAGGCGAAGCGAGAACTGGAAATTCTGGAACAGGATTTAAAAACCAGATTATTGGCGCGACAAGAACAATAAACTTAACGCATAAGAGAAGCGGCAAGGAAATTCCTCGCCGCTTTTTTATATCCTATGAAGCCTATGTTTTCATCCATTACAATTCAAAAAATCTCGCCATATTTTGCCAACACATTCGCCCTCTATAAAATGGGCAGCCCTTATTTCTTTATTCTTTCGTAAAGGATCCCGGCGACGCCGATGAGTAAAATCAAGATGCCGGAATAAAACCATATATTTAAGGGATACACCTTTAAATACTCCTTTGCATTTATGCGCTTCCCCTTCAATATGCGGATTCTGATGCGACACAAAAATCCCTTTCCACTCGCAGGAGTAGAAAGGGATTTTATTATGCCGTTTCTTTTCGATTCACTTCTTCCGCCACCAAACTCTTCTCGCCGTGACTCTTGATCGGATCGAAAGTTAAGCGGGCGATGTTGAAGGCGTGGTCACCGATACGTTCCAGCGTACCTAAAATGTCGACATACAAGGATGTGGTGACGGTAGCCTCTTCGTGTTGCGAGGTCATCCGTCTAAAGTGGGACGCACGGAGTTGGTATTCCATGTAGTTTAAGTTGTTTTCGTCTTCTTTCATCATTTCGTAGAGATGGTGATCGCCGCCGTCGAATACGGCCACGCCGTTTGAGAACATATGGAGGAGAAGTTCGTACATGGCCATTAAATCCGCCATGGCTTCTTCGCTAAATTCCTCTCGGGAATCGTAAATCATTTCGTAATATTCCACCAGGTTCTGCACCAGGTCGCCGATACGCTCGAAATTCTTTTGCACCTGCAAATTCGAGGAATATTCGTCGGCCAATTCTTCCGTTAAGGACTGCTTGGAGATTTTCAACAAGTAATCCTCGATTTTCGTATCCAGGGAGTTGATCATATCTTCTAACTGATTGACTTCGTGGAAATATTTTTTATCTTTGGTGGTGAGGTAATGTTTGGAGTCTTCCATAGATTCCAATACGATTTCAGATACTTGAAGCATAGCGGCTTTGGCTTGTGTTAAAGCGGCTGCCGGGAAAGCTTCCACCAAGGTTTCGTCCAATTGGATTTTGCCCAGTTGCAGGGAAAGATCTTCTCTGCCCGGCATAATCTTTTCCAAAATTTTAACGCATTGGGGAATAATCGGCAGGAAAATCAGCATCCCTACCAAGTTAAAGGTAAAGTGCGCCAAGGCGATGGTCATCATCTTGTTCATATGAAAAGTTTCCGCCGCTTTTAATATAAATTTCGAATAGGGCCCGATAATCAGTAAAAACAGAACGGACACCAATACATTAAACAGGAAGTGGAACAGGCAGGTTCTCCGCGCCGCCAAACTTCCCCCAACAGCTGCCAACGCCGCCGTAATGGTAGTACCGATGTTGGCGCCGAAAACCAAACCCAGCGCCGCCACAAAGGTAATGGAGTGGGATGCGTAAAGGGATTGCACGATCCCGACGATGGCCGAAGACGATTGGATGACAGCGGTAATCACAGCGCCTGCCAATGCCGCCAATGCCGGTTGGGAACTCATGCGCACCACCAGGGATTCAAATCCCGGAATGGATTGTAAATCCTTTAATGCGTCGCCCATGGTGTTTAAGCCGATAAAGAGCAAGCCGAAGCCGATAATGATTTCGCCGAGGTAAATGCTCTTTTTCCGCGTGGCCATAAGCACTAAAAACACGCCGATAAGTAATATAAAGTAGGCGTAATAATCCAGTTGAAAACCGATTAAGATCGAGGTAACCGTCGTCCCGATGTTCGCCCCTAAAATAATGCCGATGGCTTGAGAAAGGCCCATTAAACCGGAACGCACGAGGGATATGGCGATGACCGTGGCCGCCGATGAGGATTGAATGACCCCCGTCATGACGACGCCGACGATGATGGCCATGATCGGATTGGACGTATACTTTTCGATATAGTCCCGAATCTTGGTGCCGGCAAACTTGGTTAAGCTGTCGCCCATGATCTTGACGCCGAAGAGGAATAGCCCCAATCCGCCGGCGATAAAATGCCAGTTGATATGAGACCAGGAACTAACGTCTGCCATAACATCTCCTTCCAAAGATTAGAAATCGTTCATACGAATCCATTATATCAAAAAGTAAAGAAGTGGTAAGGTTTATGTATTGTTAATTTAAAAACTTAGACACAAAAAAAGCCCTCCCCTGCGGGAAGGCTTTTCGCTTATTTCCAGTAATCTAATTTGCTGTCGTCGATGCCCACGTTTTTGGCGATGAAGTGGGGGTTTTTGCCGGCGTGGCTTTGTTCTTTGTAGTCTTTTAATGCCGCCAGGGCTTGGTTGCCCAAGAGCAGGATCGCCGGGATGTTGACGAGAACCATAAGGGCCATTAAGAAGTCGGCGATGTTCCATGCCGCTTCCATTTTAATGCTCGATCCCACAAAGATCAAAAGGATGGCGATGATGCGGTAGCAGAGCATAAAGGTTTTGGATGGCGTTTTTTTATTGAGGTAGGTTAAGCAGTTGTCTACGTAGTAAAGGTTGCCTAAAAGGGTGGTAAAGGCGAAGAGGGTAAGGGACAGGGTGATAAAGATGTAGCCGCCGTGTCCGAATACGGTCGCCAAGGATTCTTGTACGTAGGCTGCGCCCGCCAATTCTTCCGTAGCTTCGATGCCCGATGCCATGGACATAAAGGCCGTCGCCGAGCAGATGACGAGTGTGTCCAAGAAGACGGAAAACATTTGAACTAAACCTTGTTTTACCGGGTGAGACACATCGGCCGATGCTGCGGCGTTCGGTGCCGAACCCATACCGGCTTCGTTAGAGTAAAGGCCGCGCTTAACCCCTTGTACGAGGGCGGAGCCTGCCAAGCCGCCGAAGATGGCTCTGAAGTTAAAGGCATCGCTGAAGATGTTTTTGATGACGGTGGGCATGTAGGAAATGTTTCTGAAGATCATAAACAGCGCCATGGCGACGAAGATGATGCCCATTAAGGGAACGAGTGTGGATGTCGCCTTGATGATGCGCTTGCCGCCGCCTAGGATGCAGTATCCTGCGACGATGGCGAGTACCCCGCCGATGATCCACGTGGTTTTGCCTTCTTGGAAGAAGTCGTATACGCGGAAGGAATCGGTCATGTTAAAGGACGCGAGCATGTTAAAGCCTACGGCGTATGTGAGGATGAGGAAGACGGCGAAGATAACGCCGACGGTTCTGGAGCCTAATGCGGTTTCGATGTAATAGCTGGGGCCGCCGTAGCTCGTGCCGTGCTCGCCGCGTTTTTTATAGATTTGCGCGAGGGTGGATTCGATAAAGGCCGATGCCCCGCCGATAATGGCGGTAACCCACATCCAGAACACGGCACCGTAGCCGCCGAGGCAAATGGCTTGTGCCACGCCGACGATGTTGCCCGTGCCGACACGGGATGCGGTGGAAACCATAAGCGCCTGGAATGAGGAGACCTCGCCTTCGTGGGGTGCTTCCCGAAGGACGCGAAGGGATTCTCCGAACATGGATATTTGCAAAAATCCCGTGCGAATCGTAAAGTAAAGGCCAGCGCCGAGTAGGACGATGATCAAAATGGGGTAGTACAGATACCCGTTGATGGTCAATAAAAGTTCCATAAGTCACCTCGTTTTTATAATTTATCAAAGTATAGCGTTTTCAGATAAACATATCTTAACACAAAAAACTACATTGTAAAAGATCATTTTGTAATAACACAAGTTGATGGCGAATCTTGCACGTTCTTTTCTGTAATTTTTTCTGTTTTTTATCGCACTTTCTTATAAAAACGACATAATGTAGCGTATGAAAGTGATTAATCGCTTAATTTATCGCCAATTTTGGGAAGATAAGTTTTTATTCTCGCGGCCATGGGCGGAGCAAATTCTCCCCGAGCGAGCATATTTTCCAATTCTTCTTTGCCGACGAATCGATAATCTTCCACTTCGCTCGCCTGCATGGTGATCTTGTCTACGTCCTTTACTAAGAGAAAGATTTTGGAATGTTTTTGTTCTTCTTTCAGTGTGCCGAGTAAATCCACGTCGTTTTTCGTAACAGAAATGCCTACTTCTTCCGAAAGTTCCCGAAGGGCGCCTTCCAGTGGCGTTTCTTCGCCGACGACACTGCCCATGGTAAATTCCCATTGGTGTTCAAAGGTTTTGCCGGCGGCTCGTTTGGTAATCAACAGTTTTCCCCGGCTCACCACCATGACCCCCGCCACCACATAGTATTCTTCCGGCGCTAAGGGTTGGGAGCGCTCTTTCATGTAGCCTTGGTAATTGAAGTTTTCGTCGTAAATGCGTCGCATTTCGCTCATTATGTCCTCCTTATAAAAAAAGAGACCGCCTAAGCGGTCTTCTCTTATTCCGATACATTGTTTTTGACGCGTTTTAAGCGGAAGAAATCTTCACGCTCTTTTTCCGCCAAAATGTCTTCGATTTCTTTTTTGGTCTGTTCGTACTTTGGAATTTGTATTTTTTCCAGGGCGTTGGCACGTTTTACCGTCTTTTTTATTTCTTTCGCCAATCGGTATAGGTCGGTTTCAAGTTCCGCCAGTTCGTAGATTCTCGCCCGCATGTCGTGCATACGAATGTAGGCTTCGTCGAAGGCGAAGTTGCTCTCGAACATACTGAAGGTGGTGTTCGGCGAAAATTCCTTGTAGTGAATTTCCGGGATTTCCACGCCCATAACGGAGCGGTAGCCGATGGTGTAAGGCTCTTCCAACGGCATGGATTTGCTCATGTCCACGACGGCTTCCCATCCCATGGTGACCGATGCCATGGTAAAGGCGTCGTAGGAGCGGGTGAAGTCCCCTTCGATTTCTTTTTGGATGGTTTGGGCTCGTTCGTTAAGGCGCATCATTTCGCGCATTAAGACGGCCCGTTTTTTATCCAAGAGGCCGTAGCCTTTTTTGGCAAATTCCAAGGCGCTTTTTACTTTTAAAAGATTGGCTTTTGTCGCCGTCACTCGTTTTGCCATGGCGCACCTCTAGTAGTATTCTTCTAAAAGTTTGGGATCGATGCGAACCAAGCTGTCTTTCGGCAGGATGCGCAAAAGTTCCCATGCTTTATCCAGTGTTTGCCCGATAGTGGACGATTCGTTGAAGCCCTGGCCGATAAATTCGTTTTCAAAGCGCTTACCGAATGTGAGGATTTTTTGATCGCCTTCGGAAAGTTCTTCTTCGCCGATAATTTGAGCGAGGGACCTTACTTCGATACAACGGGAATAGGATGCAAAAAGTTGAGCCGATACGTCGGCGTGATCTTTGCGGGTGTATTCTTCGCCGATACCGTCTTTCATTAGACGGGAAAGGGAATCGAGAATGTTCACCGGCGGATAAATGCCCTGGCCGTTGAGGTCGCGGGAAAGTACGATTTGCCCTTCGGTAATGTATCCCGTTAAGTCGGGAATCGGGTGGGTAATGTCGTCGGATGGCATGGTTAAGATGGGGATCAAGGTAACGGATCCTTCCACGCCGCGAATCATGCCGGCGCGCTCGTAAAGGGCGGCGAGATCGGAGTATAAATAGCCGGGGTAGCCTTTACGGGAGGGTACTTCCTGACGTTGAGAGGATACTTCCCGCAAGCTTTCGCCGTAGCTTGTCATGTCTGTCATAATGACGAGGACGTGTTTGTGTTCTTCAAAGGCTAAATATTCCGCTGCGGTTAAGGCGCATTTCGGCGCAATGATCCGCTCCATAATCGGGTCGTCGGCATAGTTCATGTAGATGACGACTTTGTCCATGACGCCGGCTTCCATAAAGCTATCGGTAAAGAAGGATGCCACTTCCCGCTTTAAGCCCATGCCGCAGAAGACGACGGCGAAATCCGCCCCGTCTTTTCCGCTGTCGGCGATGTTGGCCTGGCGAATGATTTGAGCGGCGAGCTCGTTATGGGGAAGGCCGGAGCCCGAAAAGATCGGGAGTTTTTGGCCGCGGATCAGCGTCATGACCGAGTCGATGGCGCGAATACCCGTTTGAATAAAGTTACGGGGATATTCCCGTGCCACCGGGTTCATAGGCTGGCCGTTGACATTGTAAAATTTACCGGAGTAAATGGGGCCTCCGTTGTCGATGGCTTGGCCGATGCCGCTGAAGCGTCTGCCCAATATGGCAGGCGACAGGGGGATTTCGAAGGGGCGCCCTTCAAAGACGACCCGTAGGTTTTCCGTGGAAACCCCCATGGATTCGCCGAAGATTTGAACGGTGGCTTTATCGTCGGAAATGCCGATGACGCGGCCGACTAATTCTTCTTTCGTTTCGGAGTTGGTAATGGATACAATTTCGCCGTATTTTACGTGGTGAAGGCCGGAAAGATCGATGAGGGATCCGTTGACATTATCTAAGGATAGATATTCTTTTTTCATGCCTTAGCCTCCTCTTCTTCTTTCGCCCCTTCCCCTTCGGCGTTGGCCTCCTCGGCGATGCCGTATTCGATACGGAGTTCGCGGTAGTGTTCCTGAATATCGTTCATCAGGTGCGTAAAGGGCTTCATGTCGCCGTTAGGGATGTTGTATTTCATGTTGACGATGTTGGAATAAAGGGCGTCGTTTTTTACTTCCTCAATGGAAATGCCTTGTTCCAATACGGTCTTGCCTTCTTCGTACAAGGTGTCGATGACTTCCATCATAGCAAATTGTTTTTCCAAGGGAACGTATTGGTCAATGGCATTAAAGGCGTTTTGTTGCAGGAAGGCATCTTTAATGATGCGGGCGATTTGTAAGAGGAATCGCTCTTTGTCGGGCAGAACGTCTTCCCCGACGAGCATGACGATTTCCTGGAGCCGCGCTTCTTCGTTTAAAATGTTTAGGAATTTTTTCCGAAGGGTGGGCAAGTCGCCTTCCAATCGGTTGTCGTAATAGTTGGAAAGGGCACCTACGTAGCCCGAATAGCTTTTCAGCCAGTGAATGGCGGGATAGTGACGGGAGTAGGCCAGGTCTTTATCCAGCGCCAAAAAGACGTTGACGAAACGACGTGTGTTTTCCGTAACGGGCTCGGAGAAATCGCCCCCTGCAGGGGATACGGCGCCGATGGTGGTGACGGATCCGTTTTTCCCGGAAAGGGTGATAACCGATCCGTTCCGTTCGTAAAAGGATGCGATGCGGGAAGGAAGATAGGCGGGGTAGCCTTCTTCGGCGGGCATTTCTTCCAGACGTCCGGAAATTTCACGTAAGGCTTCCGCCCAACGGGAAGTGGAATCCGCCATCATGGCCACGTCGTAGCCTTGATCTCTAAAGTATTCGGCGATGGTGATGCCGGTGTAAATCGACGCTTCCCGCGCCGCTACGGGCATGTTCGACGTGTTGGCGATTAAAATCGTACGCTCCATAAGGGGTTTGCCCGTGTTCGGGTCGATCAGTTTCGGGAAGTCTTCCAATACTTCCGTCATTTCGTTGCCCCGTTCGCCGCAGCCAATGTAGACAATAATGTCCGCGTCGCAGAATTTGGCGATGGAGTGTTGGGTCATGGTTTTGCCCGTGCCGAAACCGCCGGGAATGGCGACGGTGCCGCCTTTGGCGATGGGGAAAAATACATCCAGTACCCGTTGACCTGTTGTTAACAGTTGATTGGCATCTAAAAATTCATTGACGGGACGGGGGATACGTACGGGCCATCGTTGACTCATGGCCACGTCGTGTTCTTCGCCGTTTTCATCTTCTACTTTCAACACGGGCTCGGTGACATTATAGTCTCCCGCACGTGCCACCCACGTGATTTTCCCGGATACATTCGGCGGCGTTAAGATGCGGTGTTCGATAATCGACGTTTCGGGAACGGTGCCGATAATGGCGCCGCCTTTGATCTCGTCCCCTTCGTTTACTATGGGCTTAAAGGACCATTTTTTCTCCAAATCCAGGTTCATCATGCCGATGCCTTCGGGAATGAAATAGCCGTATTCTTCGTTGATGCGGTTAAGGGGCCGCTCGATGCCGTCGAACATATTGCCGATAAGGCCGGGGCCCAAGCGAACGGAAAGGGGGCCGCCTGTGGAGATAATATCTTCGTCTCGCTTTAAGCCTTCGGTTTCTTCGTAGACTTGTACGGTGCCTTCGTCGCCGTGAATGGCGATGACTTCGCCGATCAGTTTTTTGTCGCCGACTTGTACCATTTCCCGCATGGAAAAATTGCCCATGGGGCGGCCGATGACGACGGGGCCGTTAATTTTAGCAATTTTCGCTTCTTTACGCATGCTCCATCTCCCTCCGGAAAAGGCCATAGAGAAGTTTGCCGATCTCGTAGCGCTTTTCTGTGATTTTTGTGGCCAGGTCATAGTTCAGGCTATAGGTTTTCTTCATATCCATTAGTGTGTGGCCGCCGATACATTCCTCGGGCAATACGTAAGGATGAAGTGTAAATCCTTTTTCTTTTGCCGATGTTAAGACGGCGTCTTGGAAAGCGTCTAAATCTTCTTTTACCATGCCGATGTGGTATTCCCCAGGTTCCAATGTGTCGAGGGTTTCCATGACGTGGTGCAGGACGTTATCTTTGTACGCTTCGGTTGCCGTGTATTCTTTTACGCGGCTGCGAATGGCGTCGACGAAATCGTCGCCCAGTTCGTTGATTTTTTTAAGCTCCAACACCCGTTCGTTTTCGCGGGCTTTGGCGATTTCCTCGTTGCCCATGACGCGGGCGAGGTTTTCTCTTCGCTCCACGATGTTTTGTTGTTCTTCCGAGAGTTGTTTGTTTTTGCGGGCGATGAGATTTTCCTTTTCATCTTCCCACGCTTCTCTTCGTTTTTCTAAATCCAATAGACGCCGCTTGTAGACGACATCTTCAAATAGTTCCAGTTTGTTTTCGACTTGCAGCATTTTCTCACCTACTAATCCAATTTCACCCCGATGGCTTCGCGGACGTATTTCAATATAAAGTCGTCTTCGCTATAGCCATCGCGACCGGGTAATGTGCAGATAAAGGGACTGCGCTTCTTTTCTTTTACGGCGAGCACCTCTTCTTCCAATTCGCGGAAGTCCTTTTCGTTTAATATGATCATGCCGATGTTTTTATCTTCAAGGGCCTTTTGAAAGGCTTCGTGAAGGTCGGATGCTTCTGCACACCACACGCCTTCAAATCCGCTCATACGAAGGGCGACGAGAAGTTCGTCGTCCCTGGAAATGACTCTTGAAATCATTAGAGCTTGCCTAGGATCATAATGGAGATAATCAAGCCGTAAATCGCAATACCTTCCGCAAGGCCGACGAAGATCAAGGTCTTACCTAAAATGGAGTCGTCTTCGCTAACGGCGCCTAATGCCGCGGAACCTACGATTCCTACGGCGTAGCCTGTGCCGATGGTGGCAAGGCCTGTGGAAAGGGCGGCGGCGAGAAGGCCTAAGCCGTTGACTTCCGTCGTTTGGGTTGCCGCGTTAACGACGCCCGGTACGAGAAGGACATAGGCGGCGACAACGGTGGGAATAAAGACGGTGAGGTTGGTGCGCATAGCGCGTTTTAATTTCTTACGATCGGCGGAAACGCCTCGTTCCATAAAGACAAAGCCTGCGATAATCGTCGAAAGGACGACGAGGGATGCTAAAAATAAAATCTTTTCCATAGTCAATCTCCTTTGATACTATTGATGTTTTTTTAATCGTAAGCTGTCGGATTTAAATTCCCGGCCGCTTCCGCTGTAATAACGGCTGAAGAGTTCGTAGTATTCCAGGCGCAAGCCTTGAATAAAGACGATCAAACCTTCGAGTCCGATGATTAATATGTTTCCGAGGATGAGGATCACCACGCCGCCTGCATCGTGGGGTGCCATTTCCGCCATGGTATGGAAGGCCATAAAGAGCCCCACGTGGTTAATGGCAAAGGCGCCGACACGAATGAAGGACACGATCCCCGAAAGTGTGGAAATTAAAAGTTCGATCATGGAGAAGGAACTTTCGATAAAGTAGCCGCTTTTTCCGCCTTCGTATTGAACGTCGGTTTTTTGGATTTTCGCCATAATGGGTTTTTTGAAGATCATGAGAATGATGGACAAAATTAAAATGGCGGCGGCGACGGGCATGGGCACGATGGTGACCACGCCTGCCACGTCCAGAATCATAAAGAGGAGCATGGCAAAGACTAAGAATCCGAAAAGGCCGTGTTCCCCAAAAAGACCCCTGGCCAAATCTTTGTTTTTAATGGCGTTGGCAAAGTTCATGCCGTAGGCAAGCACTAAGAGGATGACCCCAAAGCCGATGGCCACGCCGAGAACTTGCTCGATGTTTTGGAAGGGACGCATCCAAAGGGCGTCGATAATCTCTTCATTGCCGAAGACCGATCCGTATAAAAAGCCGAAGATCACCGAGGCGCCGCCCATTCGCATCAGGAGGCCGCCCATGTCTTTTTGCCATTTCTTGGATACGAGCCAACCGACGAGAATGAAGATGGCCCCTTGCCCCACGTCGCCGAACATGGCGCCGAAAAGGAGCAGGTAGGTAATGCCGACAAAGACCGTCGGGTCGATTTCATTGTATTTCGGAATCCCGTACATTCTCACAAGGAGCTCGAAGGGCTTAAAGAATTTCGGGTTGGAAAGTTTTGTCGGCGGCGTAATGCCTTTGGCCGCGGAATCTTCTTCCTGTATGGTCAAGACGACGTCGGGGTATTTCTTCGTGCGGCGACGGACTTCTTCGATGCCCGCTTCGTCGGTCCAGCCGGTCATTAGGAAGTATTTTTTCGAAACGGCCATGTGTTCCTTGGCCTCTTCCACTCGGCCTAAAAAGAGAATGTGGGCTAATATCTTGCGGACTTTGTCTCGATCGTCCTTATAGATTTGTTCCCTTTCGGCTTCGATTTCTTTGAGTCGACGGTGGAGTTTTTCTTCTTCTTCCCTAAATTCCTGTAGGGTTTCCCGAGGTGTGCCGTTGGCGTAATCCAAAATGGGCACATCGATCCAGTGTAGGGATTTCAAGACCCTGTCGATTTCCTCGCTTACTTCGTTGGGGTAAGTAATCATGTAAACTTCTTCGTCTTCGAAGGAACCTGTATGGAAAATAAGGGCCAACAGATTCTCGTAGCTGTTTTTCAAGCGAATCCGCGCCGATTTTTCCAACCGTCCGAAACGGGTGGAGAAGTATTTCATGTCTTTGACCTTGGAAAGATCCACGTCTACATTTTCAAAGAGCGACAGATTCTCTTCAAACATGTCGATGTTATCCAACCGCTTTAAGATCTCGTCGTATTCCTCTTGCATGGGCCCGAGGCGTTCCATGAGCTTATTATAATAGCCGACGACGTCTGCATCTTTATCGAAATCGTTTAAATCCAGATCGTCGATTTTAAAGTACTCGAGAAGCTTTTGCGCTTCCTGTGTGCGTTGCCGCACATCGTTATCAATGGGAAAAGGTGCCAGATTGTTTAAATCCACGACCATTTCCACATTGTCTTCGAGAGAGTAAATATTGCTATTTTCCGATAGCTGCGTCATAGCATCTACCATATCGAGGGCGCCCGATTGAAGCACTTCGAATAGAATATCATTCATGTTTTCCAATCGTCCCACGACGCTCAGCATGACCATTCTCTCTACTGCCATACTTCACCTTCTTTCTCGGGAATCGTCAACAGATTCCGTATCATGTCTTTTCCAAAACCTAAACGCAAGCCTTCGAGAGTCGTGGAGACGTCGCGAATGGCAAACTCCAGCAAAATGGACAGGGCGACGATTCGCCCTATGGACATGGTTTCTTTTTGATAATACGTCGTATACATTTTCCAAATATCCCGGGAAGCCAGTACGTCGGTCATGTGATTGTCCCGCTTTTTTTGGAATAAAAACGAGAAACTCGAATGGCGTACCGATTCCACCAGTATCTCCACATTGTCCGAATAGACCCATTGTTTAATGAGGGGCCTCGGAATGTTACCGCCGCGAATGACGAAGTTTTCCATTTCCGGCTTCAAAATATCGTAATTCTTTTTCGCCCTGTAAATATAGAAGATATTTAATAGGTCGATGTGGCGATTGAGCATAGCTAACACCGCTTTACGATCTTTTTTTGACAGATGGTTCGCCTCGCGTACGAGGTTTTCGTAATAGGACTGATCCAGTTCCATTTCGATATAAAATAAAATGCGATCCCTCGAAACATCTTTATAGGATGAAAGCAAGCGACCATACTTCGTCGTCTCCAGTATTTTAAACAAGTCATCCGGCCTTAGTGCCTGATCGCGAGGCAAAAGGGACGGATCGAAGGAAAGGAGACTATTCCTTACAATGTCGATGTTTTCGTCGTGATAAACGGCACGAAAAATCCGCTTAATGTCCTGAATGGTGTAGCGCTCCAACATGGAGGCATAAAACGTGCGCGCCGGCCCCTGCAAATAATGCTCGAAACTTTTTAGTGCCGCAAACACTTTCTGCTCCATTTTCACATTGACCTCGAGCAGATGCGCGTCTTCTGAAAGTTCGATATCCCAATCCTTTGCGACAATGTCCAGCCCGTCGGTGTAATTGCCTGCCTCCAGGATTTTCAAGGGAACCTGGGGCTTTAAGTAATGGGCGCAAACGGCGACGGCCTTTGTATTTACTGCAGCGTAATTCATAACGCCCTCCTATAAATCGAGGAGCTGAAAGGCTTGTTCAACCAGTTCTTTTCTATGCTCTTTGTAGACCGCGCTGACCTCTTCGAGCTTTTCGTAATTGGCTTTTCGAATCTCGTCGACGACTTCCATGGCTTCGCTATAAATTTTATCGTAGCCGGCCTTGGCCGCATCTTTCGATCCTTCCCGCTCGTCCGCTTCCATTTCCGAGAAATGCTTTTGCAGAGCGGATTTTTCGTCTTCAATGGAGGATTCTTTATCCTGAACCATTTTATCCGTTTTTTCATCTAAGGCGATGACGCTTCGAATCAATTGTTCCACAGATACGCCCCTTTCTTTTTCTACTCTCGCAGGCTTTCTCCCGGAAAGCCCACAATCAGATTCATTCTAGCACTTGATGGTTTTTAAAGCAAAAAAATGCCTCTGTTAAATAATGGTGATAAAGATTAAAAATAAGACAACATTCGCCACAAAAAAATCATAAACATATAAAAAGAAAGACAACAATTTCACGCATCTTTTAAATTGCGTACTTTGTTGTATTTTACAGCAAAATACGCTTTGTTATCAATTTCCTTCCGACAAATTTATAGTTTTAATTTCACAAGATTATCATTTTTCAGATATTCATTCCCTTTATAAAAATTTTTCATTTTTTAATGAAATGACGCTATTTTTTTGGTATAATCTTTCTGAACATATTTGTTTTAATTAAGGGAGGTGCATCTTATGCACATTAATCGTTTTACCGGTGATTCCATCGATACTTATATCCTGTCGCTCCTAAACGAGAACAGCCGTATGTCGTTGAGCGATATTGCAAAAAAGGTGAGCTTATCCGTTTCCGCAACCCGCAACCGTATCCACCGCCTGGAAGATGCAGGAGTGATTGCAGGTTACACTATTTTGCTCGGCGGCGAAGAAGATGATTCCTACATCCATTCGTTCTGCCTCATCGATATCTCGGAAGAAGATAACACCATCGAGGAATTCATCAATTACGTTCAATCGTCACCTGAAGTCACCGATTGCTGGAAATTAATGGGAGAATATCAATTCCTGATCCGCATTAAATCCACTTCTTCCAAATCACTGGACGACTTCCTTATGCGCTTAAGAGATATGATCTCCATTAAACGCACCAACACCATCGGCGCTTTGAATCAAGTCAAGGGCAAAGATATTAGAGAACATAATTCTATTCGTATTCACGAAAAATAATAAGGCGAGTATCTACTCGCTTTATTTTTTTGCGCGAAAAAAGAGCCCCGAAGGGCTCTCTTCTATAATGTGTCCGACTCGATACGTGCAAAGAATGTGTCCTTGTCGATTAAGTCTAAAAGTGTTTCCCGCGGAATTTCTTTTGTAATGGTGAACTCCCCTTCTTCCCGTTCCGCCACGTCGCCGGAAAGTTTTTTCGCCACAAGGTAACGGCCTTTCACCGGGGCGAGTTTTTTTCCTCCCCGTTTCAGCAAAGGCATGGCGCTTTTTGTCGCCGCGGAAATAATATCGGCGACGACGGCGTTGCCCGTAGGTTCTTTGCCTGCGCCGGGTCCTGTAAAGGCGAGATCGCCGACGAAGGATCCCTTTACATTCACCTGATTAATGGCATCGGGCAAAATGGCCAGGCTGTCCGCCTCATCTAAAATCACCGGTTCCACCACGGCTTCGATGCCGTCTTTAGCAGGTTTTGCCGAGGCCACGAGTTTTACTTTTTGGCCTTTGCTCTTTAAAAAGCTGACGATGTCGCCGTTTAATTGGGCGATGCCGCGAGTGGGAATGGCGTCGCCGTCCACGTGGCCGAAGGCCATTTCGATAAGCAGGTGCAGTTTACGGCGGGTATCGAAACCTTCCACATCGTCTGTCGGATCTTGTTCGGCATATCCCAGTTCCTGACAGAGTTTTAAGGTGGCGTCATATTCCGCCCCTTCTTTAAACATGGCATTGATTAAATAGTTACAGGTGCCGTTTAAAATGCCCTGTACCTTTTCGATTTCATTTTCGAGACAGAGCCCGCGAAGGGGCGTTAAGACGGGAATACCGCCGCCTACCGCCGCTTCAAACAAGAAGGGAACTTCTTCTTTTTCGGCGATAGCGTTCAGCTCTTCAAAATGAGCGCTCACCGCCGCTTTATTGGCGGTTACTACGGCGACGCCCGCTTCCAGGGCGCGCTTCATGTAGTCGTAGGCCATGTCCATGGCGCCGGTAGCTTCGGCGACGATGTCCACTTCTTTTAAAACGGCGTCGTAATCTTTCGCCGTCACTACTTTTTCGGGAAGTTCTTTTCCCAGGCGTTCGGCGCTGCGATCGCTGGCCACGATATAGGCGATGTCCATTTCGCCGACGGTTTCTTTTAAAATGTTGTGACGTGCTTTTAAAATATCGTAGGCGCCTCGCCCGACAGTTCCGAATCCGATAAGTGCAATTTTCATAATTCCCCCTTTTCTTTTGTCCTTTAACGTATTATGAATTGACTATACTAGAGAGTTTTTGTTATAGTCAAGAAAAACTATTTGGTATATGAAAGAAGGTACATATTATGGTCTATCGTTTAGCAATCTTAGGCGCCACCGGTCTTGTAGGACAAACAATGCGCAGCATTTTGGAAGAAAAGGATCTTCCCTTGGATCTTACCATGTTCGCATCGGCAAACAGCGCCGGCAAAACTTTTTCGTTCAAGGGCGAGGAACACACCATTCAAGAACTGACAGAAGACGCTTTAAGAGAAGGTAAATTTGATTTTGTCTTAAGCGCATTGGATGGCAATTTAGCTGCCAAGTTCTGCCCCGTCGCCGCCGAAGCGGGAAGCGTGGTCATCGACAACAGCTCCCATTTCCGCATGAAGGAAGATATTCCTTTGGTCGTGCCGGAAATTAACGCTCAAGACGGCCTCGAAGCCAAGGGCATTATCGCCAACCCCAATTGCTCCACGATTCAATCGGTTGTGGCGCTGAAACCTGTGGAAGATTTGTTTAAAATTAAGCGCATCGTCTACACCACTTTCCAAGCGGTTAGCGGCTCCGGCGTGAACGGCATCGCCGATTTGGAACGGGGCATCGAAGGAGGCGCACCGGAATTTTATCCCCATCCCATTGCCTACAACTGTCTTCCCCATATTGACGATTTCTTAGAAGACGGTTACACCAAAGAAGAAATGAAGATGGTGAACGAATCTCGCAAAATTTTCCACCGCCCGGATCTCGCCGTAACAGCTACGGCTGTGCGCGTGCCCGTTAAAGGCGCCCACGCCATTTCCATTAATGTTACCTGCGAAAATCCCGTGGATTTGGATAAGCTTCGCAAGGCGTACGAGGCAATGGACGACGTCGTCTTACAAGACGATGTGAAAAATCTGGTCTATCCCCTTCAAATTGAAGCCGAAGGAAAGGACGAGGTGTTCGTCGGTCGTATTCGTAAAGATGATTCCTGCGAAAACACCATTAATCTTTGGGTCGTCGCCGATAATATTCGCAAAGGCGCCGCACTGAACGCCATTCAAATTTTAGAACAACTTTTGGCCGATCGCTAATGAAAGTTTCCATCGTACAAGCGGGCATCGGCCCCATGACCCTTTCGGAAAATCGAAAGGTTATTTTCGACGACATGGACGAAGCCCTTTCATCGAATCCCGACGTCATCGTCTTGCCGGAAATGTGGAATTCGGGCTTCTACCCGGAAAAGTTTACGGATCACGACGATTATAAAGAAAGTGAGCTGCAACAAGCCCTTTCGGATTTTGCCCGCAGCCACAACGTCAATCTCGTCGCCGGTTCCATCACCGTTCGCGAAGGCGAGGGACGGGCCAATCGAAGCTTTATTTACGATCGGGAGGGACATCTTTTAGGCACTTACGACAAGGCCCATTTATTTCCCGTAGGCGAAGAGAAAAACCTCTTTACTCCCGGCGATCACAATCTTTCCTTTGCTCTCGACGGCATCGACTGCGGCATTATTACCTGTTTCGAACTGCGTATGCCCGAGTGGGTACGCCTCGCCGTATCGGGCAAGGCGAAGGTCCTCTTCGTGCCCATGGCATGGGGACTTTCCCGCGTACCTCATATGCATTTATTTGCAAAAGCGCGAGCCGTGGAAAATCAATGTTTCGTCGTGGCGGTGAACTGCACGAAAATGGGCGATTACCACGCCATGGGCGGCGGCGGAAGCTGCATTTATGGCCCGGCCGGCGAGGAAATCCTCATGACGGGAACGGAAGAAGCCGTTAAAACCGTCACCCTCGATTTGATGCGCATCGAAAAGGAAAAATCCTTCTTCGATCTCTATCACGAACGCCGCCCCGAACTTTACAAGGGGCTCATTCAATAGGAGCACACATGGATCTCGAAAAAATAAAAGCTATAGCCGACGACGTTAAAACACTTTATCGCCATCTTCACGCCCACCCGGAAATCAGCGGCGAAGAAAGAGAAACTTCCCGTTTTTTACAGGAACAAATGAAAGCTTTAGGCTACGACCTTACGGTTTACGATAATTTCGGCTTTCACGGCGACTTAAAAGGCGACGAGAAGGGGCCGACGGTGGCCCTTCGTGCCGACATGGATGCCCTTCCCATTACAGAAGCCACCCAACTTCCCTTTTGTTCCGAAAACCCCGGGCTTATGCACGCCTGCGGCCACGACATGCACATGGCCTGCCTTTTAGGCACGGCGCGGTATTTTTCCGAGCATCGCCATTTCCCGGGAAACCTTCGCCTGATTTTTCAGCCCAATGAAGAAAAAGACGGCGGCGCCGAACCTATGGTAAAGGAAGGGGTCATGAAGGGCGTGGATTACGTCATGGGCCTTCACGTTTCCCCCGATCTTTTAACGGGAACCTTCGGCGTGTTGCCGGGCTTTATGTACGCAAGCGTGGAAGATTTTAAAATCACGCTAAAGGGCAAGGGCGGCCACGCCGCCAATCCCGAGCGCGCCGTGGATCCCATCGTCTGCGGGGGACATGTGATCGTCGCCCTTCAAACCATTGTCGCCCGTCGCTTTTCGCCCTTTACGCCGGCGGTGGTCACCATCGGCTCCGTTCACGGAGGCAACAAGCACAATATTATTCCAAGCGACATGACCATCGAAGGCACGATCCGCGCCAACACGAAGGAAAATCGCGACAAGCTTCGCGCCCATCTTACAGAAATTGCCGAATGCACGGCAAAAGCCCACGGATGCACGTGTACTGTTGACATCGTAAAAGGCTATGTGCCCTTGATTAACGACGAAAAGGCCACGGCATCTGTAAAACAAACTCTGGAAGAAACTTTCGGCAAAGACGCCGTCATTACCTTGCCCACGCCGACCATGGCGGCGGAAGACTTCGCCTATTATTTAGAAGAGGCGCCCGGAACCTTTATTAATCTGGGCGTCGGTCGCCCCGGGGAAAAAGCGGCCATTCACACGGCGACCTTTTATCCGGAAGAAGACGCCCTCTACTACGGCATCGCCGCGGAAGTGGCATCGGCACTCCATTTTATGAACGAAGGAAAATAATAACCTCCCCAAGTTAAGTCTTGGGGAGGTTTTTCCTCATTTAATGGACGGGGCGGGAAAAAACCTTTGGTTTTACAAATGCATTTTCCCATAGTTTCGCCGCCTTTTTCTCATTGAATTAAAGTCTTCTCGTTCCCTAAATTAGGGGCTTTGTTTGTCTCTATCTTAGCAAACTACCTGTATTGACTTTAATCCGAACACGATATACAATAAACACGTAAACGTTTCCCTACTATCTTATGACGATACGAAAGGAGTTCCTAATGCCTAAATTTGCAAAAAGAATGGACAACCTAAAAGCATCTGAAATCCGCGAGCTTTTAGCTTTAACAGCTGACCCCAGCATTATCTCGTTCGCAGGTGGACTTCCCGCCGCCGAACTTTTCCCCATCGACAAATGGATTGAAGCGTCCAACAAAGTCATGAAAAATAACGGCGCCGCCGCCCTTCAATACGGCCCCACCGACGGTTACGCTCGTTTAAGAGAACACTGTGTTACCCGCATGGAAAAAGTCGGCTGCAAGGATGTGAAACCTGAAGATATTCAAATTCTTTCCGGTTCCCAACAAGGTCTCGACTTCGTTCCCAGAATCTTTATCGATCCGGGTGATTACATCGTCGTCGAAAGCCCCACCTACTTAGGCGCTCTTAACGCTTTTAAGGCTTACGAACCGAGATTCCTTCAAGTTGCCCTCGACGAAGACGGCATGATTCTGGAAGATTTGGAAAAACAACTTAAATCCCACGACAATGTGAAATTTATCTACGTTATTTCCGATTTCCAAAACCCCTCCGGCAAAACTTGGACGTTGGAAAGAAGAAAAGGCCTTATCGAACTCGCCAATAAATATGATGTCATGATTCTCGAAGACAATCCCTACGGCGAATTACGTTTCGAAGGCGAAATTCAACCTTCTCTTCGCAGCTTAGATACTGAAAACCGCGTCATCTTCATGGGTACTTTCTCCAAGATCTTCAGCCCCGGCATCCGCGTCGGTTGGTTTAATGCCGCTCCTAAAGTGCTCGAAAAGTTCAACATGGTTAAACAAGGTGCCGACCTTCAAACGTCTACCACCACCCAAATGATCTTGTCGCAATTCTTAGACGACAACGATTTGGAAGCCCACATCGATAAGATCATCGAAGTTTACGGCAAACGTAAAAATGTCATGGTCGACGCCATGAAGAAATATTTCCCCGAAAAAGTTACCTACACTAACCCCGAAGGCGGCTTATTCCTCTGGGTTACCCTTCCCGAAGGCTTAAACGCTCGCGATATTGCAGTGAAAGCCATCGAAAAGAAAGTTGCCTTCGTACCCGGCGGCGCTTTCTATCCCGATAGTCCGGAAGAAAACCACTTCCGCTTGAACTACAGCTGCATGCCTGAAGATAAAATTGAAGAAGGCATTAAGCGCTTAGGCGAAGTATTACACGAAGTTGTTAAATAAGATCGAAACAGTCCTTTCTTCGGAAAGGGCTGTTTTTTTGAATCCATTGATTGTTTGGAGAGCCCTCTTTATCGGGCTCTCTTTTTGTGCGCAGATGGTTTCCACTATTGCATCACTTTCGCTTATCCTTCCTCCTATTCTTCATAGAAAAAAGACCTCCCGAAGGAGGCCTTTTTGTTCGTTGTAAGGTTTAGAGTTGTTCGCTGAGTTCTCTTTCTTTGCGAACGAGTTCTTCAAGCTTGGGCACGATGGCGTTCAAGTCGCCGACGACGCCGAGGTCTGCAACATCGAAGATGGGTGCGCCATCGTCTTTGTTGACGGCGATGATGAGGTCGGAATCTTCCATACCTGCCAAGTGTTGGATGGCTCCGGAAATACCCAGTGCCAAGTAAAGTTCGGGACGTACGGTTTTACCGGTTTGTCCGACTTGTTGGGATTTTTCGATCCAGCCGGAGTCGACGGCAGCTCTCGACGATGCGATTTCTGCGCCGAGTTCTTTTGCAAGGCCGTTTAATGCGTCGAAACCTTCCGGGCCGCCCATGCCGCGACCGCCGGAAATAAGGATGTTGGCTTCGGTAATATCTTTTTTGGTGCTTTCAATTTTAAGCACTTCTCTTAAGTGAACGATAGGTTCTTTGTGAGAGAATTCAAATTTATCTTCGATGACTTCGCCGTCAGCCTTGTCAACTTCGATGCTGGGCATAACGCCGGGACGTACCGTCGCCATTTGGGGACGGAAGTTTTCGCAGACGATGGTGGCCATTAAGTTGCCGCCAAATGCCGGACGGGTCATCATAAGAAGTTTGCTTTCCGGGTCGATTTCAAGTTTTGTACAGTCGGCAGTAAGACCGGTGTGTACGCGAGCGGCAAGGTTCGGCGCGAGGTCGCGACCGATGGAGGTAGCACCGAATAATACGATTTCAGGTTCGTATTTTTCGATGATGCCGTATACCATGTCGGCGTAATCTTCGCTTAAGTATTCTTTAAGTCTCGGATCTTCTACGACGATGACTTTATCAGCGCCGTGGCGGAATAGGATATTCGCTTCGCCTTTTACGTTTTCGCCGATTAACATGCCCACTACTTCTTGACCGAGGTCATCGGCAAGTTCACGTGCCTTACCGAGTAGTTCGATACCTACTTTTTCAAGTTTGTTATCTCTTTGTTCGATAAATACGTATATATCTTTACTCATTTGGTCCTCCCCTTAAATGATGTATTTTTCTTTTAATTTAGCAAGAATAGCTTGTGCAGCTTCATCAGCGGATAAGTCTTTGAGTAATACGCCGGCAGCTTTTCCTTCTTTCGGGAAGGATTTTTTAACGCGGGTCGGCGATCCTTTTAGACCGATGTTCGACAGGTCGAGTTTGTCTTCAATGTCTTTGAGGCCCCAAACGGTAATGTCTTTTTCTTGTGCTTCGTAAATGCCGCGAACGGTCATGTAACGAGGTTTAGCGCATTCGGCAAGGGTCGTGATCAAAATCGGCATTTTTGCTTCTAAGATATGGTAACGATCTTCGAATTGACGTTTAACGATAACCTTGTCGCCTTCTACATCAACATCTTCAGCATAGGAGATGGCGGGAATTTCCAAGTGTCTTGCAATTTGAGGACCGACTTGTGCGGTGTCGCCGTCGATTGCTTGACGTCCTGCGATGACCAAATCGTAGTCGATGTGTTCGATGGCGGCTGTAATCGTACAGGAAGTAGCCCACGTATCGGCACCACCGAAGGCTCTGTCACTTACGAGAATGGCTTCGTCTGCGCCCATGGCGAGGGCTTCGCGAAGTGCGTATTCCGCTTGGTTCGGACCCATGGAAAGAGCGTATACTTTTACGTTTTCGGGATCTTTATCCTTAATGCGAAGAGCAACTTCCAAGCCGGATAAGTCGTCCGGGTTGATAATACTGGGTACGCCTTCGCGGATCAATGTGTTGGTTTTCGGATCCAAGCGAACTTCGGTTGTGTCAGGTACTTGTTTAATACATACCACTATGTTCATGATGACCTCCTGATTCCTCTTATTTCAAAAGTTGACTGCCGATAACGAGAAGTTGAATTTCGCTGGTACCTTCGTAAATAGAGGTAATGCGTGCATCTCTGTAAAGGCGTTCGATTTTGTAGTCTTTAATGTAGCCGTAGCCGCCGTGTACTTGAAGGGCGTCGTAGACGATTTCGTTACAGGTTTCGGAGCAGAAGTATTTTGCCATGGAGCAAATCTTCGATGCGTCTTCGCCTCTGTCTTTAGCAGCAGCTGCTTCGTAAACGAGGAGCTTGGCGGCTTCTAATTTAGCGGCCATTCTTGCAATTTTAAAGCTGATGCCTTGAAGTTTTGCAATGGGGCGACCGAATTGAACACGTTCTTTAGCGAATTTAACAGCTTCATCGAGGGCAGCTTGTGCAATACCGATGGATTGAGCGGCAATACCGATACGGCCGACGTCTAAGGTCTTCATCGCGTTGGTAAAGCCCTTGCCTTCTTTGCCGAGCATGTTTTCTTTCGGTACGCGAACATTTTCGAGTACGATGTCGGAGGTGGGGCAGCCGATAATACCCATTTTTTCTTCCGGTTTACCAAAGGAAACGCCTTCGCTCTTTAAGTCGACGATAAAGGCGGTAATGCCTGCGCTGCCTTTTGCGGTAAGGTCGGTTTTAGCGTAAATAATGCTGTAGTCTGCAATGGGTGCACCGGTAATGAAGGTTTTACGGCCGTTAAGAACCCATTCGTCTCCGTCTAATACAGCTGTAGTCTTGGTGCCGCCGGCATCGGAACCTGCACCCGGTTCGGTTAAGCCGAAGCAGAAGGTAAGTTCGCCGGTTGCGATCTTGCTTAAGTACTTTTCTTTTTGGTCGGGGGTACCGCTTAGTTGAATCGGTGCCCCGCAAAGGGAGTTCGGGCTCGAAACGAAGACGCTGGCTACTGCGCTGCGTTTTGCGATTTCTTCCATGACGATAACGTAGGATACGTGATCCCCGCCTGCACCGCCGTATTCCTTCGGTGTCTTAATGCCGAAGAAACCCGCTTCGCCCATTTTACGAACGATGTCTAAATCGAGACAACCCGTTTCTTCTGCTGCATCGAGTACGTCGTCGGTTAATTCTTGATCTGCAAATTTAGCAGCGAGATCGCGAATTAATTTGTGCTCTTGCTTAAATTCCATGTTTTCCTCCTATTTGTAGGTTATGTACGCCTTGCGTACGCCTGGCGACGGCACATGAATATAATACGTTTTCCTTTTCTCGAAAAATTTTTCACATTCAAGTAATCCTATCGCTAAAAACTACTGTCTACTATAGATTTGGTCACAGCGAAGGAAATGAAAACCTTCTTGTATACCAGTATAACGCAAAAGTATTAACTTAACAAGCAATAAATGCAAAAATCCGGACTTTTTAAGTGGGTCCGGATTTGCATTTATCAATACTTACAGACTCTTTTTATGGAATTAGCTGTAGTATTTTTCCATCATTTCTTTGAAGACGGGGATGGATTTTTTGCAGGTTTCCGTATCGACGCAGTAGCTCAAACGCATGAATGCTTTGGAGCCGAATCCCGTGCCGGGTACGACGAGCATGTCGTATTCTTTTGCGCGATCGGAGAACGTTTCGCTGTCTCCGTCCGGAGATTTAATGAACAGGTAGAAAGCGCCTGCCGGTTTAGCGACTTGGTAGCCGATTTCGGTTAATGCGTCGAAGAGAAGGTCTCTGTTATTTTTGTAAACTTCTACGTCGGGTTCGACGTCGACGCAACGTTCGATGACTTTTTGCATTAAGGTCGGTGCACATACATAGCCTAAGGAGCGGCCTGCACCACCGATAGCGGGCATTAAGTCTTTATCTTCTACGGAGCCGGGAACGAGGATGTAACCGATGCGTTCGCCGGGGAGAGATAAGGATTTCGACCAGCTGTAGCAAACGACGGTGTTGGCGTAAAGGCTGGGTACCCATGCTACTTCGGCATCGTCAACTAATACGAGTTCACGATAGGGTTCGTCACTTAAGATGTAAATGGGACGGCCGATTTCTTTGCTCTTCTTTTCGAGAACGGCTGCGAGTTCTTTTAATGCTTCTTTGGAGTAAATAACGCCTGCCGGATTGTTCGGAGTGTTGATCAAGACGGCACGTGTGTTTTTGGTAAGCACTTTTTCAACGTCTTCTGCGTGAAGTTGCATATCATCGCGCGCTTCGACGAGTACCATTTTTCCGCCTTGGCTTTCGATGAAGACGGTGTATTCGGGGAAGAAGGGAGCCAATACGACGATTTCGTCGGTCGGTTCTTCGATAAGGGCTGCAAGGGAAATGCTCAAGGATGCAGCTGCACCGCAGGTCATGTAAAGGTTGCTTGCATCGTAATCGGTGCCGTAGCGTTTGTTTAGGTTATCGGCAATGGCTTGACGTGTAGATTCAAAACCGTTACCTGCCGAGTAGCTGTGAACTGCTTGAGGTGCTT
Source organism: Aedoeadaptatus coxii (assembly GCF_001553115.1). Taxonomy (GTDB): domain Bacteria; phylum Bacillota; class Clostridia; order Tissierellales; family Peptoniphilaceae; genus Aedoeadaptatus; species Aedoeadaptatus coxii. Next base: position 51,193 of record NZ_KQ960157.1, read on the forward strand.
GATTTTGGGTTAAATCGACGATAGCGTCTTGTACTGCTTTCGGTGCGGGAACGCTGGGGTTACCGATGGAGAAGTTTAATACATTTTCAGGTCCTACAACTTTTGCACGTTCTGCGCCAAATCCTGCGAGTTCGCGAATAATGGATTTTTGTTTGCCGAGGGATGTCATTCTTTTGTTCGCCATAATAGATACTCCTTTTGTTAGATTGTTTGGGTTCTATGCGTTCTCTTGAAGTTCTTTTGCACGTTTTTCTTCGCGGATAGCTTGTTCGCGATAAACATCGTCGCGGGTGCCGCCGAAGTTTGCAAATTTACCGAGTAGGCCACCGATTACAGCACAGATAAGTGCGGGGATGAGCCATTCAAATGCAAAGTTTCCTAAGGGGAATGCGGAGACTGTTTTTGCGAGGCTTCCCAATGCGTCGCCGCCTTGCATTTGAGAGAAGAGGTTGATCGCTTCGATAATGCCGATGACACCTGCGCCGAAGACGCCGCCGATGAATACGCCATTGTACTTGATCTTTTTGTCAAAGATGGAGAAGAGAATTAAGCAGATGACGATGGGGAATACGGCTGTCAGTACGGGGACTGCAATTTTAATGATGCCTTCTACGCCGAGTAGGGAGATGGCAAAAGCGACGAGAGTAGCGACGATAACCACATTGCGATAGGAAAGTTTTCCGTTGGTAACATCACTAAAGAAGTTGCCGCAAGTGGAGATGAGACCTGTGGATGTCGTCAAGCATGCGAGGGCAACGCCTAAGCCGAGTAAGAAGCGGCCTACATTGCCGAGTAATGTTTCGACGGTGCCGAGTAAGATGGCGGTACGGTCCATATCCGGTGTAAACATGGAGCTTACAGTGGATCCGACATAGGTTAAGGAGCCGTATACAAGTGCCAAGCAGATGAAGGCGATGATACCGATCATAATGCTTGCTTTAACTTGTGTCGCTTCGTCGTGATAACCTCTACGAATAAGGTCGGTTAAGACGATACCACTCATTAGGGATGCGCCGAGGGCGTCCATGGTTTGATAACCTTCTTTAAAACTCATTTTAAAGAGTTCCGGTGTGTCAGTTGTAATAGCGGCTGCCGGCGGATTGACGACGGCAACGACGGTAATAACGGCCAAGATAATGAGTAGGCCCGGTGTTAAGAATTGACCGATGTAGTCGAGTACTTTACCGGGATTCAATACGAGGTAAAGAGTAAGTCCGAAGAATACAACGGATGTAACGATAACGGGAACGGCGGGAAGGTTCGGTGCCACGAACATTTCGTGGGTCGTTGCGCCTGTTCTCGGTACGGCAAAGAAGGGGCCGATAATCAAGATACAAATGGCGGAGATGACCGCTGAGAATTTCCAGCCGACCCGTTTACCGAGGTCGATGGCGCGTCCACCGAGTTGTGCCGTTACGATAACACCCAAAATGGGAAGTACGGGGTCGGACATGAGGAATCCGAATGCCGCTGTAAACCAACGGTCGCCGGAGAGTACGCCCAGGTAGGGCGGGAAGATCATATTGCCTGCGCCGAAGAAAATGGCGAACAGAGCAAAACCACAGACGATGATATCTTTTCTTTTAATTTCCATAAGCACTCCTTCGTCCTTTCGGACGTTTGTGACTAGTCTTTAGTTGGATTAGAGACCGTTTACGATGTTAATGGGTTTTTCTCCATCTTCGATGCGCTTCATGTTGTCGTAAGACCATTGGCTCATACGCATGAAGGAGTCGTCGGTGGTGCCGGCAATGTGAGGCGTAATGGAGAAACGTGCCAAGCCGGTTTCGTTTAAGTGGAACAAGGGATCGTCATCCTTCGGGGGTTCCGGAGCGATAACGTCTATTGCGGCGAAGATCTTGCCGGCATTCAATGCGTCCGCTACATCGGCGTTGTTCATTAAGTCGCCGCGAGCGACGTTGACGATAATAGCGTCTTGTTGCATTTTGTCGATGGCTTCTTTATTGATCATGCCGCGTGTGGAATCGAGTACGGGGACGTGGTAGGAAATAATATTGCATTTTTCGTAAATTTCGTCGAGGCTTGCGTATTCAACGTTGAATTCTTTTTCGAAAGCTTCTTGACGAACGACGTCATAGTAGTACATTTTGCAGTCAAAGGGTTGTAAGAGTTTGGCAGCTTCGTGGCCGATGGCGCCGAGACCGATGAGGCCGATGACGCGGGAACCCATTTCGGTTTGTCCTTTTTCGGTAAATTCTTTGTAGCTTTCTTTAAAGCCTTCAGCGCCTTTTTCTTTGATCTTCATATCGGCTTCGGGCATTCTGCGAAGACTGGTTAACATGTGGGCAACGGCAAGTTCCGCTACGGGGCGAGCGTTTACGCCGCGGTTATTACATACGTAGATTCCTTTGGCTTTTGCTGCTTCAAGGTCGATTTTGTCGAAGCCTACGCCTAAAGATTGGATAAGTTTTACATTTTCCAATTTGTCGATAACGTCTTTACGGATAAAGTCTACGGGGCCACAGTGGATAACGTCTGCATCTTTGCATTGTTCGACTAATTCTTCGTCGCTGCAAGGATAGTTGATGTATTGGTAATCCCATTCAGCCGGTCTTTCCACGCCGAATTTTTCAACATAGTTCTTGTTACAGGTACTTCTGATTTTTAACATTTCGTCCTCCTTTTTTCAGAACCCTTCCTCTTTTCAAATGAAATAGTTTTCCTACATCGTACAGTTTAACCGATCCCCCTTTCGGGGGCGGCTAAACAATTTATATACACGGACCTCCGTATATAGCTTAGATCATGTCTGCAAAAGTTTGTAATGCAGTTTTGGCTTGTTCGAAGCTGACCATTTGTTGGTCGACTTCCACCATGTTCATGGGGATGTGTTCTTTTTGAAGATCGTCGCGAAGGATCGGGTAATCGAACTCGTCGGTGTCGCTGAATTTGGTCATTAAGTAAATGACGCCGGCGGCTCCCGATTCTTTTACTTTCTTCGCAATAATCGGTCCTCTTAATTTCTTTTCATCGAATACGAAGGTATTGCCTTCGATATCGGCGAAAACTTGTGCCAATGCGCGGAGGGGATTGCCCGTTCCTTCTTTGGCTTGAACTTCATATTGTAAACTTTCGTGTAGTACATTGTCATCGACGATGCCGAAGCCGAATTCTTCGAAGATCTTTAGAATGTCTTCGCTGTTGACGAGAATACCGGTGGTGACGACTTTTTTACCTTTGAAGTCTTCTTCCGGCATGGCTTTCAATGCTTCGTTGATTTCCTTTACTTTTGCAAGGTGTTCGTCTTTTGCGTAGCAATATGCACTGGAGAAGACGCGGTTGCGAAGTAGAGGCGTTACGGTGTTTAAGTGTTTGGCAGCCAAGGCGCTAAATTCGAGCATGGCTTTTCTATGTTCGTTATAAAGCTTAATGGCTTCTTCGATCGCGTCGTCGGAAATATCGTTTCCGGCGATTTTGGCCAGGTTATCTCTTAAGTGAGCGAATTGACGCGCATTGTATTCGATACCCGCTTCGATCTTACGGTTTTGACCGTAGGGAATGTAGAGCATGGGTACTTGAGGAATGGCGCGTTTCCAGTTTTGACTGAAACCTTTTAAGCCGTCGCTTAAATTGGTAATGAGCATGCCGGAAAGTTTATCTAATTTGCCTTGAAGACCCAAGTCCATGGTTCTCAAGATAATGGATGCGTAGAATGCCGGGAAGTATTCCTTCGCTTCTACAACTTCGCCTTCGGCGCCCCAAATGGTAACGGGTACGAGGCCTGCTGCGTGAATAATTTCTTCGGGTACGACGCCCGGAGCGGAAATACCGATTACTTTTTTGCCTTCATCCACATAGTGATCGATGGCTTTTAATACATCTGTATTTAATGCTTGAATAAGATCTACCGCTGTCACTTTTATGCCTCCTTAGATTTCTTTTGTTTGTTGGCTTCCATAACTTCGATAAGGCCTTGAACACGGGTGTCGTATTGTGCCTCGGAGAAGTTTCTCGGGTCGGCTTGGTCGCCGTCGAAGGTTGCCGTCGGGAGGCCGGTCTTTTCTCTGAAATCTCTTTCCATTTCGTAGGAAATAGCACTCCATTGTTTGCAGGAACGGTTAATGTGAACGAGCATGCCGTCGACATTGTTGTTTTCCGCAAGTTTCAAGCGCATATCGAGGGCGCGTTCGTAGCTGATGGCATTGGGTGTTGCACAGTAAGCTTCCATGAGCTCTCTCGTGTTGTTGTAAACATAACCGAATGCATCGGCATAAACGGTGCCGACGACGTTGACGCCTTGGCCTTGAAGGCCTTTATAGGTGTGACGAAGGTGGGGCCAGCAAGCGATACCTTCGAAGATGATGCGGTATTTTTCTTCGCCTTTAAATCCGGATTCGCCTCTTTTAACTTTTTCGTCGAATTCTTCGGCTAAGCGTTCAAACGCGATGGCCGATTCCAATTTACCTCTCGCACAAACGGCAACGGCCATGTGGTTGAAAATATCAAATCCACTGAAGGGAGAGGGGGTGTATTTGGAATAAGACGTAGCGTCGAGCCAGGCTCTACCGGTTCTATCGGAGATTTCCATGACTTCTTCGAATTTGTCTTGATCCCATTTTTTGCCGGAAATTTCTTCCAGTTGTTTAATGGCAACGTCGAATTGTCCCTTTAAATAGTCGACGCGGTCTTGGCCGGCATCGTATTCGTTGTTATAGGGAACGTCGATCATAATAAAGGGTACGTTTAAATCTCTCGCGAGATTTTCATACCATTTGATCATGCAGTTACAGATATTGTTGCAGCAAGCGACAAAATCCGGTTGGGGCATGTTGAGTTCGGGGATGTCGGTTTCTTCCGTGTACGCCATGGAAATTCTCGCATAGGCGCAGATGTCGTTGGAATAACCGCTATCTTCCGCTACATTACACATTCTTTCCCCGCCGCCTTTAGCCGATACGGCTGCCGCGTGGTTTTCCGGATAGACGACCTTAATGTCCAATGTTTCCAGAATTTCTTGGGGGAAGTTCGATGCACACCAACCTACAGGTTCGCCGGCTTCTTTTGCCGCCATGGCATCTTTATAGCCTTGGCCGGCAATCATGCCGATCATTTTAGCAGGGGGCACATCTTTGTATTGCTCTCTTATTTGGGCTTCTCTTTCTTTTAACGATTCTTTAGACATACTCAATCCTTCCTTAACTCTGTTTTTTGCATTCTTCAAAGGCATAGAGTGCGGCGCCGAAGGCACCTGCTAATTGGGAATCCTTTGAAACTTTAATTTCGCAGTCCAACTCGTTTTCCAATGCCCGTACAATGCCGGGATTTTTAGAAACACCGCCGGTCATGGCGACGGGCTTTTTCAAGCCGACCCGCCGTGCAAGACCTGCGACTTTAGTAGCGACGGAAGCGTGAATACCGCGCACGATGTTTGGAATCGAAATATCTTTCGCCAGGGCCGAAATAACCTCCGACTCGGCGAAGACCGTACAAGTCGAACTGATGGAGGCTTTTTCCGTCGCCTGTGCATCCAGCGTTCCTAAATCATCAATGCTCACATCTAATACATTGGCCATAACTTCGAGAAAGCGTCCGGTGCCTGCGGCACATTTGTCGTTCATTAGGAAGTTTTGCAGCATACCGTCTCGAATAGCTAATGCCTTAATATCTTGGCCGCCGATATCCACAATGGTTCCAATGTCGCCGAAGAGATAAACTCCACCCTTTGCGTGACAACTTAACTCGCTCATGGTTTTGTCGGCATCTTTAAAAGAATTTCTGCCGTAACCCGTCGCGACAATATAGTCGATCTCCTCGCGCTTGATGCCGGTTTTATCGAGTACTAACTCGATGACCTGTTTGGCACCTGTCGTGCCGGCGCCAAGACTTACCACTTCTTTTGCCAAGACATCTACTCCGTTTTTCAAAATTACGGCCTTTGAAGACGTGGAGCCGATGTCGATGCCCATGGTTATAATATCCACATTTCCATCCTTACTAATTGATTCTAAAAACTATTTTTCTTCCCATTCGTAGGCAATTTTGTTTTCGTACAGTTCGCCGATCTTCTTGTCGTCGTAGCCGAGTTCTTTGAGAATTTCGGTGGTGTGTTCGCCGATGAGCGGGCCCTTTTCGTAAGGCGTCTTGCCCATTTCGGTGTAGCGAACCGGTTGATTGACGAGAATACGTTCGCCACTGGGGTATTCCATCTTGCGGAAGCAGTCGTTAGCCCAAGCTTGTTCGTCTTCGAGAATTTCTTCCCAGTTTTGAGCGAGTGCGAAGGGGATGTCCGCTTCTGTTAAGATTTCTTTCCATTCGGCGTAATCTTTGGTTCCGAAACGTTCCATGATGACGTCGTAAAGGTGAGAACCTAATTTGTTTTCAATTAAGTTTTGAACCGGGAAATAACGATCGTCGTTTAAATACTCCGTAAGACCGAGTGCCGTCATGAATTTTTCGAAATACGTGTTGTAGTCCGGCATACAGGTTTGAACGTAGCGTTCATCTTTACTTCTCCAGCAAGCCAAGAAGGGATTCGGAGATTCTTTAATGTTGATCGGGTATTTTTCACCGTGATCGGTGTATTGAGCAGCTTGAACCATCATGCCCATGTTGAAAATAGCAGTTTCAAACAAGCTGGTTTCAACTTTTTCGCCTTTGCCCGTCATTTTTGCGTGGTAAAGAGCAGCTAAAATACCGGCTGCAAGGTTCATACCGACGTTGTGGTCGCCTACGCCAGGAACGACGTTCATGGGTACGCCGTCACGTTGTCTCAAGGTTTCGAGGTAACCGCCCCGTGCAAAGAACGAGGTAAAGTCAAAACCGGGAAGGTTTTTGTCCGGTCCGAATTCGCCGTAACCTGTACACATACCGTAAACAAGTTTCGGGAATTTTTCCTTTAACGTATCGTAATCGAGTCCTGCTTTTTCGAGGGCCTTCGTACGCCAGTTTGTAATTAAGACATCGGCATCTTCAAGTAACTTAAAGAGGATTTCTTTTCCTTCTTCACCGCGGGTGTCGATGGAGATACATCTCTTGTTTCCGTTTTCAAGTTCCCACGTCGTGTTTTCATACATGTCCAAAGGTCTTCCTTCGGAAGGAGCAGTGTAACGCAAGGGGTCGCCGCCGGAACGTTCAACCTTAATAACGTCTGCGCCCAAGTCGGCTAAGAAACGTCCGGTTGTAGCAGCTGCAATAAATGTAGCCAACTCGACAACCTTTACACCTTCCAAAAGTTTTCTGCTTTCTGTCATCTAATCCATCCTTTCAAGTCACACTCTGCCTTTGCAGAAGAAATGTTTGACAAAACTAATACTTAACAATATAGCTACTCGAAAAAATTTGTAAACTCCGGATCATCCACGACCATTCCGTGCACCGTATTAATGTGAACATCTGTCGCCAATAATGCGGCGTCGAGATCGTTGGATTTCACGGCCTCCAAAATTTTTTCGTGCTGCTCGACAAGCGTCGCCAGATAGACGCCGCTGTCCACGTAAATATTACGCCAACGCGCAATATGAAGAAGATGCTGATCCAGTAAATGAAGAATGTCTTCGGAATCATTGCCCGCGAGAATATAATTGTGAAACTGCTCGTCTAAGAGACGAAACTTTTCCACGTATTTTTTCTCGCCCTCAAACTGACGCTGCTTTTGAAGATTCAGTTCCATCTTCCCGATCGTGTCCTCTTTTAAAATAGGCCCCGCCATAAAACGTCTCAGAACTTCTTTTTCTACTGCTGCACGGATGAATAATGCCTTTTGTATGTAGTTTAAGTTCACGAGACTGACGTAGGTGCCCCTTTGGGGATACACTTTCAAGAGATTACTTTCAACTAATCGAGCAAAAGCTCCGCGAACGACGGATCTCGATACATTATACTCGGCGCTGACAGCGTTTTCGCTAAGCTGCATGCCCGGATATAGGGACAGATCAATTATTCGTCGGAGCAAGTCGTCATATAAAGCATAAGAATTCATCTTCATTTCCACACCCGTCTCCTTCTTGTGTACTAGTCTACTATTTCGTAAAAACAATTGCAAGAAGATTTTCTAAAAATTAACAAACAAGGATTTTCTTAAGTTATACTTTATATGTGTCTTTCTAATCCCTAAAATTACAACTTTATATAGGTTTTTAATCTTTCAGAATAAAATCTCCTTCACGGGTTGATCTGTGAAATGCTTTTCCTCGTTTTGTTATTATTTTATTTCATTTTCTTTTTTTTCGCAAATTTCCTCGTTTGTTTTTTTACATTTTTACTTGATATTTTTTTATTTTATAGTAAAGTAGTTCTTGTATACTAGTACTTATCGCCATGTGCAGCATAATGAAAATGGTTTCTGCGTTCCTATGTTGGGAGGTTTCATGGACTATTATAAGACGATCGGTTGCATGCCTTTTGAGTGGAAAAAGAAGCACCCGCAAAATGTCGCCATTATTCACAAAAATAAATCCTATACTTACGAGGATCTACATAATATTTCTCTTTCCTTCGCCGCCTATTTTGCAACAAGCGGCGTAAAGCGGGGAGATCACGTTTTGATCATGGGCAAAAATTCCGCCGATTGGCTCTTTGCCTTTTTCGGCTTGCAAATGCTCGGCGCCGTTACCGTTCCCGTCAACCCCTCGTACACGACGGCGGAAATCGCACAGATCATGAACATCGTCGGCGCCAAATACGTGGTCACTAACGAATTTCACGATTATGCTCAGCAAATTAAAAACATCCACAAGATTTCAAAAGATTACACCATACTCTATACCAATCGCGGATACCAATATTCCCATTTGCTCACCCTTAAAATTCATAATCAGCCGGAAGATGTTGCCTGTATTCTCTTAACCTCCGGAACCACAGGCGTCCCCAAAGGCGTACAGCTCACCCACATTAATCTTTTGCACAACGCCGCGAAAGTTTCCGAGATTACCGGCTGGAATGACGGGGATAATTTCTTGTTGAGCGTGCCCCTCTTCCACTGTTTCGGTCTATCCGCCACCACTCTTTGCGCCTTAATGGCGGGCGCAAAGCTTACGATTTTGGACAGCACGAAATCTTCCCATTTACTGGCCAGCATCGCCCAATACCACATTACGGTCTTTAACGGCGTGCCCGCCCTTTACCTCGTCGCCATGCGCCACAACGATCTCCGCCACTACGATCTTTCGTCTCTGCGCTCCGGCATTATTGCAGGTTCCCCCCTTACCTCGCGGGAATACATGGCCATTAAGAAAAATTTCGGCATCAAATACCTGATTCAATCCTACGGCCAAACGGAAACTTCTCCCGCCATTACGGTGGTGCGCCCCGACGAAGACGACGACATCGCGTCGGTAAGTGTCGGCACGGTCATCGACGACTGCGAAATCGCCATCGTCGACGACGACCTCAAGCCGCTTCCCGTGGGAAAAGCCGGCAACATCGTCGTGCGGGGAAAAAATGTGATGCGGGGTTATATTAACGGAAAGAATACTTACACGGAAAAAGATTGGCTCTGCACCGGCGACATCGGCTTGGTGGATGAAAAAGGCCATCTCTTTATTTCCGGCCGCACGAAAGATATTATTATTCGCGGCGGCGAAAATATATCCGCCCTGGAAATCGAAAACGTCGTAAAAGAACTGGATTATGTAGAGCAAGCGCGGGCTTTAGCTCAAAAAGATCCTATGATGGGCGAAGAAGTTTGCCTAAATGTATCCCTTACCGACGACAGAGATCCAAAAGAAGCGGAAGAAGCCATTCGCGAGCACTTGGCGGAAAGACTCGTGCGCTACAAAATGCCGAAATACATCATCATTCACCACGCCCTTCCCGCCAACGGAACGGGCAAAATCGACGACAAAGCGCTGCTCTGTTGGATGAAACAACACTTAGGCTAATTATCTTTCAACCGAAGGAGAAGGCTCGGGCATACACCCGAGTCTTTTTTGCGCCTTTGATTTGGAAATGCTGTTTTTATTTTTTCTAATTGATGTATAATATCAATTAGAAAAAGGAGATGCATATGAAAACTATTAATTTAGATTTACCCGTTGCCAAATTAGTCGAACAATACGCGGAATTGAAACCCATTTTAAAGGATTTAGGTTTCACTGAAATCGTCAATCCCGTAGCCCTTTCCACTGTGGGAAACATCGTCTCTCTGAAAAAAGGTGCTCAGATTAAAACGATCGACCTTAAATCCATCGTGAAACGATTGGAGGATGAGGGCTTTGAAGTCGTCGATCCTGCAAAACACGAGGAAAAAGAAGAAGCTAAAGAAGATCGCCTCGAGCTTTTGAAATCTTATATTCAAAGGCTCAGCCAAGGGGAGGATCTCGACGAGGTGCGAAAAGATTTTGTGGAAAACTTTCAAAATGTTTCGTCCAATGAAATCGTCGAAGCGGAACAATCCCTGATTTTAGGTGGCGTTCCCCTGGAAAAAGTGCAAAAACTCTGCGACATTCACTCCGCTCTTTTCCACGATCAGGACATTGTAGATGGGAGCGGCAAAGAGTTGGAACATGAGGTCGGCCATCCCCTGTATATTCTCGCCTTGGAAAATAAAAAAATCGGCGAACTCGTCAAATGTGTAAGGGAAAGTGAAGATAAACTTTCCGCCGTGGAAAAGCTCCTCGCCCTTCGTTCTCACTACGGGAAAAAAGCGGGGTTGATTTACCCTCTTTTAAAGACAAAGTATAAGATCAACGGACCGAGCGATGTTATGTGGGGGGTAGACGATGAAATACGTCAATCCCTTAGCCATATAGCGAAGACAAAAACCTACACGGAAGAAGAATTAATGGCCGTCTTGAACCGTGTGGAGGAAATGATTTACAAAGAGGAAAATATCCTCTTCCCCCTTTTGAAAGATCACTTTACCGACGAGGAGTGGAACAAAATTTACGGCGATCTGGCGGAATATGGTTTGGATCTCATCGGCGAATGTCCGGACTGGAAAGATTACGTGCCGGAAAAGGAAACCGCAGATAGCGACGCCGGGAAATTGCAGTTTGAAACCGGGTCTTTGACGGCGAAAGAGGCCGTGCAAATTTTTAGAACCTTGGATGCGGAGCTTACTTTTATCGACAAAGAGGACATCGTCCGCTACTATTCCGAAGGGGACGATAAAATCTTTCCTCGGCCGAAATCCTGTTTGGGACGCGATGTTGCATCATGCCATCCTCCCAAAATTGTTCCCATTGTAAAAAATCTTCTCGACGATTTTAAAAATAAGAAGCGGGATCGACTCGTCATGTGCCGAAAAATTAAAAATCGAGATATTTTGGTAAAATACCTTGCCGTCTATGACGATGGCGACTACATTGGCACTTTGGAAACCGTCGAAGATATTAGCGATTATAAAAATTAAAAAAGCAGGCCGACGCCTGCTTTCCACAAGAGATCCTCTCGAGGGATCTCTTTTTATGCTCTTAAATTCATAACCTCATCTTTAAAAATACGGGGATCCATTTCGATCATATGCTCACTTACGAGGGGCGTAAAGCCCATTTGATCCAAAATATCGCGTTGAAGATCGATTCCCGGTGCGATTTCTGTAATCATCAGCCCCTTTTCCGTGGGCTTCATGACGCAGCGATCGGTGATAAAGGTAATGTCCTGCCCGTTCTTTAAACCGTAGGCGGCGTTAAAGGTCGTTTGGCCGATGGAAGGGATGAATTTCTTTTGGGATCCCTCCTGCTCGATGACGAGTTTTCCGTCCTGCACCGATTCTTTTAAACCGCCTGCCGTTAGGGTGCCTACGAAAAATACCCGATTCGTGGGCTGAGAAATATCGATAAAGCCGCCGCAGCCGGCGAAGCGCCCGCCGAAATGGCTCACATTAATGTCGCCCATGGGGTTCACTTCGGCGAAACCTAAGAAGGCGCAGTCCAAACCGCCGCCGTTATAAAAATCAAACATTTGGTTCATAGGCAAATTGGCATCGGCATTCAGAGCCGATCCGAAGTTCGCGCCCCCTAAGGGAATGCCGCCTAAAATGCCGCATTCCAACGTCAAGGTAATCTCCTCGCCCATGCCCTCTTCGTTGGCGACGATGCCCACTACTTCGGGCACGCCGTAGCCTAAATTCACCACATCTCCCGGATGAATTTCCATGGCCGCGCGGCGGGCGATGATCTTTCGCTCGTTTAAGGGAAATTGGCTTTCGGGCTCGGCCGACACCTTTACGTGGCCGGCAATGGCCGGATCGTAGTAATTCGCCACCGTTTGGCGATGGGTCTTTTCAGGGTCATCACATAAAACGACGTAATCTACCAAAATTCCCGGAATCACCACGTCGTTTCGATCCAAGGATTTGGAATCTGCCAAGTATTTTACCTGAACGATCACTTTGCCGCCACAAGCCTTCGCCGCCATGGCGATTTCACGGGCGTCGATCATATTGGATTCTTCCTCCATGGTAATATTGCCCTTTTCATCAGCGGTGGTGCCGCGAATAATGGCCACGTCCAGGGAGGGCGCCTTATAAAATAAATACTCTTCCCCTGCCACTTCCGTCAGTTCCACCAAATCTTCCGTGGTAATATCGGTAAGTTTTCCGCCGCCCCGGCGGGGATCGCAGAAAGTATGGAGACCGATAGTGGTGAGCACGCCCTTTTGCCCGGCGGAAAGCGCCCTGTACATTTTCGACAAAACCCCTTGGGGAAAATTATACGCCTCGATACTGTGATCCAACGCCTGAGCTTCCAATCTGCGGTTTCGCGCAAAGTGCCCGGTCATGTAGCGCTTCACCATGCCCGGATGGGAAATTTCCATAATGCCCTCGTCGCCGTTATTTCCCGTACCCGCTGCCTGGAGAAGAGTCATATTCCGCGGCGCGCCCTCTTCCAAAAATCGCTCGCCGATAGCGCGCAAAATCGCGCTGGGCGTCGTGGCGAGCAAAAAACCGCTCACGGCAAGAGTGTCGCCATCTTCAATAAGTCGGGCAGCTTCCGCCGCCGTGATTCTATTCATAAAACCTCCGCTCCGTGTCATTTTGTATATTTAATCATTTTTAGTTTAACGGATAGAGGGAAAAAGTCAATTCGCAAATCGCGGACAAAAAAAGATGCCGGCAATGCCGACATCTGCTGTGACCAACTATATGCTATTCTTTCGCCTTCATCATAATCGTCCAAGGCGATTCCGTCACCAAAACGCCGTCTTGATTGACGAGGCGCGCTTCGAAATTGACGATGCCTTTTCCCGGTTTCGACGAGTGTTTCACCTCTACCGGTTCCACTTCCAAATGGACCGTATCGCCGATGCGAAGAGGGCTCTTGTAACGAATAGTAAGTTCCAAAAAGGCGATGGTGGTGCCGTCGAATATGCCGAGCATATTGGAAAGGCCCGTCATAATCGAGGCGCCGAGCATGCCGTGAGCGACCCGTTCTTTAAAGGGGCCGGTTTTGGCAAACTCGTCATTGGTGTGCAATACATTGAAGTCTCCGGAAAGGCCGGCGAAGTTGACCACGTCCGCCTCGGTAATGGTTCTGCCTTGTGAAATGTAGACTTTACCGACTTCAAATTCTTCTAAATATAATCCTTTAGGTTCGTAACTCATAGCTCCTCCTATTCAAAATGGGCGCGGCGCTTTTCGCGAAAAGCCGCCATTCCCTCGATTTGATCCGGCGTGCCGAAAATCGTGGCGTTCATGGCGTTTTCGAGAGCGATTCCGCCATCCAATGTCATGTCAAGCCCTAGGTCCACCATTTCCTTTGCCATGCCGACGGCGGTCTTGGAATTTTTCGCAATGGATTTCGCCAGTTCCACGGCACGATCCATAACATCCTCCGGCGACACGACGTCGAGAACGAGGCCGAATTCTTTTGCCTTGTGAGCGTCGATGACCTCTCCCGTCATCAGCATATACATGGCGTTCATACGCCCGATGGCGCGGGGCAAACGCTGGGTTCCGGAAAATCCGGGGGTAATGCCCAGTGTCACTTCGGGAAATGCCATTTTCGCTTTTTCCGATGCGATGCGAAGGTCGCAAGCCAGGGCGAATTCCATGCCGCCGCCGAAAGCGTAGCCGTTAATGGCGGCGATAGTGGTAATCTTCATGGTTTCGATGCGACGGAAGAGATCTTGTCCTTTTTTGGAAAAAGATGCCACTTCCATGCCCCGCAAATACTCCATTTCCTTGGTGTCGGCGCCGGCGATAAAAGCCTTCCCCGCTCCCGTAAAGATGACGACACGAACATCCTCTTTCTCAATGCGATCGATTGCGTTTTTAAGAGCGTCCAACATATCGCTGTTGAGAGCATTCATCGCTTCCGGCCGATTAAAGATTACAGTAGCGATGCGCTCTTCGATTTTTAAATCGATCATGCAAATCGTCCCTTCAAATCCATGAGCTTGTCCTCAAAAATGGAAAGGTCCATGGTCTTTACGTCGTCGGCTACGATGGGATCAAATTCCATTTGGTCGATAATATCTTTTAAAATGTCCACGCCCGGCGCCACTTCCGTAATGACGAGACCTTTTTCCGACGGTTTCATGACGCAGCGGTCGGTGATGAAAGTGACGTTTTGTCCGTTTTCCAAGCCGTAATCGGCGCTGTAAGTGATTTGATCCAAAGATTTTAAGAATTTTTTGCGCTTACCTTCCTGCTCGATGACGAGTTTCCCGTCTTCCACACGTTCTTTTAAGCCGCCGGCCGTCAGGGTGCCGCAGAAATAAATATTCTCAGTGGATTGGGAGATGTCGATAAAGCCGCCGCAACCGGCAATGCGATCGCCGAATTTGCTGACGTTAATGTCGCCCTTGCTGTTAACCTCGGCGAAGCCTAAGAAGGCGCAGTCCAATCCGCCGCCGTTGTAGAAGTCGAATTGTTGATTCATAGGCAGGCCCACCATGGCGTTGACCGCCGAACCGAAGTTGGCGCCGCCTAAGGGAATGCCGCCGATCATGCCGTCTTCCAACGTCAGGATAATTTCATCGCCGAAGCCCTCTTCGTTGGCGACGATACCGACGACTTCGGGAATGCCGATGCCCAGGTTCACAACATCTCCCGGATGAAGTTCCATGGCGGCGCGACGGGCGATAACCTTCCGTTCATTTAAGGGGAAGCTTGCGCTTTGTTCCATTATGACGCGGCGTTGGCCTGCAATGGCCGGGTCGTAAAAGTTTGCCGGCGTTTGGCGATGTTTCGTTTCCGGCTGTTCACTCAAGACGACGTAATCCACGAAAATACCGGGGATAATGACGTCGTTGCGATTAATGGATTTGGAATCGGCCAGGTATTTTACCTGAACGATGACCTTGCCGCCGTTTGCCTTTGCCGCCATGGCGATTTCCCGGGCGTCGACAACGGATGCTTCCTCTTCCAGGGTAATATTGCCCTGCTCGTCGGCGGTGGTACCGCGAATAATGGCCACGTCGATATGAGGCGCTTTGTAATAAAGGAATTCTTCGCCGCCCACTTCCAGAAGTTCGACTAAATCTTCTTTTGCGGCGGAATTAATTTTTCCGCCTTCCAAACGAGGGTCGCAGAAAGTTTTCAGTCCGACTTTTGTAATGTCGCCGTTAAAACCGGAGGCGATGTTGCGGTACATTTTCGATACGACCCCTTGAGGGAAATTGTACGCTTCCACTTCGTTGGCATTGGCTTGATCGATGAGCCGTTGATTGTTGGCAAAGTGGCCGGTGATATAGCGCTTAATCATGCCGGGATGGGAAATTTCATAAATCCCTTCGTCTTTATTATTGCCGATGCCGGCTGCTTGAAGGACCGTTAAATTTTTCGGGCTTCCCTCTTCCAAAAAGCGTTCGCCAATGGCGGTTAAAATTTCAGAAGGTGTGGTTTGAAGTAAAAATCCCGATACAATCAGGCCGTCCCCGTCTTGGACGAGTTCCGCCGCTTGTTTTGCATTAATACGTTTCATAATCAATCCTTTCCATATTCCAAGACGATTAAATAATGCCCATGAGACCGAGGCAAAGCGCCGTGATCAAACCGAAGAACGGTACGATACAGGTGGCGATGAAAATGCCCGGGTAGCCTTCTTTAAAGGAAAGACCCGCTACCATTAAGAAAGTAACATTAGGGCCTGCGTGAGGCAGAGAGTCTAAAACGCCGGCTGCAATAGCGCAGACGCGGTGTAGAAGTTGAGGTTCGATGCCCATGTTTAAGAAGTTTTGGCTCATAGAGTCCATGAAAATCGTAATCCCCGCCGAAGAAGAACCTGTAATCCCCGCAATAATATTGACCGCAAGGGCCGCCGAAATCAGGGGATTAAATGCGAGGCCTGTGGCGAAGCTTACGAAGGCTTGGAATGCGGGCACGAGGCGAATGGCGCCGCCGAAGCCGACGATGGACGATGTGTTGACGAGGGCGTTGATGGAACCTTCACTGGCCATACGAACCGATGCCTTGGGATCATCGAGGCGTTTGTAGAAAAGAAGATAGGTTACGATGGCGCCTGCTAAAAGAGCGATGACCACAGAATAAATAGGGTCGATGTCGATGCCCGCAAAGCGTACACCTAAAATCGTAGCGACGATGACGATAATGGGGATAATGGACAGGCCGAAAGCAGGTAAGTTTTCCATTTGTTCGGCGGAAATGCCGATTAATTTATCTTTTTCGCCCAGTTCAAACTTTTCGCCGTTAGCCTTCAACTTCTTAATGTAAGCGTTGAAAATAATAACACCTACGGTAAACATGACGATGGAAGCGCCGATGCCCACGAGGGGTGCGGCTGTCGTCGTCGTGCCCAAATATTTCGTGGGGATAATGTTCGTAAGAGCCGGAGAGCCGGGAAGGGCCGTCATGGTAAAAGAACCTGCGCCCAGCATAATGGCTCCGGGGATCACGCGCTTCGGAATATCCGCTTCCTGGAAGAGAATAAGCGCAATGGGATAAATCGAGAAGACGATGACGAAGACGGAAACGCCGCCGTACGATAAGATAACCGACGATAAGACGACGATTAAAAAAGCGTGTTTCGCACCGAATGTATCGGTGAGCTTTTTTGCAATGGCACTTGCCGCGCCGGATTTCGATAAGAGCTCGCCTACCAGTGAGCCCAGTAAGAACATAATGAGATAGCTTGCGATAAATCCGGTCATGGCAGGGGCATAACCCTTCATAAAACCGGGCCAAATATCAAATCGGTTGGTAACAAAAATAACTAGTGCTGCAAATAAGGACACCGGCAATGCGTGATAGCCTTTAAAGACCAGGACGATAAGCACAGCCAATGCCAGTAATAAGCCAATAACTCCCATTTTGCACTCCTTTCATAGATTAAGGGTATAGACTAAACTAGCGAACCATTTAAACGATTTTTTTCTAACAATCGGAATAAAAAAAATAGATTCCTTCAAATATGTTGTAATAATTTACTCCCATTGCCCTTCGTTCTGTAAATATCTTATCAAGCTTTACTCGTTATTAAAAAGACGAAAATGTAATCATTTTCATAACTTAAAGTTATCGTATAATAGAATGTAAGGAGGGCCTATGATCGACCTACAAAAAATCATCTACTTTATCGCCGTCGTGGAAAATAATTTTAATATTACCAAGGCGGCCCAAGAGCTTTATATTTCTCAACCGGCGCTGAGCAACGCCATACGCGCCATGGAAAAAGAAGAGGGCGTCGCCCTTTTTATTAAAAACAAAGGCCGCTACACGGATCTGACCCCCGGCGGACGCTATTTATATGAAGAGGGCAAGCTCCTTCTTCGTCGCCACGAAAAAATAATCCGTCAACTCCATCGCATCGGGAATCACTTTGCGCGCACCGTCAACATTGCGGCGCCTCCCTTTTTGTTGCGCAGCTATTTGGCATCCATTCTATTTTTCCTTCACGAACGTTTTCCCGGAGTAGAATTCATTTTTTCCGAAACGGATCAGGAAGGATTAAAAGAAAGCCTACTGAATCAGTCAGTCGATCTGGGACTTATGACCGAACCGAACGATTACAATAATGTGGGAATTTCCAAAATCCCCGTAGATCACTCAAAATTTGCCGCCATTCTCTCCAAAAGCCACCCGCTGGCCAAGAGAGAATACCTCGATTGGGAAGACATCGTCCACTATCCCCTGTCCGTTCCCGGCGATAAGTTCTCCACATACTACCTCATCCAAAATGCCATTCATTCCAGAGGACTCGAAGCCCACGTAGCCCTCGCCGGATCCGTTTGGGATTTTCAGGTAACGACCCTTATCGGCACCGATTACATCAGCCTTATGCCCGAACGCATTCGCCATTATTTTACGAAAGACATGGTAAGAAATTTAACCATGGTTCCCGTACGCGAATCCGTAGATTGGACAGTGGTATGTTGCGAAAATATTGCCGTCGAAAATCCGCCTATTATAAAAGAAATAAAGCGCTTTATCATCGACAAAATTCAAGATATGGAGGAATAGAAAAAGAGCCCGTAGTGGGCTCTTTTCAAAGGAATTATTCTGAATTTCCGTACACATTATGTCGGCGATTACTACTTCTCTCCGTCTCTATCTATCCGTCGTGCGCCTTTTGCATCGAAGGTGCGGCGCAGATCTATTTCCGTGGCGGCGATGGTGGCCAAGAGCACGGCGGTTTCAAAGGCGGTATAGTAACCCATCCATTCCCCGCCCCTTGGATGGCGAAGAACGAGGATCAAAACCATTAATGTAAAAAGGGCGAGAATTCTTCCCCCTATTCGCCACCGCTTGGCGCAGGCGGCCTGTGCATAGTTCCATGTATCCTGATTGATCATGGACATGGCGGTGCGGTATCCGTAGGCTGCGTTAATTGTTTTCGGCGAATGATCTCTCATGATGCGGCCGAAACAGATCATGATCCCCGGAATTAAAAACACGGAAAAGGCCATAAGAACACGAAAACCCATAGACGCTCCCCTCTCTTAAACATTTTTCCAAGCACATTTTAGTGGCATCGAATGGTCGCGTCAAGTGGACCTCGGCAGTGAATCCTCTAGCTTGCCAATTCAAGACACAAAAAAACCTGCTCTTCAGCAGGTTTAAATATCGATAACTTCTTTGAATCCGAATGTTTTGGCCAATGCCAGGAGTTCGGACTTTTTTTCGCGTGTCGGCGCTTGTAATACGTCGACGTAATCTTTTCGCACGCCGAAGGGGCGGTAGCTAATGAGTTTAATGACGACGTCGCCAATGTGTTCTCCCAGTACGCTCGCCACTTCTCGCAAGGTGCGCTCGTTGTCCAAATGACCTAAAAGGACGAGGCGCACTTCTTCAAGCCCTCCATGTTCGGCGAGATAAGCGAGGTTTTGTTTAACGATGTCATTGTCTCGCCCCGTCAGTTTTCGGTGATCCTCTTTATCCCACGCCTTCACATCCAACATGACGCCGTCGGAAATACGAAGCAGTTCATTGAGGGCGCCTTTTGAAAAATCCATGCCGCCGTTGGAGTCGATGAGCGCCGTGAGCCCTCGCTCCTTCGCCCCTCGAAAGAGGGGAATGAGCCCTTCCGCTTGTAAAGTGGATTCGCCGCCGCTGACGCTGATGCCTTCGATAAAGGGCATGGCGTCGTCGATTGCGTTTAAAATCTCTTCCGCTTCCATGGCCCGCACTTTCGGCGAGGCGCCGTGGGTGCAGGTGGCGATACATTTGTCGCAGTCCACACATTTGACGGGATCCCACACTACTTTTTCGCCTTCCATGGAAAGGGCGGATACCGGACAGGTTTCGATGCAATCGCCACAGTGAATGCAGCGGTGAATGGTTTCGGGATTGTGGCAATACATGCAGTTAAAATTGCACGCTTGCAAGAATATAGCAAAACGATTCCCGGGACCGTCGACGACGCTCATGGGAATCAGTTTGTTGACATATAACATTAGACGCCTTCGACTTTTCGGTCCAAGATGCCGTATTTCGTCAGGGGATCGGCTGCGTATTGCGCCGTATCGTAAGTTACTTGTTTGCCCGCTTTAAAGGCTTCCACGTCGGATTTTTTAACGAGGTAGCCGGTGACGCGAATGAGATCGCCGTCGTCGTTGTAAGCGGAAAGGTAGCGGTTGCCGAGTTTAAAGCCGCCTTTAAATACGTCGAGAACTGCCTTCGGGTTGCGCTTCGCCGTTTCGTCGAAGGGGAAGTGATCGCCGACGCCGGAGGGGAAGTATTTTTGGAATTTTGCCGCTTGGCGAATGTGGGTGTAAAGATCCGGTTCCTGACCGATGGGAATACGGTGTGCCGCCGTGGTACCTTCATCGTTTGCCGCCCCTACTTGTGCGTGGAGCATAAAGCGATGGTTCCATACCGGGCTGTAATCGGATGTAAAGTTCTTTACCCGTTCTTCGATAAAGTCCATAACGCGAATGCCCATGGCATCTGCCGATTCGTCGATACCGAATTTTGCATCGACGCC
The DNA here is from genome assembly GCF_001553115.1 of Aedoeadaptatus coxii. Classification (GTDB taxonomy): domain Bacteria; phylum Bacillota; class Clostridia; order Tissierellales; family Peptoniphilaceae; genus Aedoeadaptatus; species Aedoeadaptatus coxii. The sequence continues at coordinate 71,478 of NZ_KQ960157.1, forward strand.
GTCTTTTTTAAGAAGTTCTTGAGTACATTCCGCAAGGCCTACCATGCCGAAGAGGCCGACGAAGTTGTCGAGATCGACGAAATCTTCTTTAACGAGGAAGTTGGATTTAAAGAAAGAGGTTTCCTCGACCAGATAGTGGATTTTCGATTCCATAAAGTGGAGCATGGTGTCGATGGCGCGGGGCAAGTTGTTTGCGAAGAACGCGTCCACGCTTTCGGCGCCTTCCGCAATTTTATTGAGGCGTAAGCGGCTCAGGGTAAAGGCGCCGCCGTGTTTGGGAAGGGCGTTGTAGCAGGATGCGATGCCGTAATCTACATCGCCGAAATCGCTGCTGTAGTATTTATCGTTGGCGAAGGCCGGGTTGGCGCAGACGAGGCTCGTCTTTAATGCCTTTTCCGCAAAGGCATCGGGCGTCTTGTCTTCGTCATAAAGAAGGGTCATGTTCGGCGTTACGATTTGAAGTTCCGCCACAAGGTCTAAAATAATATTGCCCGTTTCCGTTTCGTAAGGGCCGATATTGGCGTGGCAGAAAGAATCGTCTACGGTGCGATCCAGCTGAATCAGAAAGCTCTTTAAAATAGCCTTTGCTTCTTCCCGATCGGTTTTTTGTACAAAGGGCTCGAGGAGATCGTCGAGGGCGCCGATGTAAACCGGAAAGCGGGTAACGCTGGGTACGTGGTGGTACATGACAAGGAGAGCCGTAGTCGCTTCTAAAAGCGTCTTCGGCGGTTCCATACGTAAAAAGTCGCTGCCTTCTTTTAAGTATTTTTCGTAATCCGGAAGGATGTAGCGAGGCGCATAGGGCGCGTGGCCTTCGTCTAAATCGCAGATTTCACTCTTATCGTAAAGTTCGTAAAAAGCATCCTCTCCCTTTACCGGATAATCCATTACATTTTCCGCAATTTTTGCGAGACGAGACGTTTGTTGTCCATAAGTTTGTGCAGTATCTTGCTGAATAGCTTTTACCGCATCCCGTACACTTTCAATACTAAAAAAACGTTCCATTATTGGCCTCCCTTTCCCTTTTTCTAGGGATAGTATATACTGAATGAAAATAAAAAAAGATGCCAGATGGCATCTTTTGGAGGGCTTTATGGATTTTTCTACGCTTTTTTCAAATGGAATGCTTTCCGGACGCAGACGGTTTCAAAAAGGGGATATGCTCCTTTATCCGGACAGCGAGCAATACGCCATTTTGTTTTTGGAATCGGGCACGGTGGAAGTTTCCCGATACGATACGGAAGGGGAACGTATTTTGCAGAGCTTTATGGCGGCGCCTCAATGTTTCGGCCTCGTGGAATCTTTTGCCGATGCGCCGATTCTCTGCGGTGTAAAGGCCGTGACAAAGGGCAGTTGTTACGCTCTTTCCCCGGAGGATGCCCTCTTTAAAGACGGCAAGGTTTTAGACTTTCTGCTCCGCTACATTTCCACCCTTTATGTAGAGGAAATGGGGCGCAGCGCCCGTGAAAAACATCTTTCCGGGAAGGAGCGCCTGCTCCACACTCTTTATCGAATGGCGCAAAAGCCCTTCCCCTACACCCTGCCTCTAACTCGGGAAGATCTCTCCGATCTGTTAGGCATTCCTCCAAGAAGCCTTTACCGCTATTTAAAGGAACTGGAAGATGAGGGTTTTTTAACGCGTGTGCGGGGCAAAGTTGTCCTCGACGAAGAACACATCGCTAGGATAGACGGTATTTTTCATCGGATTTAACCACGTGGCGATCGATAAAGATGTGGAATTTCATGCCGAGTATAATCAGGAGACAGGAGACGGCCAGGCAAAGGGGCACGTATAAGAGATCGGGCATATCGCCGACCAATGGCTTTTCTCTGAAATAAAAGTAGTTTCCGTCGACCAACGGATTTACGAGATAGGTAAACACGAAGTACGCAAAAAAGGCTTTAAGGGCCGGTTGTATATCTTTGTGGGTAATGGTAAAGCCCCTGGTAATGTGGCCGTAGAGGCCAAAGAGGAGGTTCACCGTGTGGCTGATAAAAAAGCTGAGGCCGATGGGGTGATTAATAGGCGTCACTTCCAAAGGATAGGCGAAACTCAACAGGGCGAAAAAGCCGAAGGCCGTGCCGATAATGTAGAGCGTCCGCTTTTTCGTAAAAAGATAGGCTAAAATCACGAGACTCGCCACTCGACAAATATGTAAGGGCAAGGATTCCGATAAAATGAAATCGTAGTGGAACACGTAGGTTCCGTACATTAAGATTTGTTGAAAAATAATAATCCCGGCGAGGATTTTATCCGCCCGATTGGCGTGGGTGCGAATGGTTTCCCGCTTGCGCATTAAAAAGTAAAGCACGACCAAAAAGCCGATTAAGTAAACAAAATGGCCCGGTCCCAAGAAGGAAATATACTCTTCTTTTAAGGTCATAAACTAATTCCTCTTTCTTTTTTCGGGTAGTTTAACATAGTTTTTTACGGTGACGGTGACAATTTTGTGGAGAAGATGTTAAGATTCAGCAAATGTTATTCGACTGTTTCTTCAATATCCCCTTCCGGTAAATCGGCGCGCCATTTACCTAGTCGGAAATAAATCACCGTCATAATAAAGGTGGCGATCCAGCTAATGGGATAGCTCCAGTAAATGGTGTCGATGTTGTTAAAGACGGGCATGGCCACGACGATCCAACCCAGGCGAATAATAAACATGCCGATGAGCGTAATGATCATGACAGGAATAGAAGTGCCGCTTCCCCGAATGGCGCCGGAAAGCACCTCTGTAGTAGAGAACACCACGTAAAAGGGCGCCAAGGTTACCGTCATTTTCGCGCCGTAAAAGATGACGCCGTGATCGGCGCTGAATACACTCATAAAGGTGTAGCGGAAGCAGACGAGAATAGACGATACGACGGCGACAAAGACCCACGTCATCAGTAAGGATGTCTTAATGCCCGCCGAAAGACGCTTGGGCTTTCGCGCACCGATGTTTTGGCCGACAAAGGTCGTAATGGCAAGGGCGAAAGCTTCCAGTGATGTAAAGACGAAGCCGTCGATTCGATTGGCGGAGGCGGCGCCGGCAATGGCTTGAGCGCCGAATACATTGATTTGGCCCTGAATAATAACATTGGAAAGGGCGATCATGGCCCCGGAAATGCCGGCAGGTAACCCGATGGCAAAAATATCCCGCAAGCTGTCCTTGTGGAAGCGAATCCGTTTGAAGCGTAATCTGTAAATGTCCGTGGTTCTAATTAAGCTGTAGGTCACGAGAATACCCGATACCGATTGGGCGAAAGCTGTGGCGATGCCCGCCCCTACGGCGCCCATATCGAAAATGCCGACAAAAACCAAGTCTAATATAATGTTTAAAAAGGCGGATACGGCTAGAAAGTTAAAGGGACGCACGCTGTCGCCGACGCTTCTTAAAACCGCCGAACCCATATTGTACAACATGACGGGCACCATGCCGGCAAAGACGATGCGCAAATAGCTCGTGGCGGGGCCCATAACTTCCGGCGGTGTGGCGATCCATTTCAAAAACACGGGGGAAAAAATAATCGTAATAATCGACAATAAACCACCACCATAAATGGCGATGGCGAAGTTGGTGTGGACTACTTTTGAAAGTTCCTTGCGGTTTTTAGCGCCGTAATATTGGGCGACGAGAACCGATGTCCCGGTGGAAAGCCCCATAAAAAGCGCCACGACTAAAAGGGTGATAGCGCCGCAGGCTCCGATGGCGGCCATATCCACTTTCCCTGCAAAACGTCCGACGATTAAAAGGTCGGCAGTGTTATAAAGTTGCTGTAATAAAGCGGAGAAGAGCAGGGGTAGCGTAAAGGTCAACAGGTTTTTCCAAATACTGCCTTCTGTCAGATCTACATTTTCCCGCTTCATACACCAACCCTTTCTTTTTATAAACACTCAAAGGACGACACCAGCCGGGACACGGTGCCGTTCACTACTTATCATCTATCTTGAGAAGTTATTGTAACACTAATTTCCTTATATTTCAGGAATTTTTTTAAATTATGCTAAAGATTTTCCTTTTTGTACCGTTTCGATCATAGCATCGGAAAGGGCGCCGCGCACGCCGGCACGTTCCATGGCGAGAACCCCTTCGATGGTGGCGCCGCCGGGGGAACACACTTTATCTTTCAATTGGCCGGGATGCAGCCCTTCCTGAAGAAGCTGTTCGCAGCTTCCCGCTATGGCGGCTGCGGCGATTTTGTAAGTGTCCGCCCGTTTCATGCCGCACTGAAGGGCGCCGTCGGAGAATGCTTCCACGATCATGGCGACAAAGGCGGGGGTGGCGCCGGCGAGGGCGGTGACAATATCTAAATTCCCCTCGTCCATTTCCATAATCAGACCTGCCGGAGCGAGGAGGGCTTCGAAATTTTCCTTTTCCTCATCGCTCATATCGTAACCCGGCGTGTAGGCGATGACCCCTTTACCTACGGTAATGGGCGTGTTGGGCAGCACGCGAATAATTTTTTCCGTCGGCGCCATGGCGCGGAGAGATTCGAGATTGACCCCGGCCGCCATGGAGACGATGGTCTGCCCTTCGATTTTATCTTCGATTTCCTTCATAACGGATTTCACCATATAGGGCTTGACGCCTAAAAAGATAATATCCGAGCGATCGACGATTTCCCGATTGTCTCGTGTTTGGAATGTAGCTATGTCTTTTTCATGAGGACAAGCGACGAAAAGCGTGTGGCCCGCCTTTAAAAACAAATCGTAAAATGCCCGGCCCATATTGCCCAGGCCGATAATACCAATGTTCATATAATCCACCCTTTCTTGAAGCAGTTTTCTAATTACAGTATACTATCTCCTAGGAGGTTGTGCATGGAGAAGCGTATATCCTTATGGAAATTATTTTTAACCTTTTTAAAAATTAATACTTTTACTTTTGGCGGCGGCTACACCATCGTACCCATTATTCGCGATGAATTTGTAGAGCACCAACAACTTATCGACGAGGACGAAATGCTCGACATCGTGGCCCTCGCCCAATCGGGGCCGGGGGCCATGGCCATTTCCTGCTCCCTTTTAACGGGCTATCGTTTACGGGGACCTTTGGGGGCGGCTACCTGTCTTTTCGCCAGCGTCTTGCCCTGCCTTGTCATCATTCTTTCGATTAATCTGGCCTATAAACAATTCCGCGAAAATTTTTACGTCAACGCCGCCCTCGTCGGCATTAGCGGCATTATTTCGGCTGTTCTTTTTTTAACCACTTGGCGCATGGGCAAGCGCGCCATGCACGAAGATCGGAATTTTTCGATTGTCATGATTATTATCGCCACATTCCTCGGCATGTTCACCGATATTAACACCGCTTTTATTATTTTATTCCTCGGCTTTTGCGGCATTATCGTCACCAAGCTTGAAGATCACAAGAAAGAAGGTCATCGCTCGTGAAAGAGTTTCTCCGAAAAAAACACGTCAATCCCGGCTTTAAGATTTACGGCATCGATGCCTTAGGCGCCATGGCCTACGGCCTTTTCGCCACCCTTTTAATCGGCACGATTTTAAATACCGTCGGAACCCAACTTCATATTTCCTTTTTGACGGATTTCATCTGGCCCATGGCAAAACAGGCGACGGGCCCTGCCATCGCCATTTCCATCGCCTATGCCTTGGATGCACCGCCCCTCGTCCTCTTCGCCTCCGCCGTCGTCGGCGCCGGCAGTTATGATATCGGCGGCCCCGTTGCCGTTTACATCGCCGCCATCGTCGCGGCGGAATGCGGTAAGTTGATCAGCAAGGAAACGCGCGTGGATATTTTGCTCACCCCGGCGGTCACCGTTCTGACGGGGATGCTCGTGGCAAAACTCGTGGGCCCGTCTATTCAATGGTTTATGGAAAGCGTGGGAAGCTTAGTCATGGCGGCTACGGAACAGCAACCCCTCCTGATGGGTATTCTCGTTTCCACCATCGTGGGCATCGCCCTAACCCTTCCCATTTCAAGCGCCGCTATTTGCATGATGCTTTCCCTTTCAGGCCTCGCCGGCGGCGCCGCCACTATGGGCTGCTCGGCGCAAATGATCGGCTTCGCCGTTATTTCCTTTAAGGACAACGGCTTCGACGGGCTCTTCGCCCAAGGGCTCGGCACCAGTATGCTTCAAATGCCCAATATCGTAAAAAATCCGCGGATTTGGATTCCCCCTACCTTGGCAGGGGCCATCCTTTCTCCCCTCTCCACCATCGTCTTCCGATTGGAAAACTCGCCTCTCGGTAGCGGCATGGGCACAAGCGGCCTCGTGGGGCAAATCGGCACCATACAAACCATGGCCGGCACCATGCCGTTCGGAAAACTTTTAATCGTCATCACAGCGCTCCACGTCGTCCTTCCCGGCGCATTGTCCTATGGAATTTATCGCCTGATGCGATCGAAAGGTTGGATTCACGACGGCGACATGACCTTGGAAATTTAGGTGATGGCGTGCTTTTAATCAAACTATTCTTCGAATTTTTTAAGATCGGCATTTTTTCCTTCGGCGGCGGCTACGCCACCATTCCCCTGATTCAGCAATACATTGTGGAGACGGAAGGCTGGCTCACCATGACCCAGTTCACCGACCTGATTACCATTAGCCAAATGACCCCCGGCCCCATTGCCATTAACAGCGCCACTTTCGTCGGCGCACAAGTGGCAGGCGTGCCCGGCTCCATCGTCGCCACCATGGGCGTTACGGCGCCCCAGACCATGATCATGCTCACCCTCGCCTATTTCCTCTTTACGAAAAAGAAAAAATTCCGCCTCATGGATATGCTCCTTCGGGGTATTAAGGCGGGGATTATCGGGCTGATCTTTATCGCCTCTTACGATATGTTTAAAAATTCCCTTTGGCCTACTGACGGCAGTTTTGAAATCGTCGCCCTCATTACCTTTATCGTCGGCGGCTACCTCTATTACAAAAAAGTCGATCTCATTCGCATCATTATGATCGGCGCGGTAATGGGCATCGGCCTAAAACTATGTCTGCCGCTTATTATCTAAAACAGAAAAGGCGCCTCCCTTAGGAAGCGCCTTTTTGAATGCTTTGGAATCATCGTCTGTTCGATAGTCCCATGCTTAATTGTTTCTCCGAAGCTATCGTAACATATCGCCAACGATAATGTCTCGCAAAACGACAAAATTTTCATTTCTCTTAGAAAAAAGATAGATTTGAAAGCGCCACGACGTTAAAAATGGAAGAAGTCATTTTTTACCAATGCAAAATAGTTCTTTTTACGCCGGCACAATAAAATCGGCGGCCTGCGCGAAAACTTTTGCTCTTTTTTGCGTTTTCAATCCCTTGATTATCTTTCCTTTTCTCTGATGACCGCCCGCCCTGAAAACTGATAGAATAGAAAAGAGGTGAATCATGAAATACATATTAGCAATCGACGCGGGCACCACGTCAAACCGCGCTATTTTATTCGACGAAGACGGCCACGTGGTCACCGTGGCACAAAAAGCCTTTAAGCAATACTTCCCGAAGCCGGGCTGGGTGGAACAGGATCCTTCGGAAATTTTATCCACCACCATCGGCGTCGTCGCCGAGGCCCTCGCCAAAGCGGACATCGACAAGCGGGATGTGGTCTGCATGGGCATTACCAATCAAAGAGAGACCACTATTCTTTGGGATAAACAAACGGGCCGAGCCATCGCCCCGGCCATCGTGTGGCAATGTCGCCGCACTGCCGACAGAGCCGAAGCGGTAAAGGCGAAAGGCTACGGCGACATCGTGCGGAAAAAGACGGGTCTCGAGGTGGACGCTTATTTCTCTTCCACGAAAATCGGCTATCTTTTGGATTCCGTTCCCGGCGCCAGGGAGCGGGCGGAAAAAGGGGAAATCCTCTTCGGCACGGTGGATTCTTTTTTACTCTTCCACTTAACCGGCGGCGTCCACGCCACGGATATGTCCAACGCCTCCCGCACCATGCTCTTTAATATTCACACCCTGGACTGGGACGACGAGCTTCTTGAGATTTTTAATGTCCCCAGAGCTTGCCTTCCCGAGGTAAAGCCGACGGCCTATACCTTCGGCACTACCTTGGCTTCTCACTTCGGCACGTCCATTCCCGTAACGGGCATGATCGGCGATCAACAGGCCGCCCTTTTCGGCGAGCAATGTTTTGAAGTGGGCGAGGTCAAAAGTACCTTCGGCACCGGCGCTTTTATTTTAATGAACACGGGCCATACGCCGGTTCTCAGCGAATACGGTTTGCTTTCGTCTTACGCCTGGGATATTGGCGACGGCCCGGTCTATGCCATGGAGGGAAGTATTTTCGCCTGCGGAAGCGTCATGGAATGGCTGAAAAATGATTTGAAAGTCATCGAATCGGCAAGTGAAACGGAGCCTTTGGCGCGCAGCGTGGAAGGGGACAATCCCCTGGTCTTCGTTCCCGCCTTTACAGGCCTGGGCACACCTTATTGGGACGCCGACGCGAGGGGCACCATTTTCGGCATTAGCCGCAGCACGGGTAGAGCCCACCTCATTAAGGCGGCCCTGGATGCCATCGCCTTTATGACCGCCGATGTTATCGACGCCATGGAAAAAGATTTAGACGGCGGCCACGACCGCATTCTCGTCGACGGCGGCGTAAGCCAAAACGATTATTTAATGGAGCGGCTCGCCGATTTAATCGGGCGAAACGTCCATCGCCCCGAACTTGTGGAGACCACGGCCTTAGGTGCCGCCTTTATGGCAGGAATCGGCTCCGGTCTTTACAAGGATCTTTCGGACATAAAAAAACGCGCCTCAAAAGCGCGCGTTATCGAGCCCAAGGGCATGGATTATTCGAAGGAGCGAAGCCGCTGGGTTCGTGCCGTGGAAATGACCATGGACGTTCACCTGGAGGACAATGCCGATTGAAGGGCTTCTATTTCCTTTTCATGATCCGCTCCTTCCCCCGGCGTTTCCAGCGCCATAGGAAGATCTTTAAAAATAGATTGCCCTATAAAATTCACAATACTATCCAGTCCAATTTCGCCACCTCCTACGGGAGCGTGGCGATCTTTTTTTGCGCCGAAGGGTATTAGGGAATCGTTTAAATGCAAACCGTGTACCCGATGAAGGCCGACGGTGTCCTCGATTTGATTCAATACATCGCCGGGTTTTGAAAGATCGTAGCCTGCGCTGAACATGTGGCAGGTATCGAGTAAAATCCCCAGATTGTCGTCGGCGACGCCTTCGATAATCGCCTGCAACTCCTCGAGCCTGCTCCCCACTTCGCTGCCCTTGCCGCTCATGGTTTCCAAACAAATTCTCCCGTGGGGAAATTTTTCTTTTACGACACTAAGCCCGCGAACAATCCGTTCAATTCCCTTTTCCACTCCGTCGCCCGTGTGGCTTCCCGGATGAAAGACGTATACCGTGTCCTCGGGAAAGGCGGCGAGGCGCTCCATATCGTCTGCCAAAAGCGCAATGCTCTTTTCCCGCACCTCTTCCTTCGACGATGCCGGATTCATGGTGTAGGCGCCGTGGGCGATCACCGGGCCGAAATCACTCCTATATTTTTGAAAGGATGCCAGATCCTCGTAATCCAATTCTTTCGCCTTCGATCCTCTGGGGTTTCTCGAGAAAAATTGAAAGGTGGTGGCGCCGAAGCCCTTTACCTCTTCCATGGCCTGAACCCATCCCTTCGTTACCGACGTATGGTATCCGATCTTTCGCATACTACCTCCTTTGGGGCAACCACATCATGATAATAATTAACGCCACCATAATATATTCTACGTGCACGACGATCCCTTCCTTCCCTTACTATTCGGTAATAGTATAGCGAAAAGAAGCAAGAAAAAAGCGCCCTTCGGCACTTCTCTCTTTGTTGTTAAACAATTCTTAGAGCTTTTCGAAAAATCATCACATTATGCCAGGGGAATGTAATTGACCACGGGCACCTCATAAGGATGCACCCGGTCTATAATCCGTTGAACTTCTTCCCGTTCCTCTTCTTTAATGCGAAATTCCATTTTAACTTCCGGCCTGGTTTGCACTTGCCCTACCGTGCCGTCGAAAGGATTGGCTCCCTCCAAGGGGCGCCAGTGGCCTTCCACTTCCATGGTGGAAAAAGCATAATCGTAACAGCCTTCTTTTAAAATATCCGCTTCGTTTAAATCGTTGGCCAATTCCACAACGTATTTCTTGGGAACGAAAATTTCAACTTTTAAATAACTCATACCGTTTCACCCTCTTCTAAGGATTCTTCGCTCTTGTCGATGCGCTCGAAGGCGCCTCGATCCACGAGTTCGCGGATACTGTCAATAACCGCTACATACATAATAAGGCCCGAAATCACCGTTATAACGGATTGTGAAATAGACGACACTACGCCGCCTGTGGTGCTAATGCCCATAAAGGCAAAGGCCCAGGCGATGGCAATGACCATGACGATGATGCCGGCGATAAGGCATCGGCCGAAGATCATACCCTTAAAGCCTTTCGTCAGATTCCAGGAATCTCTGATAGACTGCATAATGCCGTATTCCCCTTTTAAGTAATTGACGCCCATTACCGCGCCGAGGGGCACCATGGCGATGGAAAAGACGATGCCGGGAATGATGAGAAGGCCGATACCAATAAGGGTGAAAATGCCCGACACAATATAAGTGAGGAACGCTTTATACCATTTCCCGTTGAAAAAGTAAAAATAATCGGCAAAACTAACGTCGCTTCCATAGCGGGCGACTCTGTAAATGGAAAGGATGATGCCGAAGCCAATGAGACCTGCCATGACGAAATAAATTAATTGTAAAATAATGGCTAAAATACTTTCGGCGCTTGTATTAAAACTTGGCGGCGAAAATTGACCCGGCTCCGGCATGCTCACCATAGCATCTGTTCCCAAGCCCATTGATTTTGTAATGAGCGAATAAACGGCTAATATAACCAAATAGATTAAAAGACTCGGAAACATTTTTTTGAAAATATCTGATGTGCTTTGTCTCATAGGTAATCTCCTTTTCAAATAAACAATCGTACGGTTAGCTTATACCCCGTTTTCCCAATTTTTATCAAACATTGCCCTATCCTTTCGCATTTTTTTAAGGGCGGGAAGCACTTGAGCAAAAAACTGCCCGATTAAAATAAAAATGCAGCCGATGATCTTCTTCGGCGGGAAATCTTCCCCGGCGAAAAAATAAGCGGCGAAGGTGCCGAAGAGGGATTCCGAGCTGATGATCAGCGCGCTTTTATCCGGCGAGGCGTCGCGCTGGGCGTAATTTTGAATAACATAGCCCACCGCCGTGTTGAGCACCACGATGTAGACCATGCCCAAAATGGCCGCCGTCGTCACCTCCCCCGCGTACATGACCCTGCCGTTGATAAAAAAGAGAACAAGGGAGATCATCGTCGCCGCAAAAAACTGCACCGCCGTAAACATAATGGAACTCGTCACTTTCGGCATCCAATAATCGATGCGAATAATCTGCACGGCAAATAAAAGGGCCATGATAAAGGTCATGACGTCGCCTATATTGAAGCCCGTCCCGGGCCCCAGGGTCAAAAAGCCGACGCCGATCACCGTAAAAACCGCCGCCACTAAAATATGGCGACCGGGCTTTACTTTTGAAATCGCGAAATTTAAAAGGGGCACGGTGATAACGTAGCTTACAATAATAAAGGTTTGGTTGGCAGGCGTGGTGTACTGAAGGCCTACCATTTGAAAGGCCGTTCCCGCGCCTAATAAAATCCCCACTTCCAAGCCGCCGGCCAGGGTGGGCTTATTTAATTTTCGGTGTTCTTTCGGAAAGCAAAGCCACAGCAAGAGCGTTCCCAAGCCGTAGCGAAGCACCATGACCCAATAGGGATCGAAGCTCGTCATGGAAAATTTAGCGGCGACAAAACTTCCGCCCCAAATCATGGCGAGGACGAAGAGTAAAAGCTCGGCCTTCGTTTCTTTGGAAAGCCCCTTATTCATCTAACCAACTCGTGAGCCGATCCATGACTTCGAGATCGGCGGAACCGTAAATAACAGGCGTCAGCGTAGCGTACCCCTGTTTCAGGAAATAGCGATCCGTGCCCTCTTTAAATTCCATTTTGCTGCGGCCTTTTAGAGAGAGAATGCGTTCCCCGTCCACTTCTTCTTCGAAATAATAATCGTAGGCGTTTTCGCCGATGTCGGCGACACGCACACCCTTTACCTCGTCTACAGGCAAGTAGGGCACATTAATATTTAAAACTGTAGGCTCGGGATTGCTTAAAAAGGAATCTTTCACCTTTTCAAAAATACGGCAGCCGATGGTGGCGGCGGTTTCAAACATGGCGTCGCCGTCCACCCATTCGGCGCTCACGGCGACAGATGGAATGCCGAGAAGCACGCCTTCCAAAGCGGCGCTCACCGTGCCGGAATAAATAATGTCCATGCCGGCGTTGTAGCCTAAATTACAGCCGGAAAAAATAACATCGGGCCGCCAGGGCACGATTTTATCAATTCCCGCCCGCACGCAATCCGCTGGCGTGCCGCTTACGCTGTAAGCGTCGATATCAAGGCCGTCGATGACCACTTTTTTCACCACCAGGGAATGGTGAATGGTAATGGCGTGGCTTTGGCCGGAGTGTTCCTTTTCAGGGGCGACGAGCACCACGTCGTGTTCTTTGGCGAGGGTCTTGGCCAGAGTTCGAATCCCCGGTGCAAAATAGCCGTCGTCATTGGTCAATAAAATGCGCATTACAATCTCCTTTATAACTCGATAAGTTTCGTCGGGTCGTCGGGCTTTGCCACTTCCAGCAAAAAATCCACCCCTTCGTGAATATGGTGATCGGCGAGGGTATCGCGGGTCGTGCGCGCCGCCAAAAGGGGGATGTTATTTTCCTGAGACAGATGGGCGAGTATAACGTGTTCCTGTCTTTTTTCGAGGAGACTCGTCAAAAGCTCGGCACAGTGTTCGTTGGATAAGTGGCCGCGGGTGGACGCGATGCGCTCTTTTAAAACCCGGGGATAGGGCCCGTTTTGAAGCATTTCCAAATCGTGATTGCTCTCTAAATAATAGATGTCGCTCCCCGCCATATGTTCCAACATGGATGTATTCACCCAGCCCGTATCCGTTAAAATGGAAATCTTCTTTCCTCCCGACGAAAACACATAGCCGCAAGCATCGGCGGCGTCGTGAAAGAGGGGCATGGGGTAGACGGTGAGATCGCCGAAGTGAAAGGGCTCCGCCGATTGAAAGACGTGGCGCTTGTGGTCGTCGATGCGTTTTACCGTGCGCTCCATGGCTCGCCACGTATTTTCGTTGGCGAAAACCTCTAGGCCGTAGCGTCTCGCTAAAATCCCCACGCCCTTGACGTGATCATTGTGTTCGTGGGTGACGAAAATGCCGTCGAGGGTGGAGGGATCCACGCCGATTATATTTAAGTTGCGTTCGATGGCCTTGCCGCTTAGGCCGGCATCGATTAAAATCCGCTTTTCATTAGTTTCTATAAACTGGCAGTTTCCCGTACTGCCGCTGGCAATTGCAGAAAATTTCATACTTACTTTTCCTCCACGGCCTATTATAACAAAAAAAGGCGATCCTCTGGTAAAGCTTACGCTTTCGGTGTTCTCCGGAAAATGAAAAAAGAGCCTCCGGGAGACTCTTAATTCTTTTTCAATAGTTGCCGTCCGATCATAATGGCGACGAGGGTCGCCACGCTAAGGAGCACGATGCTCCCGCCCGGTTTCAATCCGCCATAATAAGAGAGGACCAAGCCCAGTTCCGTAAAGGCGACGCCAAAGAGAACGGAGGCTATATGGGTTTTTTTATAACTCAGTTTCAGTTGAAGGGCGCAGGATACGGGAAGCACTAATAGAGATGAAATAATCAGTACCCCGACGGTGCGCGCGCTTATGGCTACTGTAAGCCCCGTTAAGATGACGAAGATGCCGGAAAGTCTGTCGGCCTTAATGCCCGAAAGGCGGGCGGATATAGTATCGAAGGAAAGGTAGAGCAGGGCGTCGTAGTTTTTATAGAGAAAAATAACGACGAGTACGGATACGGCGAGAATGGTGTAAAATTCAAAATTTGTAATGGCGACGATGGTGCCGAAGAGGAAGGACTCGAAATTCGCTCCCCCTTTTACAAAGCCCGATAATATCGACGCCAAACCCACCCCCGTGGACATAATCACCGCCGTGGAGATTTCGCCGTAAGAGGGAAAGTAGCGGCGAATCCATTCCATGGAAAAGGCGGCGACGGCGCAGGTAATAATGGCGCCTAAAATGGGATTAATGCCGATTAAAAGCCCGAGCATAACCCCGGCGAGGGAAACGTGGGAAAGGGCGTCGCCGATCATGGCGAGCCGACGGTTGACGATGACGACCCCCATGGAGGGAATGACAATACCGAGCATAAGGCCGATGGCCATGGCCCGGAGCATGTAATCATATTGAAAGATTTCCATAGCCCATCCCCCTTTCCAAGATTCCGCCTTCCAGCGTATAAACCTCGTCTACCAGGTTTTCGATCAGGTGCATTTCGTGGGTGATCATTAAAATGGTAATCTTGTGCTCGTCGTGTAGATGGTTAAGCAATTCGTAAAGTGCGTTGCGCGATTTAAAATCGATTCCCGTGGTCGGCTCGTCTAAAATTAAAACGTCCGGCCTCGAAATCAAGGCTTTGGCGAGAAGCACTCTCTGTCTTTGCCCCCCAGAAAGGGCGCCGTAAAGGCGATCGTCTAAATGTTGCAGCCCGACGAGAGCGAGGGCGTCGTCGATGCGATCCCGCTTTTCTTCTTTGCTTATTTTTTTCCCGTAAAGGCCGAGGCCCACCAGCTCAAAAATCGTAATGGGGAAGTCGTAACTGGATACCATAAGCTGGGGCACATAGCTTACGCCGGAAAAATCCGTGCGTCCGCTTACTTTTTCCCCTTTATAAGTTATGGTGCCGCTGCCGGGCTTTTCGATGCCCAGGAGCAATTTAATCAGCGTGGATTTCCCCGATCCGTTCGCTCCTATAAATGCGAGAAAATCTCCCTGATTAACAGAGAGATTGACTCCTTTTAAAACTTGGTTTTTCCCGTAGGAAAAAGCCACATCGTCTACACGATAAAGGTTCATCATTGCAGTGCCGACTCCAATACCTTTAAGTTGCTTTCCATACGTTCGATATAGTTTTTGTCGCTTTCATATTCCAAGGGATCCAATTCTTTAACTTGAGCCCCGGTTTCGGAAGCGATGGTTTGGGCGATTTTGTCATCTTCATGAGGTTCGGTAAAGACAAATTTAATGCCTTTTTGCTTCATGGTTTCGATGATTTCCTTCATGGCCTTGGGATCCGGTTCGCTTTCGGAGTTAATACCTTCGATGGGGATTTGATGCAAACCGTAATCTTTTGCAAGGTAACCGTAGGCTTCGTGGCTGACGACGATGTCTTTGGTTTTTGCTTTTGCAAGAGCATCTTTAAAGGACGTATCGAGAGCGTCTAACTTTTTGTTAAGTTCCGCAAGGTTGGCTTCGTAAGTTGCTTTGTTGCCCGGATCTTGTTTGATCATAGCATCGGCAATGTTTTGTGCCATTTGTTTTGCGTTTTTAACGGACATCCAAACGTGGGGATCTTTTCCGCCGTGATCGTGATCGTGTTCTTCGGCGTCGTGATCGTGGTCATGATCGTGTTCCGCCGCGTCGTGGTTGTGATCGTTGGCGTTGGCGTCATGATCGTGGTCGTGATTGTCGGCATCGTGGTCGTGTTCGTGGGCTTCTTCCCCGTCGTCGTGATGGTGATGGTGGCCGCCGGCTAAAAGTTCGATGCCTTTCGATGCTTCCACTACTTCACCGTCTTCACCCATGGTGTCTTTAACGGTGTCGACCCAGGATTCCAAACCGGCGCCGTTATAAATAAAGAGATCCGCTTCTTTTAACATGTTCATGTCTTTAGGAGAAGGTTCGAAGCCGTGAACCCCTTGTCCCTTGGGAATCAAGCAGGTTACTTTTCCGGAATCGCCGGCGATAGCTTGTGCCAAATCTCTGGTAATATAAGTGGACGTAACGATGTTTAATCCGTTTTCTTTCTTGTTTTCCGTCTTGTCTTCCGCTTCCACTTTATTGTTGGTGGAGTTTGCATCGGCATTGGCGTTTTGTTTGCTGCCGCATGCCGTTAAAAGTGCCAAGGCGCAAACGGCGATGGCAATTTTTCTGAATTTCATTATATGCCTCCTAAATAGAAATCGTTATTATTTACTTTTTTAGTATAACAGAAATGATTCTTATTTAAAGGGTTTTTTGATTATTTTTTTGAAAAACTATTCTTTTTTATCCGCTTGCTCTATGATAGAGGAAAGGGGGTATGGTATGGAAACTATTTTAAGGCAATATGGCCTGAAAGCCACGAAGGGGCGTTTGGCGGTTTTAGACATTTTAAAAGGCGCCCACGTTCCCATGTGCGCCTTGGATGTCTATAAGGTTGTAAAAGATGAGACGACCGCTTCCCTTTCCACAGTCTACCGCATTTTAAATCAGCTGACGGAAGTCGGACTGTTGGAGGCCTCGGTTCAACAGGAAGATGTAACCTATTACGAATACCACGGCCACGAACATAATCACTACATCGTCTGCTCGAAATGCGGCAAGTTTACGCCCATTCACAATTGCCCGCTAAAGGATTTAGACGATCACATTGCAAAATCGACGGGCTACGCCATTACGGGCCACAGTTTTCAACTGGAGGGAATTTGCCCCGATTGTTTAAATAAGAAATAGAAGAAATCTGCTGCGGCAGATTTTTTTATGCCCTTTTTTGGTGCTTTAACTGCATGGCGAGGAGGACACTTGCCAGCGTAATGGCCATATTAAATAACACCACATAGCGTGGCGCATCGATTCCCGACATAGCCGTAAGCTTTCCCGCAAGGGCGAGCACCGCGTAATTGGCAACGGATGATGCGATCATCACTACCGATGTAATTTTCCCCTTGTGATCCGGATAATAGCTGTTGGCTTCGGCGACGACTAATTGCAACACGCCGCCGGCGCCGCCGTAGCCGATGAAAAAGCCCGCGACCAAGAGGGCAAGCGGCGTTTTCACAAAGTAAATAAAGACAAGGGCCAATAGCGACATCATGGGATAGGCGACTAACACATCTTCCGTGCTCCATTTTTTCAACACGACAAAGGCCGTGGCCAAAATCGCCACAATGGTGCCTAAGGCATAAAACGATTGAATTTTCGACGGGTCCGCCATGCCGTAAAGGGCGCCTAATTCCTGATTGCAGTTGAGCCAAAGAATAAAGGTGGCGGTGGCGGTAAAGCCCATTAATATAGCGGGAAGGGCCTCTTTTTTAAATACAAAGGGCTCGGAGGTGTAGGCCGTTCCCTTTTTCGTTTGCGGAAAGGGAAGGCAGGCGATGACCATGCCGTCCAAGGCGATGAGCCCGCCCATGAGATAAAAGAGGGCGCGATAGGTAAAGGCCATGGTCGTGGCTGCACCGATCATAAAGGGCAGGAGAAATTGACCGATGGACATGGAAAATTTCGTAAACATATTGGCGGTGCCGCCCTTTTCCCCGAAAATTTCGAGAATCGTCGGCGTCACGCAGGTGTCCAAAAAGGAATTGGCGATGCCGCCGAGGACGGCGAGGCCGTATGCCATTTTAGGCGAGGACGTAGCGGCAATGCCGAAAAAGTACAGGGCGTAGAAAAAAACGCCGATCAGCCCCGATGTCTTTCGCCCGAATCGGTCGGATACATAGCCCGATATGGGAAGGGCTACTAATCGCCCCAAGCCGAGGGCGGCGATGACTTGTAATACCGTGGCGATGCCCGGCGCCTGCCACGCCGATGCGAGGGATTCCTTATACTGGGAAAGAATGGACACGCCGATGCCGTGAACGAAATAGGTCATGTAAAGGGCGAGGGCGGTGATGTAATGGCTGCGTTTCATAAAATCTCCTTTTATCGTCACAAAAAAAGATGACCTTTTGGTCACCTTTTTCTGCGACATAATGTCGCCTCGACGGTATGCCCTTCCGATATTTGGTAAGCAACAGTAAGTAAGAAACAACTCTAAGTAAAAACTTATAGCTAGGAGTAGTGGGCATCGCACTCCGTCGATTGTTTCCATTATCCCATGAAGGGGCGGCTCGGTCAATACTTTATATATTGATTCCTTACATACGGGCGATGGAACGAAGATCTTCGTCGATAGAATCCACCATTTCCCGAAATTCCACCGGATTCATAAGTTCGCAGACGGAAAAGAGATCCTCTCCCGCTAGTTGGAAATGAACTGCCAAATCGCCATCTTCGATTTCCACGTAAAATCCCAAATCCGGATTTTCGATGATCGCCTCAAAGCCGTAGCTTTCGCCGTCTAATATTTCGACGCAATTTTCGTAAATGGATTCGATTTCGGAAAAACGGAAATAGCTGTCTTCCAACTCAAATTCATCGTCTCCGTCTCTTCCATGGATTTTGCAAATAATATAATCCGTATCGTAGGGCATACCGGCGCCCCATCCCGGGGGATATTCGTATTCCAAAAGTTCGACGGCGACTTCTTTTTCTCCCTCTTTAAGATTCAACATGATCTTGCTCCTCACCTATTAAATGAAATCCTTGTTTTTCCGCAATTTTCGCGAGATTGGCTCGATTGACGCTGGCATTTTCAAGACGGGTTACCACCTGTTTTGAAAAAGAATCCACTCGGCGATTGGCATCGCGCAAATCGTAATAGGTCTGCATTTCCTCGTCGTAATCGGCGATAACGTCCATGTAATGATCGAATTCACGGTAGCGATCGGTGAAAAATTTAAGTTCCATATCCATTCTCGGCTTGAGTTGCGGCGATTGATTGGGCTTACCGAAGCCGATACCCACTACGGGGAAGGTAAGCTCGGGCAAATCCAAAAGATCGATTAAAGCTTCCGCGTCGTTTAAAATGCTCCCTAAATAGACCGCACCCAGGCCCGCCGCTTCAATGGCGCAGGTCACATTTTGCGCGGCCAAGGCGGCATCGGTAAAGCCTTGGAAAAAGCGATCGGCATCCCGCTCGGCAGCAAGTTCCACCCCTTGTTCTCTGGCGATGCGACTGTTGCGGTACACGTCGACGATGAAAATCCAAAGCTCCGGCGCACGGGCAATGTATTCCTGGCCGCCGATTTCGGCAATGGCCTTTCTCGTCTTTTCATCTTCAATCCGAATAATAGAATAAGACTGCATCCCCGTGGAAGTGGACGTGCGATTGGCCACCTCTTTCAGCGTCTCGATGAGTTTTTCGTCGACTTTGTCTTCTGTAAATTCCCGAATGGTGCGGTGATTCAGCGCCGTTTCAAACACGGACTTGTCCATTTTATCGTCCCCCTTGTTTGTATTTTAAGTACTTGATCCAAAGTTCACCGATTTCGGCGGTGGATTCCAGCGTCTTCAACTGCAGACGTAACAGCGTTTCAAAGGCATCGGCCATGAGGGCGTCGAGATCGTCGTCGGTGGAGCGCTTAATGTAGCCGTCGCCCTCCTTCGAGTAAAGCTCGATGACCATTTCCCCGGGTCCGCTGCCGTCGCCCTTATGTTCCACTTCCATGGCGAGGGGTCTTCCCATGGGCATGAGAGCATTGACCTGGCGAGTGGCGGGGAGTTGGTAGCCGTCCCCTTCCGATACGGTGCCGAATTCCTCTTCGCCGAAATCTTCAAGCCCGACGACCTCTTCCCGCTTTAAGCGCAGGGCGCCGTCTACAATCTCCTCGACGGTATAAAGCGCGGCCTCATCGCCCACGAGCCAAAGCCCGTCCCCCGGCGCCAAATGGGCGAGCTTTTCCTCGGAAAGAGAAAAAACGCCGTCGCCGTCCGGCCGTTTACTTGTGTAGTAATAAAAATGACGTTTCCTTTCGCCCATAGTCACCCCTTTATGTATCAAAAGAAAAGGTACCGCCGAACGGTACCTTTTTACTTACCCGATTTATTTTGCGTTTTCGTTCATCCATTCCATGGATTTTTCAACGGCTTCATCCGTCGGAATTTCAACGCCGGTTTCAGGATCTTTACCTTCGATATTACCGTAGATATCGGAAGCGGGAGAAGTTTTTTCGTGTTGGTTTTCTTGTTCTCTTCTGGATTCAGCTTTTTCTTGTCTTACGTCTTTTTCAGTCATCATAACCTCCTACTTGTGATACGTATGGCCGCTGTGAATGCGACTCGCCCTGTAAATCTGCTCGAGCAGAACGGGGCGCATTAGCGTATGTGGCATGGTCATGGGCGAAAACGATAATCTCATGTCGCCACGAGCCTTGACCCTTTCACTCATTCCCATACTCGACCCGATGACAAACACAACCTTGCCTTGGGCTCTTTCCATCATATCATATAATGTCTCGGAAAATCGTACCGAGTCCATCGTTTTTCCTTCGATCACCAGCGGAATACAAAGATCCCCCGGTTGTATATTTTCTAAAATGCGATCGGCCTCTTTTTCAAGCACCTGTTCCTTTTCCTTTTCGGAAAGAGATTCCGGCGCCCGCTCGTCCTTGAGCTCCACAATTTCAATGGGAATATAAGGCCTGATCCGCTTCACGTATTCGTCGGAAAGCGCCGTGAGCTCTCGGCTTTTCAGCTTGCCCAGGGCAATCACGCGAATTTTCAGCATAAATTAAAGAAGTTCTTTAACCGCTGCAAGGGCCTTATCGTAATCCGGGTGGTTGGTCACTTCTTGTACGTATTCAACGTATTTTACTTTGTCGTCTGTGCCGACGATGACGATACCGCGGGTTAAAAGACGGAGACCTTCGATTAAGAAGCCGTATTTTTCGCCGAAGTCACATACTTGATAATCGCTGACGAGTTTCGCGCGGTCGATACCTTCTGCTGCGCCGAAACGAGCTTGTGCAAAGGGAAGGTCGTTGGAAATGGTAATGACGTGAACATTTTCGCCGAGTTCTGTGGCCATTTCATTGAAGTTTTCAGTTTGAAGGGCACATACGCCGGTGTCGATGGAAGGAACGACAGAATAAATACGAATCTTGCCATTTAATTCCTTGGATTCAAAGGGGCTTAAATCGTTATTTACCGCTTTAAAATCCGGTGCCTTGTCGCCGACTTTAATTTCGTTACCTAAAATGTTAATAGCATCGCCGCCGAATGTAATATTTTCTCTGGACATGGTAATACCTCCTAAATTGTTTCATCATGTTACTTTCCATTTATATCCTAAATTCACCGAAGCAAACAGAAAAATCATATTTTAACAATCCCTTTTCTTTTTGAAATTGTAAAAACTATATTATAATAAGTAATAGGAAAGGAAATCGAGGAGGTACACAATGGAATTCAAACATCGCGCCGTTATTTTGGGAACGGACAACCCCGCAAGCCTCGCCATTATACGGAATTTAGGGAGGCGAAAAATCCATATTACCACCATGGACGGCGGCCCTTCGCCCTATGGCGTGAGCAAATATACGAAAGAAGCCCTTATAGTGCCTTCATGCCGTGAGGAAGGGCAACTTTTGAAAACATTAGTGGACTACGCCGCATCCTTAGAGAAAAAACCCGTACTCTTCGCCGCCACAAAAGATTATCGGCGATTCTTCGATCGCCATATAGAGGAGCTCGAGCCCTATTACCTCTTTCCCATGAAACAAAGCGCGGTAAGCACGCTATCTCACGATCAAACAATCCATCAACTCGCAGATTCCGCCGGTATTTTAGTTCCCGAACGCGTCAACCTAACGGACGGCGAACTCCTTCGCCAAGTGCCCCTTCTCCTCGGCTATCCCTGCCTTTTAAAATGCAGCGATCCCCGTTTTTTTAAGGAAACATTCGGCGAAAACTTCTTCCTTATCAAGAACGAATCCGCCCTTTTAGATAAACTCCACGCCGTGGAACACCACGGCTGCAACCATAAGTGCTTTCTCGAAGCCATGATTCAAGGGCCGGAAGATCACGAATACACCGCCAACTTATACTACGGAAAGGATTCGGAATTGAAAGGCTTCCTTACCGCCGAAACCATTCGCAAATATCCCCTTCCCTTTGGAAAAACCGGTTACAGCAAACAAAAATGGATCCCCGAACTTGTTAATCTCGTAGATCCTCTGTTTAAAAAAGTCGGCTACCGCGGCGTCGTAGAAACCCAATGGAAGCGCGACGAATTTTCCAGAAAAGTATATTTGCTCAGCTTAAAGCCCCGGTTTTCGGAATCGACGGAAATGTTTTGCCATTTAGGCTTTGAAACCCCTTATATGTACTATTTAGATGCCCTCGACCTGGACATTCCCGTTCACTTTATCGATCGAGATACTCACTGCCACTGGAAAAACAAACAACGAGATCTTTTCGCTATTTACAACTACATTAAAAACGATCAAATGAACTTGGTGAAGATCATAAGCGATTATAAATTCCGAAAAACCAATTCCGCCTGGGCCTGGGACGATATGGGACCCGGCCTTAGCTACTTCGGCTACGCGGTGGAAATAAGACTTTCCGAACTTTGGCAAAAGCGACCGAAATTCAATAAGAAATAGAAGCGAGCGTATCGGCTCGCTTTTTTGATTGGAAGCACGAAAAAAGCGACCTCCTAAGAGATCGCTTGATTTGGCGGAGCGGGTGGGATTCGAACCCACGTGCCCGTGAAGGCAAACTGATTTCGAGTCAGCCCCGTTATGACCACTTCGATACCGCTCCAAGACATATTAAATCAACATGTCTATTATACAGGATTTTCACCGTTTTTCAAAGATGATTTTCATCGTGTCGTTAGTACTTCACGTAATTTAACGGATTTTGCGCCACGCCTCCGACGCGCACTTCAAAGTGTAAATGGGAGCCCGTGCTGCGGCCGGTATTGCCCATTTTGGCAATGGATTGGCCTTGCTCTACGGCTTGGCCGACTTTTACGTCGATGCGGCTTAAATGGGCATAGCGCGTACTCGTGCCGTTTTGATGATCGATAATAATAAGGTTGCCGTAGCTTCCAGCACTCCCTGCACGGGTAACGATGCCGCCGTCTGCCGCCTTAATGTCGGTGCCGACGCTGTTGGCAATGTCGATGCCGTAGTGGAAGCGGCCCCAACGGGGACCGAAGGGGGAAGTAAAGCGACCCACCGTCGGGTTGATGAATTTACCCGTTGCCAAGCTTTGTTTCGTGCCTACGCGAACAATTTCATCGACAGCTTCTCGGCTCATGCGGCTACCCTCTACAATCGAAGAGATGGTTTTACCGTTTTGGCTTTGAATGCGCACGCTGGTTTCTCTCTGTCCCGGCACGCCGGCCCGTTCCACTTGCCGTTGGGTCTTGATCATGGTGTCGTCTTCTTTTGTTACGGTTTGGAAGGGAATATCTTCCACATTGACGACGACTTCTTCTAATGTCATCTCGATCAAGGGGGCTTTTTCCAAAACCTTCAGTTTGCTTCCCTTAGTTACCGGATCTTCCCAGTTGGGATTTAAGGATTTAATTTCGTCCAATGTCATGCCGTAGCGCTTGGCAATGGATTCTAATGATTCCGTTTTTTCGGCGATGTATACCGCTTCACGCTTGCCGCCTTCTGTAAGAAGTTTAAAAGCGTCGTCGGTAGTTAAAAAGCCTTCTTCAGTTTTATCCGTTTTCTTCACGGAAAGGGAAGGTTCGATGGTCATAGACAGAATGTCGGCACCCTGCGTTTTGAAATGATTTTGTAACTTTTTAATCAGTTCCTCATAGCTTCCGCGATTTTCCAATTGGCAAATCGCCTTGTCGCCGAGGTAAAGATCGACCCGTTCCGTTTTCTTTTCGGCGGTTTGTGCTTCCGCTTGTACGGGCATTTGCGCTGCGTTTTTTACGCTTTCGGCGTTTGCGACAGTATGTACGCCGCTAAATGCAAGGGTTGTCGCTAATGTAAAGGTTAATACTGAGTTTCTGATGTTTTTCAAAAAATTGGCCTGCTTTCTAAATGTATATTTTTTGTTTCGGCTCTATGGCCGATGGTATTCGTAACTTTTTTGTAACTCTTTACGAGCACGAATGGTATTATAACAAATGAAAGGGCCGTGAATGTATCATGTATGCTACATGATGATTACAATTAAATGACAAAAGGCACAAAAAAAGCGAAGGTGTTTGCCTTCGCTTTCGTTGTTTTTTATGACGTTTTAAATGGCACAGGGGCTGTAGCCGCAATCTTGACATTCGGAGCAGCCGCCGGTGTGGTTCATTTTGCCGCCGCACATGGGGCAGGTATCCGGGTCTTCTGTCATTTGTTTGGCGATTTCCCGATTTAATTCGTCTTGTAATTCTTTAATACGATCGCCTTTGTCGCTCTTGGATGTGGTTAAAATACCGCTTCTCGCGCAGCCGTCGCGGTAAATGGTAATGCCTTTAAGGCCCATTTTCCACGCGTAGACGTAAAGGTCTTCCACTTCTTCCACGGTAAATTCGTTGGGCACGTTGACCGTAGAGGAGATGGAGGCATCGATATAGTTTTGCCACGCCGATTGCACGCGAATCCTGGCTTTGTAATCCAAATTCGATGTGGTAATGACGAAATCCGGCAGGTCTTCTTCTCTCGTAATGTTACGCGCTTCCATTAAATCGCGAATAATGTCGGTATAGACGGTGTAATAGGTGTCTTCGTCGTGAAGGGATTCGGATTTACGAATGTAGCTGATTTGGAAGATGGGCTCAACGCCGTTGCTGCAGCCGATTAAGGTGGAGATAGATCCCGTAGGTGCGATGGTTAAAAGCTGGGAGTTTCTGAGGCCGTGTTTTTCAATTAATTCCAACACGTCGTCGTCGGCATTTTCCTTAATAAAGGGAGATGCCAATACTTTTTCCTTGCGGTAACGAGGGAATGGGCCGTCTTTTTCCGCAAGAAGGGCGGAGGTGCGCAGCGCTTCGTTGACGAGCACGTGGCCGATGTCGTGAATTAAGGCGAGGGATTCGTCGCTTCCGTAGGCAATGCCCATTTTAATAAACATATCGGCGACGCCCATAATTCCCAGTCCGATTTGGCGCAGTTCTTTGGAAAGTTCCCGCTGTTGTTTTAAGGGGTGAAGGGTCATGTTTTCGTCCAGTACGTCGTTTAAATAGATGACCCCTTCTTTCACCAGTTTCTTAAAGCCTTCGTAATCGAAGCTTGCGTCGTCTTTAAAGGGGTTTTTGACGAATTTCCCCAAGTTGATACTGGAAAGATTACAGGATCCGAAGGCGGGAAGAGGTTCTTCGGCACAAGGATTGACGCCGGCGTATTCGAAAGTTTCATCCTCGCTCATAATATGCCAGGAATTAATGCGATCTTTAAATAGCACGCCGGGCTCCGCCATGTTCCAGTTGTTATATGCCAGGCGATGCATCATATCCCGTGCACTGATTTTTTTTCTGATTTGTTCTCCCGTGGATTCCACGTCAAAGGACAAGGTAAAGTCTTCGCCGTTTTCGTAAGCCTTAAAGAATTCGTCGCTGCAATTAACGGAAATATTCGCGCTGGTGACCTTATCCAAATCGCTTTTTACGTCGATAAAATCCATAATGTCCGGGTGGGATGCGTCCATATTGAGCATAAGGGCGCCGCGACGACCGCGCATACCGATAAGGCCCGTGGTTAAGGAATAGAGATCCATAAAGCTTACGGCACCTGTGGTGGTAGAGGCTGCGTTATTGACTTTGGCGCCTTTCGGGCGAAGTTTGTTCAGGGTTAAGCCTACGCCGCCACCGTAACTGTAGGTTCTCGCCATCCACTTCGCCGTGTCGTAAATGGATTCGATATTATCTTCCACTTGGGGCATAACGTAGCAATTGGAAAGGGTTATTTTTTTGCCGTGATGTTGAAGGCCTCTGCCTGCCAAAATACGGCCTGCCGGCATAAAGCATTTATCCGCAATGGCTTTTTTAATCGTCGATTGGCCGCCGCTGACGCGCTCTAAAAATCCTTCAAAATTTTCCGAATGGAAGCGGTATTTCTTTTCGTAAATATCCCGTTGAAGATCGGTCATGTCCCAGCCGTGTTCTCTTAAACGGGTGCGTTCTTCACGGTAAAGGATGTATTTTTTCGCCGTCTCGGGATCCCGTTTCATAAGGGATACTTCTACGGCGTCTTGAATGGATTCGATGTCGATCACATCGCCTGTTAACGTCGCCTCCACGTCCCCTACAACGGCTTTTGAAATACCATGATCCACGCCTTTTTTAGTTTCCGCCATGGCTTTTTCCACGGCGATAATAATTTTCTCTCCGTCGTAAGGAACGACGCCTCCGGTTCTCTTTTTAACTTCCATACTGTCTCCTTGTTTCGTTTTTTAATAACTTATCCACAAAATATCAACATGTTGTGGTTAACTTCTTACATATGCCTACATATGGTGTCCTCTCCTATGTTACGTCATAGCAACCTATTTTTCAATTAAAAAAAGGCGGCCGAAGCCACCTTTTAGTCGTCGAAACGCGCTAAGTTATACTGCGCAATGGTATTAAGAAGTATTTCTCCGTAGCGGGGATTGGTACTGTAGCCCGCCGGGTGGAGAGCCTGAGCGTATGCTTCCCTCGTCGTCGCCTCCCTCACCTTTTCATAGCGAGGGGCCTTTGCAATAAGTTTTCCGTAATCGTAAAAACTTTCCCTGGGAGAATCATAAGTTCTGAAGCCGTCCCGAACCCTTTCTTCGCTCTCGCCAAAAAATTCCGTCGTCGCCAACATCACCGATCCTTTTCCCCTGCCTTTGATGCCGAAATAATTATGGTACTCTTTGGAAAGCTGACTTTCGCCGAAATTTGATTCCACCGCCGCCTGAGCAAGGATAACCGACGGGATTAAGTGGTACCGCTTCCCCACTTCCTGAGCCAAAGGCCCGTAGGTTTCGAAGAATTCTTCCCGGGAATGGATCAGCTCCGGATCGGGATTGTAACGTGGACGAAGGGTCCAAAATATGATGACGACAAATAAAGCCAAGAGGATTAAACAACCCTGTCGTTTCGAGGGGGCCTTTTTGCTCCTCTTTCGGCTCATTTATTCCACCTCGATAATGGTCGAAGGATCGTCTTTTGCATAGAAAGTGTTTTGTCCCATGGCCGTCATAATAATGACCACGAGGGGCATAAGGTAGTTAAAGACGGCAAAGGGGGCGTAAGCCATAGGCGCCACGTGCAGTACGCTTTTCATGTAGACGCCGCAAGTATTCCAGGGCACGAGGGCGCTGGTCACCGTTCCCGACGCTTCCAATGTGGAAGAGAGCATTTTCGGATGCAGCCCTCTTCGGCGATATTCAGGTGCAAACATACGGCCCGGCACTACGAGGGAAATATATTGCTCCGGCATGGTCATATTGGATAGTAGGCAAGACGCCAGTGTCGCCACGACGAGGCCTGTAACGGAGTGAATGCCCTTGACCACCGAATGGACGATGACTTCCATTTGGCCTGTGCGCTCGGCGATGCCGCCGAACATCATGGCGATCAGGGTAAGGGACACGGATTGCATCATATTCATGAGTCCTCCGGCGGTTAAGAGCTTATCCAGCCCTTCCATACCCGTGGCGGATACGTAACCGTCCATGCCGCTGCCTAAAATTTCTTTAAAGCCTACGGTCGGTTGAATAATAGGCCCGATCAATGTGGCCACGGCAATGCCCAATACGATTCCCGGAAGGGCGGGCATTTTAAAGGCAATGGTGACGATAACCACAATGGGCGGAATAAGCAAGAGAGGGCTTATGACAAAGGCCTCTTTTAGACCCGATTGCAGCTCTTGAATCCCCGACACATCGGCAATGCCGATTTGTGCGCTGTAGTGGCGAGTCAAAAAGGCGAAGATCACGAGGGTTAAAATGTAGGTGATCATGGTGGGCTTGACCATGGCCTTTACGTGGGTAAAGACGTCGGTTCCCGCCATAGCAGGCGCCAAATTCGTCGTATCGGAAAGGGGGCTCATTTTGTCGCCGAAATAGGCGCCGGAGAGAATGGCTCCGGCGGTAACGGGAGCGGGAATATGTAGCCCCTGTGCAATACCCATAAGGGCGATGCCCATGGTAGCGGCCGTACCCCAGCTACTGCCCGTAGCGAGTGATGTTATAGAACAAATAAGGCAGGCGGCCACGAGAAAAATCGATGGCTTTAGAATGTTCAGCCCGTAATAAATCATAGAAGGTACTACACCTGTGGCGATCCAAATGCCTACTAAAATTCCGATGGTGATTAAAATCATAACCGAAGGAAGTGCCTGTGAAATCCCCCGAACCATAGATTTTTCAATATCGTCCCAGCTGTAACCGATATGCATGGCCATTAAAGCGGCGAAGATCACGCCGATAAACATGGGGATGTGGGGATTGATCTTAAAGACCAAAATGCTCACACACATAATGAGCACAAGACCCGCAAAGACGATGAGCGCTTCGGCCAACGTCGCCTTTCTGGGTTCGTAATTTTCCTTCATGGTGCCCTCCTTACTTCATGGCATTTCATTTTTAAAATAGCTTTGTTGATTTTATATTATAGTCTAAATTTCTTTCTCTATCACGGGATTTTTACAGCTCCCGGCAATAAAAATCTTAAGAACTTTCTAAATTTATAAGGCGCTTTTATTTTACCATATCTCTTTTCACTCATGTTTTCTCCAATAAAAAAACCCGCCGAAGCGGGTTCAGTGGTTTGTATTAGAAGATACCGCCTTGTTCGTGCTGATCGCGGGTTTTGCCGATGCCCATTTTACCGAGCACCCAACCGACTGCGAAGCAGACGACGGAGGGAACGAACCAGGTAAAGCCGAATTGACCGAGAGGCAGACCCTTAATCGTTTCAACTAAACTGTCCAATCCAACCATGCCGCCGACGGTTTCGATCACGGCGACGACCAATACGCCGGCTACCATGAGGATAAAAGCCATGTCGTATTGAACGTGTTTTTCAAACATCATGTAAACGACGAGGGCGATAATGACCGGGTAGACGATGGTCAATACCGGGCCTGCCAATGCGATAATGGCATCGACGCCGATTAAGGAAAGTGCAAAACTGATTAAAGTGACGACGATAACGGTGTATTCATATTTGATCTTACCGTCGCTGATGTCGGCAAAGAAGTTGCCGGCTGCAGAAATTAAGCCGACAGCTGTCGTCATACAAGCTAAGGTAACGGCAACGGCAAGGGCAAACTTACCGAAGTTACCGAACAACATGCCGACGAGGCCTACTAAAATTTCTACGCGGGAGTTGTCGGGAGTGTAAATCGCGCTGCCTTGTGCACCTAAATAGGTGAGGCCACCGTATACGAGGGCGAGGGCGACAAAGCAGACGATGCCGACTTTAACAATAAAGGATTTGCGCTCTCTGTCGCTGACTTCGCCATAGCCTTTTCGAACCAAGTCCGCCACGACGATACCGGTAAACAAAGGAGCTGCCAAAGCGTCGAGGGTTTGATAACCTTCATAGAAACCTTTTACGAAAAGGCCGCCTTCGTGGGGCACGGGGACGATTTCGCCGACGGGAGAAATAATCGCTTTGACGATAATAAGCGCGAGGAAAATCAAGAGCGCCGGGGTAATGTATTTCCCGATAATATCGACGACGCCGCTTTCTTTATAGGATAGCGCAAATGCAATAGCAAAGAAGATTAATGATGTAACAAAAATCGGAGCGTTGGGCAGGAAGGGTTGAACACCGACTTCGTGAGTTGTGGCAGCCGTTCTCGGAATGGCAAAGGCCGGCCCGATACAGATAATGGCCACGAGGGATAAAAGTTTAGAGAAGCCGGGACTTACCCGCTTACCTAAGTCGACGGCGCGACCGCCGGCAAATGCCGTAATAAAAACGGTGACAATGGGGATTACCGGGTCGGCAAGCAAAAAGCCCATCATAACGGAGAACCAACCGTCTCCTGATCCGACACCAAGATAAGGTGGGAAGATTAAGTTGCCTGCACCGAAGAAAATAGCAAATAGCGCAAGGCCGCTGACGAAAATATCTTGTGTTTTCTTGTTCACAAAATCATCTCCTTTGAAAAATTTTAAGTATATATTGCCCTTGAACAACATTATACACAAATGGCCTCTATTTTTAAACTAAATCTTTCAATTAAAGAAAAGAGTCTATATTTTATTGTGTATACAAAATTAATTTGGTTCTGTTGTTTCTAAAACTGCATAATTTACATTTAAAGTTCGAAAAATAACGAATATCTCGAAATTTTAAGACATAAATCCTGCGCAATGACATATTCTAACGACAAAAGTTTAAAATAAATGACGGCAACAAAAAAAGCACTTCCGAAGAAATGCTTTTTCTCTGATTAAAATGCCGGTTGGATATCGTGATCATCACGAGTTTTGCCGATGCCCATTTTGCCGAGCACCGTGCCGATAACGGCGAAGACGATGCCGGGAACGAGCCAGCTGAATCCGAAGGTTGCCAGGGGCATCTTGTCGATGAAGCCTGCAATACCTTCAAGGGCGCCGGTATTGGTGTAAATGGTGGAGATGGTAGCTGCCAAGAGAGTACCAACTGCCATGCCGATAATGGTTCCGTCATATTTAAGTTTGCGGTCAAACATCATAATGAGGGACATGGCGATCAATGCCGGATAAGCAATATCCAATACAGGGCCTGCTAATTTAATAATACCTTCTACACCGACGAGGGATAGGGTGAAACTTACGGCGATGCTGACGCAGACGCAAATTTCATATTTCCATTTACCGTGGGATACGGAATTGAAGAAGTTACCTGCCGCAGAGGTTAAGCCTACCGATGTGGTTAAGCATGCCAAGCTGACGGCGATACCGAGGGCCACTTTACCCCAGCTGCCGAGCAAGAGTTCTACGACGCCGACTAAGATATCGACGCGGGTCGCATCTTGGGGGAAGTGTTCGCCGGCTTGTGCGCCGACATAACCGAGACCGCCGTAGATAAGGATAATGAGTACGAGGGCGATAACGGAGACGGCGACGATCATTTGTTGTTTAACATTTTTCGGTGCGTCGCCATAACCTTTGCGAATCAAGTCGCCGGTTACGATGGCCGTACAGAGCAAAGATACCATGGCGTCCATCGTTTGATAACCTTCTTTAACGCCGGTAGTAAAGTGTCCGCCCGGAGCAACCGGAAGAGGTGTGCCGACGGGGGCGACGGCCGCTTTAACGATAATAATACCTAAGAATAATAACAAGACAGGTGTAATGTATTGACCGATAATATCGACAACGCCCGTTTCTTTAATGCACAGGGCGAGGGAAATAAGGAAGAAGCCTCCGGATACGATCCAAATGGGAAGATTCGGGAAGAAAGGTAAAAAGGCTACCTCGTATGTCGTAGCGGCGGTTCTGGGAATCGCGAAAACCGGACCAACACTGATCATGGCCGTAGCGGCTAAAATAAGTGCAAAAGGATAATTGACGCGACGACCGAGGTGGACGGCTTCACCCCCCGCAAAAATCGTTACGAGCAAGGTAATGATAGGTACGATAGGGTCAGTTAATAGGAAGCCGGAAATAACCGCCAACCATTGATCTCCTGCGTGAAAACCGAGAAATGGCGGGAAAATAAGATTGCCTGCGCCGAAGAAAATGGCGAAAAGCGCAAAACCTACTACGATCATATCTTTGATCTTATTATTTTTCATAGATTCTCTCCTTCTGTTTAATACACGATTCATTATACAGAATACTGAAGAAAAACGCTATAAAAATAGAAAATACAATCGAATAATCGAAAATTGCCTCTTTTTTCAACAAATTTTACTCAAAAAATACAAAATTCTAAAAAAACATAGAAAGTTAATTGTTTAGCGACTTTTTGTATTTTATATTTTAAATTTAATATTGTCTATTTTGCCCTTTTTGCTTCTACGCCTTCCCGCGCTACTAAGACGATGGCATCGTGTTCCATTAAGAGTTCGCCGTCTTTATCCCGAATAAAGACATCTAAATGGACGACTCCGTAATCTCCGCCGCTTTTGATTTCGATTTTATCTACGACGAGGGTCGTATAGAGCATAACGTGGGGATAGACGGGTTTTATCCAGCGCAGGTGATCCATGCCGATGCCTGCCACGACGCCGCCTTCATCGAGTTTGGTGTGTACCCATTTCCCCCAGCAGGCGTAAAAGGTATGAAAACCCGAGGCGATAATGCCGCCGAAGCGACTTTTCGCCGCCGCTTCCGGGTCCACGTGTATGGGGCGGGGATCGTGAACTTTGGCAAAGTTAATGATTTCCTGCTCCGTAAATGAAATGGGGCTCAGCTGAAAGGTAAGACCCTCTACATAATCATCTAAATACATAGCTCCTCCTTTTAACGAGACGAGGTAATGGTGCCTCCGCCAATGACTTTATCGCCGTCGTAACAGACGACGGCTTGCCCGGATGCAATGGCGCCGTGGGGCGCGTGGAAGTCGACGGTAATCTTGCCGTCGCCGCGATCCATAAGGGTGGCGGGGGTTTCTTTTCCGTGATACCGGGTTCTCGCCGTAACCTCTATTTTTTCTTGTTGCGGAACGCTGATCCAATTAAAATTTATGGCCTCCAAGCTGTTTTTCTCAAGGCCTTCTTTCGGCCCGACGATGACTTGGTTTTTTTCCATATCCTTATCCAACACATAAATGGGATGGCCTGCCGCCACGCCCAATCCTTTTCTCTGGCCGATAGTATAACCTACGGCACCGTCGTGACGGCCGAGGACGTTTCCCGATCCGTCGACGATGTCTCCTTCGGGGTAGGTCTTATCTTGGAAACGCTCTAAAAATCCCTTGTAGTCTCCGTCGGGTACGAAGCAAATATCTTGGGAATCGTGTTTTTTTGCATTGACGAGACCCGCTTCTTCGGCGATGCGTCGCACTTCTTCTTTTTCAAGTTCACCTAAGGGAAAGAGGGTGTGGGCGAGCTGATCTTGCGTCAAACTGTAGAGGACGTAGGATTGATCTTTTTTCGGATCCGGCCCTTTTAAAAGGGTATAGCGTTTTGTTTCCTCATCATAGCCGATACGGGCGTAGTGGCCCGTGGCGATGTAATCGCAATCTAAATCCTTCGCCCGTTTGTAGAGGTCGTTGAATTTTAAATAGCGATTGCAGTCGATACAGGGATTGGGCGTCCAGCCTTTTTCGTAGTAATCGATAAATTTCTCGATAACTTCTTCTTGGAAACGCTCGGAAAAGTCGTAGACGAAATAATCCATGCCAAGTTTCGCCGCCACCATGCGGGCGTCGTCGATGTCGTCTAAGGAACAGCAAGTATGCCCCGTATGTTGTACCGTTTCGTTTTCGTAAAGTTTCATGGTGACGCCGATACATTCGTGACCCTGTTCTTTTAATAAATAGGCGGCGACGGAACTGTCCACGCCTCCGCTCATGGCTACTAATACGCGACTCACTGTCTCTTCCTTTCTAAAATATCCTTTAGTACTCGCAGGAATGTTGCTACATCCTCTGCGGTGTTTTCCGGCCCGAAGGATATGCGAAGGGGTGCTTTCCCCTTTTCGTCGATTCCCATGGCGGCCAACACGTGGCTCGCCGTGGAAGCGCCGGCTTGACAGGCGCTCCCTCCACTGGCAGCGATGTTTTCTCTATCTAATTGAAATAATAACACATCCCGCTCCATTCCATCGACCATGGCGTGGACGATTCTCGGATCGCCCCCTTCTACTGTTAGATGAACCCCTTCCATGGCCTCCAGTCCTTTTCGACATGCTTCGGACAGGGCGGCCATATGCTGCGATGTGGCTTCCCGTTCTTTTTCGGCCAGCTTTAAAGCTTCCACCATGCCGATAATCGAAGGCACATTTTCCGTGCCGCTGCGCATGCCCCGCTCCTGGCCGCCGCCGAGAGTAAAGGGATGGAGTTGTCCTTTGGCGATTAAAATCCCCACGCCCTTGGGGCCGTAAAATTTATGGCCGCTTATGGCGATAAAATCCCCGGAGTAATCTTTGACGGGCAAATGTCCCGCCGCCTGTACGCCGTCGACGTGAAGAGGTACTTTCCCCTTTAGCCCTTCCCGAATGGCTTCTATAGGTTGTAGGGAGCCTACTTCGTTGTTTATCGCCATAATGCTGACGAGGAAAGTATCGTCGCGTAGGGCATCCAGCACTTGCTCCGCGGAGACGACGCCGTTTTTATCCGGCTTAATGTAGGTTACCTCCACGCCTAAACTTTCGAGATACTTCGCCGTTTCCAAGACCGCCTCATGTTCGATGGCGGTGGTGATCATATGCCCCGGCGAGATCGTTCGATTTTTGTAACTGCTTAAAATCGCCATATTGTCCGCTTCCGTGCCGGAGGAAGTGAAGAAGACTTCCTTCATGGTGACGCCGAAAAGGGTCGCCACCTCGAGCCTTGCGGTTTCCAATGCATTTTTTGCCGCCCGCCCCGCGCCGTGTTGGCTGGAGGGATTGCCGTAGGTTTCGCTGAAATAAGGTAACATGGCGTCCAATGCTTCTCTTCGCAAAGGGCAAGTCGCCGCATGGTCGAGGTAAATCATAAGTCTCCTTTCAATAAAACAGCTTCCCGAAGGAAGCCGTTTCTAGTTACAAGCCGAAGCTTGTTCTTTTATATTTTGAGCAACTCGTCGGCTCTCGTTGATCTTGCGAATGGTTTTTTTATGCACGGCCCTATCCAAAACCCCATCCCTTAAAAGGGAAAGGACGACTTCCGGCGCGTGGAGCACGGCTTCTGCAAAAAACCAAGCCAACGCCATTTGCACGTAGTAGTGATCGCTTTTCACGGTTTTTAAATGGTTCACGGCACCTAAAGTATCTTCTTTCATATGGCGAAGGGCGAGGACAATGCCGAGCCGCGCCACATAGGGCCTGGAATCGTCGCTTAATTCTAAATAATAATCCATAAGGGATGGGGCGCTATAAAAGGATTTGGGATCCAAGCTGTCCACCACCGCCCAATTATCTAAGTAGGGCAAAAATTCCAGAAGGGCATGTAGCGCCTCGTCTCGATTCAGAGAATTAATGACAAAATCGTGGAGCATATCCTCTTCGAAATAAACATGGGGCAGCTCACGTAGATATTCTTTCGGCAGCTCGTTTGCAATTTGACGCAATATCGGCACTTTTACCCCTACAATACGCTCAGGATCTACTGTGGGCAAAAGCTTGCCCATAAATTTCCTATGGCGCTCCGTGCCCACTTCCATTAATTTTGCGCGTAGATTCTCCATTAGGAGGCGGCCTTGTAAATGACGTAAAGTAAGACGAGAAGTACTAAAATCACCCAAAGGATTTTGTTGGATTTCGTTTCTCGGCGAGGCGCCGATGGTGCCGAAGGTTTTTGAGTTTCAATCGCCGGTTTTACCTCGGGCTTTACTTCCGGCTTTTCCTTTGCCTTTTCGATTGTTACGTCGACTTTTTCAGCTTTCGGTTTTTCCGCTACAGGCTTTTCGTCAATTTTTTCAGCTTCTTCAACGGGCTTTTGTTGCACTTTTTCCTTTACACTCTCTTTTGGAAGAATGACCTCTTCCTTTTTAGGTTTCGGCTGTTTTTTCGCCTTTTTTTCGGGAAGACGGCCGGCGGCGCGATCCTCATCTTTTTTCGCCTTGCGACGTTTCCGCTTCATGGCTTGTTTTTTTCTGGGATCATCTTCCAAAGAAGGCATGAGGTCTTCCGGCTTGATCTCTTTCTTTTCGTGCTTTTTCTTTTCTTTGGGAGCGGGTTTTGCTTCAGGACGCGGTTCCTTCACTTCCACCGGATCCGCTTTTTCTTCCTCTTGCGGCTTTACCTCTTCTTCTTCAACTTCTGTCGCTGCAGCTTCTTCAAGAGATTCCGAAGAAGGTGTTTCCTCTACTCTATGCGCTTCTTCACCCGTCGAGGCGCCACTATCGACGACCTCGACCTCTTCACAAACAACTTCTTTGGCGGGCTTAGCCTCTGCCACCGGGGAATCTTCCTCTTTTTCCCCTAAGTGATAGACCAAAGGTGTGCCACAGGATGTACAAAATTTTCCTCCTAAAGGATTTTCGTTACCACAATACCGACATTTCATAGAAGAGACCCCCTTGTCATTTCATTACGGGAATGTATACCCTTTTACAATAGGATACCACGATCTCCGGTCTATTTGTTAACTTTTTACTGTTCTTCAGACTTTCGTAAAAATTTCGGTAAGGGCAGTTGTGCCAACAAAATGGCGACAAACATGAGGGCGCAACCGATCCATTCTCTCGATGTAATAAGTTCTCCCAATATGAAAATGCCGCCTAGAAGTCCGAAAATCGATTCCGAACTCATTAAAAGGCTTACAGTCGTCGGTTCGCTATACCTTTGGGCGATGATCTGGAGTGTAAAGCCTACACCGCTGGATAAAAAGCCCAGGTATAAAATGGAGGGCAGGGCGCCTATATAATCGCCGAAAAGGGAGGCTCCCGTCGGCAGGACATAGAAAAAGGACATGATCCCCGCCACGAAAAATTGAATACAGCTCATGGCCACGCCGTCAACATTGGCGCTGAAATGATCCACCACTAAAATGTGAACGGCAAAACCGACGGCCGATAAAAAGACGAGAGCATCCCCCGTGTTGACAGAAAAGCCCGTGTCTTTTTTGACGCTTATAAAATAAAGGCCTACGCAGGCGATAATAACGGATACCCACATTTTTTTCGGCACTTTATGGCCGAGTACCGTGCCGCCGATGGGCACGAGGATAATGTAGAGAGCGGTAATAAAACTTCCCTTTCCCGCCGTGGTAAATTGCAAGCCGTATTGTTGCAGCGCCATGGCCACACTTAAGGCGATGCCGCAGCAAATGCCCCCGACAATGGTGGCACGTAAATCCGTTCCCACATGTCGAATATTGGGGAAAAATAATAAAATCACCATAAGGAAACATCCCGCCACAAAATTCCTGTGCATATTCAGGGCGAAGGCGTGAATGTGTTCCATTCCCGATACTTGAGCTACGAAGGCAAGTCCCCAAATAATGGCGACGAGCAACATTAAAAAATTCGCACGTGTACGATTCATTCCATCTGTCCTTTTCTATTCATTGTAAGTTTTTCTCGTGGCGTGCATGGTGAAAATCGATTGAAAACACAGCGCGCCCTTTTGATAAAATAACACCTCGACGGTTATATTCGTCTTTCCGTTTTTGCCGATAAAGGCCTCCACTTCCACATCTCCTTCGTAAAGGGGCTTGTGGTAAAAGCAACTGGCGTCTTTTGTAACGACGATTCCCTCACGATCACACACAATGGCGGCGATCACATCGGCCATGCCGAAGTGGATCATGCCCTGGCAGGTACCGATGGAATTCAGAGCGCCGTCCCATACGTTCCAGCGCGCTGTAAGCCGCTCTTTATTCTGTTCTATAATTTCCAGTTTGGAATCCTTAATTAAACGTAGATCCAAACCGTCGTCGATCCGTCGGTAACTCGCCATTATAATGTCCCCTTCATTTTCGCCATATCGAAAAAGCCTTTCATACAGACTTTTTCATCTTGAATAAGTTCCACTTCCATTAAAGAGGTAAAGCTTCCCTTCCGTTTAAAACGGCACATAACATCGACATCGCCGATGACCAGTGAATGATAGTAAAAATAGCGCACGCTTTTTGTGAGCACGTGCAATGTGCGGTAACCTAAGGTGGCGCACATGGCGTCGGCTACGGAAAAAGAGGCGCCGCCGTGTACGATGCCCGCCGGATTCAGATCGCTCGTTTCCACATGCCAAAGGGCGTGCACGAGATCGTCTGTATACTCCTTTAACTCCAAATTAAATTGAGAGGAAAAGCCGTCGTAAATTTTGTCGGGTATTTTTAAAGTGTCGTCCATAATACCTCCTATATAAAGCGCAGCTGGCGGCCTACATCGTCGATTAAGCCGGAGACACTGAGTCCCAGCAGACGAAGTTTTTCGCCACTGTAAAGTTCGTCGAAGAGCATGCGGGCAATGTCGTAAAGATCTTCCCCGCTTTCCACAGGATCGCCAAAAGTTCTGGAGCGCGTATGGGTATGGAAATCGAAGGTCTTCATTTTGACGGTAACCGTATAGCCCGTAATGCCTTTTTTCTCCATTTCCATGGCGGTTTTTTGCGCTTCCTCGCGAAGAAGTTCGTCGAAAAATGCGCGGTTGCGCGTCTCCTTAAAAGTTTCCTCGCCGCCGATGGATTTTCGTTTTCGCTCCGTCTCCACCTTCCGCCGATCCACGCCCCGTATGCGTTCGTAAAGTTCAATGCCCGATTTTCCGAATTTATCTTCCAAAAATGAGGGTTCCAACACCAGGAGATCTTCCCCGGTGCGAATGCCCAAGCGGGCCAGTCGTTTTTCCGTCTTGTCGCCGATGCCGTGGATTTTCGAAATGGGAAGGGATTTTAAAATCTCCAACGCTTCCTCTTTTCGGATGATGGTAAAACCCCTCGGTTTTTGGAAATCCGATGCGATTTTCGCCAAAAATTTATTATAGGATAAGCCGCAGCTTATGGAAAGCCCCGTTTCATCCATAATACGCTTCTGCATCTCCTTTGCCACCGCCACCGGATGTTTGGCGGCCGTTAAATCCACATAGGCCTCGTCAATGGAAACCTGCTCCACGGGAAAGCCGTAGGAGCGAATAAGTCCGAAAACCTCACGGCTCTTTTCGCTGTAAACGCCTTTTCGCGTCGGCACGACGATAAGATGGGGACAAAGACTTTTTGCCATAAACATGGGCATGGCGGAATGTACGCCGTATTTTCTCGCCTCGTAACTGGCCGTGGTGACGATCCCCGAGGGATTGCGCCCTCCTACAGCCACAGGTTTTCCTTTTAAGGCGGGGTTTAGTAATATTTCAACCGATGCGAAAAACGCATCCATATCCATATGTAATATTGCAGCCATTTCATCACCTTATCAACTATATCAAATATTAAGAAAAAACGTAAATCCACCTTTTTCCCCCACAATAGATTACAATAAGAGGAGGAGGAATTATGAAACAAAAAATTGCTTTATTCGATTTCGACAGAACGGTAATCTCTAAAGATTCCATTCTTATTCTATATGATAAAACCTGCAAAAAAATACCCGGCTTTCGCAGCAAGCTCTACGGAAATTTAATTAAAGGCACCTTTTCCCGCAACGGAAAAAAACTGAAAACCGCGGTAAAAGAAGAATTTCTGAGCATGCTCGCCTATTATAGCGACGAAGAACTTCGAAAATTCGTTCACGAAGACGTCATGGCCTACGCTTTTAAAGAAGCTGTCGACGAAATTCATCGCTTAAAAGAAGAAGGCTATTACATTATGCTCGTCTCCGCATCGGTGGAAAATTACCTCGTCTACGTAAAAGACTGTTTGCCCTTCGATCACATTATCGGCACGGTAATCGACGAAGATTATAAACTCGTTGGCGAAAATAATCGCCACGAACAAAAGGTGAGCAATATTTTAGCCCATTTGCAGGAAAAAAATATGGTCATCGATTACGACAACAGCCTTTCTTACAGCGATTCCCTTTCCGCCGATCGCCCCATGATGGAGTTAACGAAAAGCCGCTACCTCATTAACAACCCCATTAAAGCCCAAGGCTACGATCATCTTCACTGGACCGATCCCCGAAAATAATCGCCTCGCAATCAATCTCCCAGACGGGAGATTTTTTTATCCTCTTTTACATTATAGAATATGATGCTTTAAATCAAACCGATGAATACAAATCCTTGTGACATAAACAGAAGATCGCACCTTC
The DNA here is from genome assembly GCF_001553115.1 of Aedoeadaptatus coxii. Classification (GTDB taxonomy): domain Bacteria; phylum Bacillota; class Clostridia; order Tissierellales; family Peptoniphilaceae; genus Aedoeadaptatus; species Aedoeadaptatus coxii. The sequence continues at coordinate 110,945 of NZ_KQ960157.1, forward strand.
TTCAAAGGATCCTTTTTTATAAAAGTTCATTCGATTAAAAAACATTCCAAACGGGTATTTACCAATTATACGGAACTTAAAAGCGAAATTGTTCCCAAAGGATATGAATACTATGGCGTCGTGCCATTAAAATATTGACAGAAAAAAGGGGTAGAGGAGTCACTGTGAGCACGTTAATTTATTACGGAATTGAAAATGAAGAGCGGCAAACGAAATTACTTGAAACCGCAGATAAACTGCAAGTAGAAAAAAGAGAGGTTCTTCCGGAAGAGTTAGGGGAATTTCTTGGCTATTTAGCCGGTCTTGAAGGCTACGACAAGACGGGAAATCAAGAAGAAGCCGTAGCGGAAGAGCTTCTCGTTTTTGTGGATTTTTCATCTGAATTACTACAAAAATTCCTCTTGGATCTTCGAGAAAAAGGGGAAATTTTTCCCCACAAAGCGGCCATGACCGAAACCACAAAAGATTGGACCTTCGGCCATTTGGTGCGCCATATTCAAAATGAAAATGCCGTGGTAACGGCGTGGGCGGAAATGCTCCCCATTATAAAAAACAGTTTGGAAAAACAAAAAGTTTCCCCGACGGCAGAAAGAGCCGAGGCCATCGAGTGGTCTAAAAATCTCCGGGAAAAAGGCGAAGACCTTACGGAAGAAGATGTACGGGAAGCGATTCGCCGCTTAAAGGATGTAGACTAATTTATAATTCTAAACGCGAAAAAATCCCCATAACGGGGATTTTTTTATGTCTATTCTAAGGCGCCGCCGCAACTGGATCCGGCACCGGCCGTGCAGCCGTAGCAATAGTTTCGCCAAGTAATGGGGCGATTTAAATCATCTGCCGCCACCACCTCGTCAATAGTTTGGTAGGTTTTAGGAAGGACTCTTTCCGCTAAATGGAAGTCGCAATCGAAAATATTGCCTTTCGGATTGACGGAAATTTGAAAACGGCACATTAAATTTTCTACCGTGTCATCGTTAAAATTCGTTTCGAGAAGTTCCATATAATCTTTTTCCAAGCCCTCTTCTTTCAGTTTATCTCTGAAAAAGCCGATGGGCATATTGGTAATGGTGAAAAGATCGGAGAACGTGACGTCGTGTTCCGCCAAGTGATCTTTATAATCTTGTTCAAGTCCCTTTTGAGGGCCGGGCAAAAAGGCGCCCAGAGGATTGTAAACCAGGGAAAGCTCTCTATCTTTTCCGTACCCCATATGATTTAAAAGTCTTAAATTAGGCATAATCTTTTTAAACGTTCCCGTGCCCCTTTGAGAATCTACATTTTCTTCCGTATAGCAGGGCAAGGATACGACAACATGCATATTTAATTTATCGATTAATTCTAAAAGTTCCTTGTGCTCCGAAAGATCTACGGCATTGGTACGCAAAATAATTTTATCGACATACGGGCTCGCCTCTTTAATAAATTCCACTAAATGAGGATGGGTCGTGGGCTCGCCGCCGGTAATGTCCAATGTATGGAAATTGTGCTTTTTCAGCGCTTCGATGCACTTATCCATGGTTTCCTTTGTCATTTCCTTGTAGTCGCTGTTCTTCATAATATGGCAGTGTTCGCATCTTAAATTACATTTTCCCGTAATGTTCGCTTGAAAAATGCCGACACCGTCGGTGGATTGAAATTCTTCCTTTACGCGTTCTTTAAAATCCATAAAAACCTCCCTATATTCTGATGTCATCATATCACAGAGAAGTTTTAGATAGTTGTCATTCCAATAGTATTGATATTTTCTATAATCGAATTGACATACGGGTAATTTCCTATATAAAAAAGATCCCCGAAGGGATCTTTCATTCATCATAATAAGCTCACGAGTCTATAATGTCCTTTTTCGAACCATCGAAAGAGCCGTCCAGCAGCGCTTTTATTTTTTGTATATCCTGTTGAAGGGTTCGCTGAGAGGCTTCCAAATAGCCGATGGTATCCTCGCTCGAAGTTCCGGACATAGATCGTACGAGCGCATGTGTATAGCGACTTTCGGCTAAGCGCATAGCTTCTTCCATACGCTTAAATTTTCGAATTTGCCGCTTATCCATTAATCTCTGAAACTGCGGGTGCTGCGAGGTAAGTAGTAGTCGCGATCTAAATCTTCAGCTACATGTTCCAATACACCGTCGTCCATAGCTTCCAATACTTCTTTGAAAACGTCCAACTGCTCCTCGGTTACTTTTCCCTTTAAGCAGGTAAGAATATCGTCGACATAGCGATAATTGACCTGATAGTATCGCTTAAACTTTTCGGTTACAAACAAGTGGACTTGTCGACGGTCTTTTTGACTACGCACTTTTTCAACATGGCCTTTTTTTACAAGATTGTTTACTTTGTACGCTGCATTCGGTTGGCTTACGCGGATAAACCGCGCCAATTGATTAACCGTAGGTCCTTGCAAAGCAAAAATAGCCTCGGCACAAAATTTCTCCATGACAGTTAACGGTTCTTCACTACTGTCATTGTTGCGATACAAATTTTGATAAAAATTCAATTTATATTTTAAGTAAATCGAGTTCATCACGTCGGATAACGATCTGTTTTTATCTTCCATAGTCACCTCCACAAATATCCTATATCAGTCATTTGCTCAATTAAAACAATGTAATTTACCATTAATAAATTAAACATAAAAGAACAATGCCACCATGTGGAATTGCTCTTTTTAACTTTAAACATGGGGTAATGTTTTTTTATGTAATGGCGGAGCTGAGAGGAATCGAACCCCCGGCACGTGCCTTAGGAGGGCACTGCTCTATCCTACTGAGCTACAGCTCCCTACGAACAGTATACACACATTCACATATGTTTTCAATGTACTTTAACAACCATTAGATTCCCTTATGCTTTTCCTCCAATGCGATTAAACCAATACGATCTTCGTTTATGCTCTCGATTTGATAAATGTAATAATCATCTTCTACAACGCCGCCTTTTTGTAGGGATTGATGATCCTCCTCAAATAGGGCACGCACATGTTCGCCAATCGTATTTTTATTTGTTTCGATATCCTGAACTAAATGCTCATTGACGCTGCGAATATTCGTAGTCGAATCGAAAATGGCGATTCCCGCATTGGCTAAAATTTTGTGCAACGTAAAGTATTTACGCACGATAAATAAAATGGCAATAGCGGCAACGCCTATAAAAAGGGACATGGTGTCGCTTCCGTAGACGAGCATTTTCCGCGCCACAACCATGGTCATAATGTAGATGATCTGGTATTCTTCGTGGGAAATCAGCATGGCGACAAATTCAAGGCCGATGACCATTAAAAGAACGTGACTTAAAAAAGCTTGGTAAAGGTCGTAACTATAGCTTCTGCCGCTTACGACAATCGCCGTCATGTACTTAATCAGGTCGGGAATGGAAATAATGATGCCGATAATAATTAAAATGGACATGCAAATTTCCAACACGTAAAGGAGTTTTTGTAAACGTACGACGTTTTTCTTTCGATTCATTATATTTCTCCGGATCTTTCGATTTCTTTACGCATTTTTTCGAGAATTTTCTTTTCGATACGGCTAACGGTCATTTGAGAAATACCGAGTTTTTCGGCGATGGAAACCTGTGTCTTGCGGTATTGATAGCGATCGATGAGGATGGTTTTTTCAACATCGTTGAATTTTTCCATTGTACGTTGAATAAAGTCATTTAATTCAACTTTATTAAAATATTCCTCTTCGACGCCGATGCGATCCCCTCGGGTAAGATCGCGATCTTCTCCCCCGGAATCAAAGGTCATATCTAAACTTTCAGGGGTATAAACTTTCGATGCCTCCATTACTTCCAAAACCTCGGCAGTGGTAATGTCCAAATGCTTGGCAATTTCCTGAATGGTCGGCGTACGCTGGTTTTTCTGACCCAGAGCCAGCTTCGTGTCGTTTATTTTTTTGGAAAGTTCCTGAATGCGGCGCGGTACGCGAATCGTCCACCCTTTATCGCGGAAATGTTTTTTGATCTCCCCGATAATGGTCGGCGTCGCAAAAGACGAAAATTCAAAGCCTTTAGAAGGATCGAAACGCTCCACGGCATAAATTAAACCGATGGATGCGACTTGGAAAATATCATCGTAATCGATGCCTTTTCCCGTATATTTCTTCGCCAAAATTTCGGCGATATATAAGTGCTCCTCGATTAAAATATCCCGAATTTCCTTATCGCCGGTTTCAGCATATTCTGCAAATAACGCTCTTCGCTCTTCCTTGGAAAGCGGCTTGTCCATGCTGTCATAGGCTTGTCTGTCCATGCTAAACTCCGAAATTTTTGTAAACGATGATCTTATCCTCGTCAAAAGTAAGTTCGTCGGCTAAGGATTCGATGATCATTTCCGTAATTTGAAGGGCTTCGTCGGAATCGACACGCTCTTTACGAACCCCCGACACGCTAAAGCGAATGCCGTCGTCTTCAGGCATTAAGACGATATCGATAGCTTCCGTTTCGCCGATTTCAAAGGAAAGATTACAACTTTCGGTGAGCAACAAGCGGATATCGGAAAGAGTATCCATGTCGATATCCACACCCACACAAATACCTGAAGCCGCCAAACGGGCGAGGGATAAATAACGGGGTTTTGCAGGAAGGGTCAGATAGACTTTATCATCCATTAGGCCTCTCCTTGTAAAATAAACAGCTTATCGAGCTTGGTAATCGTAAACAGTTTTTTTACATTAGGCTGTAAATCCGCCAATGTAATAGTATGGCTGTTTTGTTTTACCGCGTTCATTAAGTGGATAAAACCGCCAAGACCGGTGGAATCGATGTAATTTAAATTTTTAGCATCGATAAGAATATCTTTAGGATCTTCTTCGTAGGCTCGAAGCGCCTCTTCTTTAAACTTCGGCGTATAGTACATATCCATTTCGCCGCTTAAAATAAGGAGCAGCTTGTCGCCACTATTTTTTGTTTCCAGTTCAAACATTAGCGCCTCCTGTTTCCGGGTAGGTATAGTATACATTAATTGTATTAATTTATCTATCCTAATCTATTCTTCTCCAACATATTCCGCCACGGCGACGATGGTGCTGTCTTTAATGTTCATCAGTTTGACACCGCTCGTAGCCCGTCCTAAGGACGAGATGGATTCGGCGAGCAGACGAATAATGGACCCGTCTTCTGTAATCATCATCACTTGATCGCTGTCGTTCAGCGCCTTTGCCGCCACGACATCGCCGGTTTTTTCCTTAATGCGATAGGTAATGAGCCCCTTACCGCCGCGGTTTTGGGTGCTGTATTCATCCATAACCGTACGTTTGCCGTACCCTTTTTCACTCACAATAGCGAGTGTACTGCCGTCCCTTACGCCGGCAAAACTTACCACTTCGTCGTCTTTGCCAAGGCGAATGCCGATAACGCCCATGGCGGTGCGGCCTTGGGCACGAATATCCTCTTCTTTTAAACGCAAGGACATACCTTTTTTCGTGACGATAATTAATTCTTCATCACCTTTGGTTTGGCGTCCGCCGATGACTTCGTCGCCTTCTCTCAATGTCATGGCGATAAGGCCGTTTTTACGAATATTTTCGTATTCTTCCATTTTGGTGCGCTTAATATAGCCATCTTTTGTGAGAAGTACTAAATGATCGTTATCGTGTACTTCGGAAATGGGAATAATGGTTTGAATTTTCTCATTTTCTTCTAAAGGCAGAAGATTGACGATGGCCATGCCCTTGGCATTGCGACCTGCCGCAGGAATTTCATAAGCTAATTTTTTATAGACTCTTCCCTTATCGGTAAAGAACAAAATAGTGTCAAGCGTCGTGGTGATAAAGAGACTGGTCACGAAATCATCGGATTTTTTATTGAGGGCGCTGATACCTTGGCCACCGCGATGTTGAGGTTTATAAGTTCCCTCGGGCATGCGTTTAATGTAGCCGGAATTCGTCAACGTCACGACGATTTCTTCGTCTTCGATGAGATCGATATCGTCTACATCGCCGTCAGATTTCGTAATCACCGTGCGGCGAAGATCGCCGTATTTTTCTTTGATCTCTAATAACTCACCTTTAATCGTATTATCCAATACTTGAGGATCCGCTAAAATAGCTTCCAATTGTTCGATGAGAAGGAGAAGTTCTTCGTGCTCTTCGTTGAGTTTTTCAACTTGCAAGCCGCTTAAGCGCTTAATGCGCATATCTAAGATCGCTTGACCTTGAACATCTGTCAAACCGAAGCGTTCGGTAAATTTCGCCTTAATTTCTTCATCGGTACGGTAACTTTTAACGATTTCGATAATTTCATCAATATGATCGATGGCGAGTTTCAAACCTTCGATAATGTGTACTCTCGCCTTCGCCTTGTCCAAATCGAAGACAGTACGGCGGGTTACCACATCCCGTTGATGTTTAACATAGTAGTGAAGAAGCTCTTTTAAGCTTAATTCTTTCGGAACGCCGTCGACGAGGGCGAGATTGATAATCCCGAAAGTAATTTGCAGTTGGGTTTCTTTATAGAGCTGATTTAAAACCACATTGGGATTGCTGTCGCGCTTAAGTTCGATAACAAGACGCACGCCGCGGCGGTTGGATTCGTCGCGAATATCGGAGATGCCGTTGATTTTTTTATCTTTAACCAATTCGGCAATTTTTTCTACGACACGGGCCTTATTGACTTGATAAGGAACTTCGGTAACGACAATTTGATGTTTGTTGCGAATAGGTTCAATTTCCGCGCGAGCCCGCACTTTAATTTTTCCCCGACCGGTTTTATAAGCTTCTTTTATACCTTCGCGACCCATAATAAAGGCGCCGGTTGGAAAATCGGGTCCTTTAATGTGGGTCATTAATTCCTCAAGTGTAATGTCCGGATTATCCATATAGGCGATCACGCCGTCGATGGATTCGTTCATATTGTGAGGCGGCATATTTGTCGCCATCCCGACAGCGATCCCCGCCGAACCGTTTACGAGAAGATTGGGAAATCTTGACGGCAACACGGCAGGTTCCATAAGTTCTTCGTCAAAGTTCGGAACAAAATCCACCGTGTCCTTATTCAGATCCCTGAGCATTTCCATGGCGAGTTTGGACATGCGCACCTCGGTATACCGCATGGCGGCGGCGCTGTCCCCGTCCATGGAACCGAAGTTCCCCTGGCCGTCGGCTAAAGGATAGCGAATGTTAAAATCCTGTGCCAAACGAACGGTAGCTTCGTAAATTGAAGAGTCGCCGTGAGGGTGATACTTACCCATTACATCCCCGACGAGACGAGCACTTTTACGGTGCGGCTTGTCGGGAGTCAATCCTTGTTGTTGCATACCATAGAGAATACGGCGATGAACGGGCTTTAAGCCGTCGCGCACATCGGGAAGGGCCCGGGCGACGATGACGCTCATGGAGTATTCCAGATAGGCTTTTTTCATGGCATTTTCTAAAACGACATCTTGTATTCCGTGTTGATTTGCAAATTTAGCCACTGTTTCCTCCTAAGCGTCTATATTTTCCGCATACACTGCGTTTTCTTCAATGAATTCACGACGAGGCGCCACTTCCTGCCCCATGAGCATGGAAAAAACTTCATCGGCAGCTTGTGCATCTTCCACTTCCACACGGAGCAATACTCTGTGTTCAGGATTCATCGTAGTCTCCCAAAGCTCTTCGGCATTCATTTCACCGAGACCTTTGTATCGACCGATTTTTAAATTATTATTTCGACCTAAACGATCCATAGCTTCTTGCAGCTCGTCTTCGTTATAGCAGTATTCGAGGACTTTCGATCCGCGCTTAATACCGTAAAGCGGAGGTCTGGCCACAAAGACATGGCCTTCTTCGATAAGTTCCGGTAAATGACGGAAGAAGAAAGTTAAAAGCAATGTTTGAATGTGGGCGCCGTCGACGTCGGCATCGGTCATAATAATGATTTTGCCGTAACGTAATTTTTCGATATCGAATTCTTTATCGACGCCGGTTCCGAAAGCGGTGATCATGGCGCGAATTTCATTGGAATTTAGCACTTTATCCATTCGTGCCTTTTCCACATTCATAATTTTACCGCGAAGAGGCAAAATAGCCTGATAACTGCTGTCTCTTCCGCCTTTGGCACTGCCGCCGGCGGAGTCCCCTTCCACCAGGAAAATTTCGGTGACTTCATTATCGTTGCTTTGGCAGTCGAAGAGTTTACCGGGAAGAGGGGTATTGTCTAAAATCGAGCGTTTACGGGTTAAATCCCTGGCTTTTCGAGCAGCTTCTCTTGCGCGGCGCGCGGAGAGAGCTTTTGTTAAAATAATCTTTCCGATTTTCGGATTTTCCTCCAAGAATGTAGAGAGATTATTATTGACGACCCTTTCGACGATGGAGCGTGTTTCGGAATTGCCGAGTTTCGCCTTGGTTTGTCCTTCAAATTGAGGATCGGGAAGTTTAACGCTGATAACCGCACTAATTCCCTCCCGCACATCTTCTCCGGAAAGATTTTCTTCCTTTTCCTTAATGTAATTATATTTTCTGCCGTATTCGTTAATGCTCTTCGTTAAAGCACTTCTAAAGCCGGAAAGATGAGTTCCCCCTTCTTCCGTATTAATATTATTGGCAAAGGTTAGAACCGTCTCACGATAACCGTCGGTATACTGAATGGCGATTTCCACGTCCGTTTCCTCTTCGATTTCGTCGATGTAGAGAATTTTATCGTGAATAGGCTTTTTATTGCGATTAATGTATTCCACATAAGACTGAATGCCGCCTTTGTAGTGGTAAATTTCTTTAAACTCTTTGTCCGGTCTGTGATCGATAAATTCGATATAGGCACCTTTATTTAAAAAGGCCATTTCGCGGAAACGACGGGCTAAGGTTTCTCTGCTGAATTCTAGGGTTTCGGTAAAAATTTCTTCATCGGGCCAGAAAGTAATGGTGGTCCCTGTGTCCTTTACGTTTTCCTCCACCACTTCCAATGTGGAAGTGGGAATTCCGCGAGAAAAACTTTGTTCAAAGGCTTTTCCTTCACGCTTCACGTGGGCTATTAATTTCTTGGAAAGAGCGTTGACGACAGAAACGCCGACGCCGTGAAGACCGCCCGATACTTTATAGGCGTCGCTGTTAAATTTACCGCCGGCATGAAGGATGGTTAAGACCGTTTCGACCGTACTCTTTTTCGTCTGCGGATGAATATCGACGGGAATCCCGCTGCCGTTATCCGATACGCTGACCGATCCGTCTTCGTGCAATTCGACGATTACCTGATCGCATCGTCCCGCCAAAATTTCGTCGATGGAGTTATCGACAACTTCATAGACTAAGTGATGAAGACCTTTCGCACCGGTAGAGCCTATGTACATCCCCGGGCGCTTTCGCACCGGTTCCAGACCTGTTAATACCTGAATATTACTGGAATTATATTCATTTTCCTTAACCATAAAACCTCCTCATAACCGTGAGTCTTATTTATTTAAATCGATAGCCGTCGACTTTTCTTTTAAACTCCCTATTTCCTCTGCCGATGTTATAAAACATTGGCCTTTAATTTCCGATAAAAGTACATCGCGCCGCATCTCGTCGAGTTCCGACAAAACATCATCCAATAAGACCACGGGATCGCTTCCTAAAAAATCGCCTATTCGCTCAATCTCTAAACACTTTAGAGCTAAAACAATGCTTCGTATTTGTCCGGTAGAGGCATATTTTTTTGCCTCCACTCCGTCTAATAAAAATGAAAGATCATCTAAATGGGGGCCAATCCCCGTCCTTCCCCGTTCGCGATCCGACTCTCTGGATAATTTTAAACTTTCGTAGAATTCTTCCTCCAGTGCCTCGATGCGCGTGACGGGAAATGAAGCCTTATAGCGCACTTCTAAACTTTCCCGATCACCGGATATCGCTTCATAATATTTGGATACGCCGGGTGCCATACGCTTTAAAAACTTTAATCGCTCTTTTAATAAAACCGCCGCATAAGTGGATAATCGCCGATCATACACATCTAATAAAGACGGTTCTTTTAATTTTCTAAGTACATAATTCCGCTGATAAAGAACGTGATAATAACCGCTGTAACTTTCGTCATAAGCAGGTGATGTCATGCGAAGCATTTCGTCTAAAAAATTACGACGCCCGGAAGGGGAACCCTGAACCATCTGAAGATGTTTAGGTTCAAAAACCACTACACCTAATCCCCGGCCATAGTCTTTAGCACGTTTAATGGGATTGTTGTCTCGCAAATAATATTTTCCGTCATCTTTAATCGTAAGCTGTAGCTTGTGGTCAAATGTATCGATGTGAATTGTCGAAGCGAGATAGCTGTATTCCGCGCCGAAGGTAATCACTTCTTTTAAGGCATGGGTTCTGAAACTGCGACCGGTCATGGCGACGTAGATGCCCTCTAAAAAATTAGTTTTTCCAAGACCATTTGGTCCGATTAAGCGGTACATGTCCTCGCCGAAGGTCATGGATAGGTGGTCGTGGTTTCGAAAACTCACCAAATCCAGTGTTTTAACAAACATGCATACCTCCTGCAGACCTTGTATTCCTCTAGTATAGTACAAATGTTCGATTTATAAAAGACCGGAGGTTATTCCTTTTCCACGGTTTCCTTCATCCCCATCATTTCAACTTCATCGCCGGGATAGAGTTTTCGTCCTCTTCGCGTTTCCCGCTCTCCGTTTACAAAGACGATGCCGTCGCCGATAACGGTTTTCGCCATGCCGCCGGAATCAACCCATGACAGTAGTTTTAAAAAGCTGTCCAGTTTAATAAATTCCGTTTTTATGATCATAGATTGGCCAACCTTACAGGTAAAACGAGATAGAGATAGTCTTCTCCGTCTGTAGGGGTAATGATGCAGGGATTGACGGCATCGGTAAAGCCCATTTTAATCGTGTCATCTTCTATGACGCGAATACCTTCAAGTAAGTAGCGGGCGTTAAAAGCGATGGTAAGATCTTTTCCGGTTTTTTCCGCTTTTACCGTCTCGTGTACTTTTCCTACTTCGGAATTGGAAAGAATTTCAATAACGTCGTCGTGAATATCCAATTTTACGAGGCCGTTGCGTTCTTTCCCCGTCATCAAACTGGCCCGTTCCAAGGCGGAGATAAAGGGTTTACGTTCGACTAAAAGCTCCATATCGTGTGTTTTGCGAACCAAGCTGTCGTATTGGAAAAATTCGCCGTTTAATAGTTTGGTGAAAAACTTTGTATCGTCGAATTGAATCAATATGTGATTATTCCCGATTTCGAGAACGAATGTCTTGTTTTCATCAATAAGTTTTGAAATTTCAGAGACGCTTCGCGCAGGGAGAATTAAATCCCGAACGACTTCTTGTTCCCCTTTTATTTTACTCATGGCCATTCGATAGCCGTCCAAAGCGACGAAGGTGATGCCGTCTTGTTTAACATCCAATAAAACACCGGTCAAGACGATGCGCATATCATCGTTACTCGTAGCAAACTGTGTTTCTTTAAACGCTTTTAAAAGAGATTCCCCTGTAACGACGATTTTTTCACTGCCGCCAAGTTCCGGTAATTGTGGATATTCGTCGGGATTTTGACCCATAATTTCAAAATTCGTTTGCTCACAGTTAAGGGAAAGTTTTTGTCCTTCGCTTTCCATGTGTACCATAGCGGAAGGAAGTTTGCGCACAATATCGCCGAATAAAGAAGCATTTAAAACAATACTTCCTTCTTCTTCAACTAAGCAGGCATGTCGAGATTCCATAGAGATTTCGGTATCTGTCGCCCGTAGAATTAATTGGCCGTCTTTTGCTTCCATGTAAATGCCTTCTAATATTTGCATATTCGTTTTGGAAGAAATAGCTCGCAATACCATGGAGACAGTCGATACAAGAGCTGATTTATCGATTTGAATTTTCAATGGTTTCCTCCTCATATCTTTAGATTAATACTTCGTATTCGTAGTAGGGTCTGTGAATGTGTGGATAGTGTCGTTTTAAAAGGGTTCTATGAGGCTTTCTCTGTGGATAGTGTGTTTATAAGTCGGTGCATGACGGCCTATTTTATCAACAGGTCTTTTAATTGCCTCGGATTTTTTCTTGCAGTGATTCGATTTCGATGGCAAGTTCCGTATCTTTTTCTATATCGCTTTTAATTTTATCACAGGCATGAATAACAGTAGAATGATCCCTTCCGCCGAATTCCTGTCCTATTTTCGGAAGGGAAAGTTCGGTCATTTCCCGTGTCAGATACATGGCGATTTGACGGGGATAAGCTAAAGGTCTTGAGCGCTTTTTACTGTTCATTTGCTCGACGGTAATATTGTAATGTTCCGCTACAATATCTTTAATGTGAGATACCGTAATCTGAACCGGTCGGTTGTTTTCGTAAATATCTTTTAAAACATAGGCCGCCGTTTCTTCACTTACGATTCCGGTAGTAAGTTTGGAATAAGCCGTGACTCGGGAAAGTGCACCTTCCAATTCACGAATATTGCTTTTGACGTGGGTGGCGATGTAGTTAATAACGTCATCAGGCACATCGAAGCCGTCGCTTTGGGCTTTATTCCTTAAAATGGCAATACGCGTTTCCAAATCCGGTGCTTGAATATCTACGACGAGTCCCCAGGCGAAACGGGAAATTAAACGCTGTTCCAGCTTTTGTATATCTTTCGGCGGTTTGTCGCTCGTTAATACGATCTGTTTGTCTCTACCGTGAAGTTCATTAAACGTATGGAAAAATTCATCCATAGTGGATTCTTTGTCGGCGATAAATTGGATGTCGTCGATTAAAAGGAGATCTTGCGAGCGGTATTTTCTGCGAAATTCTTCATTACGATTTGTTTGAATCGATGCGATAAATTCGTTGGTAAACTGTTCGCTCGTCACGTATAAAATGCGTTTTGTCGGATCGTTTCGATGCATGAAATGACCGATGGCATGCATTAAGTGTGTTTTTCCAAGACCGACGCCACCGTAGATAAACAAGGGATTAGCGTGAGCTTCTTTCGGATTTTCGGCTACGGCAAGAGACGCCGCATGGGCGAATTGATTGGATTGGCCTACGACGAAGGAATCAAAAGTATATTTCGGATTTAAATGATAAACCGTCTCCGCCGTGGAATCTACCGGAATAGGTTCTCCGGGGCGATCGGAAATTAAAATAAATTGAATGGAATAATCTTTACCGCTTACCTCTTTTACTACACGCTGAATTAAACTTTTGTAATTATTATTGTTTTTCTTCAGGTGATTTAAGACGAATTCCCTTGAAATTCCAAGGATAAGTTCATCGCCTTGAATCGCCACCGGCGTAATGGGGCGAAACCAGGTATTAATTTGAGAGTCGTAGAGATTCTCTTTAAGTATTAATTGAAACGCTTCGTTCCAAAGTGTTTGCACATCGACTGCCATTTTTCACTCCCGATTTTTCTAAATAATAATGAACATATTAACATGTGGAAAATAAACCCTAGGATTAAAAAATCAACAAGGCTGTGGATAATGGGGATAGAGTCTTTATAAACAAACTCAAATCCTATATAATGTCGATAACTATGTGGAAAAAATTTGTAAATTAAGCTAATTTTTGAAAAGCTTAAAAACTTATCAACACTTTATCAACAGATTGTGGATAATTCACATTATATTCACAGGCATTTTTTTATTAACAGGTTAAAAATAATTATACACAATCTAAAAATAGTTATCAACATATCTGCCAACCTCAAAAAGTGCAATTTTATTTCACTTTTCCATTTATATTAAAAAAGCGTTTGCCCGTATTAAATGGGATTATCTAGGGCTTTTCTCTATAAAACAATTGACTTGCATCCATTCTATCCCTATAATATATAGAGTGTATTTTAAAAATAGGTCGTCTAGGCGATTTTTAGATCCCGACGGAGGAGGTGTAGTCTAATGAAAAGAACGTATCAACCGAAACGTAAACAAAGAAAAAGAGAACACGGATTTCGTGCGCGCATGAGAACTCGCGGCGGTCGTAAGGTTTTACGTGCTCGTAGAGCTAAGGGAAGAAAGAAACTTTCTGCTTAATTCATGGATAAGAAGTACTTTCTTAAAAAGGATAACGACTTTAAAAAAGTATATAAGAAGAGAAAAACGTTCGGTAATCGAAACTATACTCTCTACATCAGACGTAACGGCCTGGACCATTCTAGGATGGGTTTTTCCATCAACAAAAAGGTGGGAAAGGCCGTTGTTCGCAATAAAATAAAAAGGCGTCTCCGCGTTCTGTACGGAGAGGTTTTTTCTAACTTGCCCATTGGCTACGATCTGGTCGTGGTAGTGAAGAACAATGTTCCCGATATGACCTTTGGGGAAATGAAATCTTCTTTTAACCATTTAATGCGCGTCTCCAAGATGATCAAAAGGGATAAGCGATCATGAATAAAATCGCCCTCGCCCTTATTTGCTTTTATCAGCGATTCATTTCCAAGTACATTTTCGTAGGCGCCCATTGTCGTTTTTATCCGACCTGTAGCCAGTACGGTTACGAAGCTTTTTTGAAATATCCTTTTTTTAAAGCGCTTTATTTAACCATAAGGCGCATTTTACGATGTCATCCTTTTCATAAGGGTGGCTACGATCCCCTTCCATAGATTAGGAGGAAGTATATTTGATTAATGCATTAGCGAGTTTTTTTGGTGTCATTTTACGCCACATTTATGATTTTGTATCGGCCATCGGTTCCGAACCGTCCGCTATTTCATATTATGCGATCGCGATTATTGTAACGACACTTTTACTGCGTTTTGCCCTCTTGCCTTTGAATTTATTTCAAACGAAAAATCAATTAAAGATGGCTAAAATTCAGCCGGAAATGAAGAAAATTCAAAAGAAATATGAAAATGATCGTCAGCTTTTGGCTCAAAAACAGTCGCAGCTTTATAAAGAAGCACAATTTAATCCCTTAAGCGGTTGTTTGCCCATGCTGATTCAATTTCCTTTATTATTGGCTTTTTATAGGATCTTTATGTATCCTACGAAATTTGCCTTTACTAATCCGGAATTTTACGCATCCATACAAAAAAACTTTTTCTTCATACCTTCATTAGATCATCCCGATCCGACGAAGCTTGTGTTGCCTATTATTGCGGCATTTTTTACATGGCTTTCTACTTACTTAGTGCAAAAAGCCAACGCTGCGCCTTCTACGGAACAATCGGAACAAATGATGAAAAGCATGTCCATTATGATGCCGGTTATGATTTTGTTCTTTGCCCGTAATATGGCGGCGGGTTTGGTGCTTTACTGGATTGTAGGAAGTATTTATACGATTTTCCAACAATTTATTAGTAATAAGTTTATTGAAAAGGAAAAAGAAAAGGAGGCATAGCGTGAACTTTTCCATCCAATCGGCAAAAACAATCGACGAGGCCGTCGAAAAGGCCTTGAAGGAATTGAAGGCGTCCCGAGATGAAGTGGATGTCGAAATTGTTGAAGAACCTTCCGGAGGATTTTTGGGCCTGATCGGAGGGAAAGACGCTATCGTCAAGGTAAAAAAGAAATTCGATAATAAGGATATTATCGATTCGATTTTACAAGATGAAGAGATTAAAACCGTTCGCAAGGATCTCGACAAAATGGAAGTTGAAGCTTCCGTTGAAGACATTGTAAAAGTTCCTTCGGAAGAAAAGGCTGAAACTTCAAAAGCTGATGAAATACCACAAAGTGTGGAAGAATCCGAAGATGCTTTTGAAGAGGCTACCGACGATGAACTGGAAATGCTCGTTCGTGAATTTGTCGATCGTATCATGGAATCATTAGGTCTCGGATATACTCTTTCCGTAGAATTTAAAGATCGTGAAATTTTCGTTTCTATCGATGGAAAACGGGAAGAAACGGGGATTGTCATCGGCAAGCGCGGCGCGACACTTAACGGTGTTCAAACTGTTTTATCCGCCATGGTAAATCACCGAACGAAAGAATTCAGGCGCGTGATCGTGGATTGCAGCGGTTATCGCAAAAAACGGGAAGCGGCTTTAAAGCGCGTCGCCGGTAAAACTGCCAATAAAGTTTTAAAAACCAATGAATCCATTAAATTGGAACCGATGAATGCTCAAGAACGCCGGGTAGTCCACGCGTGCTTGGCAAATGTCGAAGGAATTCGCACGCACAGCGAGGGAAAAGATCCTCATCGGTGCGTCGTCATTCATAAGGATACATCACAGCCTTCATAGTCTCTATGAAGGCTTTTTTTAAAGAAAGGGAGAGGTTGAGTTTATGACCATAGCTGCTATTTCCACGGCGAAATCGCCGGCAGGTATTGGTATTGTGCGTTTAAGCGGCGCCGACAGCATTGCCGTGGCGGAGAAATTTTTCCGTTCGAAAAGCGCCTTGTCCGATCCTTTAAATGATCGGAAATTGCTTTACGGTCATTTTGTCGTAGAGGATGAAATTATCGATGAGGTACTCGCCGTGGCTTTTCGCGGACCCTACAGTTATACAGGGGAAGATATGGTGGAAATTCAGGCTCACGGCGGTAGTGTCGGCCTCGAACGTATTCTTTCGGCATTTATCGACGGCGGTTGCGAAGCTGCTATGCGAGGCGAGTTTACGAAGATTGCTTTCTTAAACGGTAAATTGGATCTTACAGAAGCCGAGGCTATTGTGGATATGATCGAAGCGGACAGCGTCTCCTCTCAGCGCCAAAGTGCTCGCCAGTTAACGGGTCATTTATACCGTAAAATAGAAGATTTCCGCCGTCGTTTAAAAGATACCTTGGCTCATCTCGTTGCGGATATTGATTTTTCCACCGAGGAAGTAGAACCCGTGGACACGTCACTTCTGGAAAACACGACGGAAGAGCTTTTAGGCGAAATGAAAGCCCTTTTAAAGACGTTTAAACGGGGAAAAATGATTCAAGACGGTATCGCCACCTCCATTATCGGCAAACCGAATGTGGGAAAGAGCTCTTTTTTAAATGCAATTTTAAGGGAAGATAAAGCTATCGTGACGGAAATTCCGGGAACCACTCGCGATGTATTGGAGGCCTCCTATTCTTTGGACGGCATTCATTTGCGCATGCAGGATACGGCGGGAATTCGCGAAACGGAAGATTTAGTGGAAAAAATGGGTATTGAGCGCGCATTAAAGAGCATGGATACGGCGGATTTAATCATCGCTATTTTTGACGCTTCACGCCCCTTAGATGTAGAAGATTTAAAAATCATCGAAGGTATTCGGGACAAGCGCGTCATTTGTCTTTTAAATAAACAGGATTTAGGCTCTGTAGTGACCGTATCGGATCTCGAAAAATATTTTCCGGGAGCGGTTCTTGAGACCAGTCTTATTAGGCAGGAAGGTCTTAAAGCTGTGGAGGATTTAATCGAATCCTGGTTTTTATCGGGTGAAGTAGCTGCCGACGAGGTGCAGATTTATTCCCTTCGCCATAAAAATCTTTTAAGCGCAGCCATCGAGTCCATGGAAAAGGGACGAGATGATCTTATGGCAGGCATCGGTTTAGATCTTGCTGAGGTATATTTCGAGGATGCCTTCATTAAACTCGGCGAAATCACCGGTCAAACTGCCGGCGAAGAAGTACTGGATCACGTATTTTCTAAATTCTGTATCGGGAAATAAGGAGTATTATGGATTTTTTAGCGAAAACAGTCGATGTCGTCGTCGTAGGAGCAGGACATGCCGGCTGTGAAGCGGCTCTTGCCGCAGCACGTATGGGCATGGAAGTAGCCCTTATTACCATGAACTTAAATTCGATTGCCGCCATGAACTGTAATCCCAATATCGGAGGCACCGGTAAGGGCCACTTAGTTCGTGAAATCGACGCCCTCGGCGGTGAAATCGGCCGTAACATCGATAAGACATTTATTCAATCACGCATGCTCAACCGCTCCAAGGGCCCGGCGGTTCATTCCTTGCGCGCTCAAGCGGATAAGTGGAACTATCACTGCGCTATGAAAATGACCCTTGAAGATGAAAAGAACATCCACCTTATTCAAGATGAAGCCGCTTCTTTTTATTTTATCGACGATGAGCTTTCGGGAATCGTATGTAAAACTGGAGCTATTTACAAAGCAAAGAAGACTGTCCTCGCCACGGGGACGTACTTAAGAGGCCGGGTATTTATGGGAGAAGTCAATTTTTCCAGCGGCCCCGACGGCATGCAACCGGCTAATTTACTGACATCGAGTATTGAAGGCATCGGTATCGAAACGATGCGGATGAAAACGGGCACGCCGGCGAGAGTGCATAGGGATTCCATCGATTTCAGCGGCATGGAAATTCAAAAGGGAGATGACGAAATTCATCCATTTTCCTTCAGCAACTTCGATAAAGATTATAGTGACAAAGAGCAAATCGACTGCTACTTAACCTATACGACGCCGGAGTGTCACGAGATTATTCGCGAAAATATCGGGCGTTCCGCTATGGCCATGGGCGATATTGAAGGCAAAGGTCCTCGCTACTGCCCCTCTATTGAAGATAAGGTAACCCGTTTCGCCGACAGAGATCGTCATCAGGTATTTCTCGAGCCAGAAGGTCTTTTAACGAAGGAAATTTACGTACAGGGTGTCTCCTCTTCCCTACCCGTTGAAGTTCAAATGGCGCTTTATAAAAAGATCGACGGGTTGGAGCATTGTGAATTCATGCGCCCCGCTTATGCTATCGAATATGACGCCATCGACGCCACGAGACTGGATCGATCCCTCGAAGTAATGGGTGTCCATAATCTTTTTATGGCAGGGCAAATCAATGGCAGCAGCGGTTACGAAGAAGCTGCGGCTCAAGGTCTCGTCGCCGGAATTAATGCCGCTTTATCTATTCAAGGTAGAGATCCTCTTATTTTAAGAAGAGACCAGGCTTATATCGGCGTTTTAATCGACGACCTCGTAACGAAAGGTACCAGAGAACCTTACCGAATGATGACCGCACGTGCGGAATACCGCCTAACCCTTCGCCAAGATAATGCAGATCTTCGCTTAACGGAAATCGGACGCTCTATTGGCCTCGTAGGCGACGAACAGTATGAAGGCTTTCTTGCCCGCCGCGATGCCATTGAAAACGAGCGGAAACGCTTGGCGTCTATTCAAATTAATCCTACGGAAGAAAATATTCAAAAATTGGAAGAACTGGGCTCTGCCACCCTTAAAAATGCAACCCCTCTTTTAAACTTAATGCAGCGTCCGGAGCTTACCTACGATAAGCTGGCCATATTTGATGAAAACCGCCCTGCTCTCCCCCGCCATGTTATTGAGGAAGTGGAGACGGAAATTCGCTATAAAGGCTATATTGAAAAACAAATGGCACAAATTCAAAAATTCAGAAAAATGGAAAATAAACTTCTTTCAAAGGATTTGGATTACACCGCCATTAAGGGTTTGCGCAACGAAGCCAAGGAAAAACTTTCCGCTATTCGACCGGAATCTGTGGGACAGGCAGGGCGCATTAGCGGCGTTAGTCCAGCGGATATTAATGTCTTGCTCATTTATTTAGAGCAAAAGAACAGGGAGGCAACGAATGAATTGGGAGACGCGTAAAGAAACTCTGAAACGATTTAACCGGGATTTGCCCCTGGATGCCTTCGATCGTTACAGCGAAATCCTCTTGGATTGGAACGAGCGCATGAATTTAACGCGAATAACCGACGAACAGGAAATGATCGATAAGCACTTTATCGATTCCCTAACTCCCCTTTTATTAGATGAGTATGAAGGTACGGGAAAAGTTCTCGACCTCGGAACGGGCGCTGGATTTCCCGGCATGGTATTGGCCCTTACCGAACCTCATCGTCAATTTCACTTAATGGACAGTTTAAACAAGCGCATAACCTTTTTAAACGCCGTAGTAGACGAGCTTAGCATTAAGAATGTAGAAACCTTTCACGGTCGTGCGGAAGAGGCCGGACGGAATCCGGAATTTCGCGAGCAATATCAAATCGTCCTCTCCCGTGCTGTTGCAAGGCTCAATATCCTGGCGGAATATTGTTTGCCTTTCGTAGAGCAAGGAGGCTATCTCATCGCCATGAAGGGTCCGGAAGGTGAAGAGGAAATTGAGGAAGCCGAAAACGCCATTAAGACATTGGGCGGCGAACGCGTCCGTTGTGAAGAGTTTACA
Source organism: Aedoeadaptatus coxii (assembly GCF_001553115.1). Classification (GTDB taxonomy): domain Bacteria; phylum Bacillota; class Clostridia; order Tissierellales; family Peptoniphilaceae; genus Aedoeadaptatus; species Aedoeadaptatus coxii. The sequence goes on from NZ_KQ960157.1 coordinate 130,913, forward strand.
CTTCCCGACGGTGATAAAAGGCTTTTAGTAGTCGTACAAAAAATAAAAAGCACGCCTAAAAAGTATCCGCGAGGCGGCGGAAAACCGAGAAAGGATCCTCTTTAATTTATGATCGTCTTTATTCCCCTATTCGCCTTTTTACTTTATCGAGTAATAAAAACCAAGAGCAAAGCGGTGGGCGCTCTTTTGGTTTTTGAAGTCCTTTGTTTTTTGAATTATTTGGGCATTATCGATGAACTGATTTTCCCCCTACCATACGTGGCTTATGGAGTGGGCATTCTTTCCCTTGTAGCTTGCATCGTATTTTCAAGGCGTGAATATGTAAAAGCCAAAAGAGAGTATTTGAAGTCCCGTCGCATGCAGAGAGAATTGGAAAATACAGACGCAAATCCCGACGATAATCACGATAAAATCGTCATCGAGCGAGCAGGCGAAGATAAAAACAAAATTTTCTACGTCAAGAGGTCTTCTAAGTCTAGAAAGATTGAAGACAATCAAGGAAATGTTCCACATGGAACAAAAGAATCTGAAGCCGACACAGAGATAGGGACAGCGGAAACACAATTTGATGAATCTCCTGAAGATAATAAATCGGAAAAGGAAGAATCTGGTTCGGAAAATGTTTAAAATATAAACACAAAATGTTCCACGTGGAACATTTTAAAGTTTACGTTTAACAATAACGGTTCTATGTCAACCATTGGGGAGTCTAGT
>NZ_KQ960158.1 GCF_001553115.1 Aedoeadaptatus coxii
GGTTCTATGTCAACCATTGGGGAGTCTAGTGAAAACTAGGCTCCTTTTTGTTTTCCTAAATACCATTCATCACCGATCTTTTGAACAGACCAAGAGCAGTTTCGTTCGGAAATGATGAAAGTTGCGCATACCAAAGGCGACACGCTTCACTGTCTTAATTTTGTTGTGTGTTCCTTCTATGTAGCCGTTATTCCATGGGTAATTAAAGCTGTTGGTAATCTCGTCAAACCAGTTTCTGTAGGCACGTAAACAGTAACGCCACTCTTTTAACCCGCTTTTCTTAGCCTCTTCTATCCAAGTTGAAAGAGCAGTAGCCGCGGCTTCTTTGTTTTGCTGTGACAGGACATAGGTGTAAAAGCCTTCTTTTAAGATATAAGCGGTTCGAATGGCATCGCTCTTTTCGAGCATGGTGGCGACAAGACCTTTTTCCGTTTCAGTCAGATTCTGAGCCGGCTTCTTTAACAGACTTCGGCTTCTTTTAAACCACTTTCTCTCCGTCACCGTCATCCGTTTTTGTTCTCGCTTCCGTACATTTTCCAATGCCCAATGGACTTGGCGAATGAAATGATACCGGTCAATGACATGGATACTTTTTGGGAAGAAATTCTCTTTCACGCCTTTAAAGGTACCACACATATCACTGACAAAGATCGCAACCCCTTGTCGTTCCTCTCGATCAATGGAAGAAAAATACGCATCTAAATCCTTACTGTAACGTGTGGGAAGAATATCCACAATCTCTTTTGCTTCTCCATCCGCCAAGGTCGTTTGGTACTTGCTTCCACCACTATCGCCCTTAAACTCATCCATACAAAAAACACGGGGTAATCTTTTACGGGGCACAAACAAGCACGCAACGATACGGAAAATACTCGTCGTAGAAATACCGATCTCCTTCGAAAGCTCGGCAACCGATCGAATATCTCGAAAGGCATCCACCACATAAGCAATTAAACGCTTTGTCATCTGCTTCCCCTTGGCGGCAAAGGAAAGGGGAGCTTCAAAGCGCATGCCACAACCCTTGCAGTCATAACGGGTTTTACGCACACGAAGAAAGACATGCTTTCGACGCATCGGTGCATCCCGAAGCACTTGCTCCCGGTGATCGTGTACCCAGGCATGGGATGAGCCACAATGAGGGCATACCCGATCGTGGCGTAGAGTACAATCAATAATAATACGGTGTTTATCTTCTGCTACACCGATAACCTCAACATCTTGGATTCCTAAAAGTAATGTGGTAATATGACTTTGCACTTGTTTTCCCCCTTTATTATTTTGTGGTGATTTAATTTTAGGCTATTGGAAAAACAAGTGCTATCTTTTTGCACAAAAATATCCGTTGAGGAGGTTACTCCCCAACGGATATTTTAGAACC
>NZ_KQ960159.1 GCF_001553115.1 Aedoeadaptatus coxii
TTCAGTGCCAGCCGCCAAGTTTATGGTGCTCGCAAGATAAAAAGCGAATTGGCGTCTGAAAACATCATCGCATCCAGACGGCGAATACGCACCATCATGAAAAAACTACATCTGATCTCCGTTTACACAAAAGCGCAGTACAAACACCATTCTTCACAGAAAAATGAAGCCAAAACCAAAAACATCATCGACAGAAAATTCAACGAACGTTCGCCGTTGGAAGTCATCGTTTCCGATCTAACCTACGTTCGAGTGAACAATCGGTGGGCCTACGTATGCGCCATCACCGACCTCTTTAACCGCGAAGTCATAGGTTACGCCTGCGATTACTACCGCGATGCCACTCTTGTAAAAAAAGCCTTCCAAACCATAACCTATCCATTAGACGCCATCGAATACTTCCATACCGATCGAGGAAGCGAATTTAACAACCAATCCATTAATGAACTATTGGAAACACACGGCATTAAACGCTCCCTCAGCCGAGCAGGCAACCCCTATGACAACGCCGTGGCAGAAAACATCTTCAAAAGCTTCAAGACCGAATTCTTAAAACGAGAAACCTTTCAAAATCTTAGAGACCTTAACGAAAAACTC
>NZ_KQ960160.1 GCF_001553115.1 Aedoeadaptatus coxii
ACGAACCTACCCGCACACGCGGGGGTGATCCTGATACACGATAATCTTATGACCCGCGTTATCCAACCTACCCGCACACGCGGGAGTGATCCTATGTTAGCAAATAACAATGATGAGTTCGTAACGATACTGAAAGGAGGGATTGAAAATGCAAGGGTTAAGAACGCAAGAAAGCGTTAAGTTTTTAGAATTTTTTGAGCACGTTCAGAAAGAAGCGGAAAATCTGGGTAAAGTATTCTTCTTAGATTTTGGCCAATGCGACGGCACGACTTTTCAAGGGATGGAAACCGATCGATTGTTTGGGTGGCTTGTGCCCAAAGAAAAAGCGGAGGAATTTAATCGGCTGTTTTTAAATGACAACATAGCCGAAGAATGGGATGCGTTTGGAGCGTGGGCCATGCCCGAAATAACGGGCGGAAAAATAACGATTAAGTTTCTGTGAAAGCACACTAAACCTACTCGCATACGCGGGGGCGATCTCGCTCATGAAAATTTTAGATGTTTTCAAAAAAGACGGTAAGTTAAAAATAGTGATGGAGGCGATTGTAAAATGACAAAACAATTTAAACATGAACCAGACGACTACATTCCTCTGTTAGATACAGATAACGGAGAGTTAATAAGACCTGATTGGGTGAAAGATGACGAAGTATTGTTATATTTTCCGAATCCGTTGGGCAAGAAGAAAAAATCTAAATTAAAACAGTGTATTAAAATCAATACACTTTCTAAAGAAGAATTCATTAAGTACCAAAAAGAAGGCAGAATTCCTGCCGATTATAAAATCGAGGAGTGGATCAAATGTTAAAATCGGCTATTAACGGTTTCGCAATAGGTGACGAATGGATAATTTAAAAAAATATTGGGGCAAAAATATTAGACTATTAGATATTGATAATGGAGAGTGGAGAGGGTTTGTTGAGGGTTATACCGATTCCAATAACAATCCGGAGGAAGAGGAGAGCATTGATGTTAGAATAGGCCATAGCCTTTACATCTTTTTTCCGTGTGACATCAAAGACATCGAAATATTAGAATAGTAGGCGAGGAAATCTACCCGCACACGCGGGGCGATCTCGCTCATGAAAGTTTTAGATATTTTCAAAAATGATAGTAAGTTAAGAATAGTTATGGAGGCGGTTATATAATGACAAAGCAATTTAAACATGAATCAGACGACTATATTCCCTTGTTAGATAATGGGAAAATTTACATTAGGCCAGAGTGGATGCCTTACGACGAGCTGTTTGTTGATTTTGTAAATCCGCTTAATAAAAATGATATAATGCAAAAATATGTAAAAATCAACACGCTTTCAAAAGAAGAATTTATTAAGTACCGGAAAGAAGGTAGAATTCCTGCTGATTATAAAATTGAGGATTGGATAAAATGTTAAAATCAGCTATTTATGGATTTGCAGTAGGGGATGCGTTAGGCGTACCTTTTCAATTCAAAAAACGTGGAACGTTCAAACCTACCCGCACACGCGGGGGCGATCTCGCTCATGAAAATTTTAGATGTTTTCAAGAAAGACGGTAAGTTAAAAATAGTTATGGAGCTAGTTATATAATGACAAAGCAATTTAAACATGAATCAGACGACTATATTCCTTTGTTAGATAGTGGGGAAATTGAAATTAGGCCAGATTATATGCCCTACGATGAACTGTTTGTTGATTTTGTAAATCCGCTTAATAAAAATGATATAATGCAGAAGTTTGTAAAAATCAATACACTCTCAAAAGAAGAATTCATTAAATATCAAAAAGAGGGTAGAATTCCTGCCGATTATAAAATTGAGGATTGGATAAAATGTTAAAATCAGCTATTTATAGTTTTGCAATAGGTGATGCATTAGGCGTGCCTTCTGATAACCTACCTGTATACGTGGGGAGTTTTCGTACATAAGAACCTTATTACAATCAGATCGGGTAAAAAGGGGTTAAAGACGTGAGAAAAGTCGAGGTTTATCAATCGGAAACGAATTCGATGCTTTCTATGGACTACATCGGAACTGTGGAGTATGTGGGAAAAGACGATCCCCTCAGTTTTACCAATGGAAAAACTTATATTATTGTTCGAGACAAAGATCGAAATCTTAAGGTAGTAGATGATACGGAAGAAGACTACATTTATGATCTGCAAGAGCCGAATGATATTGGGGGAATTTTCCTTTATCGAGACGATCCTTACGACATTTTAAGAGACTACATGGAGCGGTCACATCATGAGGTCAACGATAGAGATACAAGACGAGTGTTTAGGTGCGAAAGTCGGAATAGACGACCGGATATTTTACGGTGTTATTTCCGACATTACGGGCAAAGCGGATAATGATGAAACGGGTCGCGACTCGCTGACGCTTTATGACGGAAAGAATTATATTTTCTTCAGCGACAACGAAATTAAGTCTATTGAGATACTCGATTGAGCCTCTGGTTTTCTCAAAAAAATCGAGCAAGCAAATTGCCTACTCGATTTTATCTTTGTTCCGAAATGGATCAAAATTTTACTTATTCATATGAATGGCATCTTTTATAAAGGCGCCTTTTTTTATTTCGTCGAATGCTTCGTCCAGTTCTTCTTCCGTGTTCATGACGATGGGGCCGGGGCGCCAGGCGATTGGTTCTTTAATGGGATCGGATATAAAGACGAGAACGGCGTTTTCTTCTTCGGTTTTGTTGTCGATGACAAGGGTGTCGCCGTTATTTAAGATGGAGGCGCGAAAGTTTTCTACTTTTTGCCCTTCTATTTCCGCCTCGCCGATGAGGGTAAAGAGGGTAATGGCGCGGTTTTCGTCCACTTTCATTTCAAAGCGTTTCCCCGGGGCGATGTGCACATCGTAGTAATCGACGGGTTGGTATTTGGAAAGGTAGCCTTCGTGGCCTTTGTAACGGCCGGCGAGAAGGCGCAGCATGCCGCCGTCGAAGGGAATTTCTTTAATTTCTTCGGAGCGGATGGGCGTGTAGGCGGGGTCTGCCATTTTGTCTTTCGCCTTCATGTTGAGCCAAAGCTGCACGCCGAAAAGGCGCTTTACGGGGGGAAGTTTTTCTTCGTGGAGTATGCCGCTTCCCGATGTCATCCATTGCACGCCGCCGTCTGTAATGGCGTCTTCGTTGCCGAGGGAATCCCGATGCACCATGGCGCCGCTGTAAACATAGGAGATGGTTTCGATGCCTCTATGTGGGTGCATTGGAAAGCCCGCCGTGTAGTGTTGGGGATCGGTAGAATCGAAAGCATCGAGGAGTAGAAGGGGATCGCTGTCGTGCATGGTGTGGCGACTTAATACGTGGGTCAGGTGAACGCCGGCGCCGTCGATACCGGGTTTGCCTTCCACGATTCGTTTCACAGTTCTATTCATTTTTACTTTCCTTTCTTCTATTTTTTTCTTCATTATGATATATACTCTCTCGTTTTAGATTTAAACAAGGGGAAAACTTCGTTCTTCTTTAGATTATCGTTTTATCTTGCTAAATTCGTGGTATACTATATATAAGGAGGGATAGTATGTATGATAAAATTTTAGTACCTATTGACGGATCGAGAGATTCTTATTGTGCTTTAAAAGAAGCTGAACTTTTAGCTAAAACGTTTCATTCGAAGCTTATCATCCTGACTGTCTTAACGGACACGAATATTATTGAGCATTACCCCGGCGATTTTCTCACGACGGACTTCAAGAAGGCGCAAGCGGATCGCGCGGAAAGTATTTTAGAAAAAGCGAAAGAGCAAATGAAATACGACGGCGCCATTGAAACGTGTTACCGTATCGGGCGCGCTTCGGAAGAAATTATCGCCTGTGCAGAAGAAAACAAGGTAAATTTAATTGTAATGGGCAGTCGCGGTCTGGGCGGTTTTTCCAGAACGCTCTTGGGCTCTGTCTCCGACAGGGTGCTAAACGGTGCCAAGGTACCGGTACTCATCAACAAAGAAACCTGCCGCATTTAACATGGGCCCCGCTTGTAAGTGGGGCTTTTGTTTTGCGGATTTTTTTGATTATAATAGATTAGATTATGTTTGGAGGTGGCCTATGAAGGTTTTAATGTTAACGGCGGAAGAAGTTAGCCGTTCCATGTCGGTAAGGGACGTTATTGAAGCGGACAAATCCGCCATGGGGTACTACTCGTCGAAAAAGACGGATATTCCCCTGCGTACGAATTTAGATGTGAAGAAGTCGGAAGGTCAGGCTCTTTTTATGCCGGGTTTAATCGAAGGGGAAGACGCTCTGGGCGTTAAAATTATCGCCGTGTATCCAAAGAATGCGGACAAGGGTATGCCCTCTGTTCCCGCGACCATGGTGATGATGGATGCAAAAACGGGCTTTGTGAAGGCGATTATGGACGGCACGGAGCTTACCCGCATGCGCACCGGCGGTTTAAGCGGAGCCGCTACTGATCTTCTCGCCAAAAAAGATGCGGAGGTTTTCGTCTTAATCGGTACCGGCGGCCAAGCCAAGAGCCAACTGGAATCGGTTCTCGCCGTGCGCCCCATTCAAAAGGCCTATATTTTTAATCGCAAACAGGAAAAGGCGGATGCTTTTGTGGAATCGGTAAAAGAAGATATGAAGGCATACGGTGCGGAACTTATCGGCATTTCCGATCTCGCGCCGGTGATCCCTGAAGCCGATATTATTACGGCGGTGACGACGGCGACATCGCCTGTTTTCGACGGCAACCTCGTAAAGCCCGGCTGCCATATTAACGGCGTCGGCGCCTACACGCCTGATATGATCGAGCTGCCGCCTGAAATTGTCGCGCGCGCCGATAAGGTATATTTAGATACCATCGACGGCGTCATGCACGAGGCCGGGGATTTAATGAAGCCTGTTCAAGACGGTCTCGTGTCCCGTGAAAAAGTGGAACACGAAATCGGAGAAGTGGTGCTCGGCACATTGGTAGGCCGGGAAAATGACGATGAGATCACCCTCTTTAAATCCACGGGATCCGCCGTTTTCGATATTGTCGTCGGTGAAAAAGTTTACCAAATGGCGAAGGAAAAAGGAATCGGACGGGAAATTCAATTGTAAGAAAAGCGCTTCGGCGCTTTTTTTATGTTTAGAATCAAAAAAGAGATGCGTTTTTTCAAACGACACAATATGTGCAGGATGTATAAAGGCGGCCATGCGGTTTACAGTGCGTCGGATTCACGTTATGATGAAAAGACCATTCGAAGTAGAAAGGTTGGATATTATCATGAAGATTATAGACACTATCGGCCATACGCCCGTCGTACAACTTTCAATGGGCGGCGGCCGCATATATGCAAAACTTGAAAAAAATAATCCGGCGGCGAGTATTAAGGATCGCATCGCCTACGCCATGGTGAACGACGCCATCGAAAGGGGCGCGCTGAAGCCCGGCATGAAAATCGTCGAGCCCACGAGCGGCAACACGGGCATCGCCCTTTCCCTTATCGGAAAGCAATTAGGCTATGATGTAACCATCGTCATGCCCGCCTCCATGAGCGACGAACGCAAGGCGCTGATTCGCTCCTTCGGCGCGGAGCTTCTTTTAGTGGAGGAAGGAGGCATGCAGGCGGCGGTGGATAAGGCGAAGGAACTGGCCGCTACGGGAGATTATTTTTTGCCCGATCAATTTTCCAATCCTTCCAATCCGAAGATGCACGAAAAAACAACGGGACCCGAAATTTTAGAAGCCCTTGATTCCGTCGCCGTCTTTGTGGCAGGCATCGGCACCGGCGGCACGGTGACCGGCGTAGGCAGAGCGCTGAAGGCGAAGAATCAAAATACCGTCGTCGTGGGGATCGAGCCGGCGGAAAGCCCCCTTATAACGCAGGGAAAAGCAGGGAGCCACGGAATTCAAGGGATCGGCGCCAATTTTATCCCCGAAAACTACGATCCCGGCGTCGTGGATGAGGTGATCACCGTTACAAGCGAAGAGGCTATGGACATGGCGCGCCGTTTAAGTGCGGAAGAAGGTTTAAGCGTGGGGATTTCCGCAGGAGGCAATGTGGCAGGTGCGCTAAAACTCGCCGAACGCTACGAAGGCAACATCGTCACGGTATTGCCCGACGCGGCGGAACGCTACATGTCGACGGATCTTTTTCAATAGACATGCTGTTTAAAAGGCGAAGAAAAATCGCGGAGGTCATCTTACAGAAAGACCCCGCTTGTCGAAACCTTTTCGAGGCTATGTTTCTTTACCCGGCCGTCACCGCCCTTTTAAGTCACGAGCGAGCTCATCGCCTCTATTTAAAAGGCCACACGACATGGGCGCGATGGATTTCCCACAGAAGCCGCAATAAAACCGGCATCGAAATTCATCCCGGAGCGCGTATCGGCGAGAGGTTATTTATCGATCACGGAACGGGCGTGGTCATCGGGGAGACGGCGGTCATTGGCGACGACGTCACCATTTATCACGGCGTCACCTTGGGCGGCCGAGGGAAGAGCAAAACCAAACGCCATCCCACCATTGGACATCGAGTACTCCTGGGGGCGGGATCTACTGTCTTAGGGCCTATTGTCGTCGGCGACGATGCAAAAGTCGGTGCAGGCGCCGTGGTACTGGATCCCGTGCCTGCCCACGCCACCGTCGTAGGGATTCCCGCTGAAGTAGTTCATCAACGTTAAGTTATAAAAGAAGAATCGAGCAATATTCTGCTCGATTTTTTCTTTTTATGGAGAAGGATATGCGCTTTTTCGTATTGAAGTTTTTTGTAAAACACTATACTATAATCTTATAGTGTAAACGTTTTTATCAGCACTCATTTTTTATATTAAGAACAGAAGGAGGCATATATGAACTGCTCCCATTGCGGCGTGGAAAACGCAGCCGATGCGAAATTTTGTAAATCCTGCGGCAAGCCCTTAGTGCCGTCGGAAGAGGACGTAACACAACCTATGGAACCGGTGAATGCCGTAGAGGCTGCCGAGTCCATTGCACGGGAAAAAATCGAATACGACGATGAATTCGACGATGCGAATTCCAAAGAGAAAAAGAAAAAAGTCATGATCGGCGTGGCGGCCGCTCTCGTCGCCATTGCGCTCATCGCTTTATGTGTAGTGGCCTTTAAAGCGACCCAACGTACGCGGCTGAGAAAAGCGGCGGAAAGCGCCATGGAGGATGAAAATTACGACAAGGCCTACGACGATTTCCGCAAGCTTTACGAGATTACTCAAAAGGAAAGCGACAAAGAAGATGCCGAAGAAGCCAAGGAATTGGCAAAAGATAAATCCTCTTTGGAAGCGGCTGACGACGCTTTAAATGATCTCGCCTTTGCCGATGCTTTAGAACGTTATGTGGCGGTAAAAGAACACGATAACGATCTCGAAGATAAGGCGGAAGAGGGCATTAACCGCGTGGTGACGGCGGCGGAAAATAAAATTCGCGCGTTAAACGGAGCGGAAGAATTCGACAAGGCATCGGAGCTTTTGTCCGGATTGCTCGCCGTGGCGCCGGATAACGGGCGTCTCATGGCGTTAAAAGAAGAGACGGGCCTTGGAAAAGATAAAAAAGATGCGGAAGAGACGGCGAAAAAAATGGAAGCTGCCAACGCCTCCAAGGCGAAGGCCAACGCCGCCAAATCGGCGAAGCGCGCCACTGAAGCGAGCCGCATTCTCTTTACGACCCAGCGCGTCACGGCGGCACAAGCCAATGTGCGCTCGGGTCCGGGGAAAAGCTACCCCACCCTTTATACTTTAGAAAGAGGAGATACAGTTTACGTCATTGACACCCATTCGGATTCCGTAAGAACCTGGTGCAATATTGGCGACGGCTGGATTTCCTATCGAACACTGAACGGCGAATTCTAACAAAAAAAGTGTCCGCGTGTGAACTGACCCCCAAAAGTTGGACTTAAAAACCAACGAATGGAGGTCAGTTTTTTATTGGAGCGATTCAACACTAAACGACAAGAGACCTATGGGCACATACGAAAGGAACGAATAGTTACATATGAAAACGAAGATAAAAATAAAGAATTTGCGAAAGTTATAGGTTCTGCTAGAATATGAAGTATATAAGTAACATATGATTTGGTAGCGAAAGAGAATGATAAGCATGAAAAACAATGTAACGAAGTACTTTATAGTATCGGGAGCCTTAGGTCTGGTTCTTGTGTGCCCGGCACAGGGGACATTTGCACAAGAAAGTGGAACCTCGATGGATTCCAAACCTGTAAACAAAACAGTGGCAGAAGAAAAAGCCAACACGAACAATATGATGGCGAGCCTGAACTCCCCTGAAAAACGGGAAGCGAAGCCTTTACATGCTCAAAAAACGACGGTAGAGGGCGAAGCTTGCGCAGGGGATGACAGTGAACCGAGCTTTGAGGATCTTTCGGGAAAGGCAAAGGAGAAAAAGGATGCCGATCCTGAAAAGAAGAGAGACATTCAGAAAAATGAGAAAAAGGATGATCGATACCCTCATTCTATCGACCATCAGTACGAGGATAAAAATCACAACAAGAATTTTCAAGATCACTCTATCGAAGCGGAAAATGACGGAAGCTACCAGTTTAAAAAAGGCAATGAATTAACAGAAAAAGAAATTAAAGAGGAATTTGATAAGTACAAAAAGAATGTATCGTCTTTTGTAAAAGTGCAGGAATGGATTCCCAAGCTGAAAGATATGAATCTTTTAGATTTAAAGGGAAATGAAAAATCACAATTTTATAAAGTGGTTCTAAAAGACGGCAATACTATTTATTCAGCCGACGGATTTAAAAGCTATGTCGATAAATATGGAAATGCTTACGTCCACGACTTGACCGATGATAAAGTTTATAAATTAGATGGAGGGTATTCCTATTCTTCCGGTGGCTTTACGGCTCCGGAAGTTAAGAATGTCTATGGTTCTTCATCAACTGATATTAAGAACACGGCCGACGACTTAACCAATCCTTTGCACAAACGCGTAGGAACGAACTCTAAAGTATATAAAACCGTCGAAAGGGACGGCGCTTATGTAAAAAAGATCGTCGATAAAAACGGCAATATTTCCTATGAATTTTACGACGGCTCCGAAAATGAAACCAAGAAAAAGGTTGATGTAGAAAAAATTAAAAAGGTTGTGGAAGAGACCCCGAGCGCTCTCATGGAGGTATGGGGAAAAGAACACTACGACGAGTTAATTGATCGCGCCTATAAGGCGGCCCTCGTTAACAGTTATCTTGTAAAGCATGAGCCGAATATGTCGCAAGAAGATCGGAAAAGCATTGTAGACTATGTTTACCGCTTCGGATTGAATTTTAATGCCGATGAATCTATGGTTTCAAAGTCTGAGGACAATGGTTATGTGAATGTATCGCCTCTCGGCTATGCTACTCAAAATCCGGACGGCTCTTACAAGTATCGCTATCAAGTTTCTTTTAATTCCGTAACCTCTAATGACAAGTATTCCTCGACAAAACTCGACGTTTACGCTCCGACCATGGCAAAAAATATCAAGTTTATTTTGAACGGGGTACAAGAATATAAGAAAAACAGCGACGGATCCTATTCTTATAAGAATAGAGATGTCAATGTCGAACTGGGCATCGTCAATACAAAAGATCAAGCGACGAGGGTTTTACTGGAAGCGGATCGCCTAAAGACGGATGATACGGCCTATTGGACAGCGGATGGAAAGAAATATTACCGGGATGAATATGTTCCGGAAAGTGTATGGAATAATGAAGAATATAAACATAAGGAAAATACCTTCTCTATTCCCTACTACAATGACATTCATCATCGAACGCGCCTGGAAAACAAAGTCGTCGAGTTCGATCGACTTGTAGATTTTTACGGTGATCAAGCCCAGATTGAAAAGAGCAAATATACTAATGAACCGAACTACTATTCAGGCTATCGAGTATTAAGGCCAGAAAAGCACTATCGACATTTTCGATTGGTGAACCCTCAACAAGGGGGCCCTGTAACTTTTGTCGTTGAATTTGACATTGCAGGGGATCAAGTAAAAAAATCACCGAATATGGGCTTAGGCGCCAGAATGTTAGGCGTCTTGAATAAGAGCGACCCTACGGCCTTTAACTTTAACGATGGCTATGGAACGCCGGATAAATCCTCAGGTAGACCGGGGGCGAATGCAGGTGAATTGATTGAAGCCAATCCGAACGATGAAAAGGTGGATCAAGTCATTAATAAAACGGTATTGGAATCCAGATCCGATCTTTATGCCACGATTTATAATCATCCGGAACTCATCAAACCGGGGACGTTTGACATCAATGGTTTTTACGGCAATGTAGGCGGGGCCCCCAGCGAATATACGGGGGATAAATATCGCATCGGGTTAAAGACGGGAAAGAATCTCTATAATTACGGAGAATTTATAGAATCTCGGTTAGTAAAGTCGATTAATCCCTTTAAATCAAAAGGCGCTGAAAACTTTAAGGATTCCGTAAAGATTAAAATGAAAACCTATGGTGCCTCTTCATTTGACGTAGGCGTTCAAATTGCCAATGGCTATGGACGTTATGGAGATTACAGGGTCAACACACGTATTAAAGAAGATCGACTCATAGAGAATCTAATGAAGATCACCGATGTCGGGCTTATAAAATCCCAAAAGCCTACGTCCAAAGATCTTGCCTCTGTTTACAAGAGATTAGGCTACGAAGATCAAACGTCTCGTTTCATGAAAGCTGATCCGGAGCATCAAGATCCGAATCCCGGCGATCCAAAACCGCAAGAAGATCCGAGAAAAGAAAAGGATAGCGACAGTCAGGTCGATATGGGTTACGACAACTTGACTCGCCCGGAAAAAGACTTTTGGGATCCGAAATCCGAACCGGGTAATGGAGCGAAAGATCTATTATCGGATAATATTAACTTTGGCCCCGCGGGAATTGGTCTGTTAATCATGGGGGTGTCAAACGCTCAAGGACCGCGTGGAGGCGTCGATGTAACGCCGATTCGCTGCGCCAAACAAAAAGACGGAACGTGGAAATATGAATATCAAATCAGCCTTCGCGGCGTTCATTCATCGGATCACGGACAAACGGCCAGCGATTATAATATTGTCATGCCTCATTTTGTAAAGAATGTCGAATTTACGTTAATCGGAAATAACAACAGCTACGAATCTGAAGCTTATGACAAAATTTCTAATTTTTTCGAAGATGACAGCCTGAACTCCAAGAAAAAAGTCTATCGTTTTGAAGACTATAAAGAATTTTTGAGCAGCCATGAAACGAAAGTTTTTGAGCACATCTTAGAAAACTTGGAAGCGGCCGGTTTACCGAAAGAATTAAACAAGGTTCAGATCCTAAGCATACTCGCGAGCACGGAAGCGAATGGGATTTACAACAAAAATGAAAAGCTGGGCATCGACGAATGGAACCCCCATTCCGGAAAGTTTATAAGCGGCTTTGAGGAACTGAAGGCAAAATACGAAAGAGACAAGAAAATCTTAGAGCATTTTGATCGGGATAAGCTAAGTCAATTTCAAAGCCATCCCGACACAGTTCAAAAGCAATTAGATGAAGGCTATGAAAAAGCACGTGAAGATATTCAAAATCAATTGAATCAAGGCAAAGTATTTTTAACGGAGGAAAATAAACCGAAGTACATTTCTCCGAACGATGTAAAGAGCTTTAAAGAAAAGTATGTCTACAGCGATTATCGAGGATATGATTTTGGAAAGCTGTTTGGAAAATATAGTGAAGTATATGATTTCAAGCGCTCTCTTGACCTTTTAGATAGCTGGTTTAAGGATAAAACGGATCCGCAGTATTTGCGGATGAAGAGCCAATGGCAACGGGAAGCGTACGACAAAATAAAAAAGATGGGGTTGTCACTTGAGAGTTGGACTGGAAATGGTAATTTACGCCAAGAATATCAAATGGGAGATTATAAAGATCTTACCGGTAACCCCCTCAATCTTATTACGAAACTCGGTTATGCCTATGGAGAGCCGGGGATCCAAGATAAGGTCGATTTGTCGAAAGTGAATGTTTACGCCTTTAACTCCAGAGGAAGCAGAGGGGTCGTCGGCCTTCGCGTTACCTTTAACGTGGACGAGAAGCAAGTTGAAAAGACGCCCTATATCCCCGTAGACGTGCGAAATGTGTGGAAGACCTCGACAGAAGAGGGTGGCCCGGCTGTGTTTTGGGGTGAATACACTGAGAACTTTTTGCATTACAACAACATGGCGGATCGTGTAGTCAATAAAGAAACAGGCAAAATAATGTCTCAGACGGACTACATGAAATTATCCGATCAAGAGAAAAAGAATTATTACCTCACCAATTATTATTATGTAGAACACCCCGAGTATATTACGCGGGATATGTTTGATATCCACGGTCTGCATACGGAGCCGAGCGTGGATGTAACCACCTACACGGGGAAATGGCAAATGATCGGCGAGGATATTTCCCCCTGGGACGATAATCTGCGGAACAAGACCTTTGATTATAGCGAAACATATAATCTCAACGAGAACAGGGCTGTAACGTATTCTGTGGCTATGAATGAAGACTTCCGCGATATTGCCGTCGTAGGTCCTTGCAGCACGAAAGAGAAAAAGGAAATTATCATCAAAAAGGCATGGCTGAACTTTAATAAAGGTAATAAGGTGCCGGATGAAATCACCGTGGTGTTGTCCAATGGAAAAGATGAGCAAAGGGTCAAACTGAATAGGGAAAACGGATATAAAATCGTCCTGGACGTAGATGATCCTTTGTATGATTACACCGTAAAAGAACTTGAAGTGCCGGGTTATAAAAATAAAAAAACAGAC
Source organism: Aedoeadaptatus coxii (assembly GCF_001553115.1). Taxonomy (GTDB): domain Bacteria; phylum Bacillota; class Clostridia; order Tissierellales; family Peptoniphilaceae; genus Aedoeadaptatus; species Aedoeadaptatus coxii. Next base: position 12,707 of record NZ_KQ960160.1, read on the forward strand.
GTAAACTATCGATTTGTTTTTAGGGATCGAAAGACAGGGAAAATAGCGGATGTCATCTATAGATTTCAGGGCGAGAAACCCGGCAAAAAGACACCGACTTTGGAAGAGTTGCTTCAAGAATCTAAGGGTTCTAAAACCGGCGAAACTTATGTAAAAGAAAATGCCGTCCTCGGCAATACTATAGGGAATCTCATTAAAAACGGGTATAAAATCGGGCTTTCTTTAAAGGCTGATGATCGAAATGTAATAGTTGTTGAAAACGGCTACATTCGCGTACCTCGAAATTTAGAATTGACGACCATTATGGATGTGGAACTTGTCAATGAAAGTATTCCGGAGATACCGCCTGAAACACCGCCTGAAACACCGCCGGAAACACCACCGGAGACGCCACCGGAAACACCACCGGAGACGCCTCCTGAAATACCACCGGAGACGCCTCCTGAAATACCACCGGAGATACCACCGGAAACACCGCCGGAGATTCCGCCGGAGACACCGCCGGAAACGCCTCCCGAGGCACCGGGTGCCCCGCCGAAAACCGGAGTCGACGGCATAGCCGGCATGTTTGGTCTGTTCTTCAGCTCAATAGGCGGACTATTTATTACGAAGAGAAAAAGAAACGATAAATAAACTATCGTGCAGAAATAAAAAAAGCATCAAACCGATTCCATAGGGAAAAGTTTGATGCTTTTTTTATGAAAATAGCAACAGATAGCTAAAAATCTTTTAAAGTGTTGAATTGAGTACCTCCTTTGTTATTTCCTAAGGGACTCAATAACTTCAAAAGCAAAGCTCAGGGATCAACTGAAGGGCTGTTTATTGGAGCGATTGGCCGAAGCGATCGGCTTTTAATGCCGCTTCTTTTAATCGTTTAATGGAAATAACTTGGGGCGAGCGTTTGTATTCGATGGTTTCGGGGACGATCTCCATCATGGCGTCTAAATCTTTTTCTTCAAGCCCTACATCGGCGAGGGTCGTGGGTAGGCCTAAGGATTTATTAAATTTGGCGATTTTTTCAAGCTCTTCGTCGTTGCCCGTATAGGCGTGGAGCACGAGGACGCCAAAGGAGACGACTTCGCCGTGAAGGTAGTTGCCTTCCCGTTGAATGGCGCAGGACGTATCGAAGAAGATGTGGGCGAGCGAGGAGTTGTAATAAAAGTCGTCGCAGTTTGTAAGGTTTGAAACGTAGCCTGTGGAAACTAAAATGGTAAGGGCCACTTCTTCCACGGCGCGGCTTACGCGATTGTTTTTAACATCCTCGAAGCCTTCTTTTCCGTAGAGCAGCAGAGGTTCTTGGCAGGTTTTGGCGATGCCCACACCGAGGCGCGCCATGTGGTTTAAGTCTTCGCCGCTGGAGGCATAGAGTACTTCAGGTTGTTTGCTCAAGCCGTCGCCGATGCCCGCCCAGAAATAAATATCCGGCGCTTCGGCAATAATGGAAAGGTCGATAAAAATATCCGAGGGGGAATGGGGGAAGGCGTAGTGCGAGACGCTGCCGTCCTCGTTATAGACGACGGCGATGGCGGTCATGGCCGCGCAATTGGAGCAAATGGTGGGAATGGAAAAAGCGGGTTTTCCGATTTCAAGGGAGACGACCTTCGTCGTATCGATGGCTTTGCCGCCGCCGATGCCAAGGAGCACATCGGCCGCCAAGACGTCTTCGTCTTCAGCCAGTCGGCGGATATTGGCTTCCGTACATTCCACGCCGTAGATTTTTTCGCCGGTAATGGTGATGCCTTCTCCGCGAAGGGCGCGTTCCACTTTCGGCGCCGCGGCGTGCAATGCGCGCTTGCCGCCGATTAAGACTACTTTTTCATAGCCTTTTTCTTTCAGCGCCCGAGCGAGATCGGGGTAGCCGTCGTTTGATACGTAATAATTTGGCATTAACATAAAATTCCTCCTCCAGTGTACAACATTATATTCGTTACTATACTAAAACGGGTTTCCTCGAACAAGGTGAAGGGCGTATTTTTTTCGATTTTTAAAAATGAGCAAACAAAAAGCAGAGTTTAACTCTGCTCATTGTCGGGTGTGGACTCGTCGCTTTTTCTTTGGAACAAAGCTTTAAAGCCATGTGGTTTTTTCGATTTCGGCGCCTGTTTTTTCCCTTCTTTTTTCTGCGACAACATATGTTTTGCTATCGTTTGGGCAAATAAATCCATGCCGAGCCCTTTCGGGTGGGTGTGGTCTTTTACGAAAAGATCTTCGTGTTCTTTAGCGATTTTATACCAGTCGATAATGTGAACATTGTCCCGGGTTTTCGCCTCTTCTTTAAATTTATCGTTGACGCTGGCTTCCCAGGGGTCGGGAATGACGGTGGTCATTAAATAAACCGGGTGATCGCCGCAAGCGTCTAAAAGTTGATTCAATACTTTTTGTTTAAAATCGGAGTTGGTGCCCAGTTGAATGACGATGGGGGCATCGGCGCCGAGGCTCGAAAGGTCGTAAGAGGTGAGAATGTCTTTTGCCTGTACCATTTGGCGGTTCTTTTTGCCGTCGATTTTAAAATTCGGCAGCAGGTTTTCGATGGTGACCGCCGTCATTTCCGTAATGCTGTCGCCGATCATCAGGCCCTTTTTCGTTTCAAGCGTCTTTAGATCTCTCGCGGAGAGGGCGAGTTCGGGCCATTTTTCGTTGATTTCTCGAATGGGTTCGCTGAGTTCTGCATTTTCAGCCTCTATTTTTTTCCGTTCCGCTTCTCTTTTTTGAGCGGCGATGGCTTCGAGGCGCGCCCGTTCCATTTCGTTTTCTTTAGGCGTGGGAATGATGATGCCGCCGAGAATACCTACGAGGAGAAAGACGGCGAGGGATAGTCGCACCGTTTTTTTCTTCGATTGCGAGCGGAACAGGCGATAGGTTCCTTCACCCAAGGCGAAGAGCACGGGCATTTGCAAAAGTACCACCGTGTGGTAGGAAAATTCGGAGTGGGAAAAAAGTTGACGGAACACGAGCATGACGGGGTATTGCCACAGGTAGAGTTCGTAACTTCTCGTGCCGAAATAGCGGAGCAGGGGATTGTCCAACATTTTCGCCGCGCGGTTGTCGTCTCGCGCCGTAATTAAGAGAAGAAGGGACATGGCCAGGGTAAAGAAGAGCATGCCGCCATAATAGAGGAAGCTTCCCTCTTTAAAGAGGAGGAAGCAAAGGAGCATAAGGGCGATTAAAAGGGAGACAAGATTGGATTTGCGCTTTTGGGATTTGTTAAAGCTCCCTTGGCAGCCGATCATGCCGGCGAGGGCGCCGATGGTAAAGGAAAAGAAACGGGTGTCCGTGCCGTAATAAATGCGGGTGGCATCGTCCATAAAGGGCTTCATTCCCGTCATAAGGAAGAGAGAGAGGATGCCCGTAACGGCTAAGGAAAGGGCAAATTTTTCTCTATGGTTGCCGAAGCATTTTCTTAGAATGGCCCATATGAAGTAAAACTGAATCTGTGCGGAAAGAGCCCAAAAGTGGGTAAAGGGCAAAAATTTTCCGTGGAGATCGAAGTAAGAAAGGCCTCTAAAAATTTGTTGCCAGTTATTGACGCCTAAAATGGCCGCCGCGCCGGAGTAGAGGACGTCGTGGAAATCATCTCTAAAAAAGAGAGCGGCAAAGACCAGGGTGACGGTCACCACGAGTAAAAGAGGGGGCGTTAATTTTATGTATTGTTTTTTAAACTTTTGCAAGGGATCGTCTTTTGTGCTCGTCAAATGCTGCGCCATTAAAAGATAGCCAGACAAGACAAAGAAAATGACGACGCCTAAATAGCCGCCTCGAATAATATGGGGATAAAGGTGGTATAAGATGACGCCCCAAAGAGCCAGGGCGCGAATACCTGTAAACGAACGGATCTCCCGCGATTGCATATCATCAACTCCAAATAAAAAGAATGGCCGCAAGGCCATTCTAAGTATAACATAGCGTCATGAAAAGTACGTTCCTGATTATTGTTTCGGAAAAGTTTTATCGGGCAAGTTTATCTCGCTTATGAATGTTTTTATATCCTAAGATCCAAAGGGGCAGAATAATAAGTGCCCAGTTGAAAATTCCAAGGTATTTGTATGCATTTTGAACGATCCACATCAGGCCGAGAGTGGAAACCAAATAGCAGACGATCAGGGAGATCACGGCGATAATGGCTTTTTTCTTTACGGGATTGGTTTCGTTTTTCATAACGTGAGGTTCTACGCGGGTAACGATGCCGAAGATAAAACCGACGGCGGTAGTAATTAACGCGAGGAACAGGAGAATGGGATATAAAACTTGCAAGATGGGGATATTTAACTGTTCGACTACGGCGATAGTAGGAAGTGCGCGGGTAGCTTCGCTTAAATAAATATCCGGCATTTGAGAGAAGATCAAAAGGCAAATGCCAACGAGCATGATGATGTTCATAATGCAGCCGATCATCATGGCGCCTTTCGATTCTTCTTTGTATTGACCACCCTTAAAAGATGCGGTAATACCGCCGATGGCACTGATTTGGAAACCGGCATAGGTTAAAGCCCATAAAAGGGAGTTGAGCACATTGCCGTGTACCGTTTCATCGGAAGCGGAAATGCCCCATTTAGTGGCTTTCGGGTTGACGTAGCCTTCTCTGAAAAGACGAGCGATATCGGGCCCGAATTTAATTAAGCCGGCGACGATTACGATGGAAATAATAGCTAAGATTAAAATCGTCATAATAGTGGCATTTTTTCTGACCAGCTCTTCGCCGAAAATAACGAGTAAGGTGACGATAATGAGCATAATCACCGATCCCAAGAGGACGGGGAGTCCAAGGTATTGATTGGCTAAAAGCCCACCCGATGCAATGGTGGCGGCAGATGCGGCGATGGTGGTAATGATAACACTTACATCCATTGCCGGGGTAAGCACTTTGGAATATTTTCCGTAGGCTTCTTTCGACCAGGCATCGTAGCCCCATTTATCTGTTTGACGTGCAGTTTCCAAACCGACGTAATAGGTGACGGCGATAAGGATAAAGGTAAGAATCGGCATCAAAACGCCAAACCAACCGTGGTTGGCGAAGAATTGGAGTTCCTGCGTACCGGAAGCAAAACCTGCTCCGCAGTGAGTGGAAAACCAAACGGTGGCGACGCCGAAACTGATGGAAGTAATGTACTTATTGTCTTTTTTCACGACAAGCCTCCAATCTCGGAACATACTTTATGACAAAATTATATCACTAACCAAAAATCTTTTAAAGGACAAGCCTATTCAATGATGACAAAAGGTATATTTTAGTCTACAGATAATCTTTTTTCTTCAAATAAAAGTACATTAACACGATGACCGCAATGGTAAGAGCCAGTAAATTCCAGAAGGCGTAAGGGCCTTCGGACATGGGGAGAGAAGTGTTCATGCCCCAAAAACCGCCGATAATGGTAGGTACGGTCAAGAGAATGGTAATGGAAGTGAGGGTCTTCATAACGTCGTTTAAATTATTTCCCACGAGGCTCGAGTAGAGATCGGAAAGTTTTTCCACCGTGACTGACGCTTCTTTTACCATGACCCGGGCTTGGGTGCTTTCGATTTTTAAATCATTAAGCAGTTGATTGCGGGTAGGGGAGCTGTTTAAGGTGTCGAGATTAAATAGGGCGTGGAGGACGGGCTCGTTATCTTCCGTGGCCATGGAAAAGCGGATTAAACTTCTCGACAGGCTGATAAGCTCGCGAATGGTGTCGCTTTTTGTGGAGCGGGCAATGTCTTTTTCCAAACGTTCGATGTGGGCGTTGATGTTTTTTGTAAAATCAATATAGGATTTGCAAATATGGTATGCCAAGTCCACGAGAATCTTTTCCTTGGGGAAATTGTCGTCTTCAATGAGCCGATGTCCCTTTCCCTTTAAAAAGTCGGCAAAGGATTGGTCGTCGTCGTATTTTACGGTGATGACCCGTTCGGCGGTATTGATCATGGCCAAGGGGCGCGTTTCGTAAACCCCTTCTTCCACTTCCACGGGATAGCGCAAAATAAATAAATCATATGCGGAATTGTAACGGCCTTCGCTTCGCGCCACCTCGCTCGGGTCGGCGACGGAGGAGAGAATGGATTCGGGCACCTGATAATCTCTCGAAAGGGATGCAATCTCTTCCTCGGTTGGGTTGATAAGATGAATCCAATGGCTTTCTTCATTTTGGGGGCTCGGCTCAGTATCTAAATGATACATTTGATCGCGGCGGTGAACGTAATATTTCATAAAAATCCCTCCGGACTTAAAATTAAATGTGTACTTTCGTAATTTGACTCTCTTTTTTGGATCTATTTGGTATAATAGAGCCACGATATTTTACTTTACTCTATTAGGAGGTTAATATGACAAACAAAAAGGCCTTTACCCTGGGCTTAATCCCTAAACTTATTTTAGCGATTATTCTGGGTACTGTCGTCGGTTTATATTGCCCTGAAGTGGTGACTAAAATTGCCGTTACTTTCTCCGGTATTTTTGGAAAGTTTTTAAACTTTATCATTCCCCTTATGATCATCGCCTTTGTGGCAAAAGGGATTGCCGATTTATCGGAAGGAGCGGGAAAACTTCTCCTCGTGACCGTAGGCATCGCCTATACATCCACTCTTATTGCGGGAAGTCTTTCCTACGGCATGGCCCACTCCCTGTTCCCCCGTTTTATTTCTGCGGACATGGTGGAAAAGATTCAACAGGCTTCTGAAAAAACATTAGAGCCATTTTTTGAACTCCCCTTAAACCCCGCCATTGAAGTAACGGGCGCCCTCGTCCTCGCCTTTATCGTCGGCCTTTGCGTATCCATTATGCGCACCAAAGGAAGAGGCGAAACATTCTACGGCATCATCAACGAATTTAACGAAATGATCAATATGGTGCTTGCAAAGGCTATTATACCTTTACTTCCATTTTTTATTTTCGGAAATTTTGCCAACATGGCATATTCCGGCAGCGTTTTTGCCATTTTATCTATTTTTATTCGCATCTTCGGCTGCATTCTCGTGCTCCACATTATTTACATCTTCGCGATGTTTATGGTGGCGGGAACAGTTACCGGTCGCAATCCGGCGAAGACCTTCGTCAAAATGCTCCCCGCTTATTTTACGGCAGTGGGTACCCAATCGTCTGCGGCGACGATTCCCGTTAACGTCGATTGTAACCGCCAAATGGGCGTCATCCGTCAAATTCGCGAATTCGTCATCCCCTTGGCGGCGACCGTTCACTTGCCGGGCTCGATGATTACCCTTACATCCTGCGTTTACACCTTGCTCTTTATGTACGATATGCCCCATAGCTACGGCTTGATTATTAAATTTATCGCCATCTTAGGCATCGCCATGGTAGCGGCTCCCGGCGCACCGGGCGGCGCGGTCATGAGTGCATTGCCCTTCCTGCCCGTAGTCGGCGTGGCATCGGATTCTCCCATGGCGACGATTTTAATTTCTCTCTACCTGACCCAAGACTCCTTCGGTACGGCGGCCAACGTAGCGGGAGACAATGCGGTTTCCATGCTCGTGGAACGTTTCTACTTTAAGCACATTTTGAAACGGGCTAAGACGAAAGAAGATGAAATCGAAGCCATGCAGGAAGCTTAAAACCATTGAGTAAAATATCATCCCAATAAAAAAGCGAGCCGAAGCTCGCTTTTTTTGTGCAGCAAATTCTTTTTAATAGTTTTCGACAAAAAGTTCGAACCATTTTTGGGGATGGTGGCAAGCCGGGCATTCTTTCGGAGCGGTTTTGCCTTCGTGAATGTAACCGCAGTTGTTACATTTCCAAAGAACGACTTCGTCACGTTCGAAGAGTTTGCCTTTTTCGACATTTTCGAGAAGTTTAAGGTAGCGATCTCTGTGAGCTTCTTCTACTTCGCCGATTTCGATCCAGTCGCTTGCAATATCGTCGAATCCTTCTTCTTTTGCGATTTTTGCAAATTCGGGATACATGCTGCTGGCTTCTTCATTTTCCCCTTCGGCAGCCGCTTTAAGATTGCTTGCGGTATCGCCTGTGTGAACGGGGTAATTCCAATCGACATTGATTTCAGAATCATTCACATGTTTTTGAAGATGTTTGTAGAAGCGAGCGGCGTGTTCACGTTCGTTGCGTGCGGTTTCTTCAAAAATATTTTTAATTTGAACCGATGCGTCTTTGTTTGCTTGTTTAGCAAACAAAGTGTAACGCATACTTGCTTGACATTCTCCTGCGAAAGAGATGAGCAAGTTTTTTTCTGTTTGTGTACCTTTTAATGACATAGTATGCCTCCTATAAACTATCATTCTGTTGACATTATCAACTATACCATTGTAGTTGCTTGTTTAAACATTTTTAATTAAATAACGGCGTGATATACTGATAGTTGAAAAAATGTACCGTATTATTAAAAGAAAAGCCGCCATCTGTCTGAAAATTGAAAGACAATGGCGCGGCTATGGTATACTAAGGAAAAGGGGGGATCTTTTGAAAGGAATTTTTATCGTCATTGAAGGCGCCGACGGAACGGGAAAATCCACGGTGGCCGAAGGGCTTTATCATTACTACAAAGAAAAAGGTCTCGATATCGTTCACACCCGGGAGCCGGGCGGGCCAAAAATCAGCGAGGCCATTCGCGAGATTTTACTATCCAACGACAATCACGAGATGCATCCTCGCACGGAAGCATTGCTTTATGCGGCAAGTCGCGCCCAACATGTGGAGGAAGTGATTCTTCCGGCACTGCGCGCGGGGAAAATGGTGATCTCGGAGCGTTACGTGTTTTCAAGCCTTGTCTATCAGGGCCTTTCGAGAAAATTGGGCGTAGGACCTGTGGAAGCCATTAACGATTTTGCCACCGGCGGACTCGCCCCGGACATTACCCTTTATTTACATCATCCCGAGGGATCCTCATTCGATCGCATTACCGATCGGGCGGCGGATCGTTTGGAATCGGATGAAGACATACGCCTTTCCGTTCAGGAAAATTACAGAATATTAGCTAATAATCGTGGCGATGCATTGACATGGATCGACAGCACTCAAGACAAAGGGTCGGTTTTGAAAGATTGCATCCACGCTATTGAAAAGGAGCGCCATTTACGATGAAACTTATATTTGCCATTGTTCAAGATCAGGATGCAGGAAATGTCGTAGACGCCTTGACGGAAAAGCGTTTCCGCGTGACGAAACTTTCCACCTCCGGCGGATTTTTAAAAGCCGGCAACACTACTTTAATGATGGGCGTGGAAGAAAAAGATATGGACGAACTCTTCGATATTTTAGAAGAAAATTGTTCCGTGCGGGAAGAGGCCACTTCCATGATCGCCATGCCCTATCCTTTAAATGTACGGGTCGGCGGAGCGACGATTTTTATTCTCGACGTGTCGGAATACAGTCGTTATTAAGGAGTGCATCATGGACAAGCTCATGGATAAAATGGTCTTTGCCATTATTGCCGATCGCTTTATCGGTGATTTTATAGATGAACTTTTGGAGGCGGAAATTTCCGTAACGGAAATGGCTTCCAGTGGTGGCTTTTTAAAAGAAGGCAATACCACCGTCGTCATCGGCGTCAGCGACGATCAATACGGCGAATTGAAAGACATTTTTCAGCGCGTCATCGGCGATCACGATGATCCCGAAAGCGTACATTCCGGCGCCCACGTCTTTGCAGTGGATTTAGTGAAAGGGCTCAGCATTTGAGTTCAAAACTGAACGAGGCGCTCCAATCCTCTCTTCACGGCTTCGTCGTCAAAGGGGGAAGGGAATCGACCCTCGCCTTTGCCAGGGAATACGGCAAGGGCTTTTTGTGCACGGGCGATTCCAAGCCTTGCGGCAGCTGCCCTTCCTGTCGTCTCTTTGAAAGCGGCGCGGGAAATGGAAGCAATCACCCCGATTACATCGAAGTCGTCCCCACGAAAAAAACGTCGAAAGCGTCCATCAAAAAAGAAAGCATCGAAGAGGTCATCGACGAAGCCGCCATGACCTCTTATTTGGAAAACGGCAAGCTTTTCGTATTTCAGGATTTCGACACGGCGACGCCGGAAGGGCAAAATGCCCTTTTAAAATTACTGGAAGAACCGCCGCAAAAGACGGGCTTTTTGCTCCTTACGGAAAAACCGGAGGCCATCTTGCCCACCATTCGTTCCCGATCGGGCTTCATCGATTTAGGGGAAGAGGAAAAGCGGGATGAGGAACTTCGCCATCGCAGTTTGACGCTGATTCAAAAAGTGGCGGAGCGGAAGGAAGAGGCTTTTTTGGCTCGCCACATGGTGGAGGAAGAAAAAGACCGCTTACAGGATGTGCTCCGCTACATGACGAGTTATCTTCGCGATGTGGCTGTAGTGTATGCCACAGGGGATTTGGAGCGCATCGACAATAAAGATTACGGCCCCATGATTTCAAAACAGGCGGAGTTTATGGGGGAAAGTGTATTTGAACTTTACGAGGCCGTCTTAAAGGCGACCCGTTATATAGAAAGCAATGTCAACAAGGAGCTGGCCATGGAATGGCTGCTTCTGAAGTTTGGAGGTTTAAAAGAGAGTGACCGACACTAAACGAGAAGTCATCGGCGTGCGCTTTAAACGCCGCGGAAAAGTCTATTATTTCGATCCCGGCGAATGGCGGCCGGAGATAGATCAGGCGGTGATTATCGAAACCTCACGAGGCACGGAATACGGCTTTACGGCGACAAAATGCCAAGAGGTGGTGGAAGAGGAGATCGTCGGCGAGCTGAAGCCCGTCGTGCGCATCGCCACACAAGAAGACGAGGATCGCTTTATTACCAATCGCAACCTCGCCCGTCAGGCACTTTTGGTGTGCGAGGAAAAAGTAAAAGAACACGGGTTGGATATGCGGCTGACTTCCGCGGAATACACCTTCGATAATTCCAAGCTCCTCTTTTATTTCACCGCGGACGATCGCGTGGATTTCCGCCGCCTGGTGCGAGATTTGGCGTCGGTTTTTAAAACCAGAATTGAACTGCGCCAAATCGGCGTACGAGACGAGGCGAAAATCGTCGGCGGCCTCGGGCCCTGTGGCCGTGAATGTTGCTGCGCTTCTTTTTTGACAGATTTTCACCCCGTCAGCATTAACATGGCGAAAGATCAGGGGCTTTCCCTGAATCCGGAATCCATTAGCGGCATTTGCGGCCGTTTGCTCTGTTGTTTGCGCTACGAACAGGAAGGCTACGCCGAAAACTTAAAGAAACTTCCCCGCATCGGCAATCGAGTGTATACGCCGGCGGGAAAAGGCGTCGTCGTCAGCCGTTCCACATTAAAGGCCATGGTGAAAGTAAAAATCGAAGGGGAAGACGGCATCGAATTCCACGTCTTTTCCACCGACGAATTAGGTCGCGGACATTGCGAAAAAGGAGGCTGTGGCCATGAATGCCACTCCGAAAGTACCAGAACTTGATCCGAAAAAAGCCTACAGGCGAAGTGAATGGCTTTTAATTTTTATCGCCATTTTTCTCATGGATCACTTTCCGGGCTTTTTCTTTCAAGATAAAATCCCCCATATCGTCGCCATCGGGCTGCTTTGGGGGATTTATTTTTTATTATTGAAACTCGCCCTCTACTTGGGGGATCGTTTTTTAGGGAAATGGATCTCTCCCTTGGGCATCGAAGTGGGGCTCGTCATCGCCATCGCCTATTGTATCGACGATGTGCAATCGCAAAGCAGTTCTCTCGGGCCTTCTGCAGGCCATTGGATCGACACCATTACGGTGGTGGCGACGGCTCTCCTTTGGCTCTTTGCCTTTTGCATGGAAGGGCGGAAAAGGCGGCCTCTTCTCGCCCTTCCCGGCGTCCTCGCCTTAGGCGTCGTGGTGTTGTCGGCGGTTTTTCCGGGGATCCCCACTCGCGGGGCCATCGCGCAGGCGAAAAAAGACATTCCCCCGCGCTACGAAGTGGAGACCATTCATTACGGGCCGGGGAAAACGTACGATTTCGGCACCGAAAGTTACAGTCGCTACGTCAATGTGCCCAAGCACCAATCGACGCTTCGCGAAAAATATTTCGGCTACACACCCGGTCGCATACCCTACATAGGGGAAATTTACATGCCCAAGGGCAAAATGCACGCGCCCCTTCTCGTCTTTGTTCACGGCAATCACAATATGCTGGCGGACAATTACAAAGGCTACGATTACCTCGGCCGCTATTTGGCGGCGCGGGGCATAGGCTTTGTCTCCGTGGAGCAATCCCACTATAATGCCTTTTTGCAAAAAGGCTTTAGCGGCGAAAATGACGCCCGCGCTCTGGGGCTTATGGATCATGCATCGGTTATATTAAACGATCCCCGACTCGCCAAGCGATTCGACAAAAACCGATTATACTTCGGCGGCCACAGCCGAGGCGGCGAAGCGGCGGCGGTGGCGGGTGCCCTCGTCGGTCTTACGAAAAACCCGGATACGGGGGAGGCGACGAAAAATCTCCACGCTGCCGGCGTCATTGCCGTGGCGCCTACAGACGGTCAGTACAGTCCGGGGGATCGACCCGTGGATTTAAACGTACCCTATCTGTTGATTCAGGGAACCCACGATCAGGACGTGTCCTCTCTCGAAGGAATGGATCAATACGTGCGCACCGACGGGGAAAAGATGCAAGTCCTCGTGGGTTACGCCAATCACAGCAAATTCAATACTCAATGGGGGAACCTCGATCGGGAGGGTCTCCTCGCCGCCACGCTCCACCGAGCGGACATTATGGACGGCAAAGAGCAGGAGCGTTTTTTGGAAGTATTGGCATATGGCTTTATAGAAGACGAGGGACTATTGGACAATCCGAAAGAGTATCTTCCCTCCGCTCCCTATTTCATGGCGCGGCAAAAGCCGGGTCTCGTCATTGCCGATTTTGAAGAAGACGCGGAACTCACTACCGCCACATTAAAAGGCGCCGCCCTTTCCATGGACGGCACCCATACGGAAAAACATTTCCAACCTGCGGGCAGAGGTGGAAACAATCACGTCGCCTATATACGGGGTACGCTGACGGCCACCATTCCCCAATCCCTTTCAGGGGACTTTGCCATGGATATAGCGCCGACGGGATCGGTACCGAACATGACCCTTACGCTGGAAGATAAAAACGGCCAATCGGTAGAAATTCAAGTCGACAAAGAAAATTTCCGCTCGCCTCTGGAGACCATGCTCCTAAAATGGCAACAGCTCGCCGACAAGACGGAAAGGAAATCCGCCCTCGTAAGTTATCGCATAGGAGAAAAAACAATAGCCGAAAAAAATCCTCACTTTCATATGAACGATCTTCGTCGCATCGTGCTGACCACCGACGGGGAAGTGGCGTTGGATAATATGCGAATCGAATCAAAAAATGATTAAAAAATTTTTTACGGGGTATGAATGGATTGAAAAGAGTTGTGGGGGTAAAGTTTATGCACGATACACTTTTAATCAAATCCATAGAGCCCGAAAGTAAAGGCTTCCGAAATGTGTTTTTTCAAATCGGCGATATGCGGACCCAAGGCGATCGATTATTGGATCTTTTAAACGGATCCGACAGTCCCTATGCGGGGCGTTGTATGTTTCGATTTAACGGCATACGCCTTCAACTGGAAGCGAAGGAAATTCCCACCGTACTCGCATTTTTATTGGACGCGGGCATGGAAGTGTACAGCGTATACGAACCTTACATTTAAGATAGTCATCAAGGAGGAACATGATGGACTTAAAAGCAAAATTAAATGAACAACTAAACTTTGAAATCGAATCCGCTTATATTTACATGGCCATGGCCAACTACGTTGAACTCCAAGGCATGCACGGTTTCAGCCATTTCTTTACGGCACAAGCTAAAGAAGAAATGGACCACGCCCTTGAATTCTACAAATTTATGCTCGAAATGGAATTCAATCCGGTATATGAAGCCATTGCAAAACCGGAAGCTGAATACGGTAACTTCACCGACACCTTTAAAGCCGCATTGGAACACGAAAAAGAAGTATCGAGACGCATTAAAGCTATTTACAAAGATGCTTTAGAAGTAGGTTGCCTCGATACCCAACAATTCCTCAATCAATTTATTGCAGAACAACGAGAAGAAGAAGACTCCTTCCGCGACATTATCGAACAATTGGAACGCGTTCGCGAAAGCTGGGACGGCCTCTATATTTTGGATGCCAAACTCGGCCAACGGTAACCGTCAGAATGAAAGCCCTGCCTCGCGGCGGGGCTTTTTTGCGTGTATTTAAAGATTGAAGTACCCTTAGAACTTTGACAAGATAACCACGACTGAACATTGCATTAAATTTGTTAAAGACTAGGAGTCCATATGAAAACTTGTAATCGCTGGCTGATTTTAGCGGCGTGTATTATGATCAACTTGTGCCTCGGCGCGGGCTATGCGTGGAGCGTATTTCAAGGCCCCTTAGTGGAGCTTTTCGGATTTTCAGCCGCCAAGGCGACGCTGGCCTTTAGCATTTCCTTCGGCATGGGGCCCGTAGGCATGATCCTCTTCGGACCCATACTGGATAAGCGGGGGCCCAGACTCATTACTTTTTTAGGCGGCCTTTTATTCGGCCTCGGCTTTATTATGACATCCTTTATGAAAAGCTTGAGCTGGCTTTACTTAAGCTACGGTTTAATTTCAGGCCTCGGCATCGGCATGGCCTACGGCGCCACCATCGCCACCACCGTCACCCTCTTTCCCGATAAACGCGGCCTCGCCAGCGGCCTTAACGCGGCGGGCTTCGGCTCCGGTGCCATTGTGTTTGCCCCGGTAGCGGCGAATCTTATTCAACACTACGGTGTTTTGAGCGCCTTCCGAATCTTGGGCATCGCCATTTTAATTATTATTTGCACATGTTCCCTTATTCTTTCTGTCCCGAAAAAAGAAGGAGGAGAACGCAGGGTATCGGAAAGAGACAAGCGCCCGTCGGAAATGCTTCGCACGGCGAGCTTTTGGGTGCTTTGGTTTATTTACATTATGGGAAGCATTAGCGGCATGATGATCATCGGCCACGCATCGCCCATTTCACAAGATCACTTAGGCTTTACACTGGCCCTCGTAACGGCCATCGTGAGCATCGTCTCCCTATCCAATACCCTGGGAAGAATTTTATGGGGCTCCATTTCCGACCGATTCGATCGCTATGCCGTCGTCAGCATGATGTTCGGCGTCTCCACTATCGGGCTGCTCATTATGTTTGCCCACATCCATCCCTATGTTTCCGTCGTAGGCGTTATTTTAATCGCCCTTTGCTACGGCGGCTTTCTGGGTATTTTTCCCGGCATTACGGTGGAAAATTTCGGCGAAGCTTTTAACGGCACGAATTACGGCTTCATGTTTACCGCCTGCGGCATCGCCGCCGCCGTGGGGCCCGTCCTCGCAGCCTCCGTTAAAGAGGCGAACAACGGGGATTACAGCATGGCCTTTTTAGTGGCGGCAGGCCTCAATATAATCGGACTCGCCCTCATGATGATCTTTAGAAAAAAAGCACGGAAAAATGCATAAGAAAAGCCTCCTTCGTGGGAGGCTTTTTTTATGATCAGTCGCCGTAGGAATCGGCGAGTGTTTTTAAATCGGCAATTTGATCCATGGCGCGGGCGCCTTCGTCCGTATCTCTTACTAATCGACGGGTATCGTATTCCGTAATAAATTCCAGAGAGGACGTCATGTCGATATTTTCTCGAATGTAGGTGTCCTCGTGTCGAATGGGCTCGTGGGTGGCGAGGAGTATGCCGTAGGAATTGGAAATCAGCGTGTAGCCCGCCGTGCCCGTGGTTTTGCGGTAGGCGTGGGCGAAGCCGCCGTCGATGACCACGACTTTCCCTCTGGCTTTAATAGGATTTTCCCCCTTTCGCTTTTTTACAGGCGTGTGGCCGTTAATGATTTTTCCGCGCACATCGTCGATGCCGAAGGCCTTTAAAATGCGATCCGCCACCTCTTCTTTTTCCCTTAAAGGGTAATAGGGGTTCTTGCGCTCTACATGGGTTTCATCCTCGGCGATAAAATAACGTTCGAAGGTGGTAATCCGCTCTTTGCCGAAAAGAGGCGAATGCTTGCCGCACCAAAGATAGAAGAGGAAGTCCACGTCATCTTCTGTTCGTTCATAAAAAGCGCGGCGCACTTTTTCGTCCATGGCATCTAAAAGTGCACGTCCTTCCAGAGGTGCACCTAACAGTTTCACCGATTCAAAATGGCCGTCCTCTTTCATGGGGATGCAGCCGTGGAAGAGGAGATTTCCGTTTTGAATTTTATACATTCTGCCCTTTTCGATCATGGTGCGAATATGGGATTGCAGTTTTTCGCTCGTAAGGAAACTTTGGCGAATGCGCTCCGCCACCTCCGACTCTTCTTTCGTAAAGGCGTAGGGATCGCGGGGATCGACTGTGGGAAAATCGCCGTCTAATAGGGAATATTCCTTTCCTTCTACGGTGACGGTATTGTTTTGAAGATCCAGATTTTCCAGATGGAGCATATTGTTCATGTCGTAAGCGGGATGGCGACGAATAAGTTGTCCTTCCGCCTTAAATTGTAAAATGGCCATGGCCTTGTGGAGTTTGGCGATGGATTCGTTGACGTGATCGTCGGGGCCGGGGCTTTTGGTAAAAAAAGGCTCCTTCGCCGTATAATGCTCGGCGTAGCGGAAGAGGGGCAGGAGATTAATACCGTAGCCGTCTTCGATGGTGGAAAGCACATTGTACCGTAAGGCGATACGAATGACATTGGCCGCCAAGGCAAAATTTCCGGCGGCGGCGCCGATCCAGGCGATGTCGTGATTGCCCCATTGAATGTCCACTCGATCGTCTCCTGCGAGTTGATCCATGATTTTTTCCGCATCTTCCCCGCGGTCGTAAATATCGCCAATAATGTGCACGGTTTCCACCACGTAGCGCACGGAAAGATCGGCCAAATCTTTAATGTAACATTCCGCCTCGCCTAGGGCGATCATATTGTCGTAAAGAGAGGCGACGTAGGATTTTTTGTGCCGCGACGCGGAATCTTCCAGGAGCAGGAGATTTAAAATCTTCTTCCTCGAAGGGGGAAGGGTGCTTTCAATTTGCTCGTGATCGTATTTCGTCGCCACACGCTTCGCCACGACGATTAAATCGGCGAGAGTTTCTTTTAAAAGTCGGCAGTACCTATCCTCGTCCATTTTTTCCTTGAGATCGGCGAGCTTTTTGTCGGGATAATATAAAATCGTCGCCAGCAGATTTTTATCCTCTTCACTTTTTTCGGGGAAGAGCTCGTCGATGTAGCGGCGAAGAACCCCCGATGCGTTGCGAAGCACATGGGTAAAGGCGATGTATTCGCCGTGAAGATCGCTTAGAAAATGTTCCGTGGGCTTCGGCAGCTCCAAGGTACTTTCCAGAAGGAGGACTTGGGCAAGGGCTTCGTGGCGGCCGGGGTAGCGATTTTTTAAGAGAGAAAAATATTTTTTTTCAAAAGAGTTAAAATTGGTCATGACATTCTCCTATGTGGTTGTATATCATAATAGGGTATACATAAGATGATCAGAAAGTGAGGTAACCTATGGATCTAAATAAAATGATCAGAAGCATTGAAGATTATCCCGAGAAGGGCGTAACCTTTCGCGATATTACTACCCTTTTAAAAGACGGCGACGCTTTTAAACAATGTATCGAGGAATTAATTGCCCTGGCTGAGAAAAAAGAAATCGATAAAATCGTGGGCATCGAAGCCCGTGGATTTTTAATCGGCGCGCCGATGGCCTACGCCATGGGGAAAGGATTTGTTCCCGTCAGAAAGCCCGGCAAGCTCCCCGCCGAAACTGTGGCCACCCACTACGATTTGGAATACGGAAGTGATTCCGTTGAAATGCATATCG
This sequence comes from Aedoeadaptatus coxii, assembly GCF_001553115.1. Lineage (GTDB taxonomy): Bacteria > Bacillota > Clostridia > Tissierellales > Peptoniphilaceae > Aedoeadaptatus > Aedoeadaptatus coxii. The sequence continues at coordinate 30,429 of NZ_KQ960160.1, forward strand.
ACGGCATCGAAAAAGGCGAACGCGTCCTGATTGTCGACGATCTTTTGGCCACGGGGGGCACGGGAAAAGCCGCCGTGCAATTATGTAAAGAAGTGGGCGCAGACGTCGTAGGCTGTCTGTTTTTAATCGAGCTCGACGGACTCGACGGCCGAGACGATATTGGCGTGGAAGTAGATTCCCTTTTACATTTTCCCGCATAAAGTAAAAAAGACCCGAAGGTCTTGGAGCGGGTGAAGGGAATCGAACCCTCGCGATCGGCTTGGGAAGCCGAGGCTCTGCCACTGAGCTACACCCGCACAGGTGGCTTTATTTTACGCCTGAGCGGGGACGCTGTCAAGAGGACGGAAATTTTTCCAATAATTTGATAATTATTTTTCGATCTTCTATTGTCAAATGGCCTTGATGTGAGTACACTATGACTATAGGAAATCATTTCCACCGACAGTTTGTCGGAATGTTTTCGACACGCGGCGGTGTGAATTGTCGTGGTGCCATTGACTAATTAACCTTTTAAGGAGGATGAATTCATGAGAAAAGTTGTTATTGCCAGTGCGGTTAGAACACCGGTCGGTTCTTTCGGCGGCGCTTTTAAAGATGTAAGTGCTGTAGAACTCGGCATTACCGCTACCAAAGAAGCGATTAAACGCGCAGGCATCAAACCTGAAGATATCGACGAAGCCGTTATCGGCAATGTTATTCAAGCAGGCCTCGGACAAAATGTGGCACGTCAAATCGTCATCGGCGCCGGCTGCCCCGTTACCCTTCCCGCTATGACCATTAATAAAGTTTGCGGATCCGGTTTACGTACAGTTTCTCTCGCCGCACAAATGATTAAAGCGGGGGATGCAGATGTCGTCTTAGCCGGCGGTACGGAATCCATGTCTCGCGCACCTTTCCTCGTAAACGAAGCACGTTGGGGCGCGCGCATGAACAATAAAGTGTTCGTCGATGCCATGATCAACGACGCCCTTTGGGATGCATTCAACAATTACCACATGGGTATGACCGCTGAAAATGTAGCGGAAGAATATCACGTAACCCGCGAAGATCAAGATAAAATTGCGGCACGCAGCCAACAACTTGCATCGAAAGCGCGCAGCGAAGGTCGCTTTAAAGATGAAATCGTGCCTGTAGAAGTTCACGGACGTAAAGGCAAAGTCACCGTCGTGGAAGAAGACGAATACATTCGCGACGGCGTAACCGAAGAAAGCATTAGCGGCATGAAGCCGGCCTTCAAACGTGACGGCGGTACGGTTACCGCTGCCAACGCATCGGGCATTAACGACGGCGCCGCCATGCTCATCGTCATGAGCGAAGAAAAAGCGAAAGAACTCGGCGTCAAACCCTTAGCGACTATCGTAAGCTATGCTTCCGCCGGCGTGGATCCGAAAATCATGGGTACAGGCCCGATCCCCTCTTCTCAAAAGGCTATGGAAAAAGCCGGATGGGATTTCAGCGAATTGGATCTCGTAGAAGCCAACGAAGCTTTTGCGGCACAAGCAGGTGCTGTCGTGAAAACCCTGGGTCTCGACATGGATAAAGTGAACGTCAACGGCGGCGCCATCGCCATCGGCCACCCGGTCGGCGCATCGGGCGCGCGGATTCTCGTCACATTGCTTTATGAAATGGCAAAGCGGGACGCACAAAAAGGTCTCGCCACCCTTTGCATCGGCGGCGGCCAAGGTACGGCCCTCGTCGTGGAACGGTAATTTGAAAACGAGGTATTCTTATGGAATTTAAATATCTTATCGTCGAACGGGAAGACAAAATCGTCAAAGTTATTATTAACAAGCCCAAAAGTTTAAATGCATTAAATTCCGAGCTTTTAACGGAATTAAATAAATGTATGTATCATTTAAGTATCGATGAATCCGTCGATGTGGTCGTCATTACCGGCGAAGGCAAGGCATTTGTCGCCGGCGCCGATATTTCCGAAATGAAAGATCTTTCGGCTCCGGAAGCCCACGCTTTTGCCAAACTGGGTATGGATACCTTTATGTTAATCGAACGCATGCCGAAACCGGTCATTGCGGCGGTTAACGGATTCGCCTTGGGCGGCGGCTGCGAACTCGCCCTCGCCTGCGATATTCGCATCGCTTCTGAAAAAGCCGTCTTCGGCCAACCGGAAGTGGGCCTCGGCATTACGCCGGGATTCGGCGGAACCCAACGGCTTACCCGCACCATCGGCCTCGGCATCGCCAAGGAAATGATCTATACGGCGAAAAACATTAAAGCCGATCGCGCCTATGAAGTGGGCCTTGTCAATCGCGTCGTCGCTCCCGAAGAATTAATGGACGCCGCCATGGACATGGCACGCACCATTGCATCGAACGGCAAACTCGCCGTATCCTATGCAAAAGGCGCCATGGTCGACGGATTCCAAGCGGACATTCATACGGGTATGGACATCGAAAAATCGGCCTTCTCCCTCTGCTTTGCAAGCGAAGACCAAACAGAAGGCATGAGTGCCTTTTTAGAAAAACGCAAACCGGAATTTAAAGGTAGATAAATTAGTTCAATAAGGAGGATTGACTATGAAAATTGGTGTTATCGGATCGGGTACTATGGGAAGCGGCATTGCGCAAGTTATGGCACTTCACCACGACGTTATTATTCGCGACATTGCGCCGGAAGCTTTGGAAAAAGCCCACAAAAAAATCGAAAAAGGATACAATCGCAATGTTGAAAAAGGCCGTATGTCGGAAGAAGACGCAAAGGCCGCCATTGCGCGTTTAAAAATTACAGAAGACTTAAAGGAATTAAAAGATTGCGACATCATCATCGAAGCCGCTACGGAAAATCCCACCATCAAAAAAGGTATCTTCACCGAACTTGCCGAATTATGTGACGAAAAGACGATTCTCGCCTCCAATACATCGTCCCTATCCATTACCGACATTGCAGCGGCAACCAATCGCCCGGCAAAAGTTATCGGCATGCACTTCTTTAACCCGGTTCCCGTTATGAAACTTGTAGAAGTTATTTGCGGACTGAACACTTCGGATGAAACGAAACAATTCGTCATCGACCTTTCGAAAGAAATCGGCAAAACCCCCGTTGAAGTTGAAGAAGCTCCGGGATTTGTCGTCAACCGCATTTTGATCCCCATGATCAACGAAGCGGTGGGCATTTACGCCGACGGCGTCGCCAGCGTAGAAGACATCGACAACGCCATGAAACTCGGCGCCAACCACCCCATGGGCCCCTTGGCTCTCGGCGACTTGGTCGGCCTCGATGTAGTTCTCGCCATTATGGACGTAATGTATAACGACTACCACGACAGCAAATACCGCGCACACGTCTTACTTCGTAAAATGGTTCGCGGCGGAAAACTCGGCCAAAAAACAGGCGAAGGTTTCTACAAATACGACAAATAAATTAAAAGCAAAAGCCGGCTCGCAAGAGTCGGTTTTTTCGTGGACTTTTAAACTCCCGAATTTTCGTGATAAAATAAGAAGATCAAGGAATAAAGGAGAAGAAATGTCTTATTTAAAAGAACGTATTTTAGAAGAGGGCGTGATTTACCCGGGGAATGTGCTGAAAATCGATTCCTTTTTAAATCATCAAATCGATCCCGGAGTGATGAAGGAAATTGAAAAGGAATTTTACGATCACTTTTCAGATCGCAGGATTACTAAAATCATGACGGTAGAAGCGTCGGGCATTGCGCCTGCCATTATGGTGGCGGCACATTTCGACGTGCCCATGCTCTTTGCCAAAAAGAAAAAACCTTCCACCCTGAAAGCGGAAGAGGCCTATACGGCGGAAGTTTATTCTTACACGAAGCAAACGACATCCACGGTGATGGTGCCGAAGGATTATTTAAACAAAGAGGATGCCGTGCTGATCATCGACGATTTCCTCGCCAATGGTGAAGCGTCCATGGGCCTTGTGCAGATTGTTCGTGATGCGGGGGCGAAAGTGGCGGGCATCGGCATTTGCGTGGAAAAAAGCTTTCAGCCGGGGAGAGAACGTCTCGAAAAAGAGGGGCTGGATGTGTATTCCATCGTGCGCATCGAATCCATCGATTCAAAAAATCAGGAAATAAAATTTAAAGAAGGACATTAAAAAAGCCGGCGCTAAGCGTCGGCTTTTGCTATTAAAATTCGCCCATGTGTACTTTTGAGGAAATATCGAAATATTTTCGGCTGGGAATCCGTTCGTCGGCGACGCCGAAGGGAATCAGACAAAGGACGGCGTAATCGTCGGGAATATTGAAAAGTTCCTTTACGACTTCTTCCGCAGCTCTGCCGTCGTCGGCTTTTTCGCCGCGAATATTAATCCAGCTGGATGAGTAGCCGGCGTCGAAGAGGAGCAGACCCAAGTAGCTTGCCGTAATCGTCGCTTCTTCAATCCAGGTTACCTCGCTCGGATTGTTGCCGAGGACGGCGATAATTTGCGGCGCATCCCCTAAGTATTTCGTACCGAAACGTTTAATAGCCGCCAAGCCCTTTTTCTTTTCGGCATCGTCAATGACGAGAAATTCCACCGGATGGGTATTGCCCTTACTGGGCCCCATGGAAGCGTAGGTTAGAATGTCGAGCAATTCTTCTTCGCCCATTTTTTCATCTTGTTTGTATTTGCGGATGGACCGTCTTTTTTTAATCATTTCTTTAAAATCCATAGAAACCTCCTTAAACTATAAACTTATGAAAATTCGTCACGAATTTTTCACTCTTTTCTTTCTTTTCACATTATACCCATCTTAAATCTTTGTAAAGGTTTCACAAGAAGTTCAATTTTAAAATTTATACTAGATTTAAAGAAGGACGAAAGGAGTTTTAATAATGAATGAAGATGAAAAGGAATACCGCTACATCTACTCACCTGCCAAAAAGAAAAAGCCGGGCCTGTTGATTTTATGGGCGCTGATTTTTTCCCTTATCGGCGGTGCAGTTGGTAGCGCCGTAACCTATCATATAATGCCCGCTAAATCGAGCATCAACGTAGCAAGCAATCAAAACAACGACGCGCCGAAAGTGCGGAAACACGAAACCGGCGTCGTGGAAAGTGTGGCGAAAAAAGCTATGCCCTCTGTCGTGGGGATTACAACATCCACCACGAAAAATACCCTTATGGGCCCCATGGCCGTACAGGGAAGCGGCAGCGGCTTTATTATTTCAGAAGACGGCTACATTCTTTCCAATGCCCACGTGGTAGGGAAGACGGGAAATAAAGTAAAGACACTTTTAAACGACGGTACCGAAGCCGAAGGAAAAGTGGTCTGGTCCGATGAAACATTGGATTTGGGTCTTGTGAAGATTAACAAAAAAGGCCTGCAACCCCTTCCCATGGGCGACAGTGACGCCCTTAATATCGGCGAAACCGCCGTCGCCATCGGCAATCCTTTAGGTTTGGATTTCCAACGCTCCGTAACGGCAGGGGTCATTTCGGGGCTTAATCGAAACATCGGCGAAGTACAGGGCAATTATATGGACGGCCTCATTCAAACCGACGCTTCCATTAATGCGGGCAATTCCGGCGGCCCCCTTTTAAATAGCGAAGGGGAAGTTGTAGGGATCAACTCCGTTAAAATTGCCACGGCGGAAGGGCTGGGCTTTTCCATTCCCATTAATACGGTAAAACCCATTGTGGAACAAGTGATTCGAACGGGAGATTACAATTCCGTCGCCCTCGGCATGAGCGGCTACACCGTAAGCGCCATTGAACGAAGCGGATACGATCTCGGCACCGGCGGCAAAGGTGTTATCGTCGGCGGCGTGGAAGCCAACTCACCGGCGGCTGCGGCGGGACTCAAAGCCAACGATATTATTTTAAAACTCGGTGATAAAGCCATCGATTCCATGAGCCAATTGCGCCGTGAACTTTACAAATACAAATCCGGAGATTCCGTCGATGTGGTCATCGTAAGAGGCGGGAAAAAACAAACCCTTAAACTTACCTTCACCGATTACCAAGTGCCGAAATTCCTGCCACAAGCACGGCAACAAGCACAGGAAGAACCGCAAGAAGATCCGGAATCCATTTTCCCCATGCCTTAGCATAAGTCATTTAAAAAAGATATAAAAAAACGGCGCAGTCGGCAACAAAGCCCTACGCCGTTTTTTAGTGCTCTTAATTTGTCAGGAGCAATTAAAGGATGTCTTTCCAATTATTAGGAAAACCCATAAAACGATAATTAAAGTAGCCCTGGTATTTGTTGAAGGTATTTTCTAAATCTTTTAAAAGAGATTTCCATTGGTCATTTGCATTTAGAATTCTCTTTATGATTAAAAGGATGGGGAATATTTTATTTTGTTTACCTTTATATTGTTCGTTCTCAGAATAAAGACGGGGGGTTTCCTTCAAAGGCATATTATAAAGTCTGGTGTAGTGGGCACAAATATTTCTAACCTCAACAAGGCATAAAATCCAATTTTTTAAGTACTTAGGATCTGTATTGTAGTGATTAGAAATTTCTTTTTGATCTTCATCCTTAAGAATACTGAACAAAGAGGATAAATTTCCGAAAGACATGAGTTCAACAGATACCCAGATTGGAAAATTTCCGCCGTATTTTTCTAAATGATGTTTAACAAAAGGCTTATTCCTTTGCCTATCAACTTCATTATTCAAATTTTCAATTATGATGGAATAGATGGTTCGCCCCTTTCTATTCGCTTTGTAAATAAAATTATTTTCGTGCATAAGAACGTCAGCACCATATTTAAGTGATAAGTGGTAAGCAATTTGAGTCCTAAGTTCAATTTCTATTTGTTCAATGGTTCTGATTAGATTATTTTTAAATTGACTGTCGAAGCAGTAAAGGTTAAAAAGATGTTCTATACTTATGGAGTCTTTGTAATGTTCTTTATTATCGAACTTTCTAAGACCAATGCCGTAGCCAGAGAGTCTGTAATAGTTTACCTTTTTCAAAATTTCTTTTGCGAAAGTATCATCGGTAATTGACAGATTGTGATCGACCCTCAGTTTTTTTATTTGATCCTTGTAATTTAAAGCGGGTTTTAATTCCATAGAATACTCCTTAGTATAAAAAAGCCCTCTCCGTGGTCCGCATGTAGAAAATCTACAGTAAGCGTGGAGAGGTTCTGTTAGATTAATTATAGCATAGAAAAACTAGAAATCAATTAGCGAAGCCAATAATCTGTTAATAGCATCGATAAAGACGAAGTTTATAGAACTAACATCGTACGGTTGCTGTGAGCGCCCATTTAAATCCGAAGGGATCCAGGAAGAGGGCGGTTTTAAGTGTGCCGTCGCCGGAAAAACAGGGTTCCAGCAGGGGAAGGGCGTCCCGTTCCAGAGCGTCGTCGTAAAGTGTTTCCAGATGATCTTCTTCCACTTCCACTGTAAAGGTTATGCCGCCATTATCGGCGAGAGGTCCGCGGGGATCGCGCACAAGTTCAAAGGGAATATGGAATAGGGTAAGACGGGCGGAGAGTATTTCGCCCTCTTTTTCTTGTCGTTCGTTGATTTCCACGGGAAAGAGATCGCCGTAAAAATAAAGTGCCGATTGTACGTCTTCGACGCCGAGGGTCATCGTAAGCGGTGTCATAAAAGCCTCCTTTTTTCGTTGACTCTATTGTACGACGAGGCGAAAAACTTTTCCAACGATCTTTTTTTGCTATAATAAAGGTTTAGGAGGGATAGGATGATACTCAAGGGAGTAAACGCAACGCAAGAGCTGGGTCGTTTTTTAGGCGCCACGCTCGAACCCTACGATGTCCTCGCCTTAAACGGCGATTTGGGCACGGGGAAAACTACATTTGTAAAGGCTCTGGCCGAGGGCATGGGGCTGGATTCGGAGGTCACCAGCGCCACTTTTACCATTGTGAATATTTACGAAGGGGATCCGTCCCTTTACCATTTCGACGTTTACCGTCTAAAAGACGAAGAGGAATTTTTTGAAATGGGCGGGGAAGAGCTCTTAGACGACGGCTCCGTGTGCGCTATCGAATGGGCAGATCGCATCGGAGAAAGTTTGCCCGAGGAGTATTTGATCCTGAATTTTGAGCGGATCGACGAAACCACGCGGCGCATAACGGCAAAAGGCGTAGGCTCGCGGGGGGAAGTTTTAGAAAAAGAGGTAATGGCTTATGAAAATTCTCGCATTTGATACGGCGACCATAGAGACGACCTGCGCCGTGGTGGAAGACAAGAAGGTACTCGCCGCTTCTTCCATTAACAGCCGCCTCTCCCATTCGGAAACCCTGGTCTCCATGATCGAGGAGATGCTTTCCGCCCTCGCCTTGGAAATGAAGGATTTGGACATGATCGCCGTAGGCGTAGGGCCCGGCTCCTTTACGGGGCTTCGCATTTCCGTCGTCCTCGCCAAGATTTTTGCGAAAACCTTGGATATTCCCGTGGTAGGCGTGTCCACTTTGGCGGCGCTGGCTCGCCAGGTAGCGGAAAGCGGCATCGTCGTGCCCGTCTTCGACGCCAGAAGAAAGCGGGTCTACACAGCCCAATTTAAAAAAGAAGGGGACGTGCTTACCCGCCTGACAAAAGACGACGCCGTCGCCGTGGACGAGCTGATAGATTCTCTTCCCGAAGGGGCGACGATTATCGGTGAAGGGCTCTCCCCTTACGGCGAAAGCTTTAGCGCATCGGAGAAAGGCTTTTTCTGCTATCCCCAAAGCCTTTCCCAAGTGCGGGCATCCTTTATCGCCGAGGAGGCGTTGGTGCAATACGAACGGGACGGGGCGAGCAATCCTTACGAATTGGAACCTAATTATTTGCGGTCTTCTCAGGCAATGCGAGAATACAGGAGGAAACATGGACAATCTCTCGACGCGTGAAGCTTGTACCGACGACCTAGAGGATATTATGCGCATCGAGGAAGAGAGCTTTACCGCCCCCTGGTCTTACGACAGTTGGAAGCGGGAGCTTGAAAATCCCCTCACGTATTACGAAGTGCTCCTCTATCACGATGTGATCATCGGTTATGTAGGTGCCTGGCTTTTAGGGGATCAGGCCCATATCGGTAATGTGGCAATCGATGGGGATTTTCGCGGCAACGGCTACGGCCGCTACATGATGAACCATTATTTATTTGCCGTCTACGAAAAAAACATTCGCGCCGCCACCCTGGAAGTGCGGGAAGACAATGTGGCCGCCATCGCCCTTTACGAATCCCTCGGTTTCGAACTGGAAGGCGTGCGGAAAAATTATTACGCTCACATCAAGCGCGACGGCTTAATTTATTGGAAGAGGTGGTAATGTGCTAACACTGGGAATCGAATCGTCCTGCGACGAAACGTCGGTGGCCGTGGTCAAAGACGGCAGGGAGATTCTTTCAAATATAATTTCATCTCAAATCGAAATTCACCGCTTATTCGGCGGCGTGGTACCGGAGATCGCCTCGCGAAAACACGTTTCCGCCATTCTCCCGGTAATCGACCTGGCCCTTGAAGAGGCGAAGATCACCATGGACGACGTGGACATTATCGCCGCCACCCGGGGGCCCGGGCTTATCGGCGCTCTTCTCGTAGGGCTTACGGCGGGACGCGGTCTCGCCCTCGCTACAGGGAAACCTTTCGTCGGCGTAAACCACATTCGCGGCCACGTCTGCGCCAATTACCTGACCCATCCGGATCTGGAGCCGCCTTTTGTCGGCCTCATCGTCTCCGGAGGCCACAGCTATTTAATTCACGTGGAAGATTACATCGACTTCACCCTTTACGGCAAGACGCGAGACGATGCCGCAGGCGAAGCTTTCGATAAAGTGGCTCGCGCCATGGACATCGGCTATCCCGGCGGGCCCGTCATCGACAAACTTGCCAAAGAGGGGAAGGAAACTTACGAACTTCCCCGAGTGATGTTGGAGCGGGGCAGTTACGATTTCAGTTTTTCCGGGCTTAAAACCGCCGTCTTAAACGAACTTAACAACGCCAAACAAAAAGGCGAGGAGATTCGCGTGGCGGATATGGCCGCGAGTTTTCAAAACGCCGTCGTGGACGTGCTCACGGAAAAAACCTATCGTCTTGCCCATGAGCTCGGCGAAAAGAAAATCGTCTTAGCCGGCGGGGTCAGCGCCAATTCCGGTTTGCGCGCCGCCATGGAAAAGCGAGGAGCTGAAGAGGGCATCGAAGTGTATTACCCGGATCCTATTCTCTGTACCGATAACGGCGCCATGATCGCCTCGGTAGGCTATTACAGTTACATGAAAGGCGAAGAGGAAAGTGTCTTTGCCGATCCCAATTTAGGTCTCGATTAAACCGCAGTCAGCTGCGGTTTTTTTATTTAGGCGAAGAAAATGATAGTGAGAATGGGGCAAACTTGTGAAATTAGTGCAAAGATGAAATAAAATTGAAACAAATTTGTAGAATTAGGGGATCTCACGATGGCGTTAGAGAGTGTCGACAATTTCAGAGGAAAACGTGCATAAGTCTGTGGATAACGTGGATAAGTTTGTGGAAACCTGATGTCATCGTCTCTTGAGTGTGTATAAGTCTGTGTGTAGTGTGGAGAACATGTGGGAAAATCGCGGAAAGAGAAAATAGATTTTCAGAGACGGAATGAGAATGGGGAAAAATAGTGCAAAAAGGGAAGGTAAAAAAGAATGGCGGCCGTCCCGTTTTTTGCCGCTAAAATGTAAGGGATTGGCCCCGCTTTCTTCATTTTTTAATCTTGTGTAAGGTATGATGCAAAGAAAAAAAGCAATCATCACGTGATTGCTTTAGTCGTCGGAAAGTTCGAACCATTTGTCGTACAGAGCATCTAATGTTTTCTGAAGGGCGTCGCGCTTTTCCGAAAGTTCCAGCGCCACCGTGTGGTCCTCGTAGGTTTTCGGATCGGCGAGGGCTTCGTCTATAGAATGAATTTCCTCTTCCAAGGCGTGAAGTTCGCCTTCCAGCGCCTTTAATTCTTTTTTCTGTGCGCGGGCTCGCTTTTGTTCTTCCCTCGTCTTCTTTTTTTCCTTTACGATTTGCGTCTTCGTAATATCTTCTTCGTCTATCTCTTCCTCGGCGTGGGCGGCTTCCCATTTTTCAAGGAAGTAATTGTAATCCCCTTCCACCATAAAGACACCTTCTTCCGTGAGGCAGACGATTTTCGTCGCCACGCTGTTTAAAAAGTAGCGGTCGTGGCTAATGGTTAAAATCGTGCCGGCGTAATCTCTGAGCGCCGACTCGAGCGATTCCTTGCTTTCGATGTCCAAGTGATTGGTGGGCTCGTCGAGAAGGAGGAAGTTGGCGCCGCTCAACATAATAATCAAAAGAGAGAGCCGCCCTTTTTCGCCGCCGGAAAGATCGCCGATGCGCTTTTTCAAATCGTCTCCCGTAAAGAGGAAGCGGGCGAGGTAGGCGTAAATATGGTAGCGGTCGAGCTTCGGGTAGCGATCCCAAAGTTCATCCTCCACGGTTTTCATATCGTCCAGGGTCGCCATTTCCTGATCGAAATAGGCGACGGTGACGCCGGTGCCCTCGGTAATAGTGCCTTCGGTTAGGGATTCTTCCCCTAAAATCATTTTAAAGAGGGTACTCTTCCCGATGCCGTTGGGGCCGATAAGGCCCACCCGTTCCCCTTTGTAAATGGGGAAGGTGATGTTTTCGAAAAGGGGCTTTCCGGGAAATTCTTTTTTCACATTTTCCACGCGGAGCACGTCTCGGCCGCTTTCTTTTTCCGGCTCGAAACGGAGCACCATTTGCTTGTCGTTTTGCACATCCTCGATGCGCTCCATTTTATCCAGTTGCTTTTGTTTACTCCGCGCCGTTTTTAAACTTTTTTCACGATTCCAGCTGCTGAGCCGATCGATCATGGCTTCCTGCCGCTTAATTTCACGCTGCTGCATTAAATAGGCGTGGCGTTGCTGTTCGAGATTTTCCCGTCTACGGCGCACGAAATTGGTGTAATTACCATTGTAGCTGGAAAGGCTTCCCCTGTGGAGGAAGAAAATGCGATCCACGATATTATCCAAAAAATAGCGGTCGTGACTGATGACCACGACGGCGCCTTTAAAAGCCTTCAGAAATTTTTCGAGCCAGGCGATGGATTCCATATCCAAGTGGTTGGTGGGCTCGTCTAAAAGCAAAAGATCGGGTTCGTGGAGGAGCAGTTTGGCGAGGGCGAGGCGAGATTTCTGTCCGCCGGAAAGATTATCCGCCGGCATGGCCATTTCCGCTTCAGAAAAGCCTAAGCCGCGAAGGGCGCCCGTTACGGCGCTTTCTCTGCTATAGCCGCCGCTTTTTTCATAATGATCCACCAGGTTTTGGTAGCGATTAATTAAAAGCTCCAGTTCTTCCCCCTGTACGCGGGCCATGTCCTCTTCCATGCGACGAATATCTTTTTCCATGTCGATGACCGATTGGAAAGAGGCCATACATTCTTCGTAAATACTGGCTCCGGGAGTAATGGAAACGTGTTGTTCCAAATAACCGATATGAAGATCCTTCGTCGTAGAAATGTCGCCGGTATCGGGGGAAAGATCCCCTGCGAGCATTTCCATTAAGGTGGTTTTACCGCTGCCGTTGGAGCCGATCAGGCCGATTTTTTCCCCGGGTTCGATTAAAAAACCCACATCCGAAAAAATGGGTTCGATGTAAAATGTCTTGGATAAATTTTGTGCCGATAAGATTGCCAACTCTTTTTCCTCCTCATTCCACCATAATAACAGATATAGAGAGGTAGAAAAAGTCGTTAAACTTTCAAATAGCTCTTCCCAAGGTTTGAAATTTTCTGTATACTATGAAAGTAATAGATAGATTCCTATCAAATAATAATAAATCTATTGTGCGTTTGAAAGGTGATATAAATGGCAAATAACAAAAATAAAGTATCGGAGACCGTCATCAGACGTCTTCCGAAATATCATCGCTATTTAAGTGAATTACACGAGAAGGGCGAAGATCGCATTTCGTCTCAAGAGTTAAGCGACCTTACAGGTTTTACGGCGTCGCAAATTCGCCAAGACTTAAATAACTTCGGCGGATTCGGCCAACAAGGTTACGGCTATAAAGTCGCCGTGTTAAAAGCTGAGCTCGAAAACATTTTAGGTATTTCCACCATTTACAAAACGGTGATTATCGGTTCCGGTCGCCTGGGAAGCGTCATCAGCAATTACAAAGGCTTCTTAGACAGCGGCTTTGAAATTGTGGCCATGTTTGACCGCGACGAACACGTCGTCGGCACATCCGTAGGTAAACACGTGGTAAAATCCGTAGACGAGCTGGAAGACTTCTTAAAGGAACACGGCGAAGTCAGCGTGGCGATTTTAACCGTTCCCAAAGAAGGAGCCCAAGCCATCGCCGATCGTTTGGCGGCATGCGGTATTCGCGGCATTTGGAACTTTGCGCCGGAAGATCTCGAAGAAATGGATGACGTGATCGTAGAAAATATTCGTTTAACGGACAGCCTCTTAACATTAAGTTATTACTTAACCGAAGACGATCGCTAGTAAATGTAAGAGCGGGCGATGCCTGCTCTTATTTTTGTACAGAAAAGAGTTGCCATGTTGTCTCATTTAGCCATGACCATCGAAAGCGGACAGTATCACCATTGGGAGAAAAAAGAAAACCTCTACGCGTTGGTAAATGGCGAAGAGGCTTTTTTTCTAAAAGAGGGCGCCCTTATAAAAGGGGATGAGGATGCCTTTTTTCGCTTTATCGACGGATACAGAGATTACGAAAAGGTGGCGAAGATGGTGGAAGAAAGCGAGGATTTAAAAGACCTCGCCCCCTATTTGCCTCTTCGTATATTGCGCCAATCGCCATGGGAAGCCATGGTCTCCTATATTTTATCGGCGAATAATAATCTACTGCGCATACGCCGCAGCGTGTTGGATCTTTCAAAAACCTACGGCACCCTTCTCGGAAAAGCGGAGGGTCTTGCGGCCTACGCCCTTCCCGCGCCGAATGTTCTCGCCGCTTGCTCCCCGGAAGATCTTCGTGCCCTCGGCGCCGGGTACCGGGACCGCTACCTTATAGGGGCAGCGACCATGATAGAGGAGGGAGGTTTCGATTTAAATGCACCTTTTGCCATGGCATACGACGAGGCGAAGAAATATGTTATGACCCTTCCCGGCGTAGGGCCTAAAGTGGCAGATTGTATTTTGCTCTTCGGTTACGGAAAGGGCGATGCCTTTCCCGTGGATACGTGGGTGGAAAAGTCCATGGCCCGCTTTGGCCGTTTTTCGTCGAGAAAAGCTATGAGCCAATACGGCATGGAGCGCTTCGGCGACGACGCAGGCTATATTCAGCAATTATTATTTTTAAGTGAACGAGAAAAGAGGAATTTATGATCGGTGTTATTACCAACGCCCTCGCTATTGCTATTTTGGCGGTGATGGGGAAATTGATTGGGAAGCATATTCCGGATCGAGTTCAGGATCAGGTGCTCCTCGTCCTACCTTTAAGCGTTATGGCCATGGGTGTTCAAATGGCCCTTAAGGCCGACGAGTTTTTCGTCGTCATGATGTCTATAGCCATCGGCTCGGGCATTGGCGCCGCCTTGGATATCGATGGCGCGTTAAGACGCTTCGGCGACAGAGTCGATGCAAAAATTCGCACCCGAGGAATGGATGACGGAGGTGTAGGCCCCATGACCGCCGCTATTCAATCGTCGATTTTATTTTGCGTCGGACCCATGGCCATCGTCGGCGCGCTGGAGGCGGGAATAGGCCATAATCCGGAAACCTTTTTTATTAAAAGCGCCCTGGACGGCATGACCGCCCTGATGTTCGCCTCTTCTATGGGTATCGGCGTCGCTCTTTCGGCGATCCCCACCTTTATCTATCAAGGGGCACTGGTTTTGGCGTCGAGTTCTCTCGCCCCCTTTATAAACGACGTGATTCTCGCCGACCTGACGTCTATCGGGGGAATTACTATTCTCGCTATCGGATTCGGCATTTTAAAGATCAAGGAGTTTCGTGTATCCAATATGCTCCCCTCTTTTATTGTGGTCTTCGCTATTCGCGCTCTCATGACCCTTTGGATGTAATAAAAAAGCACGGTTTGCGCCGTGCTTTCTTTTATTTATACTCTTCCAACCATTGGGGGCGACCTTCTCTCAAACTTCTTTGTACGTGGAGAATGCGTTGGTTTTCGCTGCCCCTAAAGGCGATTTTCAAATTTTTCTGCTCTTCGATAAAGGGTCCGTCCACGAGGACGTGGCATTTGGCGAGGAGCTTTTTTTTATCCGGATCTTTTAGGATTTCTTCGAAGGTGTAGCCCGAATAGATCCATACGGGTTTGTCTACTTTTTTTTGAACCTCGTCCAACACGTCGGCGAGCCATGTATTTTCCATAGGTTCGCCGCCTAAGAGGGTAAGCCCCGCCACTTCCGGCCGATCTAAATAAGAAATCAGCTCTTCGGTGGTTTCCTCGGTCCATTGATCCCCGTAGGTCGGATCCTGGTAGATTTCGTTAAAGCAATTTTTGCAGCCTCTGGAGCATCCGGTGACGAAGACGGACACGCGGATGCCCTTTCCATTGGCTACATCTAAAGGTCGTATTTGTGCGTAATGGCCGTACATACTAAATGTGGAGGACGCGAGCGGAAATTTCCTTTGTTCTGCCTTCGTTCCAGAAATTTTCGCCTAAATACCCGCAGGTTCTGCGAATAACCGTCAGGCGGTTGCGATCGTGATTGCCGCATTGGGGACATTCCCAATCGCCGTGTTCGTTTACTTTAATTTCGCCGTCGTAACCGCATTCCGCGCAGTAATCGGATTTCGTATTAAATTCCGCGTAGGAAATGTGATCGTAAATATACTTCATCATGGTGAGAACGGCGTCGACGTTTTGATTCATATTGGGAATTTCCACGTAGCTGATGCAGCCGCCGGTGGAAATTTTTTGGAATTCACTTTCGAAAGAGAATTTGTCGAAGACATTAATATCTTCTCGAACATCTACGTGGTAGCTGTTGGTGTAGTAGCCTTTATCCGTAATGTCTTTGATTTCGCCGAAAGTAGCTTTGTCGATGGAAGCGAAACGATTGGTCAAAGATTCCGCCGGCGTGCCGTAAAGGGCGAAGCCCAGACCCGTTTCTTCCTTCCAGCGATCCACAGCGTCGCGCAGTGTGTGCATAAGCTTTAGAGCAAAAGCGTGGCCTTCTTCAGAGGTGTGAGATTTGCCGATGACGCATTTTGTCGCTTCGTAGACGCCGATGTAGCCCAAGGAAAGGGTGGAGTAGCCGTCTTGTAAATACTCGGTGATTTTTTCGCCGGCATCTAAACGGGCGATGGCGCCGTCTTGCCAGTGAATGGGGCTGACATCGCTCGTAACATCTTTTAATCGCTCGTAGCGAATTAAAAGGGCTTGTTTTACGAGCTCGAGACGTTTATTTAAAAGATCGAAATAAGCTTCTTCGTCTTGGCCGGATAAAATGCCGATTTGTGCCAAGTTAATGCTGACCACGCCCATATTGAAGCGGCCGTCGAATTTGAAATTTCCGTCTTTATCTTTCCAGGGAGAGAGGAAAGAGCGGCAGCCCATGGGTGCGAAGACATTGCCTTCGTAAATTTCCTTCATTTTTTTCGCGGAAATATAGTCGGGATACATACGCTTGGCCGTACAGGTGGCGGCGAGACGCGTCAAATAATAATAGGGAGAATCTTCGTGAATATTATGTTCGTCTAAAACGTAGACTAATTTCGGGAAAGCCGGAGTAACGTTAATGCCTTGTTTGTTTTTAATGCCGTCGATACGTTGTCTTAAAATTTCTTCCGTAATCAGAGACGCTTCATAGGCGTATTCGTCCTTGGGATCGAAATACATAAAGAGGGTAACGAAAGGCGCTTGACCGTTAGTGGTCATAAGGGTGTTGATTTGGTATTGAATGGTTTGTACGCCGGATTTAATTTCCCGTTTCGTACGTTTCCACGCCACTTTTTTCGCCGTGTCGATGTCTGCTTCTTCCATGCCGTAAATATCCAGCTGATCGGCAATGGCCGCTTCTAAATGTTTTTCGAAACTTCTGCGAACGTAGGGCGCCAAAATGCGGTCGATGCCGTTGATGGATTGGCCGCCGAATTGACCCGATGCCACTTGGGCAATGATTTGCGTAGTAATGGTGCACGCCGTTTGGAAACTTCTCGGCGATTCGATCATTTTGCCGTTGACGACGGTGCCGTTTGCGAGCATGTCCTCTAAATTAATGAGGCAGCAGTTGAACATGGGTTGAATATAGTAGTCCATGTCGTGGACGTGAATGGCGCCGGAATCGTGGGCGGTGACGATGTCGGTGGGGAGAATGCGGCGGCGTGCGATGTCTTTCGACACTTCCCCGGCAATAAGATCCCGTTGGGTGGAGACGACCACGGCATTTTTGTTGGAGTTTTCATCCATAATGTCGGCGTCGGAATAATCTAAAAGCCCTTCGATGGAGCGGTCGGTAGAATTGCTTTCTCTTTTAAAGGACTGTACCGAGCGGTAGGATTCGTAGGATTTCGCCGTAGCCACATTGCCTTTTTCGACGAGTTTTTCGAAAACCCGTTTTTCCACTTGCAAAACCGTGGACGAAAGAGCGCCTGTAGAAATTTCATTTTCGATTTCCCTTGCAATGTCTCGGGCCTGTCCTTCAATCATGTAACCTGTAGGCGAATGCATGGCCTTTTCAATGGCAATGACGATTTTCTCGCCGTCGAATGTTGCCGCGCGGCCGTCGCGCTTAATAATCATTTGTGCTGTCATATGTCCTCCTTTTAGTAGAATCTATCCGAACCCTCAACGGGGCATGTATCTAAATGAAAAGACGGCAGTGCGCCATCTTTTTTTATCCTCGATCAGTATACTACATATAGGGATCAAATGGAATATTTTTTCGAAATTTTCCTATATGTTGTGCTTGCGAAATGACACAGAAAGTCTAAGAAAAGGCTAAGTTCTGGGGACGGGGCTTTAAAATTCTTTTCTTGTTTACAAAATTTAAATCTGTGGTATTATATTAATGTGAGTTGGCACTCAAACAGATCAAGTGCTAATAAGTTTTGAGGAGGTCTCTTATGACGATTAAACCATTAGGTGAAAGAGTTGTTATTCAAAAAATAGAAAAAGAAAATGTTACGGCCAGCGGCATCGTATTGCCCGATACGGCGAAAGAAGAATCCAATATTGCGGAAGTTATTGCCGTAAGTGAAGATTTAAAAAATTCCGACGAAATCCAATGTGATGTTAAAGCGGGCGATCGCGTTATTTACAGTAAATACGCCGGCAACGAAGTGGAAATCGAAGGCGAAAGCGTCATCGTCATTAAATACCAAGATTTACTGGCTAAATTAGGTTAAATAAAATTAGGATAAGTGTAGAAACGAGGAGATAGTATGGCTAAAGATATTAAATTCAGTACAGATGCCAGAGAAGGTCTTATTGCAGGCATCAACAAATTAGCGGATACAGTAAAAGTTACATTAGGCCCCAAGGGCAGAAACGTCGTATTGGATAAGGAATTCGGCGCGCCCTTAATTACAAACGACGGCGTCACCATTGCGCGAGAAGTGGAGCTTGAAGATCGCTTCGAAAACATGGGTGCTCAACTGGTAAAAGAAGTTGCCACCAAAACCAACGACGTAGCAGGCGACGGCACCACCACGGCGACGCTGCTTGCACAAGCGATTATTCGCGAAGGCGCTAAAAACTTGGCAGCCGGCGCAAACCCCATGGTTCTTCAAAAAGGCATTACCAAAGCGGTCGATGCCGTCGTAGAAGAACTTAAGAAATTCTCCGTTCCCGTGGACAACAGCGCCGCCATCGCCAATGTCGCCGCTATTTCCGCAGCCAATGAAACCATCGGCGAACTTATCGCCGAAGCCATGGAAAAAGTAGGTAAAGACGGCGTCATTACTGTAGAAGAATCCCGTTCCATGGGCACTCAATTAGACGTTGTGGAAGGTATGCAATTCGACCGCGGCTATTTAAGCCCCTATATGGTAACCGACGGGGAAAAACGCGTCGCCGAATTAGACGATCCCTATATTTTAATTACGGATAAAAAAATCAGCAACATTCAAGACATTTTGCCCGTCTTGGAACAAGTGCTTCAAGAATCCCGACCCGTCCTCTTAATTGCAGACGATATTGAAGGGGAAGCATTGGCAACACTTGTGGTCAACAAACTTCGCGGCACCTTAAACGTCGTCGCCGTCAAAGCTCCGGGCTACGGCGATCGCAGAAAAGATATGCTCCAAGACATCGCCATCTTAACCGGCGGTACGGTGATCACCGAAGATCTCGGCTACGATATTAAAGAAGCTACCGTGGACATGCTCGGCCGCGCACAAAAAGTTCGCGTGGAAAAAGATAAGAGCGTCATCGTCAGCGGCGCAGGAGACAAAGCCGCCATCGACGATCGTATCGCACAAATTCGTTCTCAAATCGAAGAAACCGACAGCGAATTCGATCGCGAAAAATTACAAGAACGCCTCGCCAAACTTTCCGGCGGCGTCGCCGTCATCCAAGTCGGTGCGGCTACGGAAGTTGAACTTAAAGAACGCAAGCTCCGCATTGAAGACGCTCTAGCAGCGACACGTGCAGCTGTGGAAGAAGGCATCGTCCCCGGCGGCGGCGTCGTTCTCGTCGACTGCATTAGATGCGTAGAAGCCCTCGCTGAAAAAGGCGAAGGCGACGAAAAAACCGGCATGATGATTATTCTTCGCGCATTGGAAGAACCTCTTCGCCAAATTGCCGAAAACGCAGGCGCCGAAGGTTCCGTCATCGTAGAACACGTTAAAGGCGAAGATGCAGGCGTTGGTTACGACGCTTACAACTCCAAATACGTGAACATGATCGAAGCCGGCATCGTCGACCCGACGAAGGTTACGAGAAGCGCCCTTCAAAACGCAGCCAGCGTATCGGCTATGATTCTCACCACAGAAGCAGCTGTGGCTACCATCAAAGAAGACACACCCGATTTAGGTGCGGCCGGTATGGGCGGCGGCATGGGCATGATGTAATCAACTGAATTATTCCAAATCCCCTTACCATATAAAGGCGAGGGGATTTTTTTATCGTATAGAGTTCCTTTGCCGGACGTGTTAAAATAAAAGTTAGTAATTAAAATAGAAATGGAGAATAAAATGAATAAAGACTATATGGTAAACGACATTAAAAATGAGATGAAGGCGTGTATCGACAATATGACGGAATTTAACATGTTTGAACGTCGGCCGCGCCTTGAAAAATGGCTGGATCTTTTGGAGCTTCTCTACGATGTGGAAGCGGAAGTTGAAGATCGCGCCATGGAACCGGAATCGGACTTTGAAGGCGACGAGCATTATGTCGGCCGCGTCCATTTAAAACTGGGCGGTGGCACCCTCGGCGAAGAGCGGGTCTTTATCCCGGAAAAAGTGCTTCGCATGCAAAACATTTCCGAAGGCGACGAAGTACGCGCCACGGTGGTCAAGCGCGTGTACAATAATAATCACTTGAAAAACATTTACAGCTACGAACTTTTGGAAAAGGCCACGGAAACTGTGGAAAGTGAACGCCGCGTCATTTCCTACGCCAGAGTATTATCCGACGGCGATTATCGCAACCTTTACATCGAAGGGGAAGGAGACGACGGCACGATCCGCATCGATTTAGAAGACGGTAGCCTGGGCAATTTAAGTGTCGATGAAGGAGACATTGTGGATTACGCCTACTGGCAACGGGATCCTTCCGCCGGCCGCATCATTTGGATCCACAATATCGACGGCGAAAATGTGCTCACAGCCTACGACAATGCAGACGGGGAGTTTGAAGACCATCCCGATCAATTTCTGGACAATGTGCAACTGACCGTTTTCGGTAAAGGCGACGTCATTTCCGAACATGTCGAGGCCATGAGAGAAGCGGGCGGCGATGTGGTGCATATCGACGATCCCTCCAACGACAATATCGAAAGCCACTTAGACGGCGCCGATCTCGTCCTCGTCTATTTAAATTCCGTACGTCCTCCGGAAGTGAAACGTATTCGCGACGGCGTGCGCAGACGGGATTTAGAGGTCCTCTTTATTCAAGATGATGACATTAACAATATTTTTTCCGCCATTCGAGATAAATTAGAAAACAGTTATTACTACGACCTTTAAACAGAAGGGAGCCCATTGTGAAACTATTTAACTCCATGACCCGAACGAAAGAAGAATTCGTCCCCATCGACGAAAACAAGGTGCGGATGTACAATTGCGGCCCGACGGTTTATAACTTTATTCACGTAGGGAACGCCCGCCCCCTGGTAGTGTTCGATACCCTTCGCCGCTTTTTCATTTACAAAGGCTACGATGTGGATTTTGTCGTCAACTTTACAGATATCGACGACAAGCTCATTAACCGTGCCATTGAAGAAAATTCCACGGTAAAAGACATTGCCGAAAAATACATCGCCGAGTTTAAACAAGATGCCAATGGGCTTAATCTCTATACCTACGACACGAAAAATCCCCGCGCCACGGAATTTATCGACGAAATCGAAGACTTTATTGCAGGGCTTGTGGCAAAAGATGTGGCATACCCTCTCAACGGCGACGTTTATTTCGACATTACGAAGGCAAAAGATTACGGCAAGCTTTCCGGCAAAAACATCGACGAACTCCAAAGCGGAGCGCGGATCGAAGTAAACAGCGAAAAGAAAAATCCCGGTGACTTCGTGCTTTGGAAAGGTAAAAAAGAAGGAGAACCTGCGTGGCCCTCACCTTGGGGCGATGGCCGACCGGGTTGGCATATCGAATGTTCGGTTATGGCGAAAACCCTTCTCGGCGATACCATCGACATTCACTCCGGCGGGGAAGATTTGCAATTTCCTCACCACGAAAACGAAATCGCCCAATCGGAAACCTTAACGGGCAAGACCTTTGCCAATTACTGGCTTCACAACGGCATGATCACCGTCGACGGCACGAAGATGAGTAAATCTCTTGGCAATTTTTTCACTGTACGGGAAGTGGCGAAGGTATTCGATTTAGAAGTACTCCGTTTCTTCCTATTAAGCGCCCACTACAGAAGCCCGATCAATTATTCTTACGACGCCATGGAACAAACCAAGGCGGGTTTGGATCGCCTCTACGGCGTAAGAGATCATATGGAACAGCTTTTAGGTAACGACATTCCCGGCGGAAGAGACGAGGATTTGGACAAAAAAGTTGTGGAAGAAAAGCGCGAATTTGTAGACGCCATGGAAGACGACTTAAACACGGCCAAAGCCACGGGCAGTCTCTTCAGTTTGGCGCGAGACATTAACACCCACATCGCCTCCGGGGCAAAAAAAGACAGTCTTCAAGATGCCTACGACGTGTTTATGGAGTTGGCAGGCGTTCTGGGTATTTTAGGTCGCCGCGACGAAATAGATGCATCGGAAATCGAAGCGCTCCTCGAAGAGCGTAAGGAAGCGCGGAAAAATAAAGATTTCGCAAGAGCCGACGCCATTCGCGACGAATTGGCCGATCGGGGCATCGCCATCGAAGATACGAGAGAGGGCACTTTGTGGAAAAAGATGTAAGAGAATATTTCTCCGCTCCTCAGTGGACGGAAGACGAGGCGAGGGGGCAAAATCCCCTCGTTCTTGCGTATATCGGCGACGGGGTCTACGAGGTTTTTATAAGGAGCAAAATCCTTCACAGAAAGGAAAAAGTATCCCGGCTCCACAGAGCATCGGCGCAGCATGCCAAAGCGTCCGCTCAGGCGGAAATCGCCTTAAAGCTGGAGCCTCTTTTTACGGAAGAAGAAGCCGCCATTTTTAAAAGAGGACGGAATACCCATCAAAAGACCATGGCGAAACACGCCACCGTAGCGGACTACCGAAACGCCACGGGCTTTGAATGTTTGATCGGCTATCTCTACACCTCCGGGCAATCGGAGCGTCTGCGCACGTATTTTACGGAAATAGAAAGGATTTGGGACGATGAATGTTAAACTCATTGCCTACACCCCGGAAGCTGAGGCGACTATCGCAAAGGCCGCCAAGCTTTGCTACTCGCCGGTGGGTGTGGAGGAAATCGAAAAGAAATTAAACGACGACGAGGTGGAGCGTTTCGTTGCCATGCTCGCATCCATGGGTCACGATTCCCCCTTGGAACATGTGAGCTTTACCTTTGCCGTAGAAGGAGTGAGCCGCGTGCTTACCCATCAATTGGTGCGCCATCGATTGGCGAGCTATTCTCAGCAATCCCAACGCTACGTTAAACTCGATCAATTCGACTACATCGTCCCCGACGCCATTAAAGGCGACGAAGAAGCCGAGGCCGTCTTTTTAAAGAGCATGGAAGCGGCCAATGAAAGCTACCATAATATTACCGACATCCTTCAAAAAAAACATTATGATAACTACATCGCAGAGGGAATGGAGGAGAAAAAAGCCGCTCGCCAAGCGGAAAAACGCGCCATCGAAGATGCCCGCTACGTACTGCCCAACGCCTGCGAGACGAAAATCGTCTTGACCATGAACGCCCGCAGCTTGCTCCACTTTTTCCACATGCGCCTCTGTCTGCGCGCCCAATGGGAAATTCGCGACATGGCACTGGCCATGTTAAAAGAAGTAATGAACACGGCGCCGGCTTTATTTAAAAAGGCGGGTCCCCCCTGCGTTAAAGGCGGTTGCCCGGAAGGCGCCATGACCTGCGGCAAAATTCAAGAAGTGCGCCGGTTTTATAAGGAGGAATTATGGACGAAACAATAATTTTCGGCCGCAATCCCGTACTGGAAGCCTTGGAGGATAAGGTCGACAGACTTTTTATTCAAAAAGGTCTTACCGACGGTACGGTGAAAAAAATTCGCGGAAAAGCCAAGGCCATGGGCGTAGATGTTCGAGAAAGAGAAAAATCCCGATTAGATGAAATGGTCGATGGGAAAAACCATCAGGGCGTCGTAGCCTACGTTACGAACTTTACCTATTCCACTCTCGAGGACATGTTCCGCCGCGCCGAGGAGCGAGGAGAAGATCCCCTCATTATTCTCTTGGACAGCATCCAAGATCCCCACAATCTCGGCGCCATTATCCGCTCGGCGGTGGCCATGGGTGCCCACGGCGTCGTCATCCCTAAAAATCGCTCCGCCGAAATCAACGGCACGGTGTATAAAACATCGGCTGGGGCAGTGGATCATATGCTCGTCGCCAAAGTGACCAACATGAATCGAACGGTTGAAGAATTAAAGAGCCGCAATGTATGGGTTTACGGCGCCGATGCCGGCGAGGGAAACCTTTACGACGCCGATCTCACAGGGCCCATTGCCATCGTCATAGGCAATGAGGGAAAGGGCATAGCCCAAAAAACGAAAGAACACGTGGATGCCCTCCTTTCCATCCCCATGCCGGGGAAATTTGAATCCTTAAATGCGTCGGTGGCGGCCTCGATTTTTCTCTACGAAATTGTAAGGCAGCGCCATGGCAAGCACACGAAAATATAAACGCAGCCAGCCCTATCTTTTCGTCGACGGCTACAATGTGTTAAATGCGTGGGATCTTTTTCAAAACATGATCGACGATAGATTGGAAGAGGCGCGGGAACTGCTTGCGGATATTTTAGAAGAATACGCCGCCACAGAACACGTCTTCGTCATCCTCGTGTTCGACGCCTACCGCGTCAAAGGTAATAGCGGCAGCGTCATGGCGGGCAAACACATGGACGTCGTCTTTACACAGGAAACGGTGACCGCCGATCGCTACATCGAAAGCGAAATCGCATCCATGGGTCGCATGGACGATGTATCCGTCGCCACCAGCGATTTTGTGGAACAGCAGATCATTTTGGCGCGAGGGGGCAAGCGCATTAGCGCGAGAGAACTGGAGATCCTCGTGAAAAACGCCAAAGGCCGTACGCGCAAAACCGCCCGCAACATTCGCGCGGACAAAATATTCTCCACCTCCCTTGATGAGGACAATAGGAAAAAACTTGAAAAATTAAAAAAAGAATTACGTGAATAAAGCCCTTCCAAATAAGGCACGATACTTAAAAGCCTTTGGGAGAATCGAAGCTGCATTTTAAAAATAAATAGGACAGAGAGAAAGAAAACCCGTCGGCGTTTTCTTTTTTCTTTACGAAAAATTTTGCGCTTTACGGAAACAAATGGAAAGAAAGAGATAAAATTGTTTGTAAAACGGCTATTAAAATAAAAATTAAGAAAACAAAGAGCCTTTGTTATTTGTGAAGTTTCCGTGAAAATACAAGATGACGAAAAATTATAAAGGAAAAGGCTTGTTTTATTCGGGCGCAGGGTGTACACTCGACCTGAACGAGAGAGGATGAAGGCCTTTAAATTACCCGATTGTACGGGTTGGGGCCTTCGACGCGCAGATCGTCTGCGCGAGGAAGGAGGTACGTCATGAAAAAGATCGCTGTAGTTTTATTGTTTCTTTTGTTGATTCCCCAAGGTATTTTTGCCGAGTCATTGCCCACCGACACCGTTCACGCTTATATGGACGGATATAGTTTAAATGAAAAGGGCAATGTGGAAACATTTGTGAAAGACAGCCGAACGTACATCCCCGTCTCTCTCCTTGAAAAAGCAAAAGCCTTTACGATTTCCGCAGACAAATCCGGCAAAAAAATGAAACTAACTTCCGGCGACCAGACGGTCACCATGGAAGTGGACAAAAAAGAATATAAAAAAGGGGACGACACCGTGGCAATGGATGTGGCGCCTTTTAAAAATGGAGACACGGTGTACCTGCCCCTGCGTTACGTTGCCGAAGCCTTCGGCAAGGAAGTATATTGGGGAAAGGATGCCCGCGTCGTCGTCATCGGCAGCTATTTAAACGGCGCACCCTCCAATGACGAGATCCGCGTCGCCACCAAAGCCGGCTATTCTTTTGAAATTCCCGAAGCGGATAAAAATCGCTACGTCATCGAAGACGACGGCGGCGAAGTGCGCATTTACGATAAGAACAATTACCGCAAAGCAGATCACATCGGCCGCATCGGCACTATTTCCAAAGTAACGGATCCCTCTTGCGCCGATTGCTCCATGATTTTACTCACGCAACTTCCCGGCGGCTACCTCGTGTTCACATATGCTGAAAATTCAGGTATTAGCGACGATGCAGCCTCGGAACTGAAGGCGGATTACGAACAATCGAAAGAACAAATTAAAGACATTTTAAAAACCGTAAAGACGCTGGAACGCGTTTCATTGAAATAAAAAAGAAACCTGCTTCAAAATAGGAGCAGGTTTTTTCGTGATTAAAAATTGAATAGAAACGTTCTATAGAATAAAAGGCGGGAATATGTTGGTGATAGGAATGTATAGGTATATAATAGTTGTGAAAAACAATATTTTTTATGATGAATAAAGTTCTCGTCGATATAAACCAGAAAGGAAGAGGCAGTGAGAAGATTACGTATTTTGTTGCTCTTCGTGTTGCTCTTGTTACCGAGCGGAGGAGCCGTGTATGCTCAGTCTGCAACGGATGTAGCAGAGCCGGAGACAACTCGGCAAGAAGCTGCAGCGACGATTTCAGAAAAGAAAGAAGCACCTGCGCAGAAAGAAGCCGAGCCGAAGACAAATGAGAAAGAACCGGATGCAACAGCGGCAGAACTGCCAGCTGTAGAATCGAGTGCAAAGGAAAAATCCGCCAGTGAGGGTTCGGAAAAAGCGGAAGCAATTAAAGCCGCCGAAACCGAAAAAGAGGAACCGGCGAAAGAGGATTCTAAAAATGAAGCTGATGTTGCAAAAGAAGAACCGAAAGAAATAAAAAAAGAGGACACAGCTTCCAAAACGAATCATGCAAAACGTGGTAAGGAAGAAAAAGGGAAAGCCGAAGCGGCTGGGAATAACGAGACGAAGGTCTTGAAACAAGGTACCGTTTTGAACCCGCAAATGTTGAGGAATCCCGCTCCCCAAAACGACGGGGAGATAAAATACAATGAGGTGATGGTAGGTTCTTTTGAGGAATTAAAACAAAAGCTCAAAGAGGCAAAGAACAACCCTACTAAAATTATCATCACCAAAGGATTTGAAATCACCGAAACCTTAACCATTGAGAAAGATCAAAACATTGTGTTGACGTCAAATGACGGCAAGAAAATGGACGATCCTTGGAAAAAGATCGAACAGCCGAAAGACTACGCCAAGGAAGGCGAAGCGAAACAAAGAGAGGTTATTGAAGAAGCGAGAAAACGTGGAAAAGAAGCTGTTGAAAAGGCTGAAGAAAATATCGAAAAAACCGGAAGAGCCTACAACGCAACGTGGAACTACGTTTTTAAAGAGGAGGACATTGTCCTTAAGAGATCTGAACTGAGTGGGGGCACCGGGTTTAAAGGCACTCTGTTCAATGTTTTTGGAAAATTAACACTCGGTGATCAAAACAATTCCATAAATTTTGACGGAAATAAGGGAAAGGTTACATCCGATCAAGAGGGATCTTTTTTCACTGTTCAGGACGGCGGTAAGCTTACGCTGAACAACGGCGTGATTGCCAACGGAAAGAACGAAGCCCGTTACACCGGTTCAGTTTATCTCCATAAAGGCGCTGAATTTACTATGAACGGCGGCCGCATTTCCTCTAATGAAGTGGAATCGGCGTCGCGCCAGATTCCGTTTACCACAGGCGGTGTTTATGTAGATAGAGGGTCAAAATTCGTTTTCAATAATGGGATGCTCGATCACAATATTGGTACTTCGGCAGCTCTTTTTGTGGGAGAACTCTCTACGGGTGAAAAAGAAAATTTATTTGAGCATCCTGAGTCTGCGGCCATTGCAGAAATGAATGGCGGCTACATTATAGGTAACCGGACGAATGGTTCTTTGAAATTTTCAGGGGGCGTTACAGTATTTAGTGGCGGTACCTTCACTTTAAAAGACGGCATCATTGCCGCCAACTCAAATTACGGAGGCCCCAGTGATGGCGGCGCCGGTGGTGTTTATATAGGTGACGGATTCATAGCCAGCAATTCAAATGCAATAGGAGATGAATGGTCGAATACCTATTCCGACTACAAAAATTACGTAGCTAAAAACAAGGGAGAAGCCAATTTTAACGGCGGTCTGATTTACGACAACTATTCGTCGTGGGCAGCCGGCGGGCTATTTATCGATTCTGAATACGTAGGCTTAAACCGCGTCATGATTTTAGATAATCGTGCGTCCAAGTGGGGTGGAGGAATTTATTATTCTTTCCCGCCCAGAGTGAATAAACCGAACCATATGCTGGTGACGGAAAATAATGCATATATAGGCTCTGTTTCTACTCAAGACGAATACTGGGGCGGGCCTGCTGCCGGTGGCGGTCTTTGGAATTGCCCCACGGGCTATATTCACTTCGGCGACGGACACTCCCTCTATATTTACAATAATAAAGCCGCAGGAAAAGGCGACGATATTAGCTTTGCTAAAAGGGCAGGTCAATTTCGTCTCAATGGAAAGGACATACACAGAAATTTTTATTCTCACGTCTCGCCCATTACAGAAAAGGACAACATCATTAAGTTTTTAAATGATGATAGAAAGAATAATAAACAATTCATTCCCGGTAAGATGTCCTATACAGATGAAACGATGTACCTTCGTGCGGTTTACTCCGACAAACTTATAAAAGAAGCATGGTCCAATGCCAATGCCTTTATCTTGGGTAATCGCGCTTCCTATGGCGGAGGGGTCGGTTCCAATGCCAACCTTACGACGGGAGATAAGGGAACGATCGATTTTACCTTTAAAAAGAAATGGCACAAGGATATCGATAAAAAAGAATACGAAAACAAGAAGCTCCACATCGATATTTTCATCGTTCCGAAAGAAGCGGATGAAGTTTACGTTCGCAGTCAATACGGATTCGACAACAACTTATTCAAGTACGGCGAAGTTATTTTAAGTAAAGAAAATGATTGGCAAGCTCGATTCTCCGAATGGAAGAAGAGCCAAAACAAGGATCTTCCCATTGCAGAAGATCATGGGTTACCTTTCAGTAACGAAGACCTGGCCAAGCGCGGTTTGAAGTATTTGATCGTCGAAAGAGAAACTGGATATGCCACTCATGTCGTTCAAACAGAAAAGGGATCGTCGACGCAATATGGAAAGTTGACGATAACGAAGGATCAAAGCAAGAATTGGCCGGAAGGAGACAAACGCAATCACGGCGCGGACTTCTATTTCTATGAATTAAATAAAGACGGCACCGCCACATACCTGGGTAAGAGCAAGCGATTGGGAGACGATACAAGTATTCACTCGGAATTTGTTCACCCCATTTTAAATAATAAATTCGTAAATGCGGCTTACTACGGCATCGACGAAAAGAATCCAAGGTATGTTATTGAATATGGTCAGGATGCTTTGAAAAATAGCTATTTTGGTTACTTGTCGACGAAGAGCCAATATGCGATTTTTGTGGAAAAAGTAGATGGGGGCATTGTCTTCCACGTTCCCTATTTATTTATCCAAGATTACGATAGTGGTGACAATTATAGCGGGCTGATACTTGACCATAAAGAAAAGGGAGGCCCCCTCGTCGTCGAGCCCTATGGTTATGAATTTACCATCAACAACAGTCCTTTTGCCGAAGCTAAAATTAAAAAAACATGGAAGATGTTGACGGAAGACGAGATTAAAAAAGCTCTCGGCAATGAATCAAAAAATGTTGAAGTAAAACACAGAGAAATACCGGAATCCGTTACATTTTATGTTTTAAAAGATGGCAAGAGGATCGTTGTAGACTATAAGCGGGATAAGAATGGAAAAGTCTATCCCATTTATAAAATCGTCACATTAACGAAAAAAGATAATTGGAAGGGCATTATTACCGAACTGGATCCCATATTGTTGGAAAAGGGAGCCTATGGTATTGAAGAAGAAGCTCTGAAAGGTTTTAAAACGTCCTATACGTTTGAAAGAGTCCTTAAAAACCCCAATGACGTTAAAAATGACGACAACGAAAAGCCGGTGCCCCTTCAGTTCCGCCTGCGTAAACTCAATGCTTATATCGATGAAGACGGGCAACACAACGCCCCGGGTCCATTTAAAATATTTATGGGCGATATTACCGTTAAATTATTTGTAGACGGAACATTAAAAGATAGTAAGACGATGAAGTGGACTTCACGAATGGATGAGTTTGGGCCGATCAACGAGTTACAAGCGGATAATATGTTTTTTGGGTATGATGAGGATAAAAAAATCCTCGTAGATAATCATGGGCATCCCGTGAAGGTGAAATACTACAATGTCATCAAAAATGACGTGGGCTGCAAGGATTTAACGCTAAATCTATATTTGAAAAAAGATGAAAACGGCGTGTACTCCTTGTACATCCCCAATGTTTTAGCGGACGGAAATTTCGTCAAGGTCTTTGATGTAGTGGATAAGGATGGACAGGCTATTGAGACATTTGGTGAAGATGTAAAAAAAGCAGAGCCGCTCTACGAATACATTTTTAAAGTAACCAATCAGGAACTTCCTCCGGAAAAACCGCCGGAAGAGCCGCCTCATAATCCTCCTCACGAGCCTCCTCATGAACCGCCTCACGAACCGCCTCACGAACCGCCGACAACACCTCCGGAAACGCCCGAAGAACCTCCGGTGACGCCGCCGACTCCTCCGGAAGTACCGGAAAAGCCGCCGAAAACACCGCCGGTCGTTCCGCCCAGAAAACCGGGAGAACCTCCCCAAACGGGCGTAGGATCTGTCATGCCTTATATGATGCTGGCGTTGTCATCGAGTATGGGCCTCGGTTATATCCGTAGAAAGAAACATTAATTTAAAATGGAATGGCGTGTAAAATAACCTCAAAAAAAGAAACCTGCTTCGTAATGGAGCAGGTTTTTTCGTGTCTACTTTTTAAAGAATTTTCGGATTTCGCTGAGCAGGACGTCGTTGGATTTCTCATCTAAAATGCAGAATCGGAAGAAGCGGGAATCTAAATTGCGAAAGCTTGTGCAGTCGCGAATGATGAGTTTCTTTTCCATAAGGGCTTCCCGAAGTTCTTTGGCGGTGTGGGAGCGGTCTTTGATTTTAACGAGGACGAAGTTGCCGTAAGAGGGAAAGACTTTTAAGGAGTCGATGGCCTCCAGGCCCGCGCAGAGTTTTTCCTTCTCCTCCTGAACCAGATGATAGGTTTTGGCGCGGTAGTTTTCGTCTGAAAACATAATCCGCCCCATGATTTCCGCCGCCACATTAATTCCCCACATGGAGAGGGTTTCTGCGAGGGCGTTTTTTATATGGGGATTTCCCGTTAAGCCGTAGCCCAGTCGAATGCCCGGCGTGGCGAAGAATTTACTCGTACCTCGCACGACGAAGAGGTCTTTCCTTTGGGTGGCGAGGGCGGCTGCGGAATAGACGCCGCGATCGGTAAACTCGATATAGGTTTCGTCCACGAGCATATGAACGTCGGTTTCGTCTAAAATCCGCTCGATGTCCACCCGGGTCAAAATCGATCCCGTAGGATTATTGGGATTGGTAAGGACGTAGAGATCGATACCTTCCTCCCGAATTATGCGGATCACCTCGTCTACGTCGATTTTAAAATTGGCGTGGTAATCGAGGGTGTATTCGATGATGTGGGCGCGGTTTTTTTCAAGCTCACGCTCGTATTCGCTGTAGCAGGGGCTGTTGAGAAGTGCCTTTTTCGGCTTCATGTAGGCGATATAGGCTTGTATTAATTGGGAGGTGCCGCTTCCCAAAAGGACATCGTCGGCAGATGCGTGGACGTAGCGGCCGATGGCTTCCCGCAGTTTTCTGTATTCGGGATCGGGGTAGCGGGAGAGGGCGGCTAAATGATCGCGGAAGTACGTAAGGGCTTTCGGTGAAGGACCCAGAGGATTAATATTTGAAGAAAAATCGCGAATGTCGTCGGCTCGCCATTGGTATTTCGTTTCTAAATCGTAAAGATCGGCTCCGTGGGAATGTTTTTTCATAGGACCTCCTTTTCTACGCTATGATATAATGACGCCAATAAAAAGACAATATGGAGGTGCTTATGTTTAATTTCAGAAACGATTACCACGACCTTTGCCACCCGAAGGTTTTGGAAAAACTTATGGCCGTGCAGGGGGAAAATAACGTAGGCTACGGATTTGATCCCCACACGGAGCGGGCGGCGAAACTCATCGGCGAAGCCCTTGGGAAACATTACCCCGTGCATTTCGTACCCGGCGGGACGGCGGCCAATACTCTCGCCATCGGCTTTCGACTCCTGCCACACGAGGCGGTAGTTTCGGCAGATTCCGGCCATATTGTCGGCGACGAAGTGGGGGCGGTGGAAAGCGGCGGCCATAAAATTATTACCGTACCTACGGAAAGCGGAAAATTCGATCCTGATGTATTAAACGATCACTTGGAAAGCTTCGGCAGTTTCCACAATGTACTTCCGGGAATGATTTATCTTTCCAACGCCACGGAAACCGGCAGGGTCTACACGAAAAAAGAACTTGAAGCCATTCGGGAAGTGGCCGATCGCCACGAGCTTCTCGTCTATATCGACGGCGCTCGCATGGCCAGCGCCCTTATGAGCGAGGCGAGCGATTTAACCCTCGCCGATTATCCGAACTATGCCGATATTTTCTCCGTCGGCGGCACGAAAAACGGCGCCCTCTTTGGTGAAGCCCTCGTATTTTCCAACATACGCCTCGCCGACGAGTTTATCTATTACCAAAAGCAGCAATCCCTCCTTCTCGCCAAAGGCTTTCTCTTAGGGGCGCAATTTGAAGCCCTTTTTGAGGATAATCTTTACTTCGACATTGCCAAAAAAGCCAACGCTATGGCGAAAAAACTTTACAGCGCATTGGATACCATCGGCTACACCCCCATTTATCCCTTGGAAAGCAATCAGCTTTTTGTGGAAGTGGAAAGGGAAAAAATTGAAAGCCTTCGCGAAGCCGGCCAATTTGAAATCGCAAGAGAAGGGGAAAAGACGCTGGTTCGCTTCGTCACCACTTACGAAACCAAAGACGAAGAAATCGCAGAACTCCTTGCGGTCTTAAAAAAGTAAGGGAAAAAATCCAATTCCGACTAAAAGAGTTTGACAACAACGCTTTACCGTGTTATCCTTAACGAAAGTTAAAACAAAAAGGAAAGAGAACCATGATGATTAAAAAGAAACAAAACATGTCCATCTGCGCATGTTGCTGTACTTGTTGTACGGCTTATTTGCCTGCGCAAATGTTTTGTTTTTGGCGACCGTAAAAGGCGTTAATTTCATCATTTGAAGAGCGGGCGAAAGCTCGCTTTTTTTGTTGTCTGAAAGGAGTTGCCATGAATTGGGCATTCATGCTTGAAATGCTTCCCCATTACGCGGAAGCCGCCAAGCTTACGGTGCGAATCGGGCTGATGGGCGTAGGAGGTTCCCTCGTCATCGGTCTTATCCTCGCCTTTATACGGGTCGAAAAAATCCCCGTCTTAAACGGAATCACAAAATGCTATATCGAACTTTCGAGAAACACGCCCCTTTTGATTCAATTGTTTTTTCTCTACTTCGGGCTGCCGAAAATCGGCATCGTTTTATCGTCGGAAACCTGTGCCGTGGCGGGCCTCATCTTTTTAGGGGCGAGTTACATGGCGGAATCCTTCCGCTCGGGCCTCGAGGCCGTGTCCAAAGGGCAGATCGAAGCGGCGAAAAGCATCGGCCTTACGAAAAGCGCCATGCTCCGCCACGTCATCTTGCCCCAGGCCATGGCCATTGCCGTGCCCTCCATCGGGGCGAACATGATTTTCCTCTTGAAAGAAACCTCCGTGTTCAGCGCCGTAGCCCTCGCCGATTTAATGTATGTGGCGAAAGATTTAATCGGCATCTATTACGAAACCGACGAGGCACTGCTCCTTTTAGTTTTAAGCTATTTAGTTATCCTCGTACCCGTCGCCGTTTTCTTTTCTCTACTCGAAAGGAGGTTACGCCATGGTATCGGGCGCAGCGCTCTTAGCAAATCCTAATACATGGAGTCGTCTTTTCGGCGGCCTTTGGGTCACCATCCTCGTCTCCATCCTTTCCGTGGCCCTTTCCATTTTCTTCGGCCTGATCTTCGGCTGGATCATGACAAAAGAATCGAAGATCATTCGCGCCGTGAGCAAACTCTATTTAGAATTTATGCGGCTCATGCCCCAACTCGTGCTCCTCTTTATCGTGTACTTCGGCTTGGCAAAAGCTCTGAACATTCACATTTCAGGCTTTCACGCGGCCATCATCGTCTTTACCCTTTGGGGTACGGCGGAAATGGGAGATTTGGTGCGCGGCGCCATTTCATCCATTCCGAAACACCAATACGAAGCGGCGGCCTCCATCGGCCTTACGCGGCTGCAAACCATGGGCTACATTATTTTGCCCCAGGCCCTTCGCCGCCTGATTCCTCAAGCCATGAACTTAGTCACCCGCATGATTAAAACCACATCCCTCATCGCCTTAATCGGCGTCATCGAAGTTATAAAAACCGGCCAACAAATCATCGAAGCCACGCGGCTTGAAATCCCCACCGCCGCCCTTTGGATTTACGGCGTCATCTTTATTCTCTACTTTGCAATCTGCTATCCACTCTCTACACTGGCAGGCAAACTGGAGCGAAAATGGAAGGAGGCATAATGGCCATTTTAGAAGTAAAGGGTATTACCAAACACTACGGTGAATTGGAAATACTGAACGATTTTTCCCTGAAAGTTGAAAAAGGCGACGTACTCGCCATTTTGGGGCCCTCGGGCTGCGGAAAGAGCACCCTTCTTCGTTGCATTAACGGCCTGGAGCGCATTAGCGCAGGTGACATCCTCCTAAAAGGGGAAAGCGTCGTAAAGAGCGAAAAAGAAATGCCCGACGTGCGCAAAAAAATCGGCATGGTCTTTCAATCCTACGAACTCTTCGGGCATATGAACGTGTTGGACAATCTGACCCTGGGCCCCATAAAGGCGAAAGGGGAAGATAAAAAACAGGCGGAAGAAAGAGCGCTCGCCCTTTTAGAGCGGGTGGGCCTCGGCGACAAGGCGAAAAGCTACCCGGCCAACCTTTCCGGCGGACAGCAACAGCGCGTCGCCATCTTACGCGCCATGCTTATGGATCCCGACATCTATCTATTCGACGAAGTCACCGCCGCCCTGGATCCCGAAATGGTACAAGAAGTCCTCGCCCTCGTCGGCGAGCTGGCGGAAGAGGGAAAAACCATGCTCATCGTCACCCACGAAATGGAATTTGCGCGGCAAGTCGCCGATCGCATACTCTTTTTAGAAGACGGCGCCATCGTAGAAGATTCCGATCCGGAAACATTCTTTGAGCATCCGAAGACGGAGCGCGCCCGTCAATTTTTAGAAGGTTTTCATTATCACTAAAGGAGGAATACAATGAAAAAACTATCTGCACTACTACTCATCGCTCTCTTGGCCATCGGTCTCGTAGGCTGCGGAAGCGTAAAAGAAGAAGGACAGGAAGCGGCGGCTGATACAGGGAAGACCCGCACCATCGACGAAATAAAAAAATCCGGCGAAATTACCATCGGCGTCTTCGGCGACAAAAAACCCTTCGGCTACGTCGACGATAAAGGCGAATTCCAAGGCTACGACATCGCCCTCGGCAATCGCATCGCAAAAGAACTTGGCGTCAAAGTAAACTACGTTCCCGTAGAAGCGGCAAGCCGCGTGGAATATTTAAACGCCAACAAAATCGACTTACTTCTCGCCAACTTTACGGTGACCGACGAGCGGAAAGAACAAGTAGATTTCGCTCTGCCCTACATGAAAGTTTCCTTAGGGATCGTATCCCCTAAAGGCAACATCACCGATGTGGCGCAACTGAAAGACAAAACCCTGATCGTCAGCAAAGGCACCACCGCCGACACCTACTTCACCAAAGAACATCCCGAAGTGAAACTGCAAAAATACGATCAATACGCCGAAGCCTACAGCGCCCTATTAGACGGCAGAGGCGACGCCATGAGTACGGACAACACGGAAGTCTTGGCGTGGGCTGTGGAAAACCCGGGCTTCGATGTGGGCGTACAAAGCTTAGGCGACGTGGACTACATCGCGCCGGCCGTAAAAAAAGGCAACAAAGAAATGCTCGATTTCGTCAACGGACTTATCGAAACACTTTACGGCGAAGGATTCTTCACCAAAGCCTATAACGAAACACTAGCCCCCACCTACGGCGATGCCGCCAAACCGGAAGACATGGTCGTGGAAGCGAAACCGGACGGATATTTGCAATAAAAAAACGAGCCGCGAAGGCTCTATGATAAGAATTAAAATCGGCATGAAAGCATAGAACTTCGTGCCGATTTTTTTATGGTCGAGAAACATATCTAAAGATCTGCCTAACGGCTCTTATATAAACAGCGCGTTTGATTGAGAGAAATGGAGAAATGGAAAGATTGCGTTACTAAAGGTAGTATAATATCATGGAAGAATTAATAGATGAAAAGATGAATAAAATAGACCTACAAAAAGCCGTCGACACAACGCCTCATACCATAGCTAAAATGGGACGAGATGAGAATGTGAGCATGGATATACTTGGCAGAATTTGCAGGCAGTTTAGTGTGATATATCGGAAGTATTGGAGTATAGAATTGAAAATACTAATGATTGAAGATGACAGCACAATTTCCTTTGCTGTTAAAACTTACTTAAACAAACAGAATATTGAAACTATAATTTATAATCATCTTTCTCAGACAGAAAATATAAATTTTAATGACTTTGACTTAATTCTTCTTGATGCCAATCTCCCTGATGGGTCAGGCTTTAATTTTCTAAAGTGGCTGAGGGGATTTTCTAATCTTCCCGTCATAATGCTTACTGTAAAAGACGAAGACGAATATGTTATAAAAGGCCTTTCTCAAGGAGCGGATGATTATATTACAAAGCCTTTCTCTCTTCCTGTCCTAAAGGCGAGAATAGACAATGTCTTTAGCAGAAAAATAAAAAAAGTAGAGGAGCTGACTTTTGAAAATTTATCTTTAGATCTTCTTTCAAAACAAGCTTCAATAGATGGAAAGGATTTAGACCTTAACTTAAAAGAGTTTGCTGTTTTGGAAATGCTTTTAGAAAATCAAAATATAAATCTATCGAGAGAGCGAATTTTAGATTATGTTTGGGGTTATGATTTTTATGAAGTAAATGATAATACGCTGACTGTCACTATAAAAAGATTGAGATCTAAGCTTGGTAATTATGGCAACCATATAAAAACTCTTAGAGGAATAGGCTATAGGTGGGACAATGAATAAAAGCAAAAGTATTTTACTTGTCTTCATTTTAAATCTACTAATGTCTTTGTTTGTAATTTATCTCAATCCAAGATTTGATATTCTAACACTTATTGGCTTTCTAGTGATAAATGTAATTTTGTTTATAGTTATTTCTAAAATTGAAAAGGAAAAAGAAAAAGTTCTTGAGGATAAAATCAATAATATATTTAGACTCCTTCATTCACTTGACATAGACTCAGATAATTATGAAATTATAGACGATGAATTTGGAAAACTTAGAGATGAAATTATTAAAATCATTATAGAAAACAAGAGAATAGCCGAAAATGCAGAGAAAAATAAGGAAACTTTAAGAGAATATACTGAAGATATTGCCCATCAAATTAAAACTCCGTTGACTGGTTCTTTATTATTACTGGACTTATTAGAAGACGAAGAGGACGAGCTTTCTGAAGAATATATAGATAGACTCAAAGATAATTTACTTAGACTCCACAACTTATCTGATATTTTATTAAAACTTGCGGCCCTTGATTCCGGCACAATAGAAATGGCGAAAGATAGTATATCTGCCCAAGAATTAATTGAAGATATCATTCGAAAGCTAAAAAATTATTTTATCAGCGATACTATTGAAATTCCTATTTATGGAGAAGATTATGGTCTTGTGTGCGATAAGAAATGGACCTATGAAGCATTATTTAATGTAATGAAAAACGGAATAGAGGCAACAGAAGATAGACATATAGAAATTTACTTAAAAGAAACAAACTTATATAAGAGCATATTAGTGGAAGATTTCTCAAATGGTTTAGATCGACAAATGTTAGAGAAAGTTTTTAGACGTTTTTATAAGGTGGATCCAAATTCAAAAGGCTATGGTATCGGGCTTCCTATGGCAAAATCTGTTATGGAAAGACAAAATGGAGAGCTTTTATATCACAGAGGGAAAAAATCAAATGCCTTTGAACTAAGATTTTATAACTGATTTAATTATGGCTGTGTAAATAAAGCACAGTCATTTTTTTCTAGTCACTTTCCAGTCACTTAAGTCCATTATCCTTTAGACAAGTTAAGGAGGATGCAATATGAATATAGTAAAAACAGTTGATTTAACAAAAACATATAAGGGTGGAGTAGAAGTAAATGCCCTTTCAAATGTAAATTTTGAACTGGAAAAAGGAGACCTGGTCGCCATTATTGGAGACAGTGGCTCCGGTAAATCTACACTACTTCATTTACTTGCAGGAGTAGATACACCAACAAGTGGTGATATATTTATTCAAGATAAAAATATTACCAAATTTAACAACGATGAGATGACAATCTTTCGTAGAAGGAATATAGGCGTTGTATATCAATTTTTTAATTTGATTCCAAACATCAACGTTCGAAAAAATATTTTGCTTCCTCTTTTGTTAGACAATAAAAAGGTAGATGAAGAATATTTAAAGGAAATTTTATCTATACTAGGAATAGAAGGAAAGCTTGATAGGTATCCAAAACAATTATCAGGTGGCGAGCAACAAAGAGTTGCCATTGCCAGAAGTTTGATTACAAGACCTGCCATAATCTTAGCAGATGAGCCGACAGGAAATCTTGATAGAAAAAATTCTGAAGAAATCACAGGACTTTTTAGACTAGTAAATAAGAGATTGAACTCTACGATTATGATTATCACCCACGATGAAAAGGTTGCGAATGCATGTGATAAAGTTTATAAGATGATTGATGGTAGGTTAAGTTTCTTGGGAGATGAGTCTTATGAAAATCATTAATGACCTAGCTGATGGAGCTGTAAAAAACAATAAGAAAGACAGTTTTTCTATTAAAATATCCATACTTTTGGCAGTGATTTTACTAGGAACTGTTATTTTTGTTTTCGACTCAATGAACACTGAACAGTATGAATACGTAAAGAAAACTATTGGAGATTATCATGTAGATATAGCTGAAATTGACGAAAATTTTTATGATAAATTAAGAAACGATAAAGATATAGAAAAAGTTTCTTTCAACAAAATAATAAAAATAGACTTAAATGCAGTTATATATGAAATTGGAGATTCTGCAGGTCTTCTCGGCTATGAAATCAAAAATGGTAGAAAACCAGAAAATTCAAATGAACTTTTAGTACCAGAGAGATTTTTAATAAAAAACAAGGAGTATGATTTAGGTTCTGAGATTATTGAAAATAAAAGGACATATACCATAGTTGGTGTTTACGATGATTATGGATATTCTTTTGAAGATACTATGCTTATAGGTTTAGCAGATAGCAATAAAAAGGATTATCTATTTGAAAACAATGATGGAATAGAAGCATGGATTTGGTATAAAAGCATAAGGGATACCTATACAAAGACTCGAAAAATTTTGTCTGAAATGAATATTGATGAGAAACAAGCCTTAGATATTGGAAGAGTATTTTACAACAAAGATATTTTAGAGCACAGTATGGTTTATCCTAAAGGAATTATTCCACCTAAAAGTGTTGTAAATTTAGCTATAGAAAAATATGGGATAGCTTTTTTTCTCACCATACTTTTTGCCTTTATTATCTACGGTGCTTTTAATGTATGGAATACTAGAGATTTAAAAGAAATTGCTCTATTAAAAAGCACTGGGATGACAGATAAGCAGGTCAAAAAAATGATTCGAAAGAAAGCTTTTAAACTTTCAACCTTACCAATAGCCTTGGGAACAATTCTATCTTTGGTATTTGCAAATCTGCTCTTATATTTGTTGTGGTTTAACAATTCTATCTCTTATAAAAAAATATCAAATATTTTAGGAGAAAGTCTAAAATCTCCAGGCTTTAATTTAGTAATACCAAGTATTGGGTCTATTTTAATAATTATTTTGTTATCCTTGATAATGGTTTATTTTTCAGCACTGCTTCCTGCAAAGAAAAGTGCAAAAATAAAAATAATAGAAGGCTTAAATGGTATTACAGAAAAAAATATAAAATTAGGAAAATCAAAAATAAATGGATCTATAGAAAAGACTTTAGCAAAAGATTATTACAGGTCTTATCGCTCAACCTATCGAATTATTGTAATTTCCATGGTTCTATCAGCCTTTGTATTGACAACAGTTTTGGTTAGCCAGTCTTATAGAACTTTGAATGAAAAATATAATTCATATAAAAGTCCGTACAATTTTAACTCTAGTATTTATACAGATGACTTTTTGGATAAAAATTTCGTGAATGATATGGAAAAAGTTAAAGGTATAGAACAATTTCACATCTATCAAAGAGTAGATACAAAATTTTACGCTGGTGAAAATGAGGACTTTATTTCTAAAGATTTAAATGAAGCTTTAAATAGTGGTAAAATACCGGAAGATAAATTATATTCCAACATATATGCCTTAACAGATGAGGATTTCGAAAAACTTTTAAAAGAATATAACATCTCTGATGCATCTTATTTATTGCTTAATAAGATAAGAAAAGATAATAAAACACCATACGCTTTTAGCGAGTATATAAAAATTTCTGATAAGGGATCCGGAGATATTGTTTTAAAATATAACGCAAAAGGCAAGCCAATAAATTTAAAAATAGATGCAAGTATAGAAGAAATGCCTTATGCTTTAGAAGCCTACAATAACAATGAAATACCCATCTACACAAGCGCAAGTAATATGAAGAAATTTATTGATGAGTATGGAGTAGATGAAAGCAATCCAGTTTATTACTACTTTGTAAAAATCAAAGCCGATAAAAACAAAGAAAAAGTATTTGAAGATGCCGAAAAAGTGATTTCGACCTATGTTCCAAAATCAGATCATGGCACTTCTACAGAAATTATAAGAGCTGCTACGAATAAAGAACAAACGAGAAATGAAAAACTATTAAATCTTGGCATCCAAATCATTCTTATAACCATCGCTCTTTCCAATGCCTATAATAGTTTTAAAGGCAACCTTAAAGCGAGAGCCAATGATTTTAAACTCCTATCAACAGCAGGCATGACAGAAAAACAAATGGAAAAGATGGTCTTCGGAGAGGGGAAAATATTGTTTAAAAATATTTTCTTAGCCTATATCTTTATGTTCATTATAGGAATTGCACTTAGAGCCTACAGGAGCAACTATGAACTAGGATTTGCAATAAAAGGCCTGATAACAAATATAAATTATATCCCTCTAGTAACAGTATTTGTATTTATGATTGCAGGAGTTTTACTTGCAATAAAAAGTGGGTTTAAAACAATAAACGAAAACTCGGATAGTACTTTCAAGAGTATGTAAGAAAAAGGATGTGAGCGCTAAACTCATAGACTTTTTCATGTAATTTAAAAAATTCTAAACCAGTTTCTCTTTCAATGAGCATTATGTAGGGTTGTTTTTTCTTAGTTCTAAAATGATATAATAATTATAGAATGCTTATTGATTAATATATTCCCACATATGAGGTTTTTGAGAAATATTAAACCTTATCCACACTAACACCCAAGCCACGCGGAAGCAATAGCTATTCTTTCAAAAGAAATTGGGTAAATCAGACTTAAAAAAGAAAATAATTGTACTGAGATAGCATTACAATAAAACGAAAATGGAGATGAAAATCATGAAAAAATATATTGGAATAGCATTCGTTTTAATAACTATTTTGTCATTAACTGCATGTGGCAGTAATGGCAGTAATAAAAAAATAGTTCTACCAAAAGCCGAAGAAATAAAAGAAATTGAAGTTATGAAAAACACTTCAGGAAAAAGTTTGAAAATTGAGAATCAAGATGAAATATCCGGCATCATTGCAGAGATTAAGGAAAACACCAAAGATACCGGCAAGGGAAGTGTTAACGATCAACCTACAAATATTAATGATTATCTTACCGTTAAATTCCATCACAAAAATGCAGAAGATAGTCCAAGCGTTGCCTATTTATATAAAGATAAGAATAGTAGCTACGTTGAACAGCCATACTCCGGTATTTGGAAATTAAAAGAAGAAACATTTGATGAGATCAGTGGTAAGTTGATTAAATAATGAGATACAACAAAGCCATGCTTAGTGAGCGTTGCAAGTTAAAATAAACCGAAAATAGGATGGAGTTGTTTAATAAAATGTTGATATTAAAAATTATACTAATGGCTGTCGGCGTTGCATTTACTACATTTGGATATAAGATTTACTTTCGAAAGAGATATAACCTAATCAATGGCTTTGAAGAAGCTTCTAAAGCAGGTAGAAAAACAGAATTAGATGCCAGGAGAGTTGGGTTGGTAGAATTTATTGTTGGAATTAGCCTAACTTTGATTGGAACCTGTGTGATTATTCTCAAATAACAGACTGGGATTTGTGAAGAGCTAGTAATATACGGTTAGTATTTTGCATTGGTACAATAATATTTGCGGTTTTCAATGGAATACGGATATTTAAGGAAAATGTTGCTAGAATAGTTTCTGTAAGTTGCATAGAAAGCCCAGCTAGAAAAAGTCTTGTAGATAGAATAAGAAGTTTAGAATAACATTTTTTATGTTAACCGGAAATAAAAAAGGCTGTGAGCATTCAAACTCATAGCCTTTTATCGTGTCCCTAATATTCTTTAATTCAGTTTTATAAATCCTCTAATTCAAATAGCCGTGAAGGCTCGTTTTTTGGAGCAGAAATAGGAAAAGCGGTGTGACACCGCGAGCACCTCTGAAAGATGAAGGCTTTTAAAATTCGTAGTATCTCCCTTTCGTCAACACGCCTTTTATTTTCCCGTCAAAAGTCATTCCCATTAGCGGGGAATTATGGCTTTTGCCGTGGAAGTAGTTTTCGTCGATTTCGGTTTTTTCTTCGGGGCTAAAGAGTACGAAGTCGCCGCCCATAACGCCTTCGTGGGGCAGTTTGTAGAATGTGGCGGGGTTTTTGGTAAGGGAGGTGACCAGATCCTTTAAGCTGCATTTTTCTTTTTGCACGAGTTCCGTGTAAAGGAGGGGAAAGGCGGTTTCCAATCCCGTAATGCCCGAGGGGGCGTCTTTGAATTCTTTCGATTTTTCGTCGGCGGTATGGGGCGCGTGGTCGGTGGCGATGGCGAAGTGATTCTTCCCTACAAATTTCGCCAGTTCGTCCCGATCCTTCGCCGTGCGAAGAGGCGGGTCATTTTCGCGAGGGTTCCGTGAACTGCAATATCTTCCCCCGTCATGGTCATGTGATGGGGCGTCAGTTCGCCGAGGACGTTTGCGCCGGCCGCGGCGAAAGTGTCCACGAGCCCTGCGGTAAGGTCGCAGGAAATGTGCTGAATGTCCAGCTTCGCGCCGATGAAATAGGCGAGGGATAAATCCCGCGCCGCCAGGGAATATTCCGCCATGGCTTCCGCTCCTTTTAAGCCGAAGGGCTCGCCGTAACGGCTGTCGACGCCGGGGTTGTAGACGTAGTTCGGATCTTCTTCGTGTAAGCTAATGGGCAGATCCAACGCCTTTGCCCGTCGGAGTGCCTCTTTTAGGAGTGCCACATTTTCCAGGGGAAAGCCGTCGTCGGAAAAGCCTACGGCGCCTCGGTGGGCGGCATCTTCCATATCCACGAGGACGTCTCCTTTTAAGTTGTCTGTAAGGGCGCTTACGGTGTAAACGTGAACGGGGAGTTTGTTTGTCCGCTCGTAAAATGCGGTGATTTCTTCTCCGGCCATAACGGGTTTCGTGTTGGCCATGCACACGACGTGGCCGAAACCGCCGTGAAGGGCGGCGGCGCTTCCCGTTTCCAAGGTTTCTTTGTGGGTAAAGCCGGGATCTCTGAAATGAACGTGGACGTCGACAAAGGAAGGAAAGAGATAGCAGCCTTCGCCGTTTATGGTTTTGTCTTCCCCGTCGTAGTCGAAGGTTACGGTTCGTATCGCGTCGATTCCGCAAATCGGATCTAAAATATGTGCGTTTTGAATGGTGAGTGTAGCCATAAGAACCTCCTGATGATGTGTTTTAAACTATGATAGAATGGATAAGTAAGTAGCAGAATTACCGTCGTTTAATCGAAATGAGGAGACAATGAAAAAATACAAGGCATTTGATGTGATCGGCCCCGTCATGGTGGGCCCGTCCAGTTCTCATACGGCAGGGGCGTGTAAAATCGGTAACGCCGCCCTCGCTATTTCCGAAGGCGATCCTTTCCACAAGGTGGAGTTTCGCCTGCACGGTTCCTTCGCCTCCACCTATAGGGGCCACGGAACGGATCTCGCCCTCGTGGCAGGCATTCTCGGCATTTTGCCCGACGATAATCGCCTGGCGCATAGTTTTGACATCGCCAAGGAGCGGGGAATCGACTTCAGTTTTAAAGAGGTCAATCTCGGAGAAG
This sequence comes from Aedoeadaptatus coxii, assembly GCF_001553115.1. Lineage (GTDB taxonomy): Bacteria > Bacillota > Clostridia > Tissierellales > Peptoniphilaceae > Aedoeadaptatus > Aedoeadaptatus coxii. The sequence goes on from NZ_KQ960160.1 coordinate 74,696, forward strand.
AACGCCATCCCAACACGGTGGAAATTGTTTTTTACTACGATAACGGGGGCCATCTTTCCGTTACGGGATCGTCTATTGGCGGCGGCAATATTTTAATCGTCGCCATTAATGATATTGAAGTGGAATTTAAAAATGAATACCCTACTCTTATTTTACAATATCAAGAGCAAAAAGGGGTCATCGCCATGGTGTCTACGAATTTAACCAATCACGGCTACAATATCGAAACCATGGTGACGAAAAAAATCGAAGACACGGTGACCCTCGTTACGGAAATTACTCACGCCGTAGATCACAAGACGCTGGAGCCGATTTTAAGCGACGATCGCTTTGAATTTGCAAAATACATCGGCACGTTCGACGAAGAAGAACAGGAGGCATTATGCTAAAGACAGCACAAGCGCTCATCGACATCTGCGGGGAAAAGGGCTGGAAGATTTCCGATTACGTTTTGGAAGAAGAATCCAAAGGGGATCCGGAAAAGAAAGAGCAAATCCTTTCCGAGCTTCGTCACATGCTCGCGATCATGAAGGATTCCACTTCCCGTACGTTGGAAGAGGGTTCCGGTTTAAAGCAAAATATTATTAACGACTTCGGCAAAAAGACATGGGATTATTCGAAGAGCGGCAAGCCATTTGTCACCGACGAAAAGACTCTTCGCGCCATGGCGCGGGCTTTTTCCACTTTCGAATCCAACGCCAAAATGGACGTTATTGTGGCGGCGCCCACGGCGGGCAGTTGCGGCATTGTGCCGGCGGCTCTCGTTTCGGCACAGGAAGATATTGATGTTAGCGACGATGATCTCGTAAAAGGTCTCCTTACCGCCATCGGCATCGGCCAATTTATCGGCGGCTACGGCACCTTCGCCGGCGCCGAAGGGGGGTGCCAGGCGGAATGCGGCGCGGCATCGTCTATGGCGGCGGCAGCCCTTACAGAACTTTACGGCGGCGATGTGGAAGCCTGCTTAAACGCCGCATCCATTGCCATCGTCAACATTTTAGGGCTGGTTTGCGATCCCTTAGGCGGCCTCGTCCAATATCCCTGCACTTTTAGGAATGCATCGGGGGTTTCCAATGCGCGGATCAGTGCCGACATGGCCCTCGCCGGCACGTTCAGCATCGTGCCTTTCGACGAAGTGTGCCAAGCCATGAAAGAAGTGGGCGACGCCATGCCCGCCTCGTTACGGGAAACGGGTATCGGCGGTTTGGCGGGAACCCACACGGCACAAAAAATGTGTCACGAACTTTTCGATTAATAAATCAAAGGCATGGTAAAGAAAGGTAAAAGTCTGACCTTTTGCCGATCACAAGTCCCTTTTATCGGGTACAATGACAATAAGTCATTGAGAAACATCTGAGGAGGCAATAGATTATGATTACCATGGAAAAAATTGATTATGTGATTTCCGTAACCGGCGCCGATTACAATGATGTTCGCAACGCTCTTTTGGCTTGCGACGGCGATGTGGATCGCGCCATTCGCCTAATTATGGGCGAAGAGAAAAAAGAAGAAAGCTTTGAAGAAAAAGCGGGCTTCGATTTTAAAAACGCGAAAAAAACCAAGGCGGAAGATTTTGCCGATTCCATTACTAATATCGGCGAAGAAATTATCGACGCCGTGAAAGAAATTTGGGAAAAAGGCAATGCCACCAAACTCATCGTCATGGATGAAAACGACGACGTCATCTTAAATGTGTCCATGAACTTAGGCGCCATTTGGACGGTGATCGCTCCTTTGGCGTCGCTCATGGGCGTGGGCATCGGCCTGTTAAGTCGCTGGGAATTTTACATTTATCTCGACGACGGCAGAGTCATCAATATAAAAGATTATATTACCAACAAACATCGCATGCGCTAAAGCAAATAAAGAGCGAGGTAGGTCGAAACCTGCCTCGCTTTTTTAATGGGCTATAAAATTTTCCGCAATCATGCAGCGTGCGCTGCCGCCGCCTAATGTGGAAATGACGGGAAGGGGCGCGTGTAAAATCCGATTGTACTTTTCGATGGCCTTTATTTTTTCCGGCGCCAAATGGTCGTAGGCTTTGTCGCTCATAATGAGAAGAGGTTCCCTTCCCATAAGCTCCAAACAGTTGCCGCAGAAGTGATCCACTTCATCGGATGTAAGGGGGATGATCTCCTTGCCCGATGCTTTCAACCGGCCGATGACATCGTCGCGCCCTTCGGTAATGAGCTCGTCGGCGATAAGGGTGAAGTGCTCCGCCACGGTCATGATCACATTGGTGTGGTAGACGGGGGCGTCGTGATGACGGGCGCGGAAGGGAACAGGGAGCAAGTCGTAGGTTTTGCAGAAGCGGCGGAGAAGTTCCTCGTCGCAACGGGCGGAAAGGGCAGCGTAGCAAATGTTTCGGAAGCGGTCGATGACCATGGCGCCCGTGCCTTCGAGAGCGGCCTTTTCATCCGAAAAATCCACTACATCCAATTGGGAAAAGTCGAAGAGCTTTTCGTATTGTGTCTTTAATTTCGGAAATTCCTTTTTGCGATTGTCGCTGTACATAGGCGAGAGAAAGAGCTTTCCGGGAAATGTGACGAAGGTATTGTTCGGGAAAATAGAATCCGGCGTGTCGTCTGAAAAATCGTCGATAACGTCGACGTGAACGCCGGCAGCGCGAAGGGCGGAGACAAAACCGTCGAATTCTTCTTCGGCGCGCTTCGCCACATCGCCAAGATCTTTTCGGTCGCTTTGATACTTATTGTCCTTCGCCGTTTCAATATTAAAACGAAAGGCAGAAGGTTTAACCATAATAATATGATGGGCTAACATAATTCACTCCTTTTTAATCCTATATTCAGTGTAAACGAGTTGAATAAAAAAATCTCGGAAAATTTTGAAAAAGCAACGTGAAAAGTTGGAAAAAGATTTCATAAAAACACCACAGAAAAGCAGTGTTAGAGGCGATATAACTATTTTTACACTCACCATTTCAAAATACGAAAAGAATGTACAAAATTAAAAAGGAAAACGATTCATATTGTCAAATATTGAATACAACGGCTAAAAATGGCTTTTTCAGACGATTTTAAAAATGTATATAAAATAAAAACGCCATGGAAATTTCGTTTTCTATGTGTTATGATGAACACGTTAGAGCGAGAGGATTGTTTTATTCCGTGGCGATAAAAATTTATTTTTTATTTTATGAATAGGAAATCCTTTGCTTTTTTACGAAGACTTTTAAAGTCTACTTAATTTCTTTAAGGAGGAAATTGTATGAGCTATCTTGAAAGTGTAATCGAACGTGTTAAAGAAAGACACGCAAGCGAACCTGAATTCTGCCAAACTGTAGAAGAAGTATTAGGTTCCTTAAAACCGGTTATCGAACAACATCCGGAATATGAACGTGTCGACCTACTCGGCCGCATGGTTGAACCGGAACGTCTTTTCAGCTTCCGTGTCGTATGGCAAGATGATGAAGGACAATACCACACCAACATTGGTTACCGTGTACAATTTAACGGAGCACTTGGACCGTACAAGGGCGGTATTCGTTTCCACCCCACCGTTAACCAATCCGTTATTAAATTCCTCGGTTTCGAACAATGCTTCAAGAACTCCATGACCGGCCTCCCCATCGGCGGCGGCAAGGGTGGTAGTGACTTCGACCCCCGTGGAAAGAGCGATGACGAAATCATGCGTTTCTGCCAAAGCTTTATCAGCACTCTTTACCACTACATCGGACCCGACACCGACGTTCCGGCTGGTGACATGGGCGTAGGCGCTAGAGAAGTTGGCTTCATGTATGGTCAATATCGTCACTTAAAAGCTAAATTCGAAAACGGTACATTCACCGGTAAAGGCTTCAGCTTCGGTGGTTCCCGTGTTCGTCCCGAAGCTACAGGCTACGGCGCAGTTTACTACCTCTTAAACGTACTCGATCACTTCGGCGAAGACATTAAAGACAAAAAAATCGCCGTTTCCGGTTTCGGTAATGTTTCCTGGGGTATCTGCAAGAAAGTTCAACAACTCGGCGGTAAAGTCGTTACTATCGCAGGTCCCGACGGATACATCTACGATAAAGACGGTATCAACACTGTAGAAAAGGTTGACTACTTGCTCGAAATGCGCGCTTCCGGCCGCGACAAAGTTCAAGATTACGCTGACAAATTCGGCGTAGACTTCTTCCCCGGTGAAAAACCCTGGATCAACGCAGAATACGACATCGCTATGCCGGCTGCTTACCAAAACGAAATCACCATGGTAGAAGCCGAAGCAATGGTTAAAAAAGGTATCGAATACTACATCGAAGTAGCTAACATGCCTACCACCAACGATGCTCTTAACTACCTCATTGAAAATGTAAAAGTAGTTGCTCCTTCTAAAGCTGTTAACGCAGGCGGCGTTGCAGGTTCCGCTCTTGAAATGAGCCAAAACAGTGCTCGTTTGAGCTGGCCGGCAGAAGAAGTTGACAAACAACTTCACATGATCATGGACAACATCTACAAAATGTCCGTTGAAGCTGCTGAAAAATACGGCTTAGGCTACAACCTCGTTGCAGGCGCAAACATTGCCGGCTTCGTACGTTTAGCAGATGCTATGATGGCACAAGGTGTATTCTAGAGAGTAGACTATCTCATAATCAAAAAGGATTGCGAGCCCTTCGCAATCCTTTTTTGGTGCACTTTTAAGAGGCGGAGACTTTTGTAACGAAAACGCCACAGAAATGTCACTCATTTGTTAACGAAAACATGAGAGGACTTGATAAAATAAGGGTGGCGGATAGCGTCACCCTTGGCGTGAAAGCACATAGCTTTTCAAGGCGCCGGTCTCGCCTTTAAGCGCCACGACTCCCCGGCATATTCTATAAAGGATCTCCTTATGAATGGGGAATAAAAAACTCGACATGGAAAAATGTCGAGTTTTTTTATTAGGAGAAAGAGATTTTCTGTTTATTATTGAAGGATTTTCCTCTTGAGTTCTTGCAAAAACTATCTGAAAGATTTTTTTAAAAATACATTAACGTACAAAGCTCTTTTTTGAATCGGTTTCACATAACCCGGAAAACAATGTCGCGGGGAAGAGGGAAAGGGCTCAGAGG
>NZ_KQ960161.1 GCF_001553115.1 Aedoeadaptatus coxii
CTTGAACCAAGTTAATTAAATGGTATAAGAGAATAAACCATAACAATCTATAAGCTTAAAGCGGAACACAGTCAGTGTTTGAGCTAAGCAAACTCAACGTTTTTATTGAGAGTTTGATCCTGGCTCAGGACGAACGCTGGCGGCGCGCCTAACACATGCAAGTCGAGCGATGAAAGTTGTTCAGATCCTTCGGGTGACGAACTTCTGGATTAGCGGCGAACGGGTGAGTAACGCGTGAGGAACCTGCCTCTCACAACGGGATAGCCTCGGGAAACCGGGATTAATACCGTATGACACTATCAGATGGCATCATCAGATAGTTAAAGTGCTAGCGGTGAGAGATGGCCTCGCGTCTGATTAGTTAGTTGGTGGGGTAACGGCCTACCAAGACGACGATCAGTAACCGGCCTGAGAGGGTGAACGGTCACATTGGAACTGAGACACGGTCCAAACTCCTACGGGAGGCAGCAGTGGGGAATCTTGCACAATGGGGGAAACCCTGATGCAGCGACGCCGCGTGAGCGATGAAGGTTTTCGAATCGTAAAGCTCTGTCCTATGGGAAGATAATGACGGTACCATAGGAGGAAGCCCCGGCTAACTACGTGCCAGCAGCCGCGGTAATACGTAGGGGGCGAGCGTTGTCCGGAATTACTGGGCGTAAAGGGTTCGCAGGCGGCATGACAAGTCCGATGTAAAAGGCGAAAGCTCAACTTTCGTAAGCATCGGAAACTGTCAAGCTTGAGTGAAGGAGAGGCAAGTGGAATTCCTAGTGTAGCGGTGGAATGCGTAGATATTAGGAGGAATACCGGTGGCGAAGGCGACTTGCTGGACTTCAACTGACGCTGAGGAACGAAAGCGTGGGTAGCAAACAGGATTAGATACCCTGGTAGTCCACGCCGTAAACGATGAGTGCTAGGTGTCGGGGGTCAAACCTCGGTGCCGTCGTTAACACACTAAGCACTCCGCCTGGGGAGTACGTGCGCAAGCATGAAACTCAAAGGAATTGACGGGGACCCGCACAAGCAGCGGAGCATGTGGTTTAATTCGAAGCAACGCGAAGAACCTTACCAGGACTTGAAATACTAGCGCCCACTTTAGAGATAAAGTTTTTTCTTCGGAAACGCTAATACAGGTGGTGCATGGTTGTCGTCAGCTCGTGTCGTGAGATGTTGGGTTAAGTCCCGCAACGAGCGCAACCCTTACTTCTAGTTGCCAGCACGTAATGGTGGGAACTCTAGAGGGACTGCCGATGATAAATCGGAGGAAGGTGGGGATGACGTCAAATCATCATGCCCTTTATGTCCTGGGCTACACACGTGCTACAATGGTCGGTACAGAGGGCAGCGAAAGAGCGATCTCAAGCGAATCTCAAAAAACCGATCCCAGTTCGGATTGCAGGCTGCAACTCGCCTGCATGAAGTCGGAGTTGCTAGTAATCGCAGATCAGAATGCTGCGGTGAATGCGTTCCCGGGTCTTGTACACACCGCCCGTCACACCATGGGAGTTGGCAATACCCGAAGCCGGCGAGCTAACCGCAAGGAGGCAGCCGTCGAAGGTAGGGTTAATGACTGGGGTGAAGTCGTAACAAGGTAGCCGTATCGGAAGGTGCGGCTGGATCACCTCCTTTCTAAGGAAAAAGGCTTCTGCCTGCGGGCAGGAGCCACAAAGATGGTACTTCTCTTAT
>NZ_KQ960162.1 GCF_001553115.1 Aedoeadaptatus coxii
TTTTTAACTTTTTTACAGTACTTTTTCGAGGTTATTTGATCGTTTGCCTATTGAGCCTAACGACCGCATCGATCGCTAGTTCAGAGCTCATCACTCTTGCGTATCGACTCTTAAAATGATACTAGAATCTATCCTTCTTGTCAAGGAATTATTGGTTCTTTTTTAACTCTATGTTAAGTGTTTTTACTCCGCTAGATAGGGGCGATCCTCTTCGCTTGCTTCCATCTTTTTCTTGACGTAAGAACAATCCGGCCGTACCTTAAGGTTTTCTTTTTTTACAAAGTCCATAAACGCGGCGTAAAGTTTCCACGCCATACCTTGTCCTTGCATTTCTTTTTTCGTAACGGTGTGATAGGCACGAACCGTATGCTCATCTACGTACTCGTAGGCCAAGAATGCTTTCGGATCGGATGCATCTCCTACATAGAATTGCTTGCCATCGTTTTGTATGTTCATAAGCTTCTCCTTTCTCTTTTGTTTTGTGTCTTTATACCCAATAAAAAAGCCCCTCATTGGGGACTTTGTTACTCTTCTTCCGTTTGGTTGTCTGTGCTGTTTTCTTCGGATTTTTCCGTCGTTTCTTCGTAATAGCTTCCTTTACCTTCCCAGAAGCGTTTCAATTGTTCTCGGGCCGATTCTCGATCGACGACGTAGTATTCCAGTTTTCCGATCCGCTTGTTTTCTCCGACCAGCGTATCCATTTGAATAGAGTCTTTGTCGAAGTCCAGTCCCATTTTGGCCAGGTAGGCGATTTGACCGTAGGATAGATTGGTCTCCACATTGTCCATTACAAGGTCGATAAGTTCCGGAATTTTAAAAATCATGCGCGGACTCTTTAGTTTGTCGAACAGCTTCATTAGGAAGCCTTGTTGGGTTTGAATACGATCCAGGTCTTGATTTTCGTATATCTTACGAATTCTCAAATAACGCACGGCATCGTCCCCGTTTAATTTTTGTTTGCCCTTTTTGAAGTTGATATACAGGTGCGGCACGACGTAGGTGTCTTCGTAGGTGTAGTCGAAGGGGATGTCCACCTCGATGCCCCCTACTGCGTCGACCAGTCGTCTGACGGCATTGTAATCGACTGTGGCGTAGTAATCGACGGAAACGTCCAGGAATCTTTCCACTGTCTTTTCCGCCAATTCTTCTCCGCCGTAGGCATAGGCGTGGCCGAGTTTTGTTTTTCCTTTATGACCTTCGATGTCGACATAGGTATCTCTCGGAAGGGACAGGAGCTGCGCTCGTTTCGACACGGGATCGATGGTCAGAAGCATGATGACATCGCTTCGCGTAGGATTCCCTTCTTCGGTCATGTCCGTGGTCGCGGTTTTATCGATTCCGAATAACAAAATATGCAAGGGATCGTCGCCTGTAAAGGGGCTCGTCGCCTTAAGGTTTTCTTTCGCCTCTGCGATTTTGTTGCTGTCAACTTTTTTGTTTGCCTTATCCAATGGATTGGCTGCGATCTTATAACCTAGGGCTAATCCTGCCGATAGGATGACGATCGCTAAACTGCTTAGGATGATCTTTAAGATCTTCATATTCCACCTCTTCTTTATCTTTTCTATCTTACCGAATCGCCGGGCCGATGGCAATATGAAATCCGAATCTTATGAAGAACTTATACCTGTGATATCTTCGCACAAAAAAAGAGACGCATTTGCGCCTCTTTTCGTT
>NZ_KQ960163.1 GCF_001553115.1 Aedoeadaptatus coxii
GAAACTTGTCTTAATTAGTGTAACCTATCCAATCGCAACGCCCTACTCCCTCCTCCTAAAAAAGTTTTTGAATGGATGATTTGCTTTTGAAAGAAAAAAGCTTCCGTTAGAAAATAATAAACTTTCCTTTAGCGGAGAAAGATACGAATCCGGACACCCTATTCCCTCCTCCTAAGTTTTGAGAAAAAGACTTTTTGAAAGAATGCTTTGCTTTTTCTAGATGAAAACTTCTGAATGAATTTAAGAAAAACATATTCACTCACGAAACTCCTTCCTGAATCGGTTTTTCTTAACCTAAAAAAACACATCGCCTGATACAGAGCATTGTGCTTGCGACAAAGACCAAAAGGATTTTTCTCATTCTCTGTCTTTTTGCACAAAAAAAGACAGGCTCTCTTACCTGTCTTTTCAAAGTTTGTATGGATAAGATCTTATTCTAAAGAGGGTTAAACGTAATCTCGTTCAAAAGAGGCTAGGGAAAGTTCCCTCGGTATCGTTCTATAAACTCTCCCAAAAACCCCACCATTCGCCCCAGTTATTCGCCGCCATGGAGCCGGGGCAGCGCTTACGGGACGCATCATAATGGCGCACCACATGGGCTTTGGGAATCCCGTAAAACGCCATTAACTCCCGAATCAACTCCCGCGCAAACGCGAGAGTCGCCCGGCGATCATTCCCCTCGTTAATACATAACTCCACGCCGATGGAATTCCCATTCGTAATACCGTAACGCCCCCTGCCGTCGCCACAATGCCACGCCGCATCGGCGTCCTCAATAATCTGCACCACACCCTTGTCATCCACAAAATAATGGGCACTCGCCTTGCGATTTCCGCCACCGAAATAACGGAAATGCGCCAACGCATCGGCGCCCTTGCTCGGATTACCCGTATCGTGCACCACAATATAGCCAATCCGCACACCCTTGCGCGACGACTTATTAAAATGAATCAACCGTTTGTCCAGCTTCATAAACACCCCTTAACTTCCTTAACGCCCTCGACTTCGTATTCGCCACCGTCTGATAAGACAAACCCAACACGCCGGCCACCTCGGAAAGAGAAAGCGACCCGTAATAAAACAAACGAATCACCTGCTCCTCCTGGGGACTTAACAGCCCCAGCATCGCCGCAAGCTCCCGAGCCCGCGACTCGCCCAGCGCCTCCTCCTCCACATCGTCATCCGCCAAAAAAGACGCCGCATCCTCTACAGGACACATCTTAAAACGCAACGAACGCTTTAAATCATCCATTAAAAAATAACGGAACCGCTTGCGAAAATAAAAAGGAAACGGCACACCCTTCGACTCGTCGTAATCATCAATACATTCCATTAAAATCAGAAAACCCTCGCCGATTAAATTCTCCTCATCCTTGGCAAAAGGCTGCACCTTACGCACAGTAGCGCGAATCAACCGCTCCATGCCTACGGCAACAGCCGCCACAGCTTCCCCCTCGCGAGCCTTCGCCCGCCGAATAAGATCACGTTCCATACATACTCCCCCTTTCGTCATGTGGGTTTATTATAGCAAAAAACGAACATATGTTCAATAGAAAATAGAAGAAAAGGCACCGCAAAAGGTGCCCCCTTCTAATGACACTGGCGTTCCATAATCGACGCGAGCTCCCGAATCGTATCGTTCAGCTTGTCCAACTTCTCCTCCATGCGGAGAATCAAATAACTGGCCACCACAATGGGAAAGCCCGTGTTGGCGATCATCGCCAAAAGCTCATCCAACGTCATTAGCGATAGCTCACAATTGTTTGAGTATCAATGACGATCTTCTCGGCTTCGAGAAGCTTCTTTAAACGCCCCTTGACGCGAAACGCGCCGGATTCCACAATCGCCTTGGCGGCAGTCTCAACCTTATTCTTGTCGATATCCGCTACGGGATCCTCGAGACGAATCGAAAACTCCTTGCCTACTTCATCTTCAAATGCTAAATGCACCAATTCCTTCATCCTTTACCTCCTTAGATTAAATCCATAACTTCCACAACTTCCGCCGCAGTCGCCTTCTTCTTCGTTAACGAATCAAAAGCCTCTACGACCTTTTTCAGCGCGTCCACATCCGTCTCCGGCACAATCCCCTGAAACGTTTTAGTACGCACACTCTTCTTACCATTGGGGAGCGCATCCCCTTCATACTTCATTCTTAAAGCTTTACGTTTACTCATCATATCCTCCTAAAAAATATTAAGAAACCATGGCGCCACCGGTACGCTACCATCGCCTCTCACTTAAGTAATAGAATGAGCGGCGAAATTTTACCTATGAAAAACGAAAAAAATAAAAAAAGAATTCAGAAGAGAGAGAAAAACAAGGAAACAAGCCATTGGTAAAAATGGAAAAAACAAAAAAGCGGGAAACCGACAGACCATCCAAACGCCGTCCAAGGATACGTAAAAGACAAGAGAAACGACCTATCGAAAAGAGATTAGGAGGACAGAATAGAAGAGTAAGGAATCAGAAAAAAGCGCACACAAAAACACGCGTGTTTCCACGCGTGTTTTTTTGTAGCTAGATTGGCTTATTTGATTAATTCTAAGTGTTTAGAATTGTCAGTTTGAGCCTTGTTGTAGCTTTCGATATAGTAATTTACTAAACCTTTGATCTTGTTCATGTCAGCGGATTTCGGGAATTCGCCATAAACTTCGTTGTATTTAGCAATTACACCTTCGAGAGCAGTTTTGTTAGCGTCAGTACCTGCTACAGCACCTTTTGCGTCAAAGGTAACTTTTTGAAGTTCTACTGCTAACTTTTTATCAGCATCGTTTGCAAGAAGTTTTTTAACTTCAAGGATTTCACGATAGTTGTAAGTTTTGTTAACTTCGCCAACTCTTACTTCAACATAGTTTCCGTTTTTGAAGTTATCGTCACCTAAGGTTGTTACGAACGTTGTCGGTCTCATGTTACCTTCTTCGATAATTTCGACACGGTTAAGTTCGTTCTTGTTGTTAGCAGGTAAGAAGTTAGCTACAACACCCTTGACAAGTCTCGTATCTTGACCATTGTTGTGGCCACGAAGATCATGTTGAACTACAGAAACAACATCAATGATGTCGGTCTTATCGCGAGTAGCGATTTGAACGTGAGCACCCTTAACGAATTGGTTACCGAAGAATACGTTGTATTCTTTGGGAAGGTCATATTTCTTGATGAAGCCTTCTCTGTCAGCCAATACGACTTGGTTAGCTTTTTCACGTGCAACATTATCGGTTACATTAACACCTTCAACTAATTTGAAGTCTACTACTTCGTAAATGTTATCTTTTTCATAGTTGATAACTTTTACAGGATCGCCCTTAACGTTGTTGCCGTTAGAAACGAGCTTAATAACGTCGTATGCGGCTAATTTGTAGTTGTAGGGCCATACTTTATCGTTGTTACGTGTGCTGAAGCTTTCAAGAGCAGTTTCTCTTTCGCCAGGAGCGTTTACTTGTAACAAGTAATCGGGGCTGGAAACAGCTTTAGCTACACGTACGAGACGAGCGCTACTTTCAACGTTAGCCTTGTTAAATACGACTACTCTGGCTTCACGAACGCCGGAAGTCGGGAGTTTTTCGTATGCAAGGTATACGTGATAGGTCATGCCTTTTTCATCAGCAACTAATTTCTTAGCAGCTGCGTAATCTGCAACTTTGGTTAGGATACCGTTGTCGTAATCAGCTACGTAGAATTCGGTCTTGCCGTTTACTTCGTAGTTTACTTTTTTAACGTCAAGGCTGTCTTTGTTAAGCTTAACGTCTTTAACTTTTGTTCCCCAATCACTTTGTTCAGTTCTCAAAGTGTTGTTACCGAGGTCTACCCAAGCGGTGTTTCTGTTTTTAACGCCTTCAACGGGGTTACCCATTTCGATGATGTGAGTAGCTACGCCGTTTTTATCAGCAAGTACGCGAACGACAGAACCTACATAGTAGTTGTTTTGTTCGTTGCGGTTTGCTAACCATTTTTGAGCAACGCCTGCTTGGTTAACGAAGATGGTTTGATCGTTAACTTTGTATTCAACTTTAGCTTTGTCTTGGTTCAAGACAATCTTGTCGCCGTTGGAGCGTTCGCTGATAACGCCGCGCATTTCGTTAGCGGGAACAGCTTTTACTTCTTTAAGTTGGAAGAATGCGTTGTAGATCATTGCGAAAGCATCTTTACGAACTGCTTTAGCATTGGGGTTGTCAACACTGAGTCCATCGAGGATACCAAGTTCAACTGCACGTTTCATCCAGTCGCTGTACCATTTCATGCCTTTAACCTTTTCGGGGGTAAGGTCTTTGTCGATGGAAACTACGAGCATCTTAGCAAGTTCTGCATAAGTTACTTCTCTGGTGGGGCGGAAAGTACCGTCTTCGTAACCTGCGATGATCGGAACACCGTTAACGGAAGTTTTGGAAGCGGCTACAGAAATAAAGCCGTTTACAATACTTGTAAGTTCCACATCGGGGAAGGGGCGGTATACGCCTTGAAGTTTTGCAGCAAAATCTTGTTCGCCCATTGCGAATACGAGCATTTTTGCTACGTGGTCTCTACGGATCGGGTCAGTTAAGGCCATGTTTCCGTTTGCTTTGCCGTCTGCGTCTGCGTTACCAATGACGATCTTGTTGTCGATCAACCATTGTGTTTTTGCTTCGGTAGAAGTAAGCTTAGGAGCTTCTGTTTTAGCTTCTTTTTTAGCTTCATCTTTCTTTGCCGGAGCTGCAGCCGCAAAGACATTTCCGAATGTGCCAAGTACCATGACTAGTGCTAGTACAAGGCTAAGAAATTTCTTGTTCATCTTGTCTTACGACCTCCTTATGATTTTTCAGATTCTTCCAGGCATATTCCTGTGAATCTTACTACATTATACCATTGCAACGTATCACCTTCAAGTAAAGTAAGGATTTCGTTGCCATGTCATGAGAAGAATTTACGCCGACCTTCTACGTCGGGATCTTCTATGATAAGCCTATTATACACGAATCCCCGTTTTCGTAAAATTACAGTTTAGTGACACGGGGAAATGGGAGCCCTGCGAGGCTCCCTTCCCCCACTGCTCTTAGGCAAAGGAACCGATGTTGATTCTTTTTTTGTTTTTTGTGCAAAAAAGATTTATAAAAGAAGTAAGAAAAAAATTTCTCTTTCAAAAGAAAAGCATTCTTTCAAAAAGTCTTTTTCTAATTATTTTTAGCGGTAGATTGTTTCTTGAAAAAATCTACTGGTTAAATTTAAAAAAACGATCCACGCAGAAAGCTGCTTTTTAATTCAGTTTTATACAACCCGTGTAATCTTTTCGCCCCATCTCCCTTTCCGACCGGCACTATAACGAAAAATGCCTTCGGCATTTTCCTGATTATTGTCTGGCGCTAGAGGAAGTTACGCTCCACCGAGGAATATAAACTCCCGCTCACCTTGCATCGGTAAAGTTTTTACCTGAAACAGAACGTCT
>NZ_KQ960164.1 GCF_001553115.1 Aedoeadaptatus coxii
CCGGCAATTTCCTACTCTCCCAGGTCGTTACCAACCAAGTACCATCGGCGTTAAGAGGCTTAACTTCTGTGTTCGGCATGGGTACAGGTGTGTCCCTCTTGCTATGGTTACCGGACGAACCATTCTACATATACAATCATCTTTGGTCAAGTCTTCGACCGATTAGTATCTCTTAGCTGCATGTATTGCTACACTTCCACCTGAGACCTATCAACCTTGTGGGCTACAAGGGGTCTTATCATATGAGGGAAATCTCATCTCGAGGGGGGCTTCGTGCTTAGATGCTTTCAGCGCTTATCCCGTCCAAACTTAGCTACTCAGCCGTGCCATTGGCATGACAACTGATACACCAGCGGTTTGTCCATCCCGGTCCTCTCGTACTAAGGACAGACCCTCTCAAATTTCCTACGCCCACGACGGATAGGGACCGAACTGTCTCACGACGTTCTGAACCCAGCTCGCGTGCCTCTTTAATGGGCGAACAGCCCAACCCTTGGGACATGCTTCAGCCCCAGGATGAGACGAGCCGACATCGAGGTGCCAAACCTCCCCGTCGATGTGGACTCTTGGGGGAGATAAGCCTGTTATCCCCAGGGTAGCTTTTATCCGTTGAGCGATGGCCCTTCCACTCGGTACCACCGGATCACTAAGTCCTGCTTTCGCATCTGCTCGAGTTGTCGCTCTCGCAGTTAAGCTTCCTTTTGCCTTTGCACTCTTCGCACGATTTCCGACCGTGCTGAGGAAACCTTTGAACGCCTCCGTTACTGTTTGGGAGGCGACCGCCCCAGTCAAACTGCCCAACTGACAGTGTCCCTCTTCCGGATTCACGGAAGTAGGTTAGAATTTCAGAATGAATAGAGTGGTATCCCAAGGGCGACTCCCGAAACACTGGCGCGCTTCGTTCTTAGTCTCCCACCTATCCTGTACAGTCCATTCCAAAATCCAATATCAGCCTGCAGTAAAGCTCCATGGGGTCTTTCCGTCCTGTCGTGGGTAAGCGGCATCTTTACCGCTACTACAATTTCACCGGATCCTTTGTTGAGACAGTGCCCAAATCGTTACACCTTTCGTGCGGGTCGGAACTTACCCGACAAGGAATTTCGCTACCTTAGGACCGTTATAGTTACGGCCGCCGTTTACTGGGGCTTCAGTTCTAAGCTTCGCTTGCGCTAACTTTTTCCATTAACCTTCCAGCACCGGGCAGGTGTCAGCCCCTATACTTCGTCTTTCGACTTCGCAGAGACTTGTGTTTTTGGTAAACAGTCGCTTGGGCCTTTTCACTGCGGCCCCCCTTAGGGGGCTCCCCTTCTCCCGAAGTTACGGGGTCATTTTGCCGAGTTCCTTAACAAAGGTTTTTCCGCTCGTCTTAGGATTCTCTCCTCACCTACCTGTGTCGGTTTGCGGTACGGGCGACAATTCGCGAATAGTGGCTTTTCTTGGCAGTATGGAGTCAGCTCCTTCTCTACTTGTTTTCGATACGCATCACACTTCAGACTTAAGAGAAGCGGATTTGCCTACTTCTCATCCTTTGTGCTTGCACGCCTCACCAACTGGGCGCTACGCCTATCCTCCTGCGTCCCCACATCTTCGTTGCGGTTGCCGGTACAGGAATTTCCACCTGTTGTCCATCGACTACGCCTTTCGGCCTCGCCTTAGGTCCCGACTTACCCTGAGTGGACGAGCCTTCCTCAGGAAACCTTGGGTTTTCGACGGGTGAGATTCTCACTCACCTCTCGCTACTCATGCCAGCATTCTCTCTTCTGTACGCTCCACAATGCCTTACAGCTTTTGCTTCATCGCCTACACAATGCTCCTCTACCAATCCATTCGGATTCCACAGCTTCGGTATCGTGTTTAGCCCCGGTTATCTTCGGCGCAGAGTCACTTGACTAGTGAGCTATTACGCACTCTTTCAATGTATGGCTGCTTCTAAGCCAACATCCTAGTTGTCTCAGTAACTCCACATCCTTTCCCACTTAACACGAATTTTGGGACCTTAGCTGGTGGTCTGGGCTGTTTCCCTTTCGACTATGAAGCTCATCCCACATAGTCTGACTCCGGTGGATCATGTCTTCGGTATTCGGAGTTTGATAGGTCGCGGTAACTTGGTAAAGTCCCTTGACCATTCAGTGCTCTACCCCCGAGACATTTCCATCCAGGCTAGCCCTAAAGCTATTTCGAGGAGAACCAGCTATCTCCGCGTTCGTTTGGCTTTTCACCCCTATCCACAGGTCATCCGATAACTTTTAAACGTTACCCGGTTCGAGCCTCCATTGCCTTTTACGGCAACTTCACTCTGCCCATGGATAGATCACGCGGTTTCGGGTCTATGACCTCTAACTCTTCGCCCTGTTCAGACTCGCTTTCGCTGCGGCTCCGGCGCTCGACGCCTTAACCTCGCTAAAAATCATAACTCGCTGGCCCGTTCTACAAAAAGTACACGATCGTAGTATAAACTACTTTCGCTGCTTGTAAACATCCGGTTTCAGATTCTATTTCACTCCCCTCCCGGGGTTCTTTTCACCTTTCCCTCACGGTACTATGCGCTATCGGTCACCAAGGAGTATTTAGCCTTAGGGGGTGGTCCCCCTGTATTCCCACCGGGTTTCACGTGCCCTGTGGTACTCGTTTAGAGTAGCATGTTGTCACTTCGCATACGGGACTGTTACCCGCTATGGTCGACCTTTCCATGTCGTTCTGCTCGCTATACATGCCGTATCTCAAGTTGGGCTCTACCCCGTTCGCTCGCCGCTACTTAGGGTATCGAGGTTTCTTTCTTTTCCTCGGGGTACTTAGATGTTTCAGTTCCCCCGGTATTCCTTTCTAAGGCTATGAATTCACCTTAGAATGCTAAGAGGCTATCTTAGCGGGTTTCCCCATTCGGATATCTATGGATCAAAGTGTATTTGCCACTCCCCATAGCTTTTCGCAGCTTATCACGTCCTTCATCGGCTCTTGGTGCCAAGGCATCCACCGGATGCTCTTTCTAACTTGACCTTACGATCTATTCGTTGAAATTGTAATCTTTAAATTTAAATTTGAAGATTTGATTTACGATGTTCTCGTTTTT
>NZ_KQ960165.1 GCF_001553115.1 Aedoeadaptatus coxii
ACGCCGTTTAATTCCTATTGGGCTGTGTCGCGAGCAAATTATTTTATGAGTTGGGTATTAGATATCGACAGAAAGATTCGTCATCTTTTAAATAATTGGTAATGCGTTTCTTGCCGCTTAAATGGCATAGGATGGAAGATGGGGCGACAGAATTTTCTGGGTTGTATGAAACCGATTCAAAAGTAATTATTTAATGAGAAAAAAGTTTTTGTATAACCATTCCTAATCATTTTTCTCGCCATTATCTCATAAATGGCGTAGATAAATCAATGTTGGCGAGATTATACTCGCCATTTTCTCGAATTTGGCGTCGATAATTTATTCTTGGCGCGTTTTCCGTGGCTTTTACGATGATCGAAAATCGTAAAGGCCGTTTTTATTTTTTCCAAAAATAGTAACCTCTGTTACGGTGACATTGTGTTTTTCGTTGTAAAATAGGATCAGGAGGTTACCATGAGTTTATTTTTAGCACCTATTCACAATATAATGTACGATAAAATCCATTCCACCGATGGTCTCGCAAAGGCTATTGCAAAGGAAGACGACGCCATTCGTCGCGCTCTGGAGGAAAAGTTTCCATCCATTGAAGACGCTCCCCTGGAGGACGTCATCGACACGTCGAATATTCACGGCTGGCTCGCCGAAAGGGTGGCGCTCGCCGAAAAGCGATTGGCTTTCGCCGCCACGGCCATGGCCGCAAAAGGCGAGGAAAAACTTTTCGCCATCGTCAAGCAAGCTGCCGAAGCTTTGGGCTTTCAAGGAAATGCCGGGGAAGCTTTTACAGTCTACGATCGCTTCTTTTTAAACGGCATGCCCTGCGATCGCGTGCACATGCCTGTAGATTCCGACGAGGGCTTTGCCTGGAAAGTGACCCAAAATGTCCACGCCCCCTATTACGACGATTCCGCCCTTTACGACCGCATCATCGACAGCTGGTGGGAAGGCTTGCTGGCAAACACAAATTTACACTACGAACGCAAAGGCGATCTGCGCCGTATTTATTAAGTCAACCGTTTCAAGGCAACATCCGTTGCCTTTTTTTATTGAGAAATTTAATGTTAGAATGAAATTAGAGGTTTTCCCTAAACCGCGAGAAAAGACGCCCCCTTTATAGCCGAAACGCCGGCGGCTTTCATCTTTACAAAGATTATCGAGCCCATTCAATCGTCTATTTCTAATAATAATCGCTGCTGAAAGGAGATCACCATGCATAATCACGAAAATATTAAAGAATATTACAGTCACATCACGAAAGAACAAGAAGGCAAAATGGAAACGGGAATCTGTTCCTGCGCACTGGACGGCACCCCCGATCATATTCAGGCCATTCGCGCAAGTGTAGATGAGGAAATCGTCAAACGCTTTTACGGCTGCGGCTCCCCCATTCCCGATGCTCTGGAAGGCCTTACGGTTTTAGACTTGGGTTGCGGCACGGGCTACGATGTCTACACCATTTCAAAGCTCGTCGGCAAAGAAGGCCACGTGATCGGCGTGGATATGAACGACGATCAGCTGGCCATTGCAGAAAAACACCGGGACAGTATGGCGGAAACATTCGGCTACAAAAAATCCAATGTTACCTTTAAAAAAGGCTATATCGAAGATTTAAAATCCATAGGCATCGAAGACGAAAGCATCGACATCGTCATTTCCAACTGCGTCATTAATCTTTCCCCGGATAAAGAAAGTGTGTTTAAAGAAATCTTCCGCGTGTTGAAACGGGGCGGCGAACTTTATTTCTCCGACATTTTCGCCGACCGTCGCCTGCCGGAATCGTTAGAAAACGATCCGGTACTCCTCGGCGAATGTATCGGCGGTGCCATGTATGTAGAAGATTTCAGACGGCTTATGCGCAAAGTGGGCTGGGAAGATTTCCGCTACATGTCCACCACCAAAGCCGCCATCGACAATCCCGAAATCGAAAAGCGTATCGGCAACATCGGCTTTACCTCCCGCACCGTCCGCGCCATGAAGATCCCCGATATGATGGAAGATATTTGCGAACAGTACGGCCAGTTCGTCACCTATAAAGGCGGCATCTTAGGCAGCGAAGACGCTTTTGACCTCGACGATCACCACCGTTTCTTTGAAGGCCTTCCTGCATCCGTTTGCGGCAATACCTGCGCCATGATTCAAGAAACCCGCTTCTCAAAATACTTCGACATCTACGGCGATCGCAGCCGCCACTTCGGTCCCTTCGAAGGCTGCTCCACAGAGGGAGGCGACGAAGAAGACTCCCCCTCCGGCGGAAGTTGCTGCTAATACAAAAAGAGCTCCCCTCACAAAGGGAGCTTTTTTACTGCCGCCGTCCAAACCGTATCCTTTTGATTGAAAATACATGCCTTCGGGTATAATTTCTTATAAGAAAGGATGTTGTTATGAAAAAAATAATTCTTTTAGTCGGGCTTACATTCGCCCTTGTAGGTTGCCAACCGACTATGGGCAATGAAAATCAAAATACCGCATCGCCCGAACCAAACAAGAACGAAGTGCAGGCGGAAAATCATGAAGCTGACGTACAAACGGAAAGCCGCGAAACTTCCGATTCTAAGATGATCCGTTTAGAGGACGCCCTTAAAGTCTTTACGGATAAGTACCCCGACACGAAACTCGCAAAGCTGGGCTTGGATCGCAAAAATGGCGAATTTTACTACGAAATCGAAGGTTTCGACGAAAATAAAGAGCATGAAATGGAAATCAAAGCTTCTGACGGCTCCATTGCCGAAGATAAAGTCGAAAAAGAGGATACTTCCGGGAAAAAGGCACTGGACGTAGCCCGTTTAGGCCGCGTAGAGGATCTCATCGCCGAAGCTCTCAAAGATGCGGGTAGCGATTATAAGCTCCACTCCTTCAGCATCGAATACGAGGGAGGCTCCGCCTATACCGAATTGGAAATTGAAGTGGAAAACGCCAAAGGGCAGGACATGGACTACAAATACAATCTGGATACCGGAGAATTAATTAAAAAAGACTAAATCCGCAAAAACTCCCCTCGACCTTACTAGGGCGAAGGGAGTTTTTTAATTGGCGGATTCTTCAATATCGAGTAAACGGTCGATGACGATCATGGCCGCCACCGCCACATCGCTGTAATCGTCGTCGAAAATTTCCAGGGTAAATGTGTCGCCCCAGGTAAGGAATTTCCTCGTCACCGACGCCACTTCTCGCTCGCCCTCTTGAATGGCGAAATCCCAATCCCACACATCCCCTGTTATAAGGAGATTGCTGTCGCTGTATTCCACATCGATCTTCTTCTTTAAAAAGCTGATACGGGATTTAATGGTCATGCGCTCGCCGTTTTCAAAATCCACGTGGAATGTGGGGAGAAAATGCATGAGCTCTTGAGTCACGACGAATGCCGGCGTGCCGTCGGCGTGGGATACGTGGACTTCGTAGCCGAAAATTTTTAAATTTTGATCCACTTGGTACACAGCCTGCTCGTCGCCGTCGGTAATAGGGTAGTGATCTTCCAGTTTAAACACTTTTTGCTTGGCGTAAAGGGTCTTCATTTATTGCTCCTTTCGAGGCACGAGGGCGATCAGCGCCCGGTACACGGTGTTGTCGGAAAGTAATAGATCGTAAGGTAATTTATAGCGCCTGCCCCAAGAAGAAAAGCGAACCATCAGCGCGCCGTCTTCTTCCAAAAGCTCCGTAATGGTAACCCAGTGGTAGCGAAAGGCTTTGTGGGGATGATTGGTGTTGAGCAGAGCCACGGGTCGATCGTGGGCAAGGTGTTTCTCGATAAAGGGGCGGGCCTTACGGCTTCCCACTTTTCCCGAAAGCACGTCGAGGGAAAAGGGAAGGTTCATGGCCTTGACGGCGGTTTTTAAAATGCCCGGCCGGGCAATGCCCCAAGGCCTCGGCGGCGCATAGTGCAAAATGCGATCCATAAGATCGAAGGACTCGCCCCGGCTCATGACGAATTGCGCCCTGCCGTAAGAAATTAAATTGGCCATGGCCGCAATGCCGCAGGAGCGATCCACATGGTAGCGGCTCCAGCGCCCCGCCAGCGCATTTTGATCGAATCCATAGCGCCCTTCGATGTCGATAAAGTGTGATTGTGTGAGTTTTAAGCCTTTTTCCATGTGTATCCTCCCCTCCTTCGGGTATCAATAATATAATTATAAACTGTTTTAAAGCAAATTAGAAATAGGATGGTGAAATGAAAGACTACATTAAACCTTACATTCCACTGATCGTCCCCGAGATTTTGCTCATCGCCATGAGTATTCTCGCGGATCTTTTTTTGCCCCGACTTATGAGCCACATTATCGACTACGGGGTTTTAAAAAGCAATGTGGATATTATTTTATCGTACGCCCTGCCCATGGTGGGGCTCGCCGTCTTTTCCGTCTTGCTCATGACGGCGGCGGGCTATTTGGCGGCCAAAATCGCCATGGGCTTTTCGAAAGATTTGCGACGAGGGCTTTTTTCTCACGTCATGAATTTGGGATTTGAGCAATTCGAGCAATTCGGCGCCCCCTCGATTTTAACCCGCGCCACCGACGACATTAATCAATTGGAACGTATGGCCGTCGTCGTGCTAAGGCCCCTGGTGCGCGCGCCCTTAATGTTTTTAGGCGCCACCTACATGGCCCTAACCACCGATGTGAAGCTTTCCGGCGTTATTTTAATTTCCGCCCCCATGCTTCTCGGCGTCGTCGTGTTCATCGCCAAAAAATCCCTTCCCGGTTTTATGCGCGCAAGGGAACTTATGGATAAAATCAGCTTACGCTTCAGGGAACGGCTTACGGGGATTCGCGTCATTCGCGCCTTCCAAAAAGAAAGCTACGAAAACGATCACTTCAGCCATATTAATGACGACATGCGCAAGGTAAACGAACGGGTGAACAATTATTTGATTCTCATGCTCCCCGCCTTTAACCTTATCTTCAACATGACCATGATCGCCATTTTATATTTCGGCGCCGGCAGAATTTCCGCAGGTTCTATCGAAGTCGGCGACTTAATGGCCTTTATCCAATACATTATCCAGATCATGTTTGCCCTGAGTATGTTTGCCATGCTCTTCGCCTTTTACCCCGGCGCCAAAGCGTCGAGGGATCGCATCGTGGAAGTACTGAACACGCCCATAAAAAAAGAAGAAAACACCCTAAGCCTGCCTGCAGGGGAAACCTCACTTGTCTTCGACGACGTGAGCTTCGCCTATCCCGGCGCCGAACGCCCCGTGCTTTCCCACCTCTCCTTTGAGGTAAAGGCAGGGGAAAAAATCGCCATTATCGGCGGCACGGGCAGCGGCAAAAGCACCATCTTAAAACTCATCCATCGCTTTTACGACGTCACCGACGGGGAAATCCGCTTAAACGGCGTGAACATTCAAAAGCTCTCGCAAAAAGAACTGCGCTGCGCCTTAGGCTACGCCCCGCAACAGGCGAAACTTTTAAAACGCAGCGTACGGGATAATATCGGCATCTCACGGGACAAACCACTCACAGGCGACGAAGCGGCACACTACCTTTCCGTGGCACAGGCGTATAGTTTCGTGAGCGAAATGGACGATGGCATGGATAGCGAAGTGGCTCAAACGGGGAAAAATCTTTCCGGCGGACAAAAACAGCGCCTTTCCATTGCAAGGGCACTGGCCAAAGAGCCGAACGTGCTGCTTTTCGACGACGCCTTTTCCGCCCTGGATTTTAATACGGACAAAACCCTGCGCCGGGCCTTAACACCCCTAACCGAAAAAGTCGCCACCATTATCGTCGCCCAACGGGTCATGACGGTGCTGGATTGCGATGAGATTCTCGTCTTGGAAGACGGGAAGATCATTTCCCGCGGCACACACGACGAACTCATGAACACATCCGACGTGTACCGGGAAATCGCCGCATCTCAACTTGGAGAGGAGGTCGTCTATGGCTAAACTACATCCCGTAGCGGAACAAGACCGCCGCTCCCTCAGAAGCAAAGACAGCCGACGGATTATCAAACGGCTCTTCGGCTATTTAAATCAAGACAAACTCCCCATGTTCCTCGTGGTCTTTTTTACCACGGCGGCCACCGCCTTCGATATCTTCACCCCCTGGATACTGGGCTTGGGCATTACGAGCCTTTATCATTCCGTAAAGGCCGGTCTCGCCGTAGATTACGATTACCTCGGAAAAATTACCCTGATCCTCGTCGTGCTCTACTGCCTTTCCTCCGCCTTTTACTTCGTAAGAGGTCGTATGCTCGTGAAAGTAACGCAGAAAATGGTGTATACCTTGCGAAAAGAACTTTCCGAAAAAATCGAAAAGCTTCCCGTGTCCTATCTCGATCAATTCACCGTCGGCGATTTACTTTCCCGCATGGTCAACGATATGGAATCCATCGTCAGCAATATGCGGCAAAACATTTCCCAAACCATTAGCGCCGTGGTGACCATTATCGGCACCCTTTCCATGATGCTCTACATCGAGCCCAGGCTCACGGTAATCTCCCTTATCGTCTTGCCCACCAGCGCTTTCGTGACGGCCAAAATCGCCGGTATCAGCCAGCGCTATTTCCGCCAAAAGAGCCACGAAATGGGTCGCATCGACGGCTATATGGAAGAAATCATCAGCTCCGAAGAAGTCGTCAAAAGCTTTACCTTCGAAGAAAAAGCCCTGGAAGAATTCGACGACATTAACGGCAAACTTTACGAAAACGCCTACAAAGCCCAATTCATCTCCAGCGAAATCATGCCCCTCATGGATTTTATTTCCAATTTGGGTTACGTGGCCATCGCCGTCTTCGGCGGCTATTTAGTGTACGCCGGGAGCATTACCGTCGGCGCCATTCAGGCCTTCTTCCAATACTCCAGAAAGCTTAACCAGCCCATTAACGGCATGGCGGAAGTGGTAGGCGCCCTTCAATCGGCGATCTCCGCCGCCGACCGCGTCTTCCGCGTCCTGGACGGGGAGGAAGAAATCGAGGCGGACAATCCCGTCAGCCTCGGAAAAGTAGAAGGCGCCGTCACCTTCGATCACGTGCACTTCGGCTACACGCCGGATCAGGACATTATTAAAGACTTTAACCTTAGGGTAAAACCCGGAGAGACCGTGGCCATCGTCGGCCCCACAGGCGCCGGGAAGACAACCCTCATTAATTTGCTCCTCCGCTTTTACGAAGTGGACAGGGGCGCCATTACCGTCGACGGCGTAGACATTCGCAAATTCAAACGAAAAGATCTCCGCCGCCACTTCGGCATGGTGTTGCAAGATACTTGGCTCTTCAGCGGCACCCTTTACGACAACATCGCCTACGGTAAAGAAAGCGCCACGGAAAAAGACATTGTCGCGGCGGCAAAGGCAACCTACGTGGATAATTTTATCCGCACTCTGCCCGAAGGCTACCAAACGAAAATCACCGAATCGGGCTCAGAGATTTCCCAAGGTCAGCGGCAACTTTTGACCATCGCCCGCGCCCTTATTTCCGATCCGGACATCCTCATACTCGACGAAGCCACAAGCTCCGTGGACACGCGAACGGAAAAACTCATTCAAAAAGCCATGGATCGCCTGATGCACGGCCGCACCAATTTCGTCATCGCCCATCGCCTTTCCACCATCGTCGGCGCGGACACCATCCTCGTTCTCGACAAAGGCAATATTGTGGAGCAAGGCAGCCACGACGAGCTCATGGCCAAAAAAGGAGAATACTACAAGCTCTACCGCTCCCAATTTGAGGGAAAAGAAATTTAAGTTTACATGAAAAAATTTGCAACAATGTGAATAGCATCGCTTCCTTCGGGTATGTTTATAATGTAATCATTAATATGTAAATACTCATGAAAGGAGAACCATATGTTATTTTGGATTATTTTCGGCGCACTGGCCGGTTGGATCGCAAGTAAAATCGTAGGCAAAGACGCTTCCATGGGCGCTATCGCCAACATCGCAACGGGGATCGTCGGTTCCTTTATCGGCGGCTTCATCGCAAGCAATGTCTTCGGCCTCGGCAAAGTCAGCGGCTTTAACCTTTACAGCGTGTTAATCGCCGTGGCAGGCAGTGTGATCCTGTTGACCATCATCAACAAAATACAAGAACGCAGATAAATATGGAACGCCCCGTAAAAGGGGCGTTTTTTAGTAGAAACTTTTTTCTTTCAAAAGTAAAGCATTCAAAAGTCTTTTTTCGATACTTAGGAGGACTTTCCCTCCTCCCTCCGATAGGGCTTTAATGGTTGTATAAAACCGATGCAAAAATGGTTTTATGCGTGAATACATTTTTTAAAAATTCATTCAGAAGTTTTTTTCTTGAAAAAGGAAAGCATTCATCTTAAATATTTTCCGGGGAAAGGAATAGGCCGTTGCGATTCGGCCTCTTTCCTTTCCCCGGACCCCAATCCTTTCCACCATAACGCCTTCTATATGTCCGAAGCCCTACGGGCTTCGATTGTATTGGGCTGCGTCGCGAAAAAATGTTTTTTGAGTGGGACATTTGCTTCTGCATAAAAAAGCGTGCAACATTTTTTGAATAATTGTAAAAAGTATCTAGGCGCTTGAATGGCATAAGATGGAGAAAATGCCGCAGGCATTTTCTTCCTATCAAAAAGCCGGCCGGAATGGGAGATGGGGCGCGCGGGGAAGAGGGAAACGCGGCCTTTGCCTCTGAGCCTTTTCCCTCTTCCCCGCGGCAAAAGTTCCCAGGTTGTATGAAACCAATTCAAAGGCAATCATTTTGCGAAAATCAAAACTTTATTTTTTGTGAAGAACTTTCCTCCAAAAAGTCATCTTTCATTTCATTGCATCAAAAAAAGAACCGAGCCTAAGCTCAGTTCTTTTTTAATTCTAGCGGTTTTCTAAAGCTTGTTTCCAAGTTTGAAGGAGAACATCCCACGTTTCATCTACTTTACCTTTTTCGGTGCGGAAGAATCTGTGCGTGTTCGACGCTTCAATAATTTGGTAATAAGCCCAATGCTTCGGCGTTAAATCTTTAAACGGTGCGATACCTGCGTGAACATCGGCGAGGCCTTTGTTGTCCACACTGCGATCAAACAGTTTATTCAAGACCGTTACCGCTTCAGCCCGCGTAATGTTGTTGTTCGGGCGGAACGTCTTATCCGGATAGCCGGCAATACGTCCGTTAGCGTACGCTTGCATAATAGCCGCTTCAGCCCAGTGTCCTTTCACATCGGAGAAAGGTACATCGGCGCCGTTTGCCTTGTCGATGGCCATGATCATTTGCGCAAATTCCGCACGAGTGATCTTGCCGTTGGGGTTAAAGGTTCCGTCGGGATAACCCTTCATATAACCTGCACGTACGACGGCATTAATGCTTCCATTATACCAAGCACTTTGAACATCGCTAAATTCAGGTTTAGCCTTGTTCGACATATCAAGCTCTTTCAAACGAGCAATCATGGCGGCGGCTTCCGCACGGGTCATATTGCCGTTTGCACGGAAGGTGTTGTCTTCGTAACCGAAGATATACGCCTTGTGAATGCCCATATCGTGTTTTTCCGCCTTCTTGTCATTCGCCTTGTTGTCGGTGGTGCCAACAGGTTTCAACCAGATATAACCGTCGTCCTTGCCGGTATTATCGGTCGTTCCCTTGGACACGGCGCGAGTTTCTTTGTTGAGATCATTTTTAGCGATGACCAAAACATCCGAACCTTTTTGAATCTTATCGCCGGGAATAGTGATCTTGCCCGTTGTCGGATCGACGATTAAATCAGATCCGGCAGGCGCCTTCCAATTTCCGTTTGCGTCCTTCGTAAGCTTAACATCCTTCGGCAAACCGTCCGCTCCGGTGTACTTAACGGTTACTTCCGTAGCATCTGCCGGCGGCCATACCGTAATACTACCGTCGTTATTACGTTTAATGACGGGTGCGGTATTGGCATTCTTAACGGTTTGTTCGGGTTTTAATTTACCAATTTCTTTGCCATCTTTATCTGTTACCGTTACGGTTC
>NZ_KQ960166.1 GCF_001553115.1 Aedoeadaptatus coxii
GAGGTTACTCCCCAACGGATATTTTAGAACCTATATTTTGTAAGATTTGTAGGTCGACTCAGAGATAAAGATTATGAATCGCTTACGATATAAACGACGCGATTCCCATTCTTCTCCACCATAAGGGCGTCGTAATTCGAGGGAGTGTTTGTTTTAAAAGGTGAGCGATCGTGGACATAATAGTCATACTTATTCAATGAACCGAAATCAAAAGTAGCGTCAGGCTCCCTGAGCGCTAATTGCAAATCGCCGGCAACAGCTTCTCCGATTGGGGAGTTGTAAGGATAGGATTTTTTTGTCTTCAAATCTGTTTTTAAAATTTTCATATCGTCGTCTTTTAAAGTATAGATATAAAGAGATACGCCGTCGCCGAGGAAACTCGGCGCTTTTTTTATGGAAAATTCTTCCTGCGCCCTTCCGGAGAATCTCGTGTTAAAGGAATAATTCGCCTCCTTTAAAGGCCTCGGCGTCCGGTCCGAGGATAAAAGGACGACGGTGAAACCGAGGAGAAAACAGGCGGAGAGTAATAAAACCCCTCGCTTACGATAATCATTCATTATCATCACCTTCTTCATAGCGCAAAATATCCCCCGGCTGGCAATCCAGCGTCTTGCAAATGGCGGAGAGGGTAGAAAAGCGAATGGCCTTTGCCTTTCCCGTCTTTAAAATCGAGAGATTGGGCAAGCTAATATCCACCGCCTTTGAAAGTTCGGTGAGGGTCATTTTTCGTTTGGCGAGCATAAGATCTAAATCAATTTGAATCATGGCGCACCTCAAATGGTAAGATCATGCTCATCTTGGAGCAGACGTCCCTTTTCCACCACATCGGCGAGAAGAAAAAAGAGAAAAGCCGGCAGTAAAAACAAGCCTACAAATAACAGAGAGGCGATGAAAACTGCAATAGATCCTAAATTGATTCCGAGATAGAGGCCGAAGAGAAACGTCAAAAGACTTGATGCCAAAAAAGCCAGCCCCGTGCGATTGAGTCCTTTTTCCATAGGCAGTTCAAACACTTTGCCCCTGCCGTAGAGATAGGTCGTGTACATGCCCGATAGAATGGCCGCCATAAGGGAAAGGCCGATCAGAGCGAAAAGCGTGAGAGCGACGGGCACCATGTATAGATAAGGTGCAAACGTGGGATCGCCGGTGACCCATCCCTTAATGGGCAAGACGCCGATGATGGCGAACAATGTGGCGACGCCTAATAGAGCCAGCGCCAAAGCGAAGCCGATGAAATATAATTTAAATTGTTTCATACGTTACCTCCTAAGATTATTATACCCGGAGGTTAACGATATTCAATAAGGATTTAGCGAAAAACATTAAGAAAAGGATAAGATATCTTTATTTTTAAAAGGAAATTTAGACGAATTCCCATATCCAAAAGGCTAGCCGATAAAATGGAATCGCATAAAAGTGTACGTTGTTCACAATAGATACGAGAGATCGTTCTTTATTAACGGGCAATAAAAATGAGAAATAGAGTAAGCATCAAAATGAACCTTTGCAGAAAAAGAAGGGGAGGGTATTTTGTGGACGCTCATGATGTAAAGGTGAGAAAATAGCCATTGAAAAGATAACTGAAAATAATTATCAAATATTTACGAAAAGCCCTTGCTTTTTTAAAGGCGAGCCTATATAATCATAGATGTAAACGATAAGAATTATCAAAAGAACCTTGTGGTACATATATATCAGATACTTCTTTCGTTTATGCCATAGTGTGCAGCGTGCAGGTGCCGCAGGGTGGAAAGGAGAATGTGTATGATACCTGTAATTTACTGGTCCGGTACCGGAAATACAGAAGCCATGGCCAATGCCATTGCTGAAGGAATCCGTGATGCCGGTGAAGAAGCTAACATTATCGAAGTTGATAGCGCTACACAAGAAGTAGTAGAAAGTGCAGAAAAGATCGCTTTCGGTTGCCCGGCCATGGGAGCTGAGGAACTGGAAGAAGGCAGTATGCGACCTTTTATGGACGACGTAAATCCTCTTCTTAAAGGTAAGAAAGTCCTCTTGTTCGGTTCCTACGATTGGGCCGACGGCGAATGGATGGAAACCTGGGAAGACGAAGTGCGAGGCCAAAGTGTTTCTTACATCGACACCGTCATCGCCAAAGGCGAGCCGGATAGCGATGCAGTAGAGGAGTGCAAAAAAAGTGCTCGCGCGTTATGTGAAGCGTAAGCTGAACCATACGACAGTTGGCTATCTCAACCAATGCGCATCCTGTGACGATCGTGCATATTTGGAAGCCATATTAAAAGCCTATACGGCGCCGACAACTTTTTGCGGAAAGACAGGAACTCTTGTCAGCTTAGTGAACCATTCGAGAGATCTTTCAGGTTGTTGGAGATGCGATGAAAGCGTGAGACAATCCATACCCCTTGCACACGCTGAATTCGTAAATGCCAAAGGCGGTTTATTACTTTACTTCTATGATCAAAAAAAACTTGAACACAAACTAACAGACAAAAGATGCCAAGCTTTTTTAAAGAATCGCGGCTATAAATATGATACGGCGGAGGAAGCCATTGCGGAGTTAAAAAGACGATTTTTAACTGGCTGCCCCGACGAAATCGGCATCTTTTTAGGCTATCCTCTATCCGATGTGGAAGCATTCGCCAAGAGGCGAGAACATCGCTTCGTCGGATACTGGAAATGCTACGAAAACATCTTGCTATCGAAAATACGCTTTTTCTTTTTTGACCTAGCGAAATACCTCGTCATGCGACGAGGCGTGCAAGTAAACTAAATAATGACACCTTCCTATATTCTGTTGAAAAGGACGTCTGCGTGACGTCCTTTTTTCGTGCAAAAAATTTCAAAAACAGAGTTGACACTGTATTAAGACGATGATACAATGACAATGTATTAAGGGAGTGATACAGTCGAAAGGAGGGTAAGCGTGGAATTACTAAAGGTACAGTCAGTTACGAAGGATTACGGTGAGGGAAAAGGTCTCTTCGATTTTTCCATGAACCTTCAAAAAGGAGATATTGTGGGCCTGATCGGCATCAACGGTGCCGGAAAGACTACCCTGCTCAATATTTTATCCGGAAATATTCATCCTAATAAGGGCAAGGTATTTTATGAAGGCGAAGAGATGACAATCGATTCGGAGCGAAGAAAAAACTTCGGCGTGTCGGTCAATCCTGAATTCTATCCATATTTAACTGCCTATGAAAATTTAGAAGCTGTTTTATTTTTAAACGGCGTACAAAACCATAAGAAAATGGAAGATGAAATTCAACGAGTTCTAAATATTGTAGGGCTGAGAGGTTCGGAGCATAAGAAGGTAAAACCTTTTTCTTTCGGCATGAAGCAGCGATTGGGTTTTGCTCAGGCGATCTTAAACGCAGACACTCTTATGTTGCTAGATGAGCCCTTTGTGGGATTGGATATTCACGGTCGCAACATGGTAAAGGATTTTATTCGGGAGATGGTGAAAACTCGTGAGATGGCGGTTATCTTTTCGGATCACAATTTAGACGAAGTGAAATCCCTTTGTAATCGATTGGTCGTCATAAAAGACGGCGTGAAACGGTACGACGGGGACATTCATATACAAAGCCCGATTGTGTTAAACGTGGAGTGTTCGGCATTAGTGGATAGTCGCTACGCGGAACAAATTGATGAGCATAGACTATTAGTGACGGAAGACCAACTGCATGAGAAATTACAGCATATCGGCAGTGTCACCAAAATCAGAACTATCGAAAAGATAATGAACCCCTTGGAAAGCTTTTTGGAGGAGGGAGAGAATGGCACAACTGATAAGATTTGAAATATATAAACAATTAAAACGAAAAGAAAATCTCCTGATCCTTTTCATGTTTGCTTTACCGCTATTTTACAGCTTGGGGGTGTACACCCATTCCGGCATCATTACGTACAATAGTAAGGAACTTATTAACGGCTTAACTTTCGCCAATGATATGTACACATTAGTTTACATGGTGTTTATTATTTTCCTATTTCTCGCTATTAACAGCGCCAACATTTTAAAAGGCGAAATAGAAAATGGCAGTATATCCATGATGCTCACCCGCGTTAATAAAAGGCGTAGAATCTATTACGCAAAGTTTTATGCCCAGACCTTTTACTGGGTGATCGTATCCCTATTATTTGTTTTATTTTGTCTCGCCTGCTATTATGTGTTCCTTTCAAAAATGGACATTGCAAGCGGTACATTCGCAGGAACAAATTGGATAAGCGATCTTATGACCATTGTGGGCATCGGTTCATTTTATATACTCATCATAAGCTTGGTGCAGTGTTTGAGCATGTACTTTAAATCCTATGCATCTGTAGGGATGTTTATTCTGCTCTACGTGATTATGATGTATTTAAAGTCGTTTCCTATGATTCAGACCCTAATACCGATCTATTATTTAGGGAAACTTATAGCTTCCGTAGACACTACAGATTTTATAAAATTTATGGTTTTAAATTGGGGGCTGGTATGTGGTCTTAACTTAATAGGCAATCGAAAGTTTAAAAAAAGCGATCTATAAGTGGCAACCGAAAGGAGGGTATTGTGGAATTTGACACCAATCGGCCCATTTACCTGCAATTATACGAAGAAATTAAAAAGCAGATCGCATCGGGGGAATTGGCTCCCGGCGAAAAGCTGGAATCGGTAAGAAATTTGGCAAAAACCTATAGCGTGAATCCGAACACGGTGCAACGCGCATTACAAGAATTGGAGCGAGAGGAGTTGATCGCTACGGACAGGACCCGGGGAAAATACGTCACCGATAACAGAAAGAGCATCGATACGCTGGCGAAAGACGCTTTTTTCGACGCTTGCGACGCGCTCATCGGTGTGGCGGACGATTTAAGCATGACGAAAGAAACGGCCATGACACTACTTGAAAAACGCTGGACGAAGGGGGAATAAGATGAAAGCGACGGAAATAAAAAATCTCACCATGGAATACCGAGGCAATATAGTCTTGGATCGATTCGATTTAACACTGGACGAAGGGCATATCGTCGGCTTGCTCGGTCCCAACGGCGCCGGAAAGACCACGCTTTTAAGAATTTTAGCAGGTCTTGAAATGAATTATAAAGGCGACGTGGCGGTATTCGGTAACCGACCGGGGCCTTTGACGAAATCCTACGTCAGCTACCAGCCGGATCACCTGCCCCTTCCCAAAGATTTAACGGCGGATGATGCTATCGACCTATACAAGCATTTTTACGATGATTTCGATAAGGAAAAAGCGCGGAAAATGCTGGAACGCTTTAAGTTGGAGAGAGATCGCCGCATTCGGGAAATGAGCAAGGGGATGCGAGACAAATTGCAAATCACCCTCACCCTTTCGAGAAAAGCGAAACTTTATCTCCTGGACGAACCCATCGGTGGCGTAGACCCGGCGGCGAAACAAGGGGTTTTGGATGGCATCTTAGACGGCTTCGATCCCGAGGCGACTCTGATCATCTCCACTCACATGGTGCGCGACATCGAGCCCATTATCGACATGGCGGTGATGATCGGCGACGGAAAGGTTATGATTCAGGATGAAGCCGACGCCCTTCGGGAAAAGTACAATACAGATTTAGAAGCGATTTTCAGGGAGGTGTACCGTGTCTAAATTATTAAGCTACTATTTAAAACGGGACAAATGGATACTGCTCGCCATGGCGATTTTGCCCCTCTTGGCGTCTGTGGTATTGACGTACGAAATAGGGCCTGTCATTAACTTTATGGCCATTTACGTGACCTTTATCGTGGCGACTCTCATGCTATGTTACAGAGATTATAAACGCTTTTACGGCGAGTACAGCAGCTTTTTCAGCGGCTTGCCCCTTACGGGAAAAGAGATCGTCGGCGGGCGGGTTATATGGTTTATCCTTGTCAATTTGTGGCAACTGGTGATTATCCTCGTGAAAGGGATCGAAGTCTATCTGAGAATGTTGAGAGACATCTCAGTTTCAACGGAAGTCAAGACAGAATTAATACCCTATCTTCAACAGGTTCCCCCTTCAGTTTACGTCATCGGCGTGTTGCTCATCTTCACCAGCATCATAATGGGAGCGTGCTCTTGGGTCTTTGTCGTAAGTGTGGGAAGTGAAAAGATATTTCGGCGATACGGCATCGGCGGGCCGATTTTGCTCTATATCGCCCTACAATTTGTTTACGGCATCGGCAGTAGTCTGTTTGTAGATTTTTTAAGCGGTCATTTCCTGGATTACTACAAAGGATCGGGAGCCGTTAATCCCGATGCAGCCATCGCCTCGGTTACTCGCATGGTTCACGTTATCGGCGGCGCCTATTTGGTGATTATGGCGATCGTATCTGTGATTCTTTATCTACGGAGCGTGTACAGCCACGAGCGTAAACTTTCGGCACAATAGAATGGATGGAAAGAAAAGAAAGAAGATCGAAAGGTCTTCTTTTTTTGATGAAGATTTTTCTTCTTCAAGAAATGGACTATCTTAATGAAAAATGATTTTTATAAAAGATATGAGATGGCTTTTCTCTTTCAAAAGAAAAAGATTCACTCAAAAATCTTTTTCTGAAACTTAGGAGGAGGGAATAGGGCGCCCGGATTCTCTCTTTTCTCCGCGACAGAGCTTTCCTGGTTGTGTGAAACCGAATAAAAGCAATTACGTTGCGAGAACACTGATTTTATTATTTTTTCAGAAGATTTTTTCTTGATAAAGTAGAGCATTCATCTTAAATATTTTCCGGGGAAAGGAATAGGGCGTTGCGATTCGCCCTCTTTCCTTTCCCCTTCCCCGCGACATGGTTCTGGGGTTGTGTAAAACCGAATTAAAAAGTAGTTTTGTGCGTGAATGTATTTTTTTAAAATTCGTTCGGAGGTTTTTTTCTTTTAAAAGCAAATCATACCTCCTAAAACCTCCTTCCTTTCCACCCTAACGCTTTTTAGCAGTCCGAAGCCCTAACGGGCCTCGATTTGTATTGGGTTGCGTCGCGAGAAAGCACACTCTGTTTCAGGTATTTTTTTAATAACTATTGAATAAATGTAATGTGTTTCTTTTTGCTTGCATGGCATAAGATGGGGAAAATGCCGCAGGCATTTTCTTCTTATTAAAAAGCCGGCCAGAATGGGGATGGGGTCCGCGGGGAAGGGGAAATGCGGTGGATAGGTTACACTAATTAAGACAAGTTTC
>NZ_KQ960167.1 GCF_001553115.1 Aedoeadaptatus coxii
CTTTTTAAAACTTTGTAAAAGTTTTATTCGTGCGCTCACGAGACAACTTGTATAGTTTACAGAGAACGGCATGTGAAGTCAAGCACTTTTTTGGATATTTTTAATCTCTTACTCATTTATGCTCTTGATCTTCGTCTTTTAGCAATCTGTCGTTTGCATTTCCTTCTATATTCTTACCAAAGTTTTGATATCTCGACTACCTTCTCTCTTTGTTTTCTGCTACAATATATGGTGTAGGGCTTACCTACACTCATCTATGTCTTGCGTTTCCTTTGTTTATAAACAGAAAGGGCGTCCTCTTCGTCGGAGGACGCCTTTTTATGTTTCTATTTAAATATTTCCATTTGTTCGATGCGGTCAAATGCTCGATCGATGTCTTCTACGCCGACGGTAACGGCCAGGCGCAAAAAGCCTTGGCCGCTTTTGCCGAAGGCGCTCCCTTTGACGGTCAGCACGCGAGCTTCTTCCATGAGCATGCGCCACACTTCCTCTTCCGTTTTGCCCGTGGGGCGAATGTCCACGAAGAGATAGAAGGTGCCGCGAGGTTCGGCGATGCGGATGTTGTTTAGCTTTTTCAGTCGCTCGTAGGCGTGGAAGGTGCGCTTTTTAAATTCTTCGATTAAAGGCGGCTGTACCTCGCTGCGATGTTGTAAGGCATAGATGGCGGCGCGTTGGGAAACGGAGGGGGCGGCGTAGACGTTTTGCTCGTTAACGAATTTTACCGCGTGAATAAATTCCGGTGCGGCTAAAATATAGCCGATGCGCCAGCCGGTCATGGCGAAGTTTTTCGAGAAGGAACGCAGGGTGATGGTACGCGCTTTAAATCGCTCCATGGAGGACATGGGCACGAAGGGGGCGGCGTAGGAAAAGGCGGTGTAAATATCGTCGGCAATGATGAAAAAGTCTTTTTCTTCCGCCAACTCGCCGATGGCTTCCAATGTTTCTTTTTCCAAACACAGGCCGCTGGGATTGTTGGGCGTGTTCACAATAAGGGCTTTGGTTTTATCCGTTACTTTTTCGCGAATGCTTTCAATGGAAGGAATAAATCCTTTGTCGGGGTCGGTTTCCACAAATACGGGCGTCGCTCCCGCCATTTTCACCTGATCGGCGTAGGGCGCAAAGAAGGGCTCGATAATGAGCACTTCGTCGCCGGGATCGCACATGGTTTCCAGTACGAGCCACATGCCGTGGCAGGCGGAGGTGGTGACGAAGACATTTTCTTTTTGCCACTCGATGCCGTATTCTTCTCGTTGAAAGTCGATAATCGCATCAATAAGTTCGGGATCGCCACTGCTCGATGTGTAGTGGGTGTGGCCGGCTTTGGCGTCGTTAAAGGCCGCTTCCATAATGGGGAGCGGGGTGATAATGTCCGGATCTCCCAATGTAAAATCGACGACGTCGTCGAATTTTTTTGCGAGATCGGCGCTTTCCGCCAGCCCGCCGGTGCCGATTTGGCTGTATTTATTAGAACGTAATGATTTCGACATAGTTCCTCCCTTTGTATGCTCTCGGTTTCTGATATACTTAATGTAGTACTATTATAAAGGAGCAAAGATCTAATGACAAAAAAAACTGACTATACGGTTCCCATGGTGGAAAAGGCGCTCCAAATTTTACGTTTTTTACTGGAACATCACGGCAAGTTCAGCATAGGCGACATCTCCACGGCGCTGGATATTCCGAAGACCAGCGTCTTTAAGATTTTACATACTCTGGAAACCGAGCGTTTTGTTTCAAAGGACGCGTCCGATTGCTATTCCTTAGGTTTCGGATTTATCCCCTACGACGCCGAGGTGAAAAACCGCTGGGATTTTACGAAGGTGACCCGACCCATTATGGAACGGGCGGCGGCAGAATGCGGCGAAAGTTTAAACCTCGGTATTTTGGCGGACGATGCCATCGTCATGCTCGATACGGTCGCCGGGGAAGAGTTTTTTATTATTCGCCATTTAATTCCCGTGGCGCCTCTTTACTGCTCCAGTATCGGAAAGATTTTCCTCTCGGAATACGACGACGACGCGTTTAAGAGCTACATCGCCCGCCACACCTTGATGCCACGCACGATTTCCACTCTCACCACGCCGGAAGCTCTTCGAGCGGATTTAGACGAGGTGTTGGAAACGGGCACGGCCCACGACCGTGAAGAATACGAATACGGCCTTACCTGTATGGCGAAGGGGATTTATTCCGAGGGCGAGCTCATTGCCGGCGTGAGCCTTTCAGGCCCTACGAGCCGTTTAAAACACAAGGGACTCGATACATTAGAGGAAATTTTGGCCGATGTGGCAGACGCCCTCGCCGATGAGCCCGGGCTCGGGAAGTTGTTAAGTATTTAGGGATATGGGGCTTTTCTAGGATTCATTCTTAAAAATCTTTCTTTCAAAAGCAATTCATTCATACAGAAAACTTCTTTTTTAATCTTAGGAGGAGGGAATAGGGCGTTGCGAT
>NZ_KQ960168.1 GCF_001553115.1 Aedoeadaptatus coxii
GGAGGAGTCGGCGGCGTCACCGGAGGTTCTTCAGGCGTTTCCGGGGGTGTTGTCGGCGGTTCGTGGGGCGGTTCATGAGGAGGCTCGTGAGGAGGATTATGAGGCGGCTCTTCCGGCGGTTTTTCCGGAGGAAGTTCCTGATTGGTTACTTCGAAAACGTATTCGTAGTAGGGTTCCAGATTATCAGCGTTCGGATTGAAATCCGTTATTTCAGGATACTTTGCATCTTTTCCAAATCCTCTTATATCTTTTTCGGTAACCTTGAAGACTTTAGCAAAGTTTCCATTGACCAGTATATTCGGAACATATAAAGTATAAGCACCTTTTTTATCTTTCTTCAAGTAAAGGTTTATCGTCGAATACCCCGTGTCGTGACATCCCCAATTTTCATCCATACTGTTGTAGTATCTGACTTTAATATTATGCCCATTAGCATCGACTATAATTGGTTTTTTATCATCAAAGCCAAACAGCAAGTCATCATCTTCGACAGTGTTACCATTCCACTTCATGATTTTTTGTTCTTTGATTTGACCATCTACGATGAGTTGCACGGTAATATCACCCAACCATTTATTAAAAGGTTCCTTATTCGTGATTTCATTACTATCTTGAGGTATATAGCCGGGTTGTTTCATAATCCATGAACCTAACGATGAGAAAAAAGCATATTCTCTGGATAAACGAAATTGAATTTTTACATTGTTTTTCTCAGCATCTTTATTCTCACGAGGGTCGACCAGAATCTTCTTCAGCTTATAGGACATTTTAAAGCCTTCCAAGGCCTCTTCTTTT
The DNA here is from genome assembly GCF_001553115.1 of Aedoeadaptatus coxii. Classification (GTDB taxonomy): domain Bacteria; phylum Bacillota; class Clostridia; order Tissierellales; family Peptoniphilaceae; genus Aedoeadaptatus; species Aedoeadaptatus coxii. The sequence continues at coordinate 796 of NZ_KQ960168.1, forward strand.
ATGCCATAACGATTCTTTTCAAGATACAGGGGATCCAGCTCGGTAATAACGCCTTGCCAGCCGCCCACTTTCGTCAGGGTGACGGTTTTATAAATCGGGTAGACCTTTCCGTTTGTATCGCGCCTGTAATCGACCACAATGCGCTTGCCGTCTTTTAGGATATAGAATGTGACTTGATCCGGAATATCTCTGTTCTTTACCTCAGCGCTCGTTCCGTACTCGCCGAGGGCCTCACGAATTTCCTCTTCAGTCAGCATCTTCCAGGTTTTTTTAATCTTAGCTTCGGTAAAGGGTCTGTTGCTAATAGTAAATTCATAACCATAAAAATCTTTTTTCTCTGCCGGAGAAACGTCTTTTTTCACGACTTTAATTCTACTTGACCCTTCATCCCATACTTCTGTCCAAATATAGGGCACGTGAAGGACAATACCACCCTCTTTTCTTTCTACAAAGATCGAATACTTATCGGCATTTTCGCTATAGCCGAAATAACGTTCCCATTCTTTTTCAATTAACTTTCTTTCTTTTCCGTAAGGCACAATCGCTTTGATCTCACCGGAAAGAATTTCATGGGAAAATTCTGCATTAATACCACTATTGCCGTCTTTTGTAGATTTTCCAATGTAGGAAAGTGTGCCATTTTGATTTACTTCGTAGAAGTAGAAGTCTGCATTGTGATTGCTCTCGTCATACTGACCTCCGTATGCCTTGGACTTGTCTCTGGTAATCAGAACTGTCCCCGGTTGAACGGGAGCTTTGGCATTCGTTTCGTCAATTGACGTAGCGTAGTTTGTTTCCCTTTCCATAACCAGGTACTTATAACCCATTTTTTTCAATTGTTCTTTAGTAAAGGGAAGGCCCTTGTCCTTGGTCAACGTGTAGTTGCTGTACGCATTTTTAGTGAAGCTTGCTTGCCAGTTGTTTCCTTGATTTAAGACCACTTCACCGTATTTATATAGGTCGGGGTCTTGGCCATATTGACTGCGAACATAGATTTCGTCCTTATCCAAAGGAACGATAAAAATATCCACGTGAATATCTTTATTTTCATATTCGCTCTTGTCGATCTTTTCATCCCATTTCTTCTTAAAATGGAATTCGACGCCTCCTTCATCCTTGGGGGTATAGTTATTCGCATTAGAGCCGTATCCGGCTCCATTACCGGATTCATTCCAGAGAATGAATGTTCCCGAATTTTTCCAAGCTTCGGTTTTTAAGGCTTTATCGTAAATTGCCTTCAGGAGAATTTCATTTGTTGCATAGGACATCTTTTTCGGTATGAGGTTTCCACTACCGTCGTCATTTAAAAATTTTATAAAGTGATGATCCTTTGTAATTGAAGATAGAAAAATATAAAATTGATCTTCAATCCGCTTGCCGTTTAATTCAAATGGAACCCCTCTTTTTGCATAACTGTAATCGGCACCTTTTCCGGTGTAAGATGTATTATTGTAAACATAGACACTATGGCCGTCGCCGAAATGGCTTGACCCATAGGCACAGTTCCAAATACCTCCTCCAGTTCCCGGAGTTCCATTGTCATTTTGGCTAACAACAGTGCCTTTAATGGCGTGATTTTCAGTAATTAAAACATTTTCTAATTTTTGGGTTCTCGGTGCGTAGGATACATAAATGCCTCCGCCAAATGTTTTTGCTGTATTGTTTAAAATCATTACCCGTTCAAAGGTTACGCGATTGGAATCCACAAATATACCACCGCCCCGCTCAGGCGTGGTGTTTTTATAAATTAAGCCACCTTTGAAATTAGCTTCCGCATTATTCTCACGCATATATTCATCATAAGGAATGCTCGATGTCGTTGCTTTCCTTAAGTTATGTTCACGACTTTCGGCTATATAATTGTCTGTAACGAGAATTCCACCTGCTCTCGTATTCCCCAAATTATGAGCGACAATCCCATCATTGAGATAAAGGATACCACCTGTATAAATAGCGATACCGCCGGCCAGTTGTCGACCGCCCTGCGTTCTATTAGAGACAATATTGCCGCCGTTCATTTCCACAATGGCTGCGCTTTCAGGATTTTTTACAATATCTTTACCTTCCGCACCAAATAAACCCCCGGCCAATACACCGCCCGCGGCACCTATATTGTGATCGATCATTCCATTGTTCATGATGAATCTTCCACCAGGAGACACGATCACAGCACCTGCATTAAGAGAATATTGCGTATCTTCTCTTATTTCGTTGGCGGTAATTCTGCCGCCTTCCATAATAAACTTTCCGCCATCTTTGATTTCAACAGGTGCATGTCCGGCAATGTCGTTTTTACCGTTGGCAATGGCACCGTTTTTAAGGGTCAGCACACCATGTTGTTGAACCCTAAAAAATGTACCTACTGTTTCGTTTCCATCAAAATTGGCGGCACGGTTCTCGTCGCCCAGAATGAGATTTCCCAGAATCTCAAACAAAGTTCCGCTGAAGCCGGATCCTCTCTTGAGGACGATATCATCGCTATCGAATGTATAGTTGCATTCTTCATTACCCGAAATGCCGTTCTCGGCTGCTTTAATGGCTTTATCACCTCGGTCTCTGGCTTCTTTGATGATCTCTCTTTGCTTTTTTTCGCCTTCCTTGGCGTAGTCTTTCGGCTGTTCGATCTTTTTCCAAGGATCGTCCATTTTCTTGCCGTCATTTGACGTCAACACAATGTTTTGATCTTTCTCAATGGTTAAGGTTTCGGTGATTTCAAATCCTTTGGTGATGATAATTTTAGTAGGGTTGTTCTTTGCCTCTTTGAGCTTTTGTTTTAATTCCTCAAAAGAACCTACCATCACCTCATTGTATTTTATCTCCCCGTCGTTTTGGGGAGCGGGATTCCTCAACATTTGCGGGTTCAAAACGGTACCTTGTTTCAAGACCTTCGTCTCGTTATTCCCAGCCGCTTCGGCTTTCCCTTTTTCTTCCTTACCACGTTTTGCATGATTCGTTTTGGAAGCTGTGTCCTCTTTTTTTATTTCTTTCGGTTCTTCTTTTGCAACATCAGCTTCATTTTTAGAATCCTCTTTCGCCGGTTCCTCTTTTTCGGTTTCGGCGGCTTTAATTGCTTCCGCTTTTTCCGAACCCTCACTGGCGGATTTTTCCTTTGCACTCGATTCTACAGCTGGCAGTTCTGCCGCTGTTGCATCCGGTTCTTTCTCATTTGTCTTCGGCTCGGCTTCTTTCTGCGCAGGTGCTTCTTTCTTTTCTGAAATCGTCGCTGCAGCTTCTTGCCGAGTTGTCTCCGGCTCTGCTACATCCGTTGCAGACTGAGCATACACGGCTCCTCCGCTCGGTAACAAGAGCAACACGAAGAGCAACAAAATACGTAATCTTCTCACTGCCTCTTCCTTTCTGGTTTATATCGACGAGAACTTTATTCATCATAAAAAATATTGTTTTTCACAACTATTATATACCTATACATTCCTATCACCAACATATTCCCGCCTTTTATTCTATAGAACGTTTCTATTCAATTTTTAATCACGAAAAAACCTGCTCCTATTTTGAAGCAGGTTTCTTTTTTATTTGAGGCTATTTCACATGCCATTCCATTTTAAATTAATGTTTCTTTCTGCGAATATAACTGAGACCCATACTCGATGACAATGCCAGCATCATATAAGGCACTACGGATCCTACGCCCGTTTGGGGAGATTCTCCCGGTTTTCTCGGCGGAATGGCCGGCGGTGTTTTCGGTGGCTTTTCCGGTACTTCCGGAGGAGTCGGCGGCGTCACCGGAGGTTCTTC
>NZ_KQ960169.1 GCF_001553115.1 Aedoeadaptatus coxii
CTTTCAAAGATGTCTATTGGCAGTAGGTAGGAAATCATAAAAATTACGGATCCAATTAGAAACATTTTTTGCTTAAATTCTCTTTCATAAAGTCTCCTCTCTTTTTTAGCTTATTAAACTTACAGCATTAATATCAGTTCTTTGTTGAGATTCAGGAGAAACAATAAAAACAACAATGTCTGCATTTTACCGTGTATTTATTAAATAGAGCAAATCCCAATGTATCATATGCCATAAACCCCTCCATTTCTAATTTAATAAATATCTCTTTTACTAAGAATCACGGTGTTTAATATTATCATAATCACCAAATAAATGATCGATAAGATAGCCACTCTTAAATAAATGGAACTACTGCTATTAATAGATAATAATACTATATTTCCCGATATAAGATATTTCATAATTGAAGATGAAAAATTCCCGGATATTTGATGGATTATTGTATCAAATATTTGTAATATTCCAGCTGACTCAAGGAGACCAATAATAAGTGTAACGGCAGAATTTCTTATCAAATATGCTAAAAACATTATTACAATACTATAGGTAATATATAATAAATACTCTGCGAGAATGTATTTTATGAATATTCCTATTTCTGTGAATTTCAAATATCCTTCCATAAAGTAAAATGATAATGACATAATAATAAAACTAGTAATAAATATAGCTAATGTGTATACACATATTATTGCTACTTTTCCTAAAGTTAGCTCTATTTTTTTTGGAAAAACTTGATTAATATTTTTTAGAAAACTAGATTTAAGTTCATCTCCTATATACATCACAATAAAAACTGTTTGAAACATCAATAAAATTTTACTTTGGATATTTCTCATAAATAATTCAGTTATAGGTATATAGCCTAAATCTAACCAATCTGGAATCACACTTCCAACATAAATCCCCCAATTTATCTGTGTGAAATTTATTTTCAAGTTTTCTAGTGCTGCTTTATCATTAATATAGTAATGATAATCAACTTTTGTCATATATACAGATCCAATTATCATAAGGCTACTAAGAATTAAAATTATCCATGGATATTTGTTTCTTCGTAGTCTATATAACTCTAATTTTATTGCTCTACTCATCTTAATATCTCCATATAATAATCTTCAAAGCTCATTTCTTTTACAGAAATTGAACTTATTTCTATACCACAATTTACTAACAAAGAGTTTATTAGGCTTATTTTATCAAAGTAATCGTTTAATATAACTTTTTTACTATTTATAATCTCATTTTCATATCCATGTTTATTTAAAATTTTTGATACTTCATTCGTTTTGCTGGTTATTATCTCTATTCTTGATCTACATTTTTTATGCAAATCTTCTATTGTAAACTCAGCTAGTAACTTCCCTTTTGAAATTACTCCAAAATCTGTTGCGATTTTAGATAACTCTTCTAATATGTGGCTTGATATAATTATGGTAATGCCGTATTTTTTATTAATTTCTTTTAACATATTTCTAATATCGACTATTCCTTGAGGATCAAGTCCATTAATTGGCTCGTCTAAAATAATAATTTCAGGAGATCCTATAAGAGCCATTGCAATACCAAGTCTTTGTTTCATTCCTAAGGAAAAACTCTTAACTTGTTTATTATAGCAATCTTCTAACCCAACTATTTTAAGTATTTCTTTTATATACGTTTCATTTTCTATATCATAAGATAAGCATTTTAATTTTAAATTGTCATAAGCTGTTAGTTGCATATATAATGCTGGTGTTTCTATTAAATTGCCTACTTTACTAAAATAACTAGAATTTTTTTTAACATTTTTACCAAATAGCTCTATATTCCCACTACTCTTATTAGATAATCCAGATATCATTCTCATAATAGTTGATTTTCCGGCTCCATTATCTCCTATTAAGCCATAAATAGATTGTTTTTTTACTTTTAAATTAACATTATCTATTGCTGTAAAATTTCCGAAATTTTTTACTAAATTTTTAGTTTCTAATATATATTCGCTCATTTGATTATTCCTTTCTATAATTTCATGAGGCATCCTATATAATGATATTATATCTCCTACTTTCAACATAATTATAAGAGTTTTTCTAAGATGTTTCAGCTTCTTTGAATCCCTTGTTCAAGAAAAATTATTACTATAATACTATTTTAACTTTTCCCTTTTACTTCAGAAATTGCTCTTTAAATAAAGAGCAATTTTCTGACCTTGTTAGTATAGAAAAAACTATGAAAATTATTATGGGAAAGAAGCGGAGAGATAAAAAGCTATAAGGGGATAAACTTATAGCTTTTTAAAAATATTTATAAACTTTTAATCTAAACTTATTATCTCACTTAAAGAGATCCTACTAGATGACCTACAAACATTGCTATAGGCAGTAATAAGATTAAAAGGACATTTAACGCCATAAACAACTTATCCTTTTCCTTTACCCCAAATATTAAACCTAT
>NZ_KQ960170.1 GCF_001553115.1 Aedoeadaptatus coxii
GAAGAGAGTGTTTATAGTATTAGCTTTACCACGATTTATCGAGCCATTTATTCCGGCCTTTTTGACGAGCCAAATCTCTCTAAGGGCAATAGAGGATGTATTAGAAAACTAAGACATCGCGGAAAAACAAGGCATACCAAATCCTATGAAGAGAGACGCGGTAAAATTCCAATCACCAATCCCATATCCGAACGACCGGATGCAGCTGAAAAAAGGCAGCGCTTAGGCGACTGGGAAGCGGATACGGTGGCAGGTAAAACCGGCAGGGCACGCTTACTCACATTGACTGACCGGAAAAGTCGTTACCTGCTTTGTCGGATAATTCCAAAGAAGACGTCCCAATGTGTTAAACAAACCATGATTGAACTATTGAAGGATGAACCCCTTCAAAGCATTACTCCCGACAGAGGGAAAGAGTTCTCAGAACATCCTGAGATCTCCCAGCAACTGTCTCTTGTTGACTTCTATTTCCCGTTGCCCCATCACCCATGGCAACGAGGGACCAACGAAAATACAAATGGTCTATTAAGAGAATACTTTCCAAAAACGAAAGATATTGACCAATCAGATAGCTATATTGAAGCGAAAATAGAAGAGATCAATCGTCGACCACGTAAATGCTTAAACTGGAAAACGCCCTATGAAGTTTACCATTCAGTAGAGTTGCACTTGACTTGACAATTCAAG
>NZ_KQ960171.1 GCF_001553115.1 Aedoeadaptatus coxii
GCCGTTTAATTCCTATTGGGCTGTGTCGCGGATAGTGACGTTTTGTTTCAGGCGATGTATTTTGCCGTCACAAGGTGAGCGTGACATTTTATTTCTCGCTAGAGCGTAACTTCTTCTAGCGCCAGACAATAATCAGGAAAATGCCGTAGGCATTTTTCGTTATAGTGCCGGCCGGAAAGGGAGATGGGGCGCGCGGGGAAGAGGAAAACGCGGCCTTTGCCTCTGAGCCCTTTCTCTCTTCCCCGCGACATGGTTTTCGGGTTGTGTAAAACCGATTCAAAAACAATTATTTTGCGAGAATACAGATTTTATTTTTTTTTGTTCTCTCCCCTTTCCCGAAAGGGTATAATGTACTTAGCATTTTTTAGGAGGTTATGATGAATAAGCAATTAACCAGAAGTATTACTGATCGTAAGATTGCCGGGGTCTGCGGCGGCATTGCCGAGTATTTCGGCATTGATTCGAACTTAGTGCGTATTTTATGGGTGCTGTTCGCGTTGGGCGGCGGCAGCGGTCTTTTGATTTACATTATTTGCGCTCTTTTAATTCCCGAAGAACCTACTTGGTAACAAGTGCTTCGCTTTCTCGGCGAAGTTCTTTGTTTTCGGGGTTAAGTTCGCAGAGGGTTTCCAACAGGGTTTTTGCCTCGTCCCGTTTGCCTTCGGCGATGAGTGTGGCTCCTTGGCGAAGGGTGGCGTTTTCGATGCTGCCCATCATGGCGGCGGCGTTTAAATAGTTTTGGCGATCGCCTTCCACGACTTTTCGGTAGTGGGCGTAAGCGCCGAGCAGGTTTCCCGCGCGGTGAAGTTCCAGCCCTTGGCGGTAATGATTGGCGGAAGCTTTTAAGCCGTCGAGTTCTTCGATTTTCAGCGCCATGTCTTTGTTTTCCACAATGGGCGGCAGAGTGTCGTAAATGGCGGATGCGCTGTCGTAATCGCCGGCGGCAATATAATTTTGCGCTTCTTCGTAATGGCGGCGCACGGTGACGCCGTCGTATGCTTTAAAGGCGACGGCGCTTAGGGCGATAATGCTCACGGATATGATGGCGAATAGAAGAATACGCTTTTTCTTGGAAAGGGTGTGTTCTTTTTTTTCTTCGCTTCGTTCCAAGTCGATTTCGTCTAAGGGGCGAATGGGCATGGTCTGTTCGGTGATGGTGGCTTGCTCGGCTTTTTCCCGATCTCTGTCGATGTAGAGCTGGAAGAGTTTTTTGTTGACTTGCCGTTCGGTCACGGCGGAAAGCACGAAATCCCTCGAGCGTTTGCAGTAGCGGCAGTTTTCGTCGTCGTGGCTGTTAACGAAGCCGCAAATGCAGCGCCAAAGTTCGGGGTAGCGGCCGCCGTAGGTATAAAAATCGGGACCGAAGAGTTTTTTCAGTTCGTCCTTTTTTTCTTTCGTTATAATGGGCACGGTTTGGTAGTATTCTTTGGTGCGATCGTAGTATTTTCGCGTGCCGTCGTCGAAATGCACTTCGGATATACGGATGCGCACGCCTCTCGCCGTGTGGTGGCGTTCGTCGAGCATCCAGTAGGGAAGAAAGGATAGGGATTTGGGCTTCAGGTTCAGGTTTTCAAAGCCGTGTTGAAAGACGGTTTCGTCGAAAATGAATTTGCCGAAGGCGTTGATAAAGAGTACGTCTAATTTTAAATAGTGTATGGATTGGTAAGTGTTGTTGATGATGTCGATGACGAGGGCGAAGCCTGTTTCGTTTTGCGCCAGGTAGGCGTCGGCGATTTGCACGTCGTTGGCTTTTGAAACGCGCACTTTGGTAGATATGGTTCGCATGGCGACCTCCTTGTCTTTATTATAGAAAAGCCCTCGATGCCTCGCAAGTTGGGCACAAAAAATAGCACCTTTTCGGTGCTATCGTCTGTAGCGTTTGGGATGAAAAAGTGTTTGGTGTTTTGAAAGGATGTAGCCGATGGCGATGCCCGCCATGTTCAGGAGCCAGTCGTCGATGTCGGCGCTTCTGCCAATGCGGTATTGCACGGCTTCGATGGCGACGAAGATGATGCCGTAGGCTAAAAATAAATAGCCCGGCTGTTTCATTTTTTCGAAGAGAACCGGCGTTAAAAAACCCAAGGGGATGGCGATTAAAATATTACCGAAGATGTTTAGGAAAATGCTCGACGGGGAGCCGTAATGGATAAAGAGTTGCAATGTTTTAAAGGGCACGAGGTTCAGTTGCCAATCGCTGCTTTCCGTATCCACGCCCAAGGGCACGCCCCAGGATTCCAGCATGCGGTTGTTGACGAGTAAAAAGAAGAGAAGCCAAAGGGAATAGGTGGCAAAGAGTAAGAGTAATCGCTCGCGACGGCGGTTGCTCTTTTTTTTGTACTTACCGAAGATTTGCGTGCGAAGGAGTGAAAAGCTTAAAAAGGCGACGACAAAAAGTAGGGGCGTCACTTTTAGTGCGTAGCGGATCAAAAATATCGCTCCAAATCCACATGAAGGAGGCTATCCACTACTTCGTCGGCGGTGTCGACGATGTCGTCCCAATAGGGGGCGTTGGAATCGTCTTTTACGCCGATGGTGTAAAGGCCGTATGCTTTTGCCGCTACGACGGCGTAATGGGCGTCGTCGAAGAAGAGGATGTCCTCCGGTTTTTCGCCGAGTTTTTTGGCGAGAATATCGTAAAATCTCGCGTCACTTTTTTCGATACCCACGCCGTTACAGGTTTGGATAAATTGGAAATAGGGATTTAAGCCAAATCGCTCCAAGGCCGGGCCTAAAAATTCTTCGTTGGTGGCGGTGGCGAGGACGATAGGCGCCCGTTTATAGGCGCGCTTGACGAGATCCATGGCCCCTTCTTTTAAGGGCAGGGTGTGGGAGTAGCCGTTCTTTAAAATGTCGCCCATTTCGTTAAAAATCTCCTCCACTGATTCCGGGAGTTCCAGTTCTTTTTTAAAAAAAGCGCTGGATTGATTTAAACTCATGGTGGTCACTTTGTCGTGAATGGCGTCGGTGTATTCTTTCCCTTTGGATTCCACAAAGTCGCGGCCCAAGCGGCGCCACATGCCCATGGAATCGATAAGGGTTCCGTCAAAATCAAATGCGATGGCTTTCATAGCGTTCCTTTCTGTTTTGTGCCCTAGACGCGGCACATGGCTTCCAGTGTCATAAGTGTGTTGATGAGTTCCAATCCCGTTTGCGCCGTAAAGCCTACGCGGTAGCCGTCCAGGCGGGAAATGCCCGGCACGATTTCCACTTTGTCGGCGTGGAGTGTGCGATTGGTTTCCACGACCACGCGGTAGGGCGCGTAAATGTCGCCGAGGGGAAGGGTTTTAAAATCTTTTGACAGGACATTTCCCACTTTTTCTATAATTTCCCGGCGAAGTTCGGCAAAGTTTTTGTGGCGCACGGCGTTGTGGCCTAAGCTTTCCTTTGTAATGACGTAATCTACATTGGGCATATAGCCTTCTAAAACCAATTGGCCGTAAAGCCCGCTGTCGCCGATGACCAGGCCTACGGGAATGCGGTAATCTTTGGCGACGATTTGATTGACCAATGCTTCTGACACTTTAATGTCGTTGACGGTAATGCGATGGAAATAGGTGGAATAGCTGTGGTTCATGTTGCCGTGGTGATGGCCGCTGCCGGCGTGATAGCCTAAGAAAAAGACGATGTCGTGGCCTTCGAGGGCGGTCATCATAAAATCTTTTCGGGGATAGCCGCTAATGAGTTCGATGCGGGGATCCATTTCCGAAAGGAGCAGGTAATCTAAATTTTTGCCTTCTGCGTGGCTGTCTACGATGGTAATGTGTTCCACATCGTCGTTGCGGCTCGATTGTTGAATGCCTTCGATGACGGCGCGAACGTGGGCGTGTATGGCGTCGCTGTAGCGTTTGGTTTGTTTGATTTCGTCGCTGAAGCGATCGATGCCGGCGATGCCTTCCATATCGAATGAAATGTAAATGTTCATGGTACTCCTTTCCGGGAAATGGGTTGTGTTAGGGCTTCTATTTTTTCCGCCTCACGTGGTAGGATAGAGTGAGGAGGTAGTTATGGATCGAGATTCGTTTTTTATGGCACAGGCTCTGGACGAGGCGAAAGTATCCGCTGCCATGGGCGAGGTGCCTATCGGCTGTGTGATCGTCGATGAGGGCGAGATTATCGGCCGCGGACACAATGAAATTGAATCCTTGGATTCTCCTTTGGCTCACGCGGAAATCATGGCCCTGGACGAGGCGGCGAAGAAAAAGGGCAGGCGCATCGGCGGAACCCTTTACGTGACGGTGGAGCCTTGCCCCATGTGCATGGGGGCGATTTTAAACGGCCGCATCGATCGCCTGGTCATTGGCGCGGAAAACCCGCGGTTCGGCGCGGCGGGATCGGTGGTCAACCTTGCGGCCTTTCGCGCCTTTAATCACAGCGTCACGGTGCGTCGAGGCGTTCTCCAAGGGGAATGCAGCGAGCTTATGCGCACTTTTTTTAAAGATCTTCGCCCTTAAGGCGCCCTTTGGCTTTTGCCAGTTCTTCGGCACTAAGACCTCTTGTAATGGAAAAGGGATCGCCTTCGCCCACGGCGCGGGAGGGAAGCTTGGCATGTTGCGGCATGTGGGCATTCTCTTCCAAGATACTGTAATCGCCGGTGTAGACGAAGGGATCGACGACGACGCCTTTTTTCAGCGTGCTGTAATCTCCAATAGAGGCCATGGTGACGGTAACGTCATTTCCTACATGGGCGTAGTGGCCGATGGCGGTTTTATTTTCTTTGCCGCCGATAATGTGAATATTATTTCCGAAGACGACACCATCGCCTACGCAAATGGTGCCGTCTTTTGCGTCCAGCACCACGTTGTCGCCGCAGGTAATATTGTTTCCGAGAAGAACATTGCCTTTGCAATTTAGTTTATGATTCATTATAACCTCATTTTTCAAAATATGATGTGAAAATGGCGATAAAAAACGCCCTCGCGGCTGCCGAGCATGTGCTGAGGGCGGGCTGGTTTAATAGCTGTGAAAGTATACGTCCAATACGATGGCGGCGCCTAAATAAACGGCGAGGGGAAGGGCGTCGGAGGAAATCTCCATGGCGTATTCTTTTCCGCCTGGAATGAGTTTTCCCCTAAAAGTCGCCAAGACGTCGTCGCCGCACTTTATGTAAAAGGTTCGGGCGCGGACAAAGCCTGTTAAATCGTAGCGTACGCCTTTATAATAAAAGGACGTATTGGGCAAACTGAAGCGCTCTTTGTCTTCTAAAAAATCCACAGAGCCCTGGGGACAATCTAAAGTAAATGCCGGTGCAGTTTGGGTGACGAGGGTTTTCTTTTTTAGGGAAAAACGCTCGTTTCCATCGGCATCGATTAGTGATAGAGTATAGGGTATAATGGGAAGTTCGCGAAAGGCGGAGGCGATCCCCGTTTGGATGACGTCGCCTTTAGTTTCCAAAAGTTTAAGACCGCTTTCGTCGTAAAATGTATAATCGACGACGGAGGGAATCCGCGAGATAGCTTGTAAACTACATCGTATCATGCTGTCACATCCTTCCTTTTCATTGTACTATAATGTAAAGAAAATTCAACAAAGCAGATAAAGGAGTTTTATAATGATAGATTACTTACCGCGCATAAATGAGCTGGCGAAATTGGCAAAAGAACGGGAATTGACGCCGGAGGAAATGGAAGAGAGAGACAGATTGCGCAAGGCCTATTTAAAGGAATTCAGAAAGGGCTTTCGCGAACAGCTTTTAAATACGAAGGTCGTAGACGAAGAGGGCAACGATATTACCCCGGAAAAATTGAAGAAGGCGAAAGAAGAAAGAGCGAAAAATCAAGAGGATTAGTAAGGAGAATACCATGCGCGCATTGGTTGTAGGCGGGGGGAAATTGGGCATGCGACTCGCCCGTTCCCTCGTGGAGGAAAATGTAGAGATCACGGTGCTCGATAATGATCCCCGAGTGATTCAAAAGGTAAATAACGAGTTGGACGTTTTGACCATTACGGGCAATGCGTTGGATTTTAATATTTTAAAAGAACTGAATATCGAGAAATACGATATGATTATCGGCACGGTCACCAGCGACGAATCCAATGTGTTGGTAACGAGTATCGCCAAAAAAATGGGGTGTAAGCGCGCCATCGCCCGTATTCGTAATCCGGAATACCATTCCCAAATTCGCCTTATTAAGGAAGAATTGGATATCGACTACGTCATCAATCCCGAACATGCCGCCGCCACCGCCATCGAAAAGTATTTGCTGAAAAAATACTCTCTGATGAGCGACGAGTTCGCCGGGGGAAAGGTAAAACTCGTGGAATTTAACGTAGGGCAGGAGCAGGAGTTCGTCAATAAAAAACTCATGGATTTAAACAATCTCCATAATCTCCTTATCGCCGCCGTTTCTCGAAAGGGCTACACCTTTATTCCCAACGGCAGTACCATGTTGAAGAAAAATGACGTGATCCTCGTCATCGGCGCGCGAAAGAGCATCGACGAATTTGATCGCCTTCATTCCAATGTGCAGGCGGTGAAGCCGACGAAGAGCGTCATGATTTTAGGGGGCGGCAAGCTCGGCGATTATCTCTGCGGCCTCTTATTGAAAGACAGAATCGACGTCCTCGTCATCGAAAAAGATCACGACAAGGCGATAGCATTGAAAGAGCGCCATCCCGAAGCGGTGGTTATTCACGGCGACGGCACGGATTTCAACGTGCTGGAAGAGGAAGTGATCCACTCTTACGACGCCTTTGTCGGCGCTACGGGCATCGACGAGACGAATATTTTAATGGCCCTTTCCATGAAAGAAGAGGGCATTACGAAATCCGTAGCGAAAATTTCCCGTGTAAACTTTATTAATGTGTTGGACAAATTAAATCTCGACGCCACGTTCAATCCCAGTTTTATTACGGCATCGATTATTTTAAAGCTCATTCGCGGAAAAGACGCCCTGGCCATTAACTTAATGTACGACGGGGATACGGAAATCGCCGAAATTAAATTAAACGATAATTTGAAAATTTTAAATACGCCCTTAATGGATCTTTCGCTGCCCAAGGGGATTTTAATCGCCGCCATCGTAAGAGGGCAGGATGTCATTATTCCAAGCGGCCAATCGAAACTGCAACAAGGGGATCGCATTATCGTGTTCTGCAAACATAAAAATGTGCGAACCATGAAAAATTATTTCTACACCAATCGAGGAGGATTCTTCAATGAATTTTGGCGCGGCATTTGATGTTTTAGGCTTGCTGCTCGCCGTGGAAGGGGCTTTTATGTTGCCGCCTTTGATTTATGCCAAAGTCAACGGGGAAGGGAGCGTCATGGCGTTTTTAATCGCCATCGGTCTTTGCGCCCTGGCGGGGGTGGCGCTGTTTTTAGTGCCGAAAAAAGACGAACACCTTCGCGGCCGCGACGGGCTTTTCATCGTCGCTGCGGGATGGTTTATCGCATCTATTTTCGGTGCCGTTCCACTCTATCTCGGTGGAGCGACGCCCACCTATATCGACGCTATTTTTGAAATCGTATCGGGCTTTACCACGACGGGAGCCTCGGTGATCGACAATATCGAAATTGTGGATAAAAGCTTGGTGCTTTGGCGCAGCATGACTCACTGGATCGGCGGCATGGGGATTCTCGTGTTTACCCTAGCTCTTTTGCCGAGAGCGGGCACCAATGGCTTCCGCATTTTTAAAGCGGAAACGCCCGGGCCTGTGGCAGGTAAAGTGGAACCCAGAATGAAAAACACCGCCGTCACTCTTTACAAAATTTACTTATTGATTACCGTCGTCCTCTTTGTGTTGTTAAAGCTATTCGGCATGACCGCCTTCGATTCCGTCATCCATACCTTAGGGGTCGTCGGCACCGGAGGATTTTCTTCCCACGTGGCCTCGGCGGGACAGTACACGAATAATACGCCGGTACTCGTCACCATGTCCATTTTCATGGTGATGTGCGGCACGAACTTCAGTTTATATTCTCGACTGGCTACCGGCCATTGGCGGGATATGTTTTTAGACGAGGAGTACCGATTGTATTTAAGAATCGTCATCTCCGCCATCGTCCTCATCGCCGTGGATTTAATTTTCGGCACGGGGATGAAAATCGGCCTCGGATTCCGCGAGGCGGCCTTTCAGGTGACGAGTATTATTTCCACATCGGGCTTCGCCTCCATGGATTACGATTTTTGGCCGGGCTTTTCAAAATGTATTCTACTCGGCCTTTACTTCTTCGGATCCTGCGCCGGCTCCACGGCAGGGGGTATGAAAATTATTCGCATCCTCGTCCTTTGGAAAATCGTCAAGCGGGAGATTTTTAAATCCATTCACCCCAACGCCGTCATACCCATTCGCGTCAACGGAAAAATCGTAGAGGATCGTGTCATTCTCGGCATCGTCGCCTTTTCCGTGGTGTACTTTATGATTCTCGCCGTCGCCACGGTGATCGTGAGTTTATCCGGCGTAGACTTTCTGACGGCCTTTTCGGGATCCCTTACCTGCCTTTCCAATGTCGGGCCGGGATTTGCAGGCGTCGGGCCCACCAACACATTTTCAAGCTTCGGCGCGGGCTATAAACTTATCTTTTCTGCCCTTATGCTGCTGGGGCGCTTGGAATTTTTCACCGTCCTCGGATTATTCACCATGGGACACGGCAATCAGTTAATGGATTAGGAGAGACTATGCATATTACCATTATCGGAACGGAACCGGGCAGTCGCCTGCTCGCCCAGACGTTGGAGCGGGAAGGCCACGACGTTGAATTTCGAATTGAAAGAGGAGCGGGGCGTTTTGATGAATATCGAGAGTTCCCCGTGGAATTTTTCGACGACGTTCGGGATTTTTTAGACGACGACGAATTCAAAACCGACGCCGTCGTCTTTTGCGATCGCACGCCGGGGGCTTTAGCCCTCGCCGGGCATATTAGTGCCATGAACGTACCCGTACATTTTGTAGCCTACGACCCCGGCCTCGGCGAACTTTTAGAGCGGGAAAAAGAGCGCTTCGGCATCGATTACGTCTATGATTACGGAAAATATTTAGCCGAGCGCGTCCATCGCTTTTTCTACGCCGAAGAGGGCATGCAAACCGAGGTTTTCGAAAACTTCGGTTTCGCTCTCATCAAATGGGATATCGGCGATCACCCGGGATTTGTCGGTCGGCGCGTTCGAGATATCGGGCCCTTTGAAGATTTGGTTCTCGTGGTCATTCGCCGCGACGGGCGGATCATCGTTCCCGACGGCAACACGGTTCTCGAAGCCAACGACGTGCTCCGCATGATCGGGAGCATGGATGCCATTCGCCGATTCAGACGACGCCACGTTCGCGTATTGCTCTTCGACGAAGAGGATACGCAAAAGTTTTTAATTTACGGCGACAGTCGCGGCGCGGCGTGTATCGAATCCTTTCTGTCCGATCGCAATGTGGACACGGTGACCATCGGCAACGTGAAGCGCCGAGGCAGCGTCACCATTCCTAAAAACAAGCCCATAATGGATATTTTGGAAAATGTCGACGTGGAATCTTTCGACGGTTTTATCGCCGCATCCTCAAGCGACGCCAATAATTTTTTGGCGGCTACGGCGGCGCGCAATGCCCATATGGAAAATGTGGCCCTTTGTTTGCGAGACGAGCGGTTTATGGGCATTGTGGACGTAAGCCACAACGGGGGCATTTTTTCCGGGGAACTATTGGTTTCCCAGCGCATCAAACATAATTTATTCGGCCATCCGGATATTTCCCTTCACCTTTTCCCGGGAAATTTGGATATTTACGAAATCGTCTTAAAAGACGACGCCTTTGCCTGCGATAAAACCATTGAAGAATTAAATCTTTCCGTGGGCTTTTTAATCGGCGGCATCGACCGCGGAGGAGAAAGTATTCTCGCCAAGGGCAAGACCGTCTTAAAAGCGGGAGATCGCCTGATTCTCTTCCTCTTGCCGGAAAGCGCAGGAGATCTTCATTTATTTGTGCGGCGGAAACCGAAGCGTTTCCTGACGGAACTGTTTTCACTTTAAGGGGGGCTTATGCAATTCGGTAACGATTGGGACGCCATTATGGCGGAGGAAATGGGAAAAGACTATTATTTGGATCTGCGCCGTTTGCTCCTGAAGGAATACGCGCACCAACGCATTTTTCCCGAAGCGCAAAATATTTTCCGCGCCATGCGGCTCACCTCCTTCGGTGACACGAAAGTGGTGATCCTCGGACAGGATCCCTATCACGGCGAAGGCCAGGCTCAAGGCCTTTCCTTTTCCGTGCCTAAGGGCATGAAACTGCCACCTTCCCTCGTAAACATTTACAAAGAACTGGAAGAAGATATGGGCATTAAACGGGAAGACGGCGATTTGACGCCCTGGGCAAAACAGGGCGTGTTGCTGTTAAACACCACCCTTACCGTGCGTTCCGGGCAGCCCCTGAGCCACGGCAAAATAGGCTGGGAAATTTTTACGGATAAGGTTATCCAATGTATCGGAAATAAAAAAGAGCCCGTGGTCTTTATACTTTGGGGCGCCCACGCCCGGGGAAAGAAGCGGCTGATTCATAATAAAGAGCATTTGATTTTAGAATCTCCTCATCCGTCGCCGTTATCGGCTTATCGTGGATTTTTCGGTTGTAAATGCTTTTCAAAAACCAACGATTACTTAAGGAAACGGGGCGTGGCGCCCATAGATTGGAGATAAGATGTATTTCAATGTAAAAGAAAAGGCGGTTTGTGCGGGAACTATTCCCGCCCTTTTAATCGAGCCTGCGACCATTAAAAAAGACATTGTCCTCATTTATTACCACGGCTGGGGAAGCAGCGTAACCTCTTCCCGTTTCCGCGCAAGCATTTGGGCGGCGGCAGGCTATCCCGTTCTCATCGTGGAAGAAAGCCTTCACGATTCCAGGGGAAGCTACGATTACGATCGCGATATGAACAAGCTGCCCCAAGTGCTTTTACAAAATATCGAGGAATACGAGGTCGTGGCAAAGTACTTAGACGATGTTTTTCCCAACTATAAGCGGATTGTCTGCGGCCATTCCCTCGGCGGTTTTACCGCCATGGGGCTTTTGTCTAAAGGCGATGTAACGGGGGTAATGGCGCTCAACGGCATGGGGGATTGGCAAGCCATGGCCAAAGGGCCGTATAAGGAAAAAATCGAAGAACTGAATCCCATCCGTCACGTGGAAGATCACGTGGAAAAAGCCATTTTGATGCTCAACGGAGAAGCGGATCAATCAGTGAACCCCGTGTACCAAAAAAACTATTACGAGGCCATTCGCCCCCTTCACAAGGGAACGAAGCCTTTGGTCTACGAATGCATGGAAATGACATCCCACGTAGTGACCACCAATATGATGGAGTTGTCGCTGGCCTTTTTAGAGGAACTCTAATTCCCCGATTCCTCCGAAGCAGTGGCTGCCATGTGTTATAATGAACAGTTGAGGAGGAATCCATGGAAACGAAAGTTTTACACATAGATACAATCGATGAACGGGAAAAGATTAAAGAGGCGGCGGATCTTTTACGCGCCGGCGAATTGGTCATCTTTCCCACGGAAACGGTTTACGGTTTAGGTGCCGACGGTTTAAACGACGAGGCGGTAGATAAAATTTTTGCCGTCAAGGGGCGCCCCAAGGATAATCCCCTGATTCTTCACATTGCCGATCCCGAGCAGGTGCTGGATCTCGTCAAAGTGATTCCGCCCAAGGGAAAGGACTGCATGGATATGTTTTGGCCGGGGCCTTTGACGCTGATTTTCGAGCGTTCGGACATGGTGCCCGACAGTATTACGGCAGGGGCGGACACGGTGGCCATTCGCATGCCGTCACACCCCATCGCCCACGAAATTCTAAAAGAAGCGGCCATTCCCGTCGCGGCGCCGAGTGCCAATACATCAGGCAGGCCGTCGCCTACGCGCCTTTCCCATGTCTTGGAAGATATGAAGGGGAAGGTACCCATGATCGTCGATTCCGGCGACAGCCATGTGGGCATCGAATCCACGGTGCTGGACGTTACGGTAGATCCGCCGGTGATTTATCGCCCGGGCGGCGTCACGAAAGAAGATTTAGAGGCGATTATCGGGGAAGTGGGCATCGACCAGACGACCATCGACGCCTCCAATCACGAGGTTCCCAAAAGTCCGGGACAAAAATACAGACATTACGCGCCGAAAGGTGACGCCACGCTTTTCGCCGGCGATTTGCGAAACATCGCCAAAGAAATTAATCGGCGCATCAAGGAAACGGAGCCGTCGAAACGCACGGCGGTTTTATGTACGACGGAAACGAAAGAGGCCTATGAAGGAATGGATCTTTTAATCGACATGGGCTCTCGGGAAGAACTTGAATCAATCGCCCACGATCTTTTCGACAGTTTAAGGCGATGCGACGAAGAAGACATCGACGTCATCTTCGTAGAAGGCTTCGATTTTCGCGGCCTCGGCGTCGGCATTATGAACCGTCTCTTAAAGGCTTGCGGCGGAAAGGTGGTTTTAGGACTGTGAACATTCTCTACATTTGCACGGGCAACACATGCCGCAGCCCCATGGCAAAAGTGTTGACGGAAGTGGAAGCGGACAAGCGCAATCTCGGCTACACCGTCAGAAGCCGCGGCATGGCGGCTCACGACGGCGAGGGCATGAGCCATGGCGCGTTGAAAGTGTTGGCGGAAGAGGGCATTAATGGAAGTTTTCATAGAGCCAAAACCCTTACCGAAAAAGATTTGGAATGGGCGGATAAAATTTACGTCATGACCCACACCATGGCGGCGAATTTAAAGCGCGGCTGGCCGGCTTACAGCGATAAAATCGAGCCATTCGCCGAAAAAGACGTGATCGATCCCTTCGGTGCTGACATGACCATTTACCGCTTTACGAAAAATAGTTTGATGAAAGAAATCGAGCGTAAATTCGAGGAGGGAGAGCTATGAAAATCGCCATGGGCGCCGATCACGGCGGCTTTCGCAGAAAGGAAGCGCTAAAAGCGTATTTGGAAGAAAAAGGCCACACCGTCGTCGACGTGGGCACGGATTCTACGGAATCGGTGGATTATCCCGAATTCGGTAAAAAAGCGGCGCAACTGGTAGCGAGCGGAGAATGCGAGCGGGGCATTGTGATCTGCGGATCCGGCATCGGCATCGGCATCGCCGCCAATAAAGTAAAGGGCATTCGCTGCGCCATGGTGTCCGAGCCCTATTCCGCCGCCCTTTGCCGCCGCCACAACGACGCCAACATGATTTCCATGGGCGCGCGTACCATCGGCGGCGACATGACAAAGGAAATCGCCGATGTATTTTTAGAAGAACCATTTGAAGGCGGCCGACATATTCGCCGCGTGGAAGCTATTGAGGAGGAAGTATGGGAAAAGTAACTGTAACCGATCACCCTTTAATTCAACACAAATTGACGCTCCTGAGAGACGTAAACACATCGAGTAAAGATTTTCGCCAATTGTTGACGGAAATTACCATGCTCATGGGTCACGAATTGACGAGAGATTTGCCCATTCAAGATAAAGTCATTCAAACGCCTATGGGAACGGCCACGGGCAAAGAAATGGCGGGTAAAAAACCCGTTATCGTTCCCGTTTTAAGAGCGGGACTCGGCATGGTCGATGGGCTATTAAACTTAGTTCCCGGCGCCCGCGTAGGTCATATCGGTCTTTACCGCGATCCGGAAACCCTTCAACCGGTTGAATATTACTGCAAACTCCCGAAAGACGTTTCCGAACGGGAAGTCATTATCGTCGATCCCATGCTCGCTACGGGCGGTTCTTTAGCGGCGGCTATCGATTTTGTCAAAGAAAGAGGAGCAAGCCACATTCGCGCCCTCTGTTTACTTGCGGCTCCTGAAGGAATGGAAGCCCTTCAAAAAGCTCATCCCGATGTAGACATTTACGTATCGTGTATCGACGAAAAACTCGACGACAACGCATACATCGTGCCGGGTCTCGGCGATGCGGGAGATAGAATTTTCGGGACGAAGTAATTTATGAAGACCATGATATTACCGTTTTTTATAGCGGCGATCATCAGTTTTCTCGCCACGCCGCCGGTGAGAAAGTGGGCCATGAGCGCGGGCTTTATGGATGTTCCAAAAGACGAAAGGCGCGTGCATAAAAAAGCCATTCCCCTGAGCGGAGGCCTTGCCATTTACTTCGCCGCCATGCTCGGCGTCCTCGTGTTTTTGCCCTTGGACAGGGAAAACATCGTCTACATGATCGGCGCATCCCTTATCGCTTTTTCCGGCCTTTACGACGACAAATACGATATGCCGCCGCGCTATAAATTCGGCATCCAAATTGTGGCGGCGGTTATATTAATCGCCGGTGGTGTGAAAATCAGCTTTTTCACCAATCCCTTTTACGGCACTAATCTTCTCGTCAATTTACAGTGGCTCGCCATCCCCATTACGATTTTTTGGGTCGTGGGCATTACCAACACCATTAACTTAATCGACGGGCTCGACGGCCTCGCCTGCGGCATCAGCGCCATTGCTTCCATTAGCTTAATGTTTGTGGCGCACCGCTTGGATCACGGGGAAATGAGCATGTTCGCTGCCATTTTGGCAGGTAGCTGCATCGGCTTTTTGCCCTTTAACTTTAATCCCGCCAAAATATTTATGGGGGATACGGGAGCGCTCTTTTTAGGATTTACTCTGAGCTTTTTGTCCATACAAGGCGTTATGAAATCCGTGGCGCTCATTACCGTGTTTATTCCCGTGTTGATTTTGGCAGTGCCCGTCTTCGACACCACCTTCGCCATGATCCGGAGAAAACTTTCGGGTAAGAGCGTGACCCAGGCGGACAAAGGCCATTTACACCATCGCCTTTTGCGCCACGGCTTTAACCAAAAGCAAACGGTTCTCGCCCTTTACAGCGTCAGTGTTATTTTCGGCATCATCGGTAACATCGTAAGCACCATGCACGAAAAAAACGGCTTAATCGCCGCCTTGATTATTTTAGCCGCCGTCGGCATTCTCGCCTTAATGCTTGGATTTTTAAATGAGAGAGAGGAAGAAAATTGAAAGTACTTTCCGTATTCGGCACACGGCCCGAAGCCATTAAAATGGCGCCTATCGTCTTGGAACTGAAAAAGCGAAAAGAAATCGAAAGCTACGTCGCCGTCACCGGTCAACACCGGGAAATGCTGGATCAGGTCCTCGCTATTTTCGACATAAAACCGGATGTGGATTTGGATATCTTTACCCCCGGTCAAAGCTTGACGGACATCGCCGTGAGAAGCCTTCGCGGCCTGGAAGATGTATTGAACGAGCTGAAGCCCGATCTTTTATTGGTGCAAGGGGATACCTCGACGGTGTTCGCCGCCGCCCTTTCCGCTTTTTATCATCGGATTCCCATCGGCCACGTGGAAGCCGGGCTCAGAAGCCATAATCTTTACTCCCCCTATCCCGAAGAGGCCAATCGCAAACTGACCGGCGTCCTCGCCGAATACCATTTTGCGCCGACGGAATCCAATCGGCAAAACCTCTTAAAAGAAGGCTATGACGACGAGAAAATTTACATTACGGGAAACACCGTCATCGACGCATTGGCCTACACGGAGCGGAAAGATTTCGTCTTCGACGAGCCTTCGTTAAACGCCATCGACTTCGATAACAAACGGGTAATCCTCCTGACCTGCCACCGAAGAGAAAACTTAGGGGAGCCTATGGAGCGCGTGTTTCGCGCCGTGCGCCGCATCGCCGACGCATACGACGACGTGGAAGTGGTTTTCCCCATGCACCTTAATCCGAAAGTGCGCGCCATCGCCGAAGAAGCTTTCGGCGGCGCGAAAAACGTACATCGCATCGAGCCCATGGATTATCTTCCCTTCTCCAATCTCATGGCGAGAAGCAACATCGTCGTCACCGACAGCGGCGGCATTCAAGAAGAAGCGCCTCATTTCGGCGTGCCCGTTCTCGTGGCGCGGGAAGAAACGGAACGCTGGGAAGGGGTAGAAGCGAAAACCGCAAAGCTCGTAGGCACCGACGAAGAAAAACTTTACAGCGCCCTTAAAACCCTGCTCGACGATCAAAATGCTTACGAGTCCATGGCTCAAGCCGTCAATCCTTACGGCGACGGCAAAGCCGCCGAGCGCATCGTAGATATTATTTTAAAAGACAAGCTGAAATAGGAGTTTGGATGAAGTTACTAAAACGAAGTATTGCCCTATTGATGGCGTCGCTCCTCCTTATGGGGGCGGCGCCGCCGGCTCCAAACGGCGAGGGAGAAAATGCTCCGCCGCCAAAAGTGGAAGAGCCGAGAGACCAAAAAGAAAAAATTCATACGGCAAAAGGCGTATTGCCCATGACTGCCACGGAGAAAAAAGCCTTCGACGAGGCCATGGCAAAGCCGGAAGCCGCCCTTTTAAAAAGCTACGTTCTCGGCGATTACGAAACGGGAAAAATTTACGCCGAGCATAATGCCGATGAAGTGGTGGGACTGGCGTCCACGTCGAAACTCATGGCCATGTACTGTATTCTCGACGCCGTGGACAAAGGCGAAATCAGCATGAAAGACCAGGTCACCATTGGCCACGAAGCCGCTTCCATGAACGGAAGTACTTACAAAACAAAAGAGGGCGAAGTGTACACCGTGGAAGAACTCATTCACGCCGGCATGATCGTGTCGGGAAACGACGCCATGATTTCCCTCGCCATACACATTGCGGGAAGCCAAGAGGCATTTGTAGCGCGAATGAACGAAAAGGCGAAAGAACTGGGGTTGACCCATGCCCACTTCACCAACTGCCACGGCTTAACCGATTACGGAAAAAATGACTACAATCAGGCCACGGCGCGGGAAATGTTCGAACTTTCGAGAAAACTCTTAAAAGACTTCCCCTACATTTTAAAAGTAACGTCGAGAGAAAAAATCGACGAGCCTCAAAGACAATACTTAGCCTATAGCACCAATCCGTTACTGGGAATTTTGGCACCTATCGACGGGCTAAAAACGGGCTACACCGGCATCGCAGGCCGCTGCTTTATTGCGACGGGGGCGCAAGCAGGCCAAGGCCACACCCGCTATACGCGCTTTATCGGCGTCTACATGGGGGCGGAAAACGACATGGATCGCTACGCTGCCGCCTTAAAACTTTCAAAGCGTGCCCTGGAATACCGCTCCGTCTACCTTTGCAAAAAAGATGAAGAAGTGGGCACATTGAAATTAAAAGACGCCTCCCCCAATCAATCGCCGGTTTACGCCGGGAAAGATTTGCTTTATTTGAAGCGTGATGGCGATGATATTAAGCGCTATGTCGATTTCTACGATATTACCGCGCCCCATTCCAAAAAAGAACCGGTGGGCCGTGTGCGCTACGTGTTAAAGGGAAAAGAAATCGGCCGCGCCGACGTCTTCGTAAAAGAAGACATTAAACACCCGAACCCCATACTAAAATATAAAGACCTTATGGCGGATATCTTCCGCACCATGGAGAGCGCAGCTTGACACTCCGAGGGACTATTGCTAAAATAGATCGGTATGAACCCGTAGTTCAGCTGGATAGAACGTTGCCCTCCGAAGGCAAAGATCGTTGGTTCGAATCCAATCGGGTTCGCCAGAATAAAGACAGCAAGGCTGTTAATTGCAGCTTGGCTGTCTTTTTTTGTGCGAAGAATGTGTCTGATAAGAGTCAACGGATGTGAATTGAATAAGTGGGGCAGAGGTGTTATCATGATGAAGTACGTTTGAAATTAGTCAAAGTTTCCGGCAAAAGAATATGGAAAAGAGGAGTGTCAATGAGCAAAGTCATCTGTTCGCCGGGTTCTTATATACAAGAAAAGGGCGCTATTAAGAGATTGGCCGACTATTGCAAGGGAATCGGAGCAAAAAATGCCTACATCATCACGGGAAATTCTGCCAACCGTAAGTATAAAGCGGATATCGAGAAGTCATTTAAGGACAATGATATGGCCTGCACCATCGTTCTTTTCGGCGGAGAATGCTCCGATGTTGAAATTAAAAGGCACCAAGAGCAATTAGGCGATGCGGATGTCATTTTCGGCATCGGCGGCGGAAAGACGCTGGATACGACCAAGGCCATTGCTTTTTACAGCAAGATTCCCATGGTCATCGTGCCCACGGCAGCATCCTCCGACGCACCTTGCTCAAGATTATCGGTGGTTTATACGGAAGATCACGAATTCGATTATTATCTGCCCCTTAATAAAAATCCGGATATGGTCATTATGGACACGGATGTTATTGCCAATGCACCGGTGAAGCTTCTCGTTGCCGGTATCGGCGATGCCCTTGCCACCTACTATGAAGCCATGGCCTGTGAAAAATCCGATGCCGTGACCATGGCAGGCGGCCATTCCACAAAGGCCTCCATCGCCCTTGCCACCCTGTGCCTGGACACGCTTTTAGAAGACGGCTTGAAGGCAAAAGTGGCAGTGGAAAATAAGGTTGTGACAAAAGCCCTTGAAAATATTATTGAAGCGAATACCTATTTATCCGGTGTAGGCTTTGAATCAAGCGGCTTGGCGGCAGCCCATGCTATTCATAACGGCCTTACGGTGATCGAAGAAACCCATGATCTGTTGCACGGTGAAAAGGTGGCATTTGGCGTTCTTTGCCAAATGGTGCTGGAAAATGACGACCTCGAGGATATTTATGAGATCATGGAATTCTGCAAGGCCTTGGGTCTGCCGACGACGTTTGAAGACATGGGCATGGGCAATGTAAGTGACGAAAAGCTTCTTGAAGCGGCCGAGCTGGCGTGTGCCGAAGGCGACACCATGGTCAACATGCCCTTTGAGGTGACTGCCGAGGATGTGGTCGCCGCCATGAAGACGGCGGACAAGCTGGGCAAAAGCCTATAGACGCTGGAAAGCCGTGCTTTTCGGTAATAAAAGAGTTTTAATAGCCATTGAGGTGTGCATCCTCAATGGCTATTTTAGAGTCTTATTTATTAGCCTAGAGGCTTTTGAGTATGAAAAAACCCCTCCATCCGATTTGGATGTTGGGGTTTTCGGCTAAGGTCAATTAAAGTGTCGAACGGAAAAGGAAATTTTTAGCGGTATGAAGGATTATTTTTCCTGTGCTCTTGCTTTCGAAAAGGCCAAGCCGATTAACGCAATGGTTACGAGGACCAGCACAACGGCCATTAGGAAGGGCTTGCCATAGCCTCCGGTGAGGCTGCGTAAAACCTCAATTAGGGTGACGCCCAAGGACGAGGCCACCGTGGTAACAAGGACGACATAGGAATAAATTTCGCCGTAATTTCTGTTGCCGAAAACACCTCGAACAATTAACGGAAGAAACATACTGGTCGTCGGAACGATGAAACCGAAAAGAATGGCGCCCAGACCATTGAGCAAGGGATTCGCGCCGGCAAGGTATAGGAGAATAAAGCCGACGCCGACGAGAGTCAAAACGAGGCATGTGATTTTGGCGATTCCGAAGCGATCGCAGGCACCGCCTAACACAAATTTACTTAGTGTATTGGTCAACATGACATAGGAGATCATCGAGGCACCAAAGACAGGGCTTAATCCCACCGACGGTGCGTAGGATGGCATATGATAGGTAAAGCAAGTTAAAATCATCATAAGGGCTGCTGCCAACAGGACATAGTAAAAGCTTGCGGAGTGGAGTGCTTGGGACTTGGTCATACCAGTCAGCTCTTGATTTTTTACAGATGGGGCATCGGCTGCTTCCTTTTCCTCTTTGTAGCCGTAAGGATGAAGGTTCATCTCTTTCGGGCTTTTTTTAATGAGGAATAAAGCGGGCAAGACGCCGAGGACAAATACTAAAAGGGCATAAAAGAGGTAGGCGCTTCTCCACCCGAATTTAGCGATGCAGGCTGCACCCAAGGGGCTTAGAATCATGCCGCCGATTCCGGAAAAACCGAGGGCAATCCCCAAGGCGAAGGCCATTTTTTCTTTAAACCAATTGCCAATTAAGATAGGGGTTAAGACGTAAAAAACGACACTGGCTCCTATTCCGGCCATCACAAAGGCCAGGGCCATGGTTGTGAGCCCCGTGGCGCGGGACATAAGAACCAGGGAGAGGGCCATGAGGGTAAAGCTTCCCCCTGCCAGAAGGTTGACTTTTTTTCTTTGGATGAGCTTGACGGCTAAGGGGCTTAAAAGACCGGTGACTAATCCGGAAAGGGTGGCCGTGGCAAGGGTAAAGGAGCTTTTTGCCACGCCGAGACTTTCAGCTACCGGTGTCATAAAAATTCCCATACAGCTTCCGAAAATACTGATCCCTGCAATACTCATCAGACAACAGGCAATTAAAATAATCCAGGCATAATGAATTTTTTGCGGCATATTCTTTTCCATGGCTGTTTCCTTTCTAATCCAGGGCGTAGGCGGCATCGAAGCCGTCACGCATGGCTTGACCGATGCGGCCGGTGGTTGCTACGGCACTGCCGATGACACGAACGTTTTCGAAGCTGTCTTGAATCCTTTGGATTTTCTCATCATTGGGGCGGACACCTAAGGAAAGGATGACGGCATCGGCTTCTAAATCAAAGACTTTTCCTGTTTGTAAATCTTCGATGGTGACTGATTTTTCTTGAATCGATTGAAGTGCGGAGGACGTGTTAAGGATCACATTTTTTTCCTTTAAGTGGTCCAGCTCCGGCTTAATGTAGGTGGGAAGGACGCCGATGCCAATGGCTTTTTGCATTTCCACAACCTGGACTTCATTGTCCTCTGCCAGGAAAGAAGCCACATCCAGCCCCGATAAGCCGCCGCCGATCACGACGATTTTCTTTCCGGAAAGTGTAACCTCTTGATCTAAAATTTGGCCTACGGTGTAAATATGATCGGATTCGATGCCCGGAATTTTTTTAGGAATAACCGGATCCGCACCGGTTGCGACGAAGACGGCATAGGGATTTAAAGACTTAATTTCGTCGACAGTCGGCGCATGATTTAAATGGATCGTGACACCGTATTTGTCACATTCTCTTTTCAGAACCTCGGGCAATTGATGGGTCCAATCCTTCATGGGTGGTTGTCCCGCTAAGAAGGTATCACCACCTAAATGGTCCTTTTGTTCAAACAAAGTGACCTTAAAGCCCCGTTGACCTAAAACAGAGGCGGCTTCCATGCCGGCGACGCCACCGCCGACAACGACTACTTGTCGTCCTTGGCCGTCGATTTTTAAAGGCTCAAGCTCAGATTCTCTGCCGGTTTTCGGATTGACGGCGCAGGAGACGGCTTTAAGCTTGCTTTCACAGTCGGCGCAATACAAGCAGGAAATGCAGTGATGGATGAGCTCCTCTTCCCCTGCCATGGCTTTTTTACACCAATAAGGATCTGCCAGAGACTGTCTTGCCAGGCCGACAAAGTCACTGACGCCCTCTTCGAGGAGGGATTCCGCGAAGTCCGGCGTTTTAATGGTGTTTACGGCAATAACGGGAATCTGAACAGCGGCTTTAATGGTTTTTGCCAAATGTTTTTTCCAGCCTTGGCCGTAAAAAACCGGTTCGATGACGGGCTTTTCGGCGCCGAAGGTCGAGTTGGAAATGTTTAAAGCGTCGGCTCCGGCCGCTTCGAGGAGCTTCGCCGTGATGACGGCATCCTCCAAGGTGGTGCCTCCCTCGACAAAATCCGAGCCGTTGATGCGGACACTGACGGGAAAATTCTTCCCGCATTTTTCTTTAATTCCGCGGATGATTTCGCAAATGACACGGGCACGATTTTCGTGGCTTCCGCCGTAGGCATCCTCGCGGCGATTTAAGTGAGGACTTAAGAATGTAGATAAAAGGTAGATGTGGGCGGCGTGAATCTCGACCCCGTCCGCTTCTCCGATTTGTGCATAAACAGCCCCTTGAACAAATCGATCGATGAGTGCTTGTATTTCCTCGACGGTCATGGCCCGCACACGACGGCCGTCAGGGGTGGTCGATTCCGAAGGGCCAATGGGGTCTTTACCTTCCAATAAGAGGGGATTGGCTCCCTGTCCGGCATGGGCGAGCTGGGCAAAAAATTTGGCGCCGTGGCGATGAACGACTCTGGCGATTTTTTGAATGGACAGGGCGGAATTTACATCCAGCATAGTCAATTGGCTCGGTGCAGCTCGACCGGTTTCAAAGTCGATGTTGGCATATTCCGCGATAATCAGACCGATGCCGCCCTTCGCTCTCTCCTCGTAATATTTCACCAGGGCTTCGTCGACTCGGCCGTAGGAATCGGCCAAAAGCGTCAGCATACCGGGCATGACGACGCGATTTCTTATCTCCAATCTTCCGATTTTTCCTCTTGAAAACAAATGGGTATACATGGTGACCTCCTAGTCGTTTATATCGTCAAAAATGACGCGGAAACGGTGAATCTTGCTGGTTTTGACCTTCCAGCAGCCATCAATTTTTTCGAATGTGTCGGTGTAATAGCCGTAGCCTGTGAAGGCGGCAAAGCCGTGGGCAATGACTTTATCCTCAAAGGGGAAATAGGCTTTTGCCGTCGTTTCTGATGTAAGTTCAATTTCAGGAATATGTCCCATATGGGCGCTCTGCGTTGCCGGGCCCATAAGCTTTTTAGAGTTTTGAATAATTTGCTCACAGGATCTCGAGGGCTCCAGCTTTGCCGGAATGTCCGGGTGTTGGCCCTTAATCGGGTCTCGGGTAGAGTCGGAAAGGTCAAATACAATATCATCTGCCAGTACGGTTCTCAGAAGCTCGAAATTTTTGGTATCGACAGCTCGCCAGTACCTTGCTTTACATTGCTTGATTTCCTCGATTGCAAGTAGCTTTTCAACTTGATCCATAATGATCCTCCTTTTATTCGTCTTATTTGTAACAATACCTCCGTGCCATTAGTATACGGTGGTGACAGGAAGGGCAACAATGGACGTGACGGACAAAAAAAGCTTGACCATTTGTGCAAAATGCACCAAAATAAAAGAACGCTGTTATTGGAGGGGCTTCTTATGTACTTTAGCGAGCTTATTGAAATTTTAAAAAAACACGTTGCTGTCCAAGACCTGTCCACTCAAAAGGCTCCCGCCATTCGCGAGGTACGTCTGTTGGATGGCAGTGAAGACATTTGCGAGGAAGACATTCTTTACTTTGCCTATGATTTTGGAGAGGATCCGCCTCTTCAGGGCTTTCTTTTTGGTGGGGCTGACATCAAGGGAGAGCGGCATTGCTTTGCCAGGTTTCCCGAGGACCGGCTTTTTTCTGTGTATAATTTGACCTTACAGGCCCTTCGAGAAAGGGAAGTGCCCGATCTTTATCAAGAATTTAAAGATCTGGCGCATCAGGCGAAGGACTTTGAAAGCTTTATCAATGCCCTTGCCCTGCGCTTAGATAATCCCTTGATTCTTATCGATGCCGATTATCGCGTCGTCGCAAGCTCCAATTGCCCGCCGGTTAAGGAGGCCCTTTGGGCTCGAATCATTCAGCGAGGCTACTGCTTGTATCCCTTGATTAAGGCAAGCGAGGCCTCGCCTCCTTTCCGGCTGGGACAGCGAAGCAGAGAAGCGTACATTGGAGAGATTTGTCAGCATACGCCCAGTCCGAAGATTTACAGCAAGATTTTTTTTAATGGCCGGTATTGGGGCGCCATCATCCTTATCGAAGAATCTTCCCCGCTTTCCGCGGTGCATTATGAAAATCTACCGAAGATCAGCCGGCTTTTAGAAGAAATCCTGCCTCGACTCCTTCGCGCCACATCGCCGGAGGGGCGACCGGTGGATCAGGCATTTTATCGTCTCTTAGTGGGGGCGAATCCTGAAGATCTGGCCCATTCAAACGAATTACTTGCAAAGGGAGAGATCCACCGAATAGCCGTTTTAAAGGCGCGTGGGAAAGAAGAGAAAATCGCGCCGCCTATGGCAAAGATTCGGCGGTACTTTCCTTCCGCTCCCTTGGCCCAAATTCAAGACCAAGCCGTTCTCTTTCTTTCCTATGCCAAAGAAAAACCTTCCTTTCCTCAAACATTGAAAAAATTGGAGGATCTGGCATCGGAACAACAGTTGTTTGTCGGCCTCAGCCATGGGTTTGAGGATTTAAACCGAGTATCCGACTATTTTCGGCAAGGGCAAATGGCTTTAGAAACGCCAACCCCCGAGCCGGTCAACTCCTACGAGCAAGTCTTTTTTCTGGCCCTGTTACAAGAATTTCAACGACGAAGTGAGAAGGATTTTTCTTGGGAAAATTACCTTCATCCCAGTCTGGAAATTCTCCTTAGCTACGATAAAAATAACCAAAGCCAGCTTTACCGCACCCTTGAGGTTTACTTAGAGTCGGAAGCATCTGTCCAAAAAACAGCCAAGCGGCTTTACCTCCATCGAAACACGGTCAGCTATCGCCTTCATCGCATTACCGAGCTTTGTCAGGTGGATTTGGGCAACAGCCAAACGCGTTTTTTGCTCACTGTTTCTTTCCAAATTAGGTCCTACATTGATCAAGGCCTTTTAAATCGGGAAATTGAATCTTAGACAAACTAAAGCCCCCGATTGATTCAATCGGGGGGGCAAAGGGAGCGTCGCGGGCTTTATGAAGGAGCGTTTCTTTCAGGCCCTCGTGATGGTCGGGCTACGGAAAAGGAAAAAATACATCAACAAAAAGGTATTAGGTCAACGAGTGGGGAGTCTAGTGAAGGCCAGGCTCCCTTTTGTTTTTCTAATAGGAATAGGGTAAGATTACCTTGCACTTGCTTGACCTCCTGTATTATTTTGTAGTGCTTTAATTTTAGGCTTTAGGGAAAACAGGTGCTATCTTTTGGACAAAAACAGCTATTGAGAGGTTACTCCCAACGAATAGTCCGGAGCCCTTTTTAATGTCGGGGTGCCGAGCCGGGGTAGAAAGAAAGGACTTGTAAATTGGGTTCAGCACCTGTATAATGATAGGGTAAGTTGCTACGGGGTGTGGCGCAGTTTGGTAGCGCACATGGTTTGGGACCATGGGGTCGAAGGTTCAAATCCTTTCACCCCGACCACTTTATACAATTTCATAGCGGGGTGTAGCGCAGTTTGGTAGCGCGCATGCTTCGGGAGCATGAGGTCGAAGGTTCAAATCCTTTCACTCCGACCAAAGGAATCTGCCCATGGAGGCAGATTTTTTTATGCCCTTTTCTTTTTGACAAGATTTTACCGATTTTGTCACGATCTTGTTGATGTGGTATATTTAGAGTAACTGTGGATGTTACTTCATGGAATGGATTTTAAAATTGTACAATGAGGAGAAAGGAAATCAATATGGATTTTATTCAAGAAATGAGTGAACGCCTTAAAGGCAATCAAATGAGAATCGTCTTCCCCGAAGGCAGCGACCCACGCGTTCTTTGGGCAGCGGTAAAACACGCTAAAGACGGTTTGATTAAGCCTATCGTCATCGGCGAAAAGGCTGCCGTTGAAGAAGTGGCAAAAAAAGAAGGTTTGGAACTTCAAGGTTTAGACATCGTAGAACCGGGCAATTGCGAACACGAAGATGAACTCGTTCAAAAATTTGTCGAACGCCGCAAGGGCAAAATCGACGAAGCCGGCGCCGTTGAAAAACTTAAAGACCCCAACTATTTAGGCACTATGATGGTCTATGCCGGTTATGCCGACGGTATGGTTTCCGGCGCGGAACACACCACGGGCGAAACCGTTCTTCCCGCTCTTCAAATCATTAAGACGAAACCGGGCATTAGCCGTGTATCCGGTCTGTTTATTTTAATCCGCGAAGACGAACGCTACTTTATGGCAGACTGCGCTATCAACACTTCCATGGATACGCAAACCATGGCGGAAGTTGCCGTCGCTACCCACGTATCGGCTAAGCAATTCGGCGTCGATCCCAAGATCGCCATGCTTTCTTTCTCCACTAAGGGTTCCGCTAAGAGCGACACGGTTACCATGGTAGCCGACGCTACTCAAATCGTGAAGGACGAACATCCGGAAATTAAAATCGACGGTGAATTACAATTCGACGCCGCTTTCGTTCCCGAAGTCGGCAAGAAAAAAGCGCCGGGTTCCGACGTTGCAGGCCAAGCCAACTCCTTTATTTTCCCGAGTTTGGAAGCGGGCAATATCGGCTACAAAATCGCCCAACGTCTCGGCGGTTTCGAAGCTATCGGCCCCGTTCTTCAAGGCCTCAATATGCCGGTGAACGACCTTTCCCGCGGTTGCAACCGTGAAGAAGTTTACCAACTTGCTATTATTACGGCAGTACAAGCTTATTTAGCTGAGTAATCGAAAAGGAAAATGGCCCGAAAGGGTCATTTTTTATATAAGGAGTTACTATGTCTGAAACGGAAATGTTTGAAAAACTGAGAGCCATCATCGAGCCCTACGGTTCCGTCGCCATCGCCTATTCCGGCGGCGTGGATTCTTCTTTTTTAATGGCTGCCGCCTCGGAAATTTTAGGCGCGGACAATGTTTTGGGGATTTATGTGGAAAATGATCTCCACCCGAAACGGGAAAAGTTCGATGCCTACGTTATGGCGGAAATGCTGGGCTGGAAGGTAAAAGTAGTTTCGGTCGGCCTGGACAGCGATCCGCGCATCGCCGAAAATACGAAGGATCGCTGTTATTATTGCAAGCGCGCAGCTTTTCAAACGATTCGCGAGCACGCAAAGGAAGCCGGATTTTCCACCGTCATGGACGGCACCAACTGCGACGATCTCGGCGAGTATCGCCCGGGGCTCAAGGCTTTAGGGGAGCTGAATATTGTAAGCCCCATTAGGGAAGCGGGGCTCGGCAAAGAGGATGTGCGGAAGATTTCCAAATCCCGCTACGATTTGCCCACGTGGAACAAGCCGTCCAATTCCTGTTTGGCGACGCGCATTCCCTACGGCACGCCCCTGACGCACGAGAATCTGAACATTGTGGAAAAGGGGGAAATTTTCCTTCACGAATTAGGCTATTTAGTGTGCCGCATGCGCCTTCACGGCAATTTGGCGCGCATCGAATTGCCCGTAGAGGACTTCACGAAATTTATGTCCCTTCATCGGGAAACGGTGAGTGATTATTTTAAGGAACTGGGCATTCTTTACACCACTTTGGATGTTTTAGGTTTTCGATCGGGATCTCAGGATGAAAGCTTGGAGGTAAAATGAGAGCGTTATTTATCGATCCTTTCAGCGGCATTAGCGGCAATATGTTTATCGGCGCCATGTTGGACGGCGGCTACAAAATCGAGCCCTTTTTAAAGGGCTTGCACCCTCTGGGGATTCATCCCCATGACGTCATCGTGGAAAAGCGGGACAAGGCGGGTATTTCCGCCACCTATTTTAATTTAATCGGCGAAGAGGAAAAACTCTCAGAAACCGATGGCGTCCACGAGCATCATCACTCACATTCTCACGACCACAGTCATTCACATGCCCACGATCATGAACATTCCCACGATCATGAACACTCCCACGATCATGAACACTCCCACGATCATGCCCATCATCACCGAGATTTAAAGGCAGTTCACGCTCTTATCGACTCCTGCGATTTCTCCGACGAGGTAAAAGCCCTTGCGAAATCCATTTACCGTCCCCTCGCCGAAGCGGAAGCCAAGGTTCACGGAAAAGACCCCGACACCGTTCACTTCCACGAAGTAGGGGAGTTGGATTCCGTCGTCGACGTATTAGGAGCGGCTTATTTTACGGTACTCGCCGACGTGGATGCGATTTATGTCGGCGCCGTCAATCCCGGCGGCGGCACGGTGCATTGCGCCCACGGAGAATATCCCGTGCCCGCACCGGCCACTGCCTATCTTTTAGCGTCTCTCGATGCTCCCTTAGGGGGTCCCGATGCCAAAGTGGAACTCACCACGCCTACGGGCGCCGCTATTTTAAAGGGCATCGGCGCGTGCTACAAACCTCGCCCCGAAGGCCGGGTGCTGAAAGTGGCTTACGGCGCGGGAACGCGAAACGGTGTGGTGCCCAATGTGCTTCGTATTTTCTTCCTGGAAACGGAAGAGGCCACGAACCCGGTGTGGTACAGCTGCAATTTAGACGACATGACCGGGGAAGCACTCGGCTTCTGCATGGAACGGCTTTTTGACGCCGGGGCGCGGGATGTAAGCTACACGCCTATTTACATGAAAAAGAATCGCCCGGGGTACCGTCTGGACGTTTTAACCGACGGGGAAAAGAGCCGCGATGTTTGCGACGTGCTCTTTACCCATACGACGACTTTAGGCATTAAAAAGATTCCCCTGGAAAAAATCGAATTGCCGCGAAGAGTGGAAGAGACGGAGACGGAATGGGGCGACATTCGCACGAAAATCGCCACGTGGAACGGGGCTGAAAAGGCGAGTCCGGAATACGAGGATTTGCGGAAGATCGCCCTGGAGCGCACACGTTCCCTCGAAGAAGTGCGCCATCAATGGGAGAGACGATGAGTAAATTTTACGCCGTACGGGCAGGCAAAACGCCCGGCATTTATACGGATTGGGAAAGTTGCAAATCCCAAGTTCACGGATTTAAAGGCGCCATTTATAAATCCTTTAAGCGAAGAGAAGATGCGGAAGCCTTTATGGGAGCATCCAAAGAAGAGGAAACTCCCGAAGGCCTTATCGCCTATGTAGACGGCTCCTATCGCGACGAGGACAAGAGCTACAGCTACGGCGTTGCCCTTTACGATGAGGACGAGGTGATCTGGGAAGATAGCTGCCGTTTTCAGGGAGATATGGCGAGTATGCGCAACGTGGCGGGGGAAATTTTAGGCGCCCGTGTCGCCATGGAGCGGGCCATTGAAACGGGACACGACGCCCTCATTCTCCATTACGATTACGCCGGCATCGAACACTGGGCGAAGGGAGAATGGAAGTGCAATAAAAAAGGAACCATAGACTATAAAGCGTTCTATGATTCCATAAAGGATCGATTAAAGGTTCACTTCGTAAAAGTAGAGGCCCACACCGGTGTGGAAGGCAACGAGCGGGCGGATACCCTGGCGAAAGAAGCTGAATTCTAATCGAATTTGCGAATGGGTATATTATTTTTTTCAAAAAGGCTCACGGCGTAATCGTCCACTCGATAATCATTCTTGTAGACGATTTCGCTAATTCCCGCCTGAATAAGTGCTTTTGTGCAGTTTAAGCAGGGGAAATGGGTAACATAGCAAATAGTACCCTTTGTGGAAATGCCTTCTTTGGCGCAATATAAAATGGCGTTCATCTCCGCGTGAATGGTGGCGATGCAGTGGCCGTCGCGCATAGTGTGGCCTACATCGTCGCAATGGGGATTGCCGGCGACGGAGCCGTTGTAGCCCGTGGAGACGATGCGGTGATCTCGATTGACGAGGACGCAGCCTACGAGGGCGCGATCGCAAGTGGAACGACTGGCGACGATTTCTGTAATTTCCATAAAGTAACTATCCCAAGATTTTCTCAAGATGCACCTCCTTAGCTTTAGTATAGCACGAGAAAATCGTGAGTACACGGAAAGGAATAAAATGAAAAAAACACTGAGCGAATTTAAAGATTTTATCGCAAGGGGCAATGTCTTGGACATGGCCGTCGGGGTTATCGTCGGCGGTGCCTTCGGAAAAATCGTAACCTCTCTCGTGAATGATATAGTAATGCCCTTGATCGGCCTCATCCTTGGCGGCATCGATCTTACGAAAATGTACTTGGCACTGGACGGCAAGACCTACAGTAATCCCGTGGAAGCGGCGGAAAGTGGCGCGCCTATTTTGGCCTACGGTAATTTTATTCAAAACGTTATCGACTTTCTCATTATCGCCTTCGTCATCTTTATGGCGATAAAGCAAATCGGCAAGTTGAAGAGTCGTTTCGTTCACGAAGAAGCGGCGGCGCCCACGACGAAAAAATGCCCTTATTGCTTTGAGGAAATGAACATTCAAGCCACACGTTGCCCCCATTGCACGGCGGAACTGGAGAAATAAATGGCATACGGTTTAGTTTTAGAAGGCGGCGGCGCCAAGGGGAGCTATCAGCTAGGCGCTTATATGGCGGTTCAGGAAATGAAGCCCGATATTCGCCTCGTCGTCGGCACGTCCATCGGCGCCTTAAATGGCGCCTTTATTGTGCAGGGAAATACCGACGAACTGGCGAGGATTTGGTCGAAGATTTCCTTCGACAACGGCGGCGAGCTGTCCTCTGCTCTCGTAGAAATCAAAAAGGGGATCGATCCCGTAAGCCTTGCCAAGACGGCGCGGGCTATGCGGCGAGTGGATCTGGAGCCCTTAAAGGAACTGATCCACCGCCACATCGACGAAGAGGCTATTCGGAAAAGTTCCATAGATTACGGACTCGTCGTCTACAGCGTCAGCGAGGCGAAGACGAAATTTTTGTACCTGGAAGATATTCCCAAGGGGCGTCTCGGAAATTATATTTTGGCGAGCTGTTGTTATCCCGTCTTTGCGCCGGTTAAAATCGACGGGAAGTTTTACGCCGACGGAGGCATCGGAAACAATCTTCCCTACGAAATGGTGTTGGCGAGGGATCTCGACCCCATTATTTTGAGGACCAATCCCCCGAAAGGCGAGGTGTTTCCCGAAAACAGCATCGTCATCGGGCCGACCCAACCTATTGCGGAAACCATGCACTTCGATCCCGATCTCGCTTCCCGCAGAATGCACATCGGCTACCGTCACGGCCGCCGTATTTTAGGGGGCTACGACGGCATGGATTACATTTTCTATCCCTTTAGCGAAAGGGAAGCGTTAAAGCGGCTCGACGATTTATTTTTCGCCGCCACGGAAGATTTCCGCTATTTAGTGGAAGAAAAGGGATCGCCGGAGCGGGGCATCCACGACAATCTATGGCCGAAACTCGCCGACGCTTTACATCTCGGCGAAGAATACAGCTACAAAGAGTTGCTCTTAGGGCTCGTAGAAGCCCGCGCCGATCAACTCCATATGGATCGGGATAAGATATACACTCTCGACGGCTTGCTGGATGCCATGGAGAAAAGGGGAGACGTGCGCCCGCCGGTGGAATCGATGGTGGAGCGCGTGCTCTATTTATTGTTTAGGGGAAAGAGGTTGGCCATTGAATAGGGAAAAAATTAAAAACTTACTGGATCATCACGTGCCGGAACCTCTCGGTTTGGAGCATCGCTTTTCGGTGTTGTGTCCGCTAATCGACGTAGACGGGGAAACCCACGTGCTCTTTGAAAAGCGATCCCTTCATCTTTCCAGCCACACGGGGGAGGTTTCCCTTCCCGGCGGCCGCATCGAAGAAGGGGAGACGCCGAGAGAGGCGGCTTTTCGCGAAACCATCGAGGAGCTGCGCATCGATCCTGCGCATTTAAACATTCTCGGCGAAGGAAATTACCTCGTGGCGCGAAACAATCGGGCGGTGCACGTCTTTATCGGCACCCTTGAAGGCATTGCCGTGGAGGATATTTCTCCGGAGCCGGGAGAAGTGGCCTATGTGTTTACCGTGCCCCTTTCGGTATTTCTCAATACGGAGCCGGAGGAACACATTATCGAATTTAAAAAAGATAGGGACGACGGCTTTCCATACGATTTAATTCCCCAAACCACGGTGGCGCCCTTTCGAAACATTAAAGATCGCATTTTCTTTTACAAAGAAGCGAAGGAAAAGGAACAGATCGTCTGGGGCATGACGGCGAAAATCATGCGCGACGTGGGGAAACTGTTACGTAAAACAATTACAAATTAATGACAAACTCGTCGGATTTATTGCGACTGAAACAGACCATTGGTACAATAGCCAAGTAAATGTAAGAAAGGTTACATTTTGTAACTTTTAATCGCAATGAATCTCAAAGGAGTTTGACATAGATGAAAAAGACCTTGGCCCTTTCGGCATTGGCACTCAGCCTTTTAATCCCCTCTTCCGCAGAAGCGAAGACGTTTTTCATTGAAACAGCGGGAAAAGCCCCCGTGACCGTGGAATCCGACGGCCAAACGGTAGGCGAAGTGATTATGGAAAAGGGAATCGACATTCCCGAAGGCTTCGTTCCCTTCCCCAGTGCAACGGAAGCCATCCCCGAAGACGGCAAGGTTCGCATCGAAAAAGGCATGACGGTTCGCGTAAAAGACGGAGAAAACGAGTATGTGCGTTCCGTCAAAAGCGATCGCGTAGAGGATATTTTAAAAGAGCTGAAGATTACGCTGGGCAAAAATGATTCCGTGACGCCGCCTTTAAACGGCCGCATCGGAAAAGGCGAAATCCTCCGCATTAATCGGGAAAAAGAAGAGACGGTGGTTCGCCAAAAACCCATGGACTTTGAAACCGTCGTGCGAGAAAATCCCGATCTTTACGAAGGCGTGGAAAAAGTTGTGCAAGAAGGCGCCAAGGGCTTGGTGGAAGAAACCCGCCTCGTTACCACGGTCAACGGCGAAGAGCGCGGCAGCATCGTCATCGGCTCCCGCGTGTTGGCGGAAAGCCGCAATAAAATTGTGGAAGTAGGCACAAAGAAAGCTGAAAACATCATTCAAGGCAAAAAGTATAAGAAGAAAATCGTTATGCGCGCCACGGCTTACGATCCCAGCGCCGGCAAATGGACAGCGTCCGGAACGCGGGCGAGAGTTGGCGCCGTAGCCGTAGATCCTCGCGTTATTCCCTTAGGCACGAAACTTTACATCGAAAGCGCCGACGGATTCCCCACTTACGGATTCGCCGTAGCGGAAGATACGGGCGGCGCCATTAAGGGTAATCGCATCGATTTATTTTACAACTCCAATAGCCAAGCCAGACGCTTTGGCAGACGAAACGTAGTGGTCTACGTTCTCGAAGATTAAGAACTCGCCGGGAAACCGGCGTTTTTTATTGGGAAAATAAAATTGATAAGAGTTGTCAAAAATGGAAAAGACCGATATAATGAGAATTAATATTATTAAGGAGGTCTTTCATGAACAAGAAACTAAAATACTTACCGGCAGTTGCCGCGGCATTTGCCATCGGCTTCGCCTTAAACGGCGGCGTTCACGCTCAAGGCTTTGAGGATATGCCCAAGGAAAATCACTGGTCTTATCGCCCTATTCGTTTTTGCTTGGATAAAAATTATTTGAAGGGAATGGATGAAGTACATATTGCCCCCAACGCGTCCCTTACGCGTGGTCAAATGGCGGCGATTATGAATCGCGTCAAAGGTACCAGCGAAAAAGCCGACATCAGTGCATTTAAAGACGTAAAAGTACAGGACTGGTTTTACGACGACATTGCAAAAGCTGTAAAGGCCGGCTTTATTTCCGGACGCTCTGCCAGTGAAATGGCGCCTAATGCCAAGATTACCCGCGAAGAAGCCTTTACCATTCTCGCCCGCGTTCTCGGCGAAAAAGAGGCGAAGCAACATCTCGACGCTTTTAAAGACGGAAAAGATGTAGCGCCTTGGGCAGCTAAGGGCGTCAACTTTTTAGTGGATCAAAAAATCGTCAACGGAGACAACGGCAGCCTTCGCCCGAAAGACGGCATTACCCGCGCGGAATTTGCTCAAATCGTCTTCCAAGCTTTCGGAAAAGAAGAAGCGCCTCAAGTGCAAGAGGGCGTGCTCTTCGGCGATGCCAATGTAGATCAACAACAATATCCCGCCATCGCACCGTTTGTTCACCCGCCCTTTTACAATGTGCGCGTGAAAGTGACGGTCGGTAAAGACGGAAAGATTCAATCGGTGGAAGACAACGAAACCATCGAAAAAGGTCTGGCTCCCGGCATGAAGAAAGATTTCTTCGAAAAGAAGAACGCGCCTTTCTTCAATCAATTAAAAGAGCAAAAATTCTACGATAAAGTAAAAGGCTTGGATCGCGCAGGTGTCGAAGCGCTTAAAGTGAACCACGGGGAAGTAGACGCTTTAACCGGCGCCACGGAAACGGGTAAGGCTTTCAAACAAGCGATTTTAAACGCATTCGATAAAAAAGAAGGGAAGAAATTCCTCAGCGAAAAAGAAACCCTCGTAGCGGAAAAACCCATGGTCACGAAACAAGGGGTTACCGTTCACTTTAAAAATAATTTGCCGAAAGATTTTAAGGTAAAATTAGTCAGCGTCAACGCCGGCATTTACAATGGCGAAAATGTCATTGACAGCTCCAAGATTCAATGGAAAGCGGCAAAAGACGGCTTCGATCTTACGATCGCAGGCGATTTGAAAGCCGGAAAATACATGGTGAACATTGTGGATGAAAGCGGAAAATATCGCTCCCCGGATTTCGAAAGCGGACACGGAAGTCCGCGGAAATATCCCTTCTTCGTCATCGAAAAGGGCGCGAAATTAGCTTATAAAGACGGCAAACTCACTATTTCCGACAATGATTACGCCAACTTCCAACAAAATATCGAAGAAATTGTCGTAACGCCCTTAAAGGGTAACGAACCGATCAAAGATAAAGCCATGGACATCGAACCTGTGGGCCACCACGGAACCAAAGGGGATTACCAAAAGAACCCCATGTTCTTAAAAGACGGCAGCATTAGCGAAGCCGTTACCTTCGGCCGCAAGAAAGCACCCGTCTTTATGAAAGGTGTAAGCTACAAGATCGAAGTGGAAACCTATGGCTACGGCACATTGGAATTTACCTACACCGCTAAAGAAGGCATTAAAGAAGGGGAAGGTAAAAAAGACGGAAGCTACACGGGCAAAGCACCGGTGGGAAGCTTCGGTTATGATTTCATCGCCGATGTGACGGTAAAAGACGGAAAGATTACCGCCATAAAAGACAACACGAAGCCGGACGGTGAAAGCGCCAAACGCCACAACGCATACATCGACGCCAAGATGCTGGATAAATTCGTAGGCAAAAACGCCAAAGAAGTAAAGGGAATGGCGGACACCGTAAGCGGCGCCACCGCCACATCGAAAGCGGCACAAGAAGCGATTTTAAACGCATTGAAATAAGGAAAAAGAAAGCGGCTCGAAGGAGCTGCTTTTTTTGTGGGCGAAAAACAGTGGAAAAGGATTGACGAAAAATGAAAATCGTTGTACATTATTGTTACCGACGGAACCGTCGGCAACAGAAAAAGGGAGGAGAGGTTATGGTCAAAAAGCGTTTAAGTCCGGAGGCGCGAAAGAGAGAAATCTTAGCTGCGGCGGCAAAACTCATAACGGAAAAAGGCTATAGCCACGTCACCATGGAAGATGTTGTAGAGGCGACGGGGCTTTCCAAAGGCGGCCTATACCATTACTACAAAAGCGTCGACGACATTCTCTACGATTTAATGGTGGAGGGCATTCGCTACCGGAACGACATCATCAAGGGCGCCATGGCAACCTATGACGGCCCGATCGATCCGAAATTTGTGGCGGAGAGCATCGTGGACAAAATGCTCGACGACAACCCCTATATGCCGGTGTACGTGCAGTTTTTACTCGCCAAACGTCGCAATGAAAAATTGGAAAAGCTGTTTTTAAAATTAAAGGAGCAAACCCTGGAAGAATTAAACACATTTTTATTTATCGAAGGGGGCGTGCAGATGAATGAGGACATGCTCGATTTGCTCACGGATTTCATCAACACGGTGATCCTCGGCAGCGAACTGTTAGATGCGCGGGAAAATTTTAAAAAGCATCGCCAACTTCTTCTCGCTGCTGCCCAAAACATACTTAAATCGACAGTCTAAATCGGTTTAAGTTTTTTTACAAGATGTCGTGATAATTATTATCATGAGAAAG
The DNA here is from genome assembly GCF_001553115.1 of Aedoeadaptatus coxii. Classification (GTDB taxonomy): domain Bacteria; phylum Bacillota; class Clostridia; order Tissierellales; family Peptoniphilaceae; genus Aedoeadaptatus; species Aedoeadaptatus coxii. The sequence continues at coordinate 35,406 of NZ_KQ960171.1, forward strand.
GAGGTCTTATGGCCATTTATAAAAAAATATTCGCATATGTACCCGAGGCGAAGGGCTATGGTTACTTATCTCTGCTTTTATCCGTTGCAAGCGCCGTAGGTCTCGTGGCAGGCTATTATTTCGTCTACTGCGTCATGGTGGCGTTGATTCAAGAAGGCAATGTCGCCCATGCCATGGCGCTCTCTATTCGCACCATGATAACCTTGACGGTAGGCAGCTTGCTTTATTTTGCATCGGGCCTTGCATCCCATAAATTAGGATTTCATGTGGAAACCAATCTTCGCAAAAAAGGCATCGACGGCGTAACAAATGCCAGTTTCCGCTTTTTCGATCTCAATCCAAGCGGCGTCGTTCGCAAAACCATCGACGACAACGCCGGGTTAACCCACCAATCGGTGGCGCACATGATTCCCGATTTAGGGCAAGCTTTCGTCGTGCCCATTCTAAGTGTGATCTTAGGTTTTTACGTGAGCATTCGTTTGGGCATCGTCCTCGTCGTTCTCATCGTTATCGGCGGTTTGCTCTTTAAATCCATGATGGGCGGGGAAACGAAATTTATGCAAATTTACCAAGACGCCTTAAAGCGTATGAGTGCCGAAACGGTGGAATACATTCGAGGCATTCAAGTTGTCAAAATTTTCGGCGCCGACGTCCAATCTTTTAAAGCACTGCACGACGCCATTCACGATTACGCAAAATACGCCTACGCCTATTCCAAATCCTGCAAATTGCCTTACACGGCGATTCAATGGCTCTTAATTGGCGTCATCGCCATCGTCATGGTTCCCCTGTCATTATACTTACACCGGGTAGGCGATATGCGTTCTTTCTACGTGGAACTGATCATGCTCCTCTTTATTTCGGGGGTCACCTTTTCATCCCTCATGCGGATCATGTATTCAAGCATGTATATTTTTAACGCCAACTACGCACTTTCCAATTTAGAAAAAATGTACGACGACATGCTGAAAGATAAAATCGCCTTCGGAACGAAGGAAACATTCGACGGGGAGGACATCGCCTTTTCCCATGTGGACTTCGGCTACGGGGACAAGAGCGTCTTTAAGGATTTCAATCTGAACTTGGACGGGGGCAAAACCTATGCCCTTATCGGCGCGTCGGGATCGGGGAAATCCACCCTCGCCAAATTGCTTTCCGGATTTTATAAAATCGACGGCGGCGACATTTTAATCGGCGGAACGCCTTTATCCGATTATTCGGAAAAAGCCGTGGCGGAAAACATCGCCTTTATTTTCCAAGATCCGAAACTCTTTAACGGCTCTATCTTCGACAATATCGCCGTCGCCAAAAAAGGCGCCACGGAAGAAGAGGTATTGAAGGCGCTGAAAGACGCCGCCTCCATGGACATTATCGAAAACCTTCCCAACGGCATACACACTTTAATCGGCGCCAAAGGCGTGTACCTTTCCGGTGGAGAAAAACAACGAATCGCTATTGCCCGCGCCATGTTGAAAGATGCAAAAATCGTGGTAATGGACGAAGCAAGCGCCGCCATCGACGCCGACAATGAATACAAATTGCAGGCATCCTTTAAAAAGCTCATGGAAGGCAAGACCGTCATTATGATCGCCCACCGCTTGACGAGCGTGCGAAACGTAGATGAAATCCTCGTCATGGAAAAGGGGAAAGTTGTCGAGCGGGGAAGCCACGACGTGCTGATGGCAAAAGACAGCTACTACAAGCGGGAACTTTTGCGCTATAACATGGCCAATGATTGGAGGATCAACGATGAAAGAGCACTTTAAAAAGAAATTCCATGTAACCGAAGAAGGTGCACAGGGATTGGTGCGTGCCGTGTGGGCGAGCTTTATCGTCAACGTCATCGCCATGTTTCCCGTCATGATTCTTATGTTGCTGGGTCAGCAGATTTTAGAAGGCACATTCCATTCGCAAACACTTTATTTCGCACTATCTCTCGGCATTTGCGTGATCTTATTTATTGCCCTTCTCGTCGAATACGAGCGCATGTATAACGCCACCTACAAAGAATCGGCGAACTTGCGTGAAAATTTAGGGAAGACTTTGGCGAAATTGCCCCTGGCCTTTTTCTCAAAACGCAATTTAAGCGACTTGGCACAATCCATTATGTCCGACGTAGATACTCTCGAACACGCCATGAGCCACGCCATTCCGAAAATTTACGGGCTCTACCTCTTTATCCCCATTCTCGGCATCATGCTGTTGGCGGGAAATGTTAAGCTGGGCCTTGCGGTCATCCTTCCCATGACGCTGCGCCTTTTAATCCTCGTCGCGTTTAAAGGAGAGGGCATTAAGAGTAATAAAAAATTCTTCGATCAGCTGCGGGCCAATGCGGAAGATTTTCAAGAGGCCATTGAACTCCATCAGGAAATCCGGAGCTACCATTTAACGGATGAGGTTCAAAAAGACCTTGACGAAAAAATGGACGAAAGCGAAAAGATCCAGATGAAGACCGAAGGCTTAACTATAGTCGTTATGGCCCTGTCGAATTTATTTTCCTTTATCAGTCTCGGGATCGTCCTTTACGTCGGCGTCGGGCTCCTCGCCAAAGGAGAAGTGAGCTTACTTTATGTCGTAGGCTACGTCCTCGCCGCCATGAAGCTTAAAGATTTAATTGATCTTTCCAGCGAAACGGCTTTGGAAATTCGCTACATTACCCCTCGCGTCGAAAATATAGCCTCTATTCAAGATGCGCCCCTTCAAAAGGGAAAAGACGTGGATCTTCGACGCGTAAGCATTGATGTAGAAGATGTTCACTTCGGCTACGGGGACAATAACGTGCTGGACGGCGTGAACTTCACCGCTCGCCAAGGGGACGTTACCGCCCTCGTCGGCCCCAGCGGCTGCGGCAAGAGCACCCTTTTAAAACTTATGAGCCGCCTTTACGATTACGATTCCGGCGCCATACGCATCGACGACTACGACATTCAAAATGTTTCCACCGACTCCCTCTTTAAAAAGACATCCATCGTCTTCCAAGACGTGATGCTGTTTAATACGAGCGTCATGGAAAACATCCGCATCGGGCGTTTGGATGCCACCGATGAGGAAGTAAAAGAAGCTGCGCGCATGGCCAATTGCATGGATTTCATCGACGACATGCCCGAAGGGTTTGATACGGCCATCGGAGAAAACGGACAGGAACTTTCCGGCGGTCAACGGCAACGGCTTTCCATTGCCCGCGCCTTCTTAAAAGATGCGCCTATTTTAATTCTCGACGAAATCGCATCCAGCTTGGATGTAGAAAACGAACGGGCCATTCAACAATCCCTGAACCACTTGATTCAAAACAAAACCGTGGTCATTATTTCCCACCGCTTAAAGAGCGTGGAAAAAGCGGATAAAATCGTCGTATTAAACAAGGGAAAAGTCGAAGGGGAAGGCAAACATGACGAACTGCTGAAAACCTCGCCGACCTATCGAAACCTTATAGAAAAATCTGAAATGGCGGAAGCCTTTGTATATTAGGAGGAAGTATGAAGAATGAAAAATTAAAGATCAAAGATCTCGTTACCATCGGGATCTTTGCCGTTATCTATTTTATTGTAATGTTCGGCGTCGGCATGATGGGCATGATCCCTATTTTATTTTTAATCTACCCGACCATTCTCGGCATCGTCAGCGGCGTCATCGTCATGTTGTTTATGGCGAAAGAACAAAAACCTTGGGCGCTTTTTATCTTCGGAATGTTGACGCCCCTCGGAATGTTTGCCATGGGGCATACTTACGTGGTGCCTGTCCACGCATTGGTGATCATGTTGATTGCCGAATTTATTCGCCGAGGCGGAAATTATCGTTCCTTTAAATATAACGCCATCGCCTTTGGTATTTTTAACATGTGGATTTGCGGATCCCTTATGCAAATGCTTCTGGCAAAGGAAAAATACTTGGAAATGTGTGCCATGATGGGATCGGATTATACTCAAGCCCTTGAAAAACTTATCACCTACCCCCATATGGCCATAGTCTATGCAGGAGCTTTTATCGGCGGCATCGTCGGCGCGTGGATCGGCCGCGCCATGCTTAAAAAACACTTCATTAAGGCGGGCATTGCATAATGAATGGAACGGTAAGTGTTTCATTTAATCCAAACCCCATTACGAAATTCATCGTTACCATGCTCGTAAGCTTTACCGTATTACACCCCATCGGACTGTTTGCGTGGGGAGTTATGGTGTGGATCAGTTTGTTTTTTTGGTTGAGAGGATTAAAAAAAGAAGCAGTGCAAAGCTTTTTGGTTTTCGCTCTTCTTTATTTCCTGCCGAATTTTGAAGGCGCCATGGCCCTTCCCGGATTTTTAAAAATGTTTGTCGCCCTTTTAGTCGTGGTTAAAATGTTTTACCTGCCCTTTATGGCGGGGAAATACCTGATTCAAACATCCGATGTAGGCGATATTATAACCTCCATGGATACCGTTCATGTACCCAGGGCCATTACCATCCCCTTCGCCGTCATGTTTCGCTTTTTCCCCTCCTTTAAGGAAGAACATCACCACATTAAGCAGGCGATGAAAATACGAGGGATAACGTTGAAAAATCCTTTGCGCTACGGGGAATATGTAAGTGTTCCGTTGCTCATTTTATCGTCGACTATTGCCGACGATATTGCCATGGCGGCGGAAACGCGGGGAATCGGCATTGAGGGAGAGAAAACACGCTTTCGGGAAGTGAAACGGGGCGTCGTCGACCTCGTGTATTTTCTCGGCGTATTCGGTTTTGTATTGGGAGGCTGGTTATGCTCGAGATAAAACATTTATCCCTAACGTACGGCGAGGCCGAAAAAAGCTTACACGACATTACATTTTCTGTAGCAAACGGCGAATGCGTCTTGCTCACGGGGAAGAGCGGATCCGGTAAATCTTCCATTTTACGCGCCATTAACGGCATCGCCTCTTCTTACGACGGGGCATCTCTCGAAGGGGAGATACTGATCGACGGTCGAGCAGTCGAAAAAATGAGCATGGCCGATCTGTCCCAAATGATAGCCAGCGTGTTTCAAAATCCAAAGACCCATTTTTTCAATGTGGATACGACTTTGGAACTGGTATTTTATTTGGAGAACATAGGCCTTAGTCGCGAAAAAATGAAGGAGCGATTGGAGAAAATGCTCGCTCTTTTCCATATTCGGCATTTAATGGATCGTGATATTTTTAAATTATCCGGCGGTGAAAAACAAGTGTTGAGCATCGCCGCGGCTTATATAAGTGGTGCGCCCATTATCCTGCTCGACGAACCGTCGTCAAATTTAGATGAAAAGACGACCCGAATCTTACACGATATGCTTTATGTGCTAAAACGAGAAGGCATTACATTAGTGATTGCCGAACATCGGCTTTATTACCTTATGGATCTCGTGGACAGAGTATATCTTATGGAGAATGGAAAGCTGAAAACAACTTTTAACAAAAGTGCGTTTTTGGATCTTTCCGAAAAAGCGTTGTATACCCAAGGGTTACGTTCGACACGCTCTGTAGAATTAAAGGAAAAATCAGGGAATCATAACGGATCCGATCTCAACATTCACTGTTTACAGCACTTTTTTGAGGGATCGGTCAAAGGATTTTCCGTAGAAGGTATTGGCCTCGAAAAAGGAAAAGTTTACGGCATCGTCGGCACCAATGGCTGTGGAAAGTCCACATTCCTCAGAAGCCTTCTCGGCATCGAAAAGAGCGCGAAAGATGATATCGAGTTTAAAGGTGTAAAGATGCCAAAGCGTAAACGACTGGCACAATCCGCATTGGTTATGCAGGATGTGAACCATCAACTTTTCAGCGATACTGTGGCGGGGGAAGTCGTGCTCGGGCAAAAGACGATTGACGAGGAAAAGCGCGAACAAATATTGGATCGCTTAAACCTTTTGGATAAGAAAGAGCGCCATCCCATGAGTTTGTCCGGCGGCGAAAAGCAAAGGGTCGCCATCGCTTCGGTTTTATTAAGTGATAGGGAAATTATCGGCCTTGACGAGCCGACAAGTGGAATGGATTACGAAAACATGGTAAGTATTTCGGGACTAACGCGGTCGTTGGCAAAGGATGGAAGAATTTTAATCGTCGTTTCCCATGATACGGAATTTTTAAATCGTACGGCAGATGAGATCATCGACATGCGTTCTTTCGGAATTCAAAAGCATTGAACTAAAAAAGCAGGTTGCCCTTAGGGTCAGCCTGCTTTTTCTATTTTTTTATTGTATTTTGCTCTTTACATTGTCCGCTGCCATGTCTTTCGGCAAGAGGTAGGCGGAGGGGGCGTCTTTGTAAAAGATGTAATAAAATCCGCCGTCGCCTTCCATAACATAGCGAATGTCGTCGTAGGCAAATTCCACATCGCCGTCTTGGACGCCTTTTTCGTCGATGGTGGCGTGGTGATCGCCGATAGGCAGATCTTTTTTCATTTTTTTAATAAGCTGTTTTAGTTTTTTCTTCATGCTGCGATTAAAGAAAAACTGATACAAAAAGGGCCAAAGGACGAGGACGAGTCCGAGGGGCAGTAATCCCTTCAGTTCTTTTCCCGTAGCGTAATAAAAAATGGCGATGGCGATAAACACGACAATGGGCATGGCCATTTGAATGTACATGGTGCGTTTCGCCGTTGGGTTTGCCTTAAACATATGCCATTGGTAGTGAAAGTAATCTTCTTCTGTAATGGTAAATTTTTTCTTCATAGTGCCTCCTTCCTTGATTGTACTGAACTTAGAGGCGTTAAACAAGAAAAATAAAAGTCAAAAATAGACAAGTATCTTCCGCGGTGATAGACTGTTTTTAAGTTATATGATTCCCTGGGAAATAGGGTACGGACTTAACAGAATGAAGGAAATGAGGGGAATGTTTTGGCTTTTGTAGAATTTATCGAATCGACAAAGACCTACGGCAGCGGCGCGGCGAAAACCGTGGCCAATGATCGGATCTCTTTTACCATTGAAGAGGGAGAATTTGTCGCCATTGTAGGCCCTTCCGGCGCGGGGAAGTCGACGATTTTAAATATTTTAGGTGGTATGGACACGAATGATTCCGGAAAGGTGATGGTAGACGGAAAGGATATCGCCGCCATGACGGAGAAGGAACTTACCACCTATCGCCGCAACGATGTGGGCTTTGTGTTTCAATTTTATAATTTGATTCCCAATTTAACGGCGCTGGAAAATGTGGAGCTCGCCAATGCCATCGTGGACGACGCCATGGATGCGGAGGAGGTTTTGGATCAGGTGGGCCTCGGCGAGCGGAAGAATCACTTTCCCTCTCAACTTTCGGGAGGCGAGCAACAACGGGTGGCCATCGCCCGCGCCCTCGGGAAGAATCCCAAGCTTTTGCTTTGCGACGAGCCCACCGGCGCCTTGGATTTTAAAACCGGCAAGCGCGTGCTCAAGCTGTTGGAAACGAGCGCGCGAAAGCACGATCAGACGCTGATCGTCATTACCCACAATCGCGCCATTGCCGAAGCGGCGGATCGGGTCATCGAAATTAACGACGCCAAGGTGCGGGATATTTACGTCAACGAACATCCCAAGACCATAGATGAAATCGAGTGGTAATATGACGCCGAGACAAAAAGATTTTATACGGGAAATGACGGGGCACAAAATGCGCTTCGCCTCGCTTTTGGCGCTGATCGCCATCGGCGTGTTTGTCCTCGTGGGGCTGACGGTGACGGGGCCCATTATGCGCCGCACCATTCAAAAGACCCTGGCGGAGGCAAATCATTACGATCTAAAGCTTGATGTGGCGGAAGGTTTGGAAGATGAGGATTTGGAGCGGCTTAACGCTTTAGACGGGGTGGCGGCAAAGGAATATTTCCATACCGCCTATTTAACGAGCCGGCATCACGAGACGATTTATATTTCCTCTATGCCGAAACACATGAGTTTTCCTGATATTACCGAGGGTCGTGGGCCGAAAGCGGTGGATGAAATTTTATTGGATTGCCGAATGAAGGGCAAGTATGCCATCGGCGACACCATCGACTTTGAGCGGGAAGAAAATCCCTTCGATAAGGATGCCAAACCCGTGTTCAATCGCTACTCTTATCGGGTAACGGGTTTTGCAAGAAGTATTTTATTTTTAGACGACGAGCAAAAAGGTACGACACCGAGAGGCGACACCATCGACGGCTTCGGATTTGTATTGCCTTTGGCTTTTCGCGATCCTACGATTACACAGGCTCAGTTCCAGTTTGAGGATTTAAAGGGCCTGCCCGTTTACAGCGACGACTATGCCCGATTAAATGAGCGACACAAAGAGGGCTTTAAGGCTATTTTCAGCGATCGCCCGGAAGAGCGACTGGAAAAGCGAATCACCGATATTCGCGGCGACATTCGCGACGGCGAAGAGGACATTCGCGACGGCTACCGCAAACTGGACGACGGCTGGAATGCCATTTTAGACGGGGAAGCGAACTGGGCTCGCGGCGAACGCGAGTTTTTAAAGGGTAAGGCCGATTTTAAGAAAGGCATGGCCCGGGGAGAGGCGACCCTTAGCGAATCCAAGCGGAAGCTGGACATGGCGCGAAACAGTATTTTGTTTCAGGAAAATCGTTTAAGCGCCGGTGAAAAGGCGTTGCTCGACGGAGAAAATGCCATTGCCGCCGGCATTATCGACGGCATGGCGGGAAAAGACGAAGCCCTCGCCGGTATTCAAACGGCGGACGAGGCCATGAAAAAGATTCTCGACGAGGAGAAGGCTATCGGAGAGGCGAAGGCTCGTTTGGAACGGGGAGAAGCTCCCGCCCTTCGAAACATTCCCGAGCTTCCTTATTCGGATCGGGAAATTGCCGATGCTAAAAGCGAACTTTCCGCCATCGACAATCGCAAGGCCGCTCTGCGAAAGAGCGCCGTGGATGAACAAAAAGAGGTGGCGACCATAAGGGATCGCTACGACGACGCCTTGGCAAATGTGAAAAAGACAGGCGATGACGAAGAATCGATTCGCGAAAAAATAAAATCCATAGACGATCGTCTCGCCTCTTTAGGGGAGGGGAGTGAACGCTCGGCTTTAGAAAAGGAAAAGGCCGAGTTGGAAAATACCCTAAGCTCGCCGAGCTACCTGAAGGCGAAAAAGGAAGCGGATCGCCTGAAAAATGAAGGGGACAGGGCGAAAGAAGCCCTCGCCAAAAAACAAAGCACCCTCCTCGCCGACAATAAGCGCAGACGAGAACTGGCGTCCATGATCGCTGTGCAAAATGCCGCCAAAGAGGCCCGTAAAAAAGCCTTGGATCAAAAGGAGCGGGAACAACAAAACGGGGCAGCACGGGAAGAGGAAAAACTCGCCCGCGCCAAGGCGGAACTGGCCGCTCGGGAAAAGGAAGTGGCGGAGCAAAAGAAAAAGGCCCTCGCGGTCAAGGCGAAGGGTGAAGAGGCCCTTCAAAAACTGGACGCGAGTAAGCGGGATTTGGCATTGGCGGAAGCGGATCTCAAAAACAAAAAGCGCGAGCTCGCAGCGGGCAGCGCCGAGATTGCGGCGGCAAAAGTTAAATTAACCGAAGGGGAAAGGGAGTACCGAAAGGGAAAGGACACCCTGGACGGCAAACGAGCGGAAGGGGAAGCCAAGCTGGATCGCGCGGCGGCGGAACTTTACGAAGGCCGAGCGAATTTAGATGAAGCCCGCGCCGAATACGCCGCGGAAAAACCCGACGCCTTAAAGGATTTAAAAGACGGGGAAGAAGACGTGGCGAGAGCAAAGGATATTCTCACCATTATTGAAAAGCCCGTTTACGAACTGACTCCCATCGATCAGGAAGACATTACCTATACGTTTATCGATTACGGCTACCGAATCGATCAGCTGTCCATGGTATTTCCCGTGTTCCTCTTTGCCATCGCCCTTCTGTTGGCATCTACGGTCATGAACCGCATGGTGGATGAAGAACGTATCCTCATCGGCACGTACAAAGCCTTGGGCTATTCCGACGGCGCCATCGCGTGGAAATATGTTATGTTCGGCACTCTGGCCGCGCTATTGGGCGGCATCCCCGGCGGCATACTGGGGAACTTTATATTGAGCGGCGTCATCGCCGAAGCCTATTTAAGCGGCGCCGCCATTTCGGGCCTCGCCATGGCGTGGTACCCCTGGCACATTTTATTTTCCGTGGTCCTCGGCATGTTGGCGACAGGCTTCATCGCCTGGATCAGCGTGCGGAAAAGTCTGCGCCAAAAAACGGCGACACTCCTTTTGCCCAAGCCTCCCGCCAAGGGCACGCGGATTTTGTTGGAGCGGATCACGCCTCTGTGGAAGCGGCTGAGTTTCTTCCAAAAAGTGACGGCGCGCAATCTCTTCCGAGACAAAAAGCGCATGGCCATGACCGTCGTCGGCGTCATGGGGTGTGTGGCGCTCTTGGTTTTGGGATTCGGCATTCGCACCTCCGTCGACGGGCTGGTCAACAAGCAATTTAAAGAAATCGATCGCTACGATTACATGGTGCGCTTCGAGCCTGCCATCGACCGGAAAGATCACGAAGAATATTTAAAAACCCTGAAAAACGACAAAAATATTCGCACCGCCGTGGCCGGTCATATGGAAACGCTCCACGTGGCTTTCGATAAAGGGCTGGATCAACGTGTGATGATGATCGTGCCGAAGGAAAGCGCAGCCCTCAGGAAAGTCGTCAATTTAAGGGATCGCAAGAGCGGCAAACCTATCGACCTTACAAAGGGCGCCGTCATTACGGAAAAGCTCGCCGAAATCAAAGGCATTAAGCCCGGCGATAGCCTCGTCGTAAACGATGAAGACGACAGAGAATACAAGATTCCCGTGGCGAGCATCGCCGAAGGTTATGCAGGCCATTATCTTTACATGGATAAGAAAGATTACGAAGAGATCTTCCACAAAAAGTACGAAGATAATATGGACTACCTGGCCACCGGCGGCAAAGATGTCTCCCGCTACAAAGATTTCGATTCCGTCGTCGCCCTGATCGACACCAACACGATGACGGAGCGGGTCGATCACGTGGCATCGCATATTAATTTTATCGTCATGGTGATATTGGCGGCATCGTCCACTCTCGCCGTCGTCGTGCTCTCCACGTTGACGACGATTAATATAGAAGAAAGGCGACGGGAAATTTCCACCATCCGTGTCTTGGGCTTTTACCCGAAAGAGGTGACCCGTTATATTTACAGAGAGACGGCCGCCCTTACCGTCGTGGGGATTATCCTCGGCTTCTTTGTAGGGAAAGGGCTCCATGGCCTGGTGATTCGCGTCGTCGTTCCCGATTTCGCCATGTTGGATCCCTCTCTCGGAATCATGAATTATCTTCTTCCCGCCGTGATTACCGTGGTCATTTCCACGTTGCTCATGGTTTGGTTCCACGGAAGATTGCAAAAAATCGACATGGTGGAAGCGTTGAAGAGTGTGGAATAATTTGACCGAAGGATAAAAAAGTGATAACATAGATTAGATAGAAAAAGGGCCGCGTGTGCCCTTTTTCATTTGTCAAAAATTTACAGGAGGTGACCAATGAAAGAAAATAGAATGGGCTACGAGCCGATTCCCAAGCTTTTGACGAGCATTTCGCTCCCCATCGCTTTATCTATGCTCGTGCAGGCCCTCTATAATATCGTCGACAGCATTTGGGTTTCCCGCGTGGGCGAAAGCGCCCTGGCGGCGGTGAGCGTGGCATTTCCCATGCAAATGCTCATTAATGCGTTTTCTATCGGCATCGGGGTGGGGATGAATGCTCTTTTAAGTCGTCACTTGGGCGAAAAAAACCATCGTGCCGCTAATCTTTGTGCCCAACACGGTCTCCTGCTCAATATGATCGTCGGCATTTTATTTGCCGTTTTCGGTACGCTGTCGGCGCCGAAACTTATCGCCATGCAGACGAGCGATCCCGGCATTATTGCAGACGGCGTGCGCTACTTAAACATCTGCTTTATTTTCAGCATCGGACTGTGCGGCCAGATTTGTATGGAACGGCTGCTGCAATCCACCGGTCGCGCCGTCTACAGTATGTATACGCAACTTTTCGGCGCGGGGCTGAACATCGTGCTGGATCCCTTCTTTATTTTCGGCATCGGCTTTTTCCCGGAAATGGGCGTAGCAGGGGCGGCGGTGGCCACGGTAACGAGCCAAATATTAGCGTTTATCTTCGGCCTTTATTTAAATTTTGCGAAGAACAAAGAGCTGAATCTTCTGCAAGATCATTTCCATGTGAACGGAGAGATCATTAAAGGCATTCTCGCCGTCGGAATTCCCTCGGCCATTATGATATCTGTCAACTCCGTGTCCGTCTTTGCCATTAACGCCATCCTCGCCGTCTTCGGCGCCACCGCCGTGGTGGCCTTGGGGATTTACTTCAAGGTCAACAGCTTCGTGTTTATGCCCATCTTCGGTATGAACAACGGACTCGTGCCCATTATCGCCTTTAATTACGGGGCGGGGCATCGCGACAGAATTTACGAGGTCATTAAGCTCGCCTATAAAGCGGCTCTGATTTTTATGACGGGAGGCTTTTTACTTTTCCAACTCTTCCCGGCGCAAATTATGGGCTTCTTCGATCCCTCGCCGGAACTTTTAGCCATCGGCGTTACGGCCTTTAGAATCACGTCTATTTCCTTTATTTTCGCGGCAGTGAGCGTTATCAGCTCCGGGATTTTCCAATCCTTCGGCAACGGAACCCTCAGTATGATCGTCAATTTAGTGCGTCAACTGATTTTAATCATCCCTCTGGCCTACCTCTTTTCAAAAACCGGCGTCCTCGCCTATGTGTGGTTCGCCTATCCCATAGCGGAATTGGTGGCCATGATCATCGCCATTTTCTTTATGAAGAAAATTGACGACAGCAAGATCAAACCTATGCTCTCTTTAGACGACGAATAAACTCATCGAAAGATGGGTTTATTTTTTTATGAATTATAGAAAAACACAATAGACTTATTTTATAAATAATACATTGTAGGAAAACGCATGGAAGCCTTGAAATTGTACTAAAAGTTTATGAAATGGGAATTTTGGCGTCCTTGACTGAAATAAAGGGGATTGCTATAATTCAAATGAGGTTGAATAGCCATAATCCAACAGAAAACGATTTTCTCCGAGATTTTTGTGGTTTCGGGGGATACAAGATCTATGAAGGAGTGTAGATATGGGAAGACAGTTCAAGTTTTTTCTAAAGCAAGGTGTCGGCGCACCGCCGGTAACATGTGTTAAAAAAGGTGACAAAGTTAAACGCGGTCAAGTTATTGCCGATTACGAACCTGAAAAATTGAGTGTGCCCTTGCACACCTCCGTTTCCGGTACTGTAACCGACGTTCAAGAAGATTACATCATCGTCGAAGCGGAAGGCAATCCCAGCGTTAACGACGATTACGTAAAACTCGAGCCGGGCAAAGATGATGCTGAAACCGTCCGCAAGGCAGGCATCCTCGGCATGGGCGGCGCAGGCTTCCCCGCTTATGTCAAAATGAACACCAAGCTCGAAGGCAATGATGGATATATCCTTTGTAACGCCGCAGAATGCGAGCCCATCCTCGATCACAACATGACCCAAATCATGGAAGAAACCGATGCGCTCATTAGCGGTATGCAAATCGCTATGAAATCCACCGGTGCTACCAAAGGTATTATCGGCATTAAGCTTAAACATAAAGACGAAATCAAACACATCAACGGCATTTTAAAGGAAAAAGGAATCAAAGATATTCGCATCCTTCCCTTGAGAAACATTTATCCCGTTGGTGAAGAACGTGCACTCGTTCGCGACACCGTCAACAAACTGCTTCCCCCGGGCGCGCTTCCTGCTGAAGCAAACTGTGTCGTATTTAATATCGAAACCCTTTGCTGCATCCACCATGCCGTTAAGGATTTAAAACCCTGTATCGATAAATACGTTACCGTCGCAGGTAAATTTAAGAAATTCACCGAAAAGGGACAAAAAGAAGTTATTCACATTCCCTACGGCATGATGATCGACGACCTTATCGAAGACTTCGGCGGTCTCGACGAACCCGTTGGCGAAATCTTAATCGGCGGACCCTACACCGGTCGCCGCAACAAAGAAGGCAGCTCGATTTACAAATTATACGGCGGCGTAACCGCTACTGAACCTTTCCAAGCTGCAAAAGGCCCCATGGGCATTATCCAATGTGCTTGCGGTCCGGCTAAGGAAAGACTTTATGAAATCGCTCAATCCTTAGGTCAAGAACCTATCGATTACCGCGTATGTAAAAATGCCGTCGAACAAAAGAACGGCACTTACAAATGTAAAGATCCCGGAAACTGCCCCGGCCAAGCTGAACACGTTCTCGCATTCAAAAAACAAGGTTGCGAATCTGTTCTTATCGGCCACTGCACCGACTGCTCCAACACTGTCATGGCATCGGCTCCCAAGGCAGGTCTGGAAGTAAACCACGCTACGGATACGGCACTTCGTACCATGGGTATGCCGCTTATCCGTAAATTCGACGAAAACGCCCTATAAACCAAAGATTGGGGGTAAATTATGGGCATCGGTCCATCGACAAAAGAAACCAGCTTACACCATTTCAGAGATCCCATTGTGGAACTCTTAGGTGAAGACACGGACATCGATTTTCAAGGTGTCGTCCTCGTCGGCACACCCCAAGATAATTCGGACAAATACTTTGTAGGCACCCGCGCCGCATCCTGGATTGAAGGCATGCGCACCGACGGCGTGATCCTTTCGGCAGACGGCTGGGGCAACTCCCACGTCGACTTTGCCAACACCTGGGAAGAACTCGGCAAACGTGGCATCCCCACTGTCGGCGTTACGTTCCAAGGAAAACAAGCTTCCTTCGTCGTAAAGAATAAATACATGACAACCCTCGTCGATATTAATAAATCGGAACAGGGCATCGAGACGGAAGTCGTCGGTGAAAACAATGTAGACCTTATGGACGCGAGAAAAGCTATTGCCCTTTTGAAACTGAAAGTTCGAAAAGAAGGCAGAAAATAAAAATGAAGAACCTGATCTTATGGTCAGGTTCTTTTTTTGTGGAAACTTTTATAAAACGAAGGTGTTGACGGCAACAAAAAACGCCCTCCGGGGGCGTCTTGATTTTTTCATTTTTATTTTTTAGAGAATAGTTTCCGAAGAATGAGGACAGCCAAAATGGCAAAGACGATAAGGGCAAGAAAGCCGACGATAGGAGCTGTAGCGCACATTTCCATAAAGCACCTCCGATAAAAGAACAGTTATCTTACTTTCATTATAAAAATGAGGGGGTACTTGTCAAGTAAAAGGTTTACGCCTTCACTCGAACTCCGTCTTTAAAGAGGGTGTAGCCCATTTCGTCCATTTTATCCAGAATATCCACGGCGTATTTTCTCGACGTGTCGATGGCATTTCTAAAATCGGCGAGTTTTAATGCGCCGTCTTTTTCGATCATATCCATAGCAAGGGCCACGGCCTTGTCGAAGTAATCTTTGTGAATGCGGCCGTTGGCCAGGGTCACCAGAGTGCCCGATTCGGTCATAAATTTCAGGATCTGATCGTATTTTTTGCCTACGCGTTTGAAATCGTCATCGTTTGCAAATTCAAAGCCGGCGTTTAAAGCGATTTTTTCCGCCGCATCCCATTGTTTTTCCTGCTCCGGCGTCAAGGTGGCGGTAAAGCCCGTTTCTTCCACGCGCAGACCGTGGTCTACTAATTTACGCATGGCGAAGAAAAGTTGAATGAAGCCGTCGGTAAGGCGATCGTCGTCCAAGTGTTCCACCTGTGCTAATTGATGGCGCAGGGATTGCTTGGGCATGCCCGTTTCCAAGGGAAAATCCTCGTGGTAGCGGGCGAGAATATTTTGCACGCTTAAAAATGCGCCGTCCACCGTGTCCTTGTGTACGGTGACGCCTTCGATCAGGGGAATGGCCACGCCTTCTTTTTGAAGCGCGCCTAAAGCGTCGGCGAAGCGAGTCGGCGTAAAGCCCAAGCGATGGGCGAGGGCTTCGTCGGAATCGTAGCGGTAGCGGTTTTCGGCGAGGGCCATGGCGAGGATCGTTGTATCGTCGCCGGTTTCTTTTTTGGCGAGCTCTTCGACGACGGCGGGATCCCGACGCTTGTGGCGTTTCGGTTTCACTTCCAGCACTTTGCCGCCGGCCATGGATTCCACCGGGGAGAAAAAGCGCAAGACGAAGGGATCGTCTTTTCGAAGTGGAATGGCCTCTTCAAAGCGAAGCTGGCCGTAGCCTTTTTCTTCGGGGTGGAGTTCGTCGTTTCCGAAGAGGATCACCCGCGCGATCACTTCGCCGCTTCCGTAATTTACGTGGACGCGGGAAGAATTCAGCAGGATTTTTTCCGTGGACTGGAACATGGTAATGGAAACGTCCACCTGCTCCGTAAGGGGAAGGGCGTTTGGCGGCGCGAGAACGTCGCCGATGGCGATGTCTTCTTTTTTCAGGGTCACATTGAGGGCGACCCGCTGACCGCCATAGGCGGCGTCCGCTTCTTTGGAGTGCACCTGAATGCTTCTTACCGTCGTTTCTTTTAACGAAGGATAGAGGGATAGGACGTCGCCTTTTTCGATGGAGCCTTCTACCAACGTACCCGTTACCACCGTGCCGTGGCCTGCAATGGTAAAGACCCGGTCCACGGGAAGGCGCGCCAAGGATTTATCACGCGGAGGCCCGTCGATGGTTTCCGCCATATCTAAAATGGTCGTGCGCAATTTTTCGATGTTGTCGCCGGTGTAAGCGGACACGGGAATCATGGGGGCGTCTTCTAAAAAGCTGCCCTTTACCATTGCCTTTACTTCTTCTTCCACCATGGGGACGAATTCGGGATCCACGAGGTCGGTTTTCGTAATGACGACAATGCCCTTATCGGAACCGAGGGCTTTGACGATTTCAAAGTGTTCCCGCGTTTGGGGCATAATGCCTTCTTCCGCAGAGACGAGAAGGAGTACCAAGTCCACGCCGCCGATGCCTGTGAGCATGTTGTGGACGAATTTTTCGTGGCCGGGCACGTCGATAATGCCGATGTCGATATTGCGGTCGTTTTCCAGTGTGCTGTAGCCGGGGTTAATGGTAATGCCCCGCTTTTGTTCTTCCTTCAGCGTATCTAAATCGACGCCGGTAAGGGCTTTTAGGAGGGTGGTCTTTCCGTGATCCACGTGGCCCGCCGTGCCGACGATGACATTTTTCATAGTATCACCTCATATAATCGAAGGCATCGACGATGATGTTTGCGTCGCCTTCTTGCAGCGTCCGGGGATCCAAGAGCAAATGATCCTTGGCGATGCGCCCGATAATGGCGGGTTCGTGCATTCTGAGGGCGTGTTCCAATTGGGAGGCGGAGCAGTTTTTATCCTCCACGCTTACGACGTAAGTATCCAGGGTTTCGCCGGGGCAGGAGCCGCCGCCGATTTGGCTCTTATCTTCTACGACCTCTGCAGCATAGCCCAATCGAATCAATTCGTATTTCAAAGCCTCCGCTTCTTTTTTAATATCTTCCAGAGGTTTGGTAATCATGGCGAGGGTGGGAATTTCCTTACGCGCCGCCTTGGGATTGCGATAGGATTCCAAAGTGGCTTCGAGGGCGGCAAAACTCATTTTATCCATGCGCACTACCCGCGCCAGAGGATGGCGCTTCATGCGATCGATGTATTCCTTTTTGCCGATGGCGATGCCCGCTTGGGGGCCGCCTAAAAGTTTGTCGCCGCTAAAGAGGACGAGGTCGGCGCCGGATGCCAAGGCTTCCCGTACGGTAGGTTCGTAGATGCCCACGTCGGAAAGGGAATCCATTAGGCCGCTTCCCAAATCGTAAACTAAGGGAAGATCGTGTGCGTCGGCGATTTTTTTTAATTCTTCCAGTTCCACCTCTTGAGTGAAGCCCACCACTTTAAAATTGCTGGTGTGGACTTTTAACAGCACGTCGGCCTCTTCCGATGAAGCTGCCTTTTCGTAATCTCTCGGGTGTACTTTATTGGTGGTGCCGATTTCTTTTAAACGGGCGCCGGAAAGCTCGATAATTTCGGGGATGCGGAAAGAGCCTCCGATTTCCACAAGTTCTCCGCGGCTCACGACTACGTCGCCACCGTTTGTAAGTGCGCTAATGGCGAGGAGCACGGCCGATGCATTGTTGTTCACCACCATGGCGTCTTCCGCACCTGTAATATCGCGGACGAGACCGTTTAAAATATCGTGGCGACTTCCCCGGCGGCCTTCGTCGATGGCATATTCCAAATTGGCGTAAGAGGGGGTGAGTTTTTCCACGCGCTCTAACGCCTTGCGGCTCAAGAGGGAACGGCCCAAATTCGTATGCAAAATGACGCCGGTTGCGTTAATCACCGGGCGCAAATTCGGCGTCATTTGATCGTTTATGTTGCTGTAAATGCGATTTTGAATTTCTTCTAAAGAAGCGAGGGCTTCTAAAGGCGCCTCATCCTCCGCCGCCAAAATATCGCGGCGCACCGAATCGATGGCGTCGCGCACGGCATCTTTCAGCGCCACGGCGTCCATATTTTCCGCCTTCAGACTCTCCAGTACGTCGTTAACCTGGGGGAGTCTGCGCAGGTAATGTGATTTTTCCTTCATTGATATAGTCATTTCGATTCCACCTTGTCGTGAATGTATTTTCTAAAGGCCTGTGCCGGTAAGGACAAGACCGTATTCTTATTCCATACCATATAAAAATCTCGGCTCATATTCAACTCTTTAATTTTAAAAATTAAATAATTGCGAGCTTCATAATTTTCGTAGGCGGATATTTTTGAAATAACGGAAATGCCCAAGCCGTATTCCACACACTTTTTAATGGATTCGATATGGGTTAAAAGGGCGCTCATTCCCCATTGATAACTGGAATAGCCCAGCTTTTCCACTTCTTTTTCAAATTGACGACGGGTGGCGGAACCTTCTTCCCGCCAAATAAAATTCTCGCCGATAATTTCCTTAATGCTGATCGTTTTATCTTTATGATACATGGCCAGGTATTTTTCATTTTTCGGACAGATTAAAACCAGGGGATCGGTGAGGACTTTTTCCGACCCCAAAGCGGCGTTGGGTTTCTTTCCTAAAAAGCCGATGTCGCCTTGGCCTGCGAGCAAATTGTTTTCAACAATATCGCTGTCCGATTGGTCGATAAAAAAGCGGACGAAGGGATTTTCTTCCCGAAACTCCAACAAATGGCTCGGAAGCCAAGATTCTCCGATTACGGAAGACACTTGCATGGAAAGCACGCCGGCAATATCTTCCCGCATGTCTTTCTTAACTTCCCGGAGGGCTTCGTCGCGAATATTCATAAGCTCCACGGCATAACTGTATAATTTCTTGCCGTCTTCAGTGAGCACAGCCTCGCCACGGTTGCGATTAAGCAAAATCACGCCCAACTCCTTTTCGAGACTGATCACGTGGGCGGAAATAGTGGGCTGTGTTAAAAAAGCGGCGTCCGCGGCGCGGGAAAAGCTTTTATACTTCACCACATTTACAAAAGCATTGATTTGTTTGAAATCCATAAGTCCTCCTGGTTAGCAATAGCGAAAAAACAATGTGAAAAATCCTGACGTACTATGTAAAGATAATGTATCTATATTTTAACATAGAAAGCTAAGCAAATTGACGAATAGATACATAATATAAGAAAAGAAATCATATAGGCGAAATCAATAAGAGCCAATGGACAGAGACCATTATAATGACTAAATACAGACGGCGACAAGGGAGAGAATAAAAAAGTGAAAAAATAGGGAGTATAGGGTTTTCGAATACGACTCCTTTACGAATAGAAAATATTTATCCTAAGAAATGGATTTGACCAAAAAATTTAAAGTTGATATAATTCTAATGTAAGAATAAATGGCGTTATGGAAACTGCCGCGCCCTTTGTTTCAAATCGAATGAACGATTCCACAATCATTAGGAGGTTATTATGTCCATTACAAAAGAAACCGCATTACAACATAAAGACGATCCGGCCGTAACATGCTGTCGTTTTGAAGCCGGCGAACTCGTCGAAGCTTCCATTTTGGAAGACCCGGCCATTTTCGCTGACTTGGAAGATTCCGGTCTCCTCGAAATCACCGACGACACCTTAACCATCGGCCAAGTACTCGGCGCAAAACTTAAAGAAACCGTCGACTCCTTAACTCCCTTAACCAAAGATCTTTTGGAAGACATTCCCGAAACACCTCTCGGCGAAGAAGGAGAAGAAGAGGAAGAAGCAGAGGCAGCTGCAGGCGAAGCCCAATTCGAAACCGTGCCCGTAGCTCAAGGAGCGGCACCTGTGGTAACAGGCTATGCAACCCTTAAAATTGCAAAAGGCGAAAACATCGAAATCTCTTTCCCGGTTTACGGTTAAATCGATTGTGCCCTCGGCGTTTTTTATGAATAGTATTTAATACAATAGATCGATTCGAAGAGCCTATTTATTTATCTATAGATCATTTTAATAAGATATAGAGAAAAATGCCAGGCTATCGACGTTATCAATATAAAAACTCCTTAGATAGAAAATGCTTTTTTTGGGAAAAAATATTATCTATCAAACGTTGAGAAACAAACGTTATAAATGGGACAAAAGGAAAACTCGGGAAAAGGAAGCGACCTCATTTCCCGTTTTTTCATTTCGAAAAACGAATGCTCCAAAAATTTTTGGGATTAGCGGACAAATTTGACCTCATTTTCATCTGTTGATATAATTATGTCACAACGATGAGTCAGTCGGCTCCGATCATACTCAGTCGTTAAAAAAGGATGGAAATTGTTCGATCCGATAGAGATATGATGCGTCGTATCTCGATTAGCAAAAAAGGAGGAAGAATATGTCTATTACCAAAGAAACGGCAATGCAGCACTTAAATGATCCTGCTGTAACCTGTTGCCGATTCGAAGCCGGTGAACTCGTAGAACCTTCTATCTTAGAAGATCCCGCGATTTTCGGCGACCTTCAAGACACAGGTTTGTTGGAAATCACCGACGAAACCCTCACTATCGGCCAAGTTATTGGTGCGAAACTTAAGGAAACGGTTGATTCTTTAACCCCCTTAACGAAAGATTTAGTAGAAGACCTTCCCGAAGTACCCCTCGGCGAAGAACCCGCAGAAGAAGTAGCTGAAGCAGCTCCCCAAGCAGCTCCTGCAGTAGCAGAAGCTCCCGCAGCCGTAGCAGCACCTTCCGTAGCAGGCTATGCTAACATAAAAATCGCTAAGGGCGAAAACATCGAAATCAGCTTCCCCGTTGTTGGCGGTGCCGGCGTAGGTGCAGGCGCTCAAGCAGCAGCTGTAGCAGCAGGCGCTCAAGCTCCCGCAGCACTTGGAAAAGATGAATTCGTTGAAGGTGAAACTCACGAAATCCGTCACTTAAGAAAAGACTACTACACCATCGAAAAAGTAGAACGCGGTCCCGAAACCAAAATCGAAGGCACCACACTCTACATTCGCGAAGGTATCGAACAAGAAGTTATCGATTCTCAAGAACTCGTTAAAGACTTCAAGATCGACATCATCACCCCGGATCGTTACGATGAATACTCCGAAACCATCATGGACGTTCAACCGATCGCTACCAAAGAAGAAGGCGAATTAGGTTCCGGCGTTACTCGTGTACTCGACGGCGTTATTATGATGCTGACCGGTACCGACGAAGGTGGCGTTCAAATCGGTGAATTCGGTTCTTCCGAAGGTGAAATGGATAGAAACATTTTATTCAACCGTCCCGGTAGCCCGGACATGGGTGAAACCTTCATTAAATGCGAAGTAACCATTCAAGCAAAGACCAACATGGAACGTCGTGGACCCATGTCTGCTCACCACGCTGCAGACCACTTAAACCAAGAAATCCGCGATGCATTGAAAGAACTCGAAGCAACTCCCGTTCGCTCCGAAGAATTCTCTCACGTTCGCAAAGAAGGCCGTAAAAAAGTTCTCCTTATTAAGGAAATCATGGGTCAAGGCGCAATGCACGACAACTTATTGCTCCCCGTCGAACCCTGCGGCTGGTTAGGCGGACACCCCAACGTCGACTTAGGTAACCTTCCGATCATGCTTTCTCCCCTCGAAATTCTCGACGGCGGCGTTCACGCATTGACCTGCATCGGACCGGCATCTAAAGAAATGTCCAGACACTACTTCAGAGAACCCTTGGTACTCGAAGCATTGGCTGATGACGAAATCGACGTAGTAGGCGTATTGCTCGTTGGTTCTCCCCAAGCAAACACCGAAAAATTCTATGTATCCAAACGTCTCGGTATGACCGTTGAAGCTATCAACCCCGACGGTGTTATTATCACCACCGAAGGTTTCGGTAACAACCACATCGACTTCGGTTCTCACCACGAACAAGTCGGTTTGCGTGGCATCCCCGTTGTCGGCATGAGTTTCTGTGCTGTACAAGGTGCTCTCGTAACCGGTAACGAATACATGGTAGCTATGGTCGACAACAACAAGTCCAGACAAGGTATTGAAAACGAAATTCTCGAAAACAACACCCTCTGTCAAGAAGACGCAATCCGCGCTTTGGCTATGTTGAAGAACCAAATGGCAGGCGAAGAAATCAAAGCTCCGGAACGTAAATGGAACCCGAACGTTAAGCTCAACAACATTGACTTAATCAAGGAACAAACCGGTCGCGAATTCGACCTTGTAGAAAACGAAACCAGCTTGAAGATGAGCAAGAAACGTCGCGAAATTTACGAAAAGGACGAAGCAGGAGAAGAATAATTCATGGATAGGCTCAAATATATTTCGACGGAACAATATGTCGAAGGCATTATCGTCAATCTAACCGATGTTTCGGTAACCATCGACTTTAAGGGCAGAATGGGACAATTAAAAGTTCCCATGCGCAACATCATTTCCGAATATCCCCTTGAAGAGGGAATGGAAGTTGGTATGTTAATGACTATTCCCGAAGTCATCAATGACGAAGTCAATGAGGGGTATAAACGAAATATCGAGCTTAGGCGTGAAAGAGGTCTTCTGGACTGAGTTTGTTTAAGGAGGAAAAAGAATGAAGCTTACAACCGTAAAAGGCTTGCAATCTGAAATCTTCGTTCCCATTACCCCGGATCCTGTATGGACCCCGGTAACCAAGGAATTGAAAGATATGCGAGTCGCTATTGCGAGTGCTGCGGGTATTCACTTAGTTAGCCAAGAACGGTTTAACTTAGCAGGTGACACGACTTATCGTGAAATCCCCGGTGACGCACAAGACGAAGATTTAATGGTATCCCACGGTGGTTACGATAACTCGGACGTTAACAAAGACATCAACTGCATGTTCCCCATCGACCGTTTGAGAGAACTTGCAGATGAAGGATTTATTAAAGAAGTAGCACCTTTCCACTACGGATTCATGGGCGGCGGTGGCGACCAAGACGCCTTTACGCACAAAACCGGTCCGGAAATTGCTCAAAAACTTAAAGATGAGGATGTAGATGCAGTTATCCTCACCGGTGGCTGAGGTACCTGTCACCGCACCGCGACAATTGTTCAACGTGCGATAGAGGAATCGGGTATTCCTACCATCTTGATCGCTGCATTACCTCCGGTTGTCCGTCAAAACGGATCTCCGCGTGCCGTTGCTCCTCGTGTACCGATGGGCGCTAACGCAGGTGAACCTCACAACGTCGAAATGCAAACAGGCATTTTGAAGGCAACCTTAGAAGAGCTCGTGAAAATTCCAAGCGCAGGCAAAATTGTTCCCCTGCCCTTCGAATATATCGCTCACGTATAAAATAACTGTTGGAGGGATAGAATGGAAGACATTCAAAAACGTCGCTTAGTGATCCGCGCTTTCCACGCAGATGAGGTTGAATTCGGCAATAAACCCGCTATGGTAGACGGCAAACTTACAGTAGTAGACCATGCCGAAAATACTAGCGATCTCGTCGTGAAATCGACAGTCGAAATCTTACAACCCCATGAACACGATGTGGAAGTCAACAGCATCATGGACGTTATCCCTATCTCAACCAAGGTACTTGGCAGATTAGGTGAGGGTGTAACACACACCCTTACCGGCTGCTATGTTGTACTGACAGGTGTCGATGAAGACGGCCGTCAAATCGGTGAATTCGGTTCATCGGAAGGTAACTTACAGGAACAACTTTATCTCGGTAGAAGAGGTACCCCGGGGGAAGACGATGTGATCATTCATATCGATGTCCTCGTTAAAGGCGGTCAACCCTTTAGCCGTGAGCTTGCCAATGCGGCATTCCAAGTTGCCGAAGATTACATTCAACCTATACGTAAGATGATGAAAGAATTAAACGGAGCAAAAGCTACCGAATCTCACGATTATTACGATATCGAGAGAAAAGGCGGCATGAAGGTCGTGCTGTTGAAACAAATTGCCGGCCAAGGTGCCATGTACGATAATATGATCTTCCCCTCGGAGCCCTCCGGCTTTGATGGACTCTCCATTATCGACATGTACAATATGCCCGTTTATTTAACACCGAATGAATATCGCGACGGTGCCATTCGCGCACTTGTATAACTAAATAATTAATAAGGATGCCGAGATCTTCGTCGATTTATTATCAGGATTATGGTATGATACCTATTGAGGGAGACCTCGGTTCTTTATCCTTATTTATATTTCTTTTCATATTCCTGGGAGCAGATAGGTGTCTGGTGTGCCTCGCGGTCTTCAAAACCGTCGTGAGGAGTTCGAAGCTTCTTGGGTGGGTTCGATTCCCACATGTTCCCGCCATTTATACATAAATGGTCGACGGGTTTATGTTCTGAAATGGGAAAATGTTTTTATAGTATTAAGGAGGATCACAATGAAATTTTCTAGAAGCATCCACGCCGTTGACTCTCATACCGCCGGCGAAGCTACACGTGTCGTTATTGGCGGCATCCCTAACATTCCGGGAAAAAGTATGCCCGAAAAGAAACAATACCTCGAAGATAATCTAGACTACTTGCGTACCGCCATTATGTTAGAACCCCGCGGACACAATGACATGTTCGGATCTATCCTTACCCAACCGACAAATGATGAAGCTGACTACGGTATCATCTTCATGGATGGTGGCGGATACCTTAACATGTGCGGTCACGGTACCATCGGTGCAATGTCTGTTGCTGTTGAAACCGGCATCATTCCCTGCGAAGAACCCGTTACCAAAGTTGTTCAAGAAGCTCCTGCAGGCATTATCCGCGGCGAAGTAGAAGTTGAAGACGGTCACGCTAAAAAAGTTACCTTCACCAACGTTCCCGCATTCCTTTACAAAGAAGACCAAGAAGTTGAACTTCCCGGCTACGGCAAGATCAAATTCGACATCTCCTTCGGCGGCAGCTTCTTCGCTATCGTAAAAGTTGACCAAATCGGCGTTACCATCGAACCGGAAAACGCACAAGTTCTTAACAAACTTGGTATGCAACTTCGCGATATCATCAATAAAGAAATCAAAGTTCAACACCCCGAACTTCCCCATATTCACACCGTCGACCTTATCGAATGGTGGTCCGAAACCGATACACCGGGCGCAACCCTTAGAAACTGCGTCGTATTCGGTCAAGGCCAAGTGGACAGATCGCCCTGTGGAACCGGTACCAGTGCTAAAATGGCTACCCTTTACAAAAAAGGCGAACTTAAAGTTGGCGAAGAATTCGTTTACGAATCCATCCTCGGAACTTTATTCTACGGCAAGATCCTTGAAGAAGCTAAAGTCGGCGATTTAGATGCCGTCATTCCTCAAATTTCAGGTTCCGCTTGGATCACAGGTTTCAACCACTTTGTAATCGACGAAACAGACCCTGTAAAACACGGTTTCATTCTCGGATAAGTTCCATTAGATAGGAGTAGCAAATGATTGTAACACTACTTTTAGGAGTATTGGGTGCCCTCACCCTTTACTTCCTATTCTTCTTCGTTAAAGACGTTGCCGCTAACAAAGAAGTTATGGCACAAGAACAAGCCAGCTGGGTTAAATCTGGTTTCATCGGCGCATTTGTAAATTTCTTCGATACATTGGGTATCGGAAGTTTCGCACCTCTTACCGCTTTACTCGACTTCTTTAAGCAATTAGACCACGACCGTTTACTTCCCGGTACTTTAAACGTATCCTGTACCATCCCCGTTATGACGGAAGCATTTATCTTTATTAAATCGGTTGAAGTAGACCCGGTAACCTTGTTTGCCATGGTAGCCGCTGCAACCGTAGGTTCCTTCGTAGGATCGAGAACCGTATCCAAGCTTCCCGAAAAGAAAGTTCAATTCTACATGGGTCTTGCACTTCTCGTAACGGCAGCTCTTATGCTCTTAAGACAATTCGGTGCATTAGATGCTCTCGGAACCGGTAACGAAGCTGTTGCATTAACAGGCATCAAACTTATCATCGCCGTCGTTATCAACTTCTTCCTCGGCGCATTAATGACCATCGGTGTCGGCCTTTACGCTCCCTGTATGGCACTTGTCTACATGCTCGGTTTAAACCCCTTGGTTGCATTCCCGATCATGATGGCATCCTGCGCAGGCTTAATGCCCGTAGCCAGTGCTGAATTTATTAAAGCAGGCGTTTACGCTCGTAAATCCAGTATCGCTATTTCCATCGGCGGTATCGTCGGCGTATTCATCGCAGCTAAATTCGTAACAGGCTTACCCATGAACGTTCTTACGATTATTATTACCGCTGTTGTAATCTACACGGCTGTAACCTATATCCGTAAGTCCAAAGCAGCTGCATAAACAGCAAACGAAAGCAGGTCCATAAGACCTGCTTTTTTGATGCACAAAAGTTGCGACTGGATCGTAATTAATGAATGTAGATAGCAACAAAAAACGGACCCGAAGGTCCGTTTTGCTTTTGGAAAGTTAGCAGGGCTTGACGACTTTGTATTGAATCATGAGCTCTGCAATGCGATACATATTGGTAATATCGCCGACTTGTAATTTTTCTTTTACTTCGTATTGATTGAGGCAAAGGCCGCAGGAAAGAACTTGTGTACCTTTCTTTTCCAGTTCCTTTAAATCGCCGATAACTTTTTCGTTAAGGGAGGGGAGAAGAACGCCGGTGTTGTAGAAGATGACGTAGGTCGGTGTAATATCTTGTTCGGTAAGAGCGTAGATAAAGCCTTCCAATAAGTTTTTAGAAAAGGTTTCGTCACCCGTGCCCATTTTGTCGCTGGAAATGGCGACGACGTATTCGCCGCAAAGACCTTCTTCCGCAACGGCGACGCTTTCGCCATCGCCGGTTTTAACGAGGTGAACCTCGTAATCCGTATTGGAATTGGTTTTAACATCGGCGGAGAAGCCGAGTTGTTTTGCCATTTTAGAAAGATTTTCCGTGGCGATTTTATTATCGACTTTGACGGTAACTTCTTCCAAGTTTTCTTCGCGAATGGCTTTTTTCGTTAAAATAACGGGGCGAGGACATGCGAGCCCCATGGCGTCGATTATTTTCATTGTATTACCTCACATAAATGGATTTTTCGGAAGGTTCGATCATTTCGCCAATGTAGGCGACGTCGATGCCTTTCTTTTTCATTTCGTCGAACATTTTTTTGCCGTCGTCGGGATCCACGCTGATTAAGAGTCCGCCCGATGTTTGGGGATCATATAGCACTTCTTCCAAGGCGAAGTCGTCGATTTCAAAGGCGATCTTGTCGCCGTAGGCGTTGCGATTCCGTTGGCCGCCGGCGGTAAAGAGGAAGTTTTCCGCCGCTTCTTTAGCGCCACTTAAAATATTAAGTTTGTCGGCGTAAATGACGGCGCTGGCGCCATCGGTCATTTCGCATAAGTGACCCAATAGCCCGAATCCCGTGACGTCGGTTAAGGCGTGAACATCGTAGTTTTTCAAAACATCGTAGGGATGTTTGTTCAGGCGACACATGGAGTCCACGGCCGCTTGATAATCTTCTTTACTTACTTCGTCGACGGTGTAGCCGCTCATTAAAAGGGACACGCCGAGGGGTTTGGTAAGGTAAAGGGCGTCGCCGACTTTCGGCGTATTATTGCGCTTAATATCTTTCAGGTTTAATTTACCGATAACGCTTAAGCCGTATTTGATCTTGGGGTCGTGAATGGAGTGGCCGCCGGTTAAGGTGGTCATGGCTTCTTTACAAACCTCGGCGCCGCCTTTTAGAATTTCATCTAAAATGGCTATGTCTTCTTCCTCGGGGAAGGCGACGATGTTCATGGCGCTAATGGGCTCGGCGCCCATGGCGTAAATATCCGAAAGGGCGTTAGCCGCCGCGATTTTGCCGAAGGCGTAGGCATCTTCCACCATGGGCGGGAAGAAGTCCAGGGATGTGACGATGGCGATGTCATCGGTAATTTGGATGATGGCGCCGTCTTCGTTGCCTTCGAAACCTGCGAGAATATCCTCGCGTTTATAAATGGGTAAGTTTCTTAAAATAGTGGATAGGTCGCCTGCGCCGATTTTGGCATTGCAACCTCCACAAACGTCTAAATGCATAGTATCCCTCCATGGCTTCATTATAACACAGGCGTAAAAAACGACATGTTTTTGCTTTATAAAATTAAATGATGAAGGAACAAAATGTATAGAAAAAATAAATAGAAATAAAAAATGCCCCGAAGGGCGATTTTTTATAGAGCTTCTAAAGCTTGTTCGATGTCGGCGATAATGTCTTCTTTATCTTCGATGCCTACGCTCATGCGAATGAGGTCGGCGCTGACGCCGGCGGCGAGAAGTTCATCGTCGTTCATTTGGCGATGGGTGGTGCTGGCCGGGTGGAGGACACAGGTGCGGGAATCGGCGACGTGGGTAACGACGGCGGCGAGTTTCAAACTGTCCATGAATTTTGTAGCGGCTTCCCGTCCGCCTTTAATGCCGAAGGAAATGACGCCGCAAGATCCGTTGGGGAGGTATTTTTTAGCAAGTTCGTGTTGGCTGTCGTCTTCCAATGCGGAGAAATTAATCCAGGCGATTTTGTCGTGGCCTTTTAAATACTTGGCGACGGCGAAGGCGTTTTCGAAATGGCGTGGCATTCTAAGGTGAAGGGTTTCGAGACCGAGACCTAAATAGAAGGAGTTTTGCGGCGAGGGAATGCTTCCCAGATCGCGCATAATCGTCGTGGTCATTTTCGTAATATAGGCGCCTTTACCGAAGGTTTCCGTATAGGTGACGCCGTGATAGGTTTCGTCGGGTTCGGTCAGCTGGGGATATTTTTCTTTGTGGGCTGTCCAGTCGAAGTTTCCGGAATCGATGACGGCGCCGCCTACGGAGTTGGCGAATCCGTTCATGTATTTCGTCGTGGAGTGGGTGACGATATCGGCGCCGTATTCGAAGGGGCGGAGGAATATGGGTGTGGGGAAGGTGTTGTCCACGATAAGGGGTACGCCGTGGGCATGTGCCGCGTCGGCGAAGGTTTCGATATCTAAAATTTTAAGTGCCGGATTGGCAAGGCTTTCTCCGTAAACCGCCTTGGTGTTCGGGCGGAAGGCGCGATCCAATTCTTCTCGCGTCGCCGCCGGATCGACGAAGGTGGATTCGATGCCCATATCCTTCATGGTGTGGGCGATAAGATTGTAGCTACCGCCGTAAATAGCGGAAGAGGCTACGACATGATCGCCGGCTTTTAAAATATTAATGAGTGCGTAGAAATTGGCCGCCTGACCGGACGATGTTAAAATGCCGGCGACGCCCCCTTCTAAGGCCGTGATCTTCGCCGCCACGGCGTCGTTGGTGGGGTTGGCAAGTCGAGAGTAGAAATAGCCGGATTCCTTCAGGTCGAAGAGATCGCCCATTTGTTTCGAGGAATCGTATTTAAATGTAGTCGATTGAACGATGGGCACCACGCGAGGTTCGCCGTTTTGGGGATCGTATCCCGCTTGCACACATAAAGTTCCAAGTCCTTGTTTTGTCATCATATCCTCCTAAAATTCATTATTAACAGTGGAAGGGGCGGTGTTTCTGTTTTGTCCCTTCACAAATTCATAGATTAAACCGAGTACAAAGCCCGTTATGGCGGGCAAGAGCCAGGCGAAGCCCGCTCCCGAAAGGGGAATGGCATCGACGGCGGCTTGCAAGAGGGGAAGGCCGGTAAAGGCATTTACAGCTTCCAGCAAGCTGACCATCAGGGTAAAAACCATGGCGACGCGAAAGGCCGGGGCGTGATTTTCCAGGGGTTTGTAGAAGACGCCCAAGATCATGAGCATAATGACGCTGGGGTAAACCATGAGGTAAATGGGCGTCGCCAAGAAGACGATTTTTTCCACGCCCAAAAGTGTAATGCCCGCGCCGATGCAGGAAAATAAAATCGCCGCCTGTTTGTGGGAAAGTTTACCATTGGTAAATTCGTGAAAGAAATTTGCAATGGATGTAATCTGCCCGATGGCCGTGGTTAAGCAGGCGAGGACGACGGCGATGCTTAAAAGTGCCAGTCCCTTTTCGCCTAAAATGGCGCGCACGATGTTGAGCAAAAGGGCGGCGTGATCGATATCTGTGGGATACTTGCCGCTTAATTTAGCGCCGAAATATAAGAGTCCGACGTAGATAACGAAGAAGAGGCAGAAAGTAATGACGCCTGCTTTGGCGACGATACCGTTTCGTTCCTTATCACTTGCGTAGCCTCTACGCACAATGTCGCCGATAAAGACCGTGCCGATTAAAAAGCTTACGAGCAAATCTCCCGTTTGGTAGCCGCCTAAGAAGGAATGCAGGAGCACGTTGTTTACTTGGGGTGGGGCTGCTACGGCGTCTATAGGGAAGAGCACGCCTTTGATCACGATGAAAAATAAAATCACCACGAGGGCGGGGGTAAGGTAGCGGGCCACTTTATCGACCATGGCGCTCAGATCCAGGGCGAAGTATAGGGCGATTCCGAAATAAAACAGGGCGAATACCGCCATGGGTACTTTCGGAAAAAGCGCCTGAACGCCCAGCTCGTAGGCTACGGCGCCGGTTCTGGGAACGGAAATGTGGCCTGCGAAAAGCATAATTAAAAGCAGTAAGTATTTGGAAAATTCCGGATGGATATTTTTCGTAAGGGCCTCTACCGAACCTGCCCTCGAAATAACGTAAAGGGCGACGATAGGCATGAGTACGGCCGAAATCATAAGCCCTATAGCACCTAAACTCCATTCATTTCCCGATACCAGGCCGAGAGCGCCGGGAAAAATTAAATTTCCCGCTCCGAAATAGGAAGCGAAAAGCGCCAAGCCGATGTAAAGTGTGTCTCGTTTTTTCTGTTTCATGTCTTTCTCCTTTTTTCTTCTGTTATTTGCGAGAAAATAAAAAAAGCTTCCGCCCCAAAAGGACGAAAGCAAAATGCTCGTGTTACCACCTTTTTTCATTATTTTATCGCTAAAATAACCTTACAGAGTACCATCATACCCGTGACGCTATAACAGGCGTACCTGTCGCAGCCTAAACCGAAGCTTCGGTGCGAACACTCCGAGGCCATGTTCCAAAACTTCCATGCCGATTTCTCTCACCAAATGAAATCTCTCTGTAAGCACTTCCCTTTTGTACTCTCCTCTTCAACGTTATGAATGGAATTATAGGGGAAAGAGCAAAAGGAGTCAAGGAGATTTTTTAAAAAATTAAAAA
Organism: Aedoeadaptatus coxii; assembly: GCF_001553115.1. Classification (GTDB taxonomy): domain Bacteria; phylum Bacillota; class Clostridia; order Tissierellales; family Peptoniphilaceae; genus Aedoeadaptatus; species Aedoeadaptatus coxii. The sequence goes on from NZ_KQ960171.1 coordinate 66,809, forward strand.
ATTCGGCGAAATAGGAATCATTCCACATTTTACCCTTTACGGAAAACGTGGTAAGCTTGAGGTGTAAAGGCGTTTCGACTTTTATTCTATGGCGCGGAGGATTTTTTTCGTCACGTCGATGCCCGTGGCTCGTTGAAAGCCCAGGTAACTCATATTGCTGTTCACCTCCACGAGGAGAGGGCCATCCTTCGATTGGATAAGATCGATGCCCGAAAAGGTAAGGCCCAAGAGGCGGTGAGCTTTTAAGGCCATGGCGGATTCTTCCTCCGTTAGGGAAACGGGGCGCGCCGATCCGCCTAAATCGATATTGGCGCGGAAATCTGTCGGATTGCGTCGCTCGATGGCGCCGAGAATCTCGTCGCCGACGACGATGACCCGCTTGTCCACGCCTTTCGCTTCTTTTACATAGCGCTGAAGGAGATAATCGGCGGAGCCGAAGTTTTCAGCGAGGGTCACGAGCTCGTCCCTATTTTCGGCGAGAAACACCTGCTCTCCGAAAGAACCTTTCGCCGCCTTCACCACCATAGGGTAGCCGAAGCGTTTTTCGACGTAGCGGAGAAAGTCCTCTTTCGGCGCGGCACTTTTGTAGTGGAAGGGGCCGGGGATGGTGTCGATCATGGGCACGTGTCCCGCCAAGGCTTCCCATGTAAGAAGTTTGTCGTCTGCGATTTCAATGGATCGAGGCGAGTTATAGACGGGCACCTCTTCCGCCAGGGCGCGGGCGAGGCGAATGTCTTTATCGAAAAAAAGGATTTTACTCGGTCGAGGATCCCCTTTTAAATCCACGGCGCGAAGTTTACCGCCGACATGTTCCAATGCGTAATCGGTGTGGGCTTTGGCCAGCACCTTGCCGCAGGTTTTAGTAAAATCGGCGACCACTTTATGAATGGTAAAGGAGAAATAACCGTGATAGATAATGTGAATCATACTGCCTCCTCGAGGGATGTGGTGGAAAGATTGCGGATGGAAATCGACGCAATCGACGACGATGTGATCCGCCTTTTGGAAAAGCGCTTTGCACTTTCCCGTGCCATCGGCGAGGAAAAGAAAAAAGAAAAGCGCGAGGTCAAGGACGGAAAGAGGGAAACATTTATTTTAGAAAAAATTGAAAAATTGGCGCCCGAATACAACGGGGAGATCGCTTTATTATACGCTCGTCTCTTCGAACTTTCCAGAGGTCTTCAAGCTTAAGGCTTCTACCTGATTATATCGGATTTCCTGTGATATAATCGAAAAAGGAGGAACTTATGAAAATATTAATTACGGAAGATGAAGCGGCCATCGCCGAAATCATCGCTTATAATCTTTCAGGCGAAGGTTACGAAACGAAAATCGCATCCGACGGCGTGGAATGTCTCGAAGTGTTCGACGGCTTTCAGCCCGATCTCGTACTTTTAGACGTTATGATGCCGAGAATGGACGGCTTTGAAGCACTGCGCGAAATCCGCAAAAAAAGCCGCGTCCCCGTGATTATGCTCACGGCAAAAGACGCCGAAGGGGATCGCATTCGCGGCCTGGAATACGGCGCAGACGATTACGTCGTCAAGCCCTTCAGCATGGGCGAGCTCGTGGCGCGGGTCAAGGCCAACTTCCGCCGGCTCGATTTTGAAAACGAAGGCTATCTCCCCGGAGAAGTCATCGAAGAAGCGGATCTGTACATCGATCCCGTAAAATACGAAGTGACGAAGCGAGGCAAGGTCGTGGACCTGACCCTTCGGGAATTTGAATTACTTAAATACTTAGCCCAATCTCCGGGCACCGTGTTCAGCAGAGAACAACTTTTAGAAGAAGTATGGGGCTACGAATACTACGGCGACATTCGCACCGTAGACGTTACCGTGCGCCGTCTCAGGGAAAAAATCGAAGACGGCGGTGATTTCCGCTACATCTTAACCAAGAGAGGAGTAGGCTACTACTTTGGAGGATAAGCATTACGCCAGTATAAAATGGCGATTCATTTTTATCTATGTGATGCTCGTCACCGTCGTTATGGCCATCGTCGGCGCCTTTATCGTCAAGCGATTGGAAGACGCCCAATTGGAAAAAGTGCAGACGGATATGGAGCAGACATTGTCTTCCATCGCCAATTCCTCTCCCTATTTGACGGAAATGAAGTGGGAAGCGGCGGCGGATCGCATTCAAAACACGCTGGATGCGTGGCGAATCGGAAGCGACGAAACTATTTACGCCATCGGTCCCGGCAATGTGCCGAAGATTCTCGCCACTACGACCAATTCCGCCAATCTCGTGTCCGGCACCAATGCCTTAGGGGACGGCAATCTTTCCCCTAAGCTTATTTTAGATGCCTTTCGCGGAGAAGGGTCTTCCGTTTTAAGAGAAGACAATCAAAGCGGCGTGCGCTATGCCCATTACACGATGCCGGTCTATGCAAAAGACGGCAGCGTCATGGGCTTATTTTACATGGTCGCCAATCTTTCCTCGGTATACGATGTGGTCGGCGATGCCCGCGTTATTATGACCTACGCTACAGTTGTGGCCCTTGCCGTCACCACCGTCCTCGCCTATATCCTCGCCCGTTCCATTACCCTTCCCATTCGGGATGTGACGCGGCAGGCGCGGGAAATGGCGGAAGGCAACTTTAACCAAAAAGTCGACGTCAAAAGCAACGATGAAATCGGCAGGCTGGGCAGTATGTTCAATTACCTTACCAGCGAATTGGAAGAGACTATTTCCAGAATGGATTCCGAGCGCTCTAAATTGGATACCATGTTCCACTATATGTCGGAAGGGGTTATTGCCGTGGATTCGGGAAGCCTTCTGCTCCACATTAATCCCGTGGCTCGGGAAATTTTAAATGTGCCGGAAGACGCCATCGGCAAGCCCTTCGACTTAAAGCGACTCAATATCGAAAAGATCAACTACTACGAGCTCGGCTCCTTGACGGGGCTTAGCCAAATCGAAATTAAAAACAAATTTTACAATATTCGCTACGCCCCTTACAAAGGGGACAGTAAAAATCCCCAGGGGATTATCGCCGTGTTGCAGGATATTACGGAAGAACATAATTTGGATATTCTCAGGAAAGACTTCGTCGCCAATGTGGGCCACGAATTAAAGACGCCCATTACGACGATTAAATCTTACACGGAAACCATGCTCAAAGCCCAATTGGATCGAGATGCTCAGCAGCGATTTTTGTCGATTATCGATCGGGAAACCGACCGCATGACCCATTTGGTCACCGATTTATTGCAGCTTTCCAATATGGACGCCAAGCGCACCAACTGGGATCTCGTCTCCATGGATGCCTACGAAGTGATTACCAATATTCTGGAATCCCTCCAGCCCATGATTAAGGAGCGACATCACCGAGTGTATTTAGATATTCCGGAAGATATTCGCCCCTTCCTCGCCGATCGCCACGGCGCCTACCAGGTTATTACGAATATTCTGACCAACGCCTTTAAGTACACCACCTATGCCGGAAAAATCGAAGTCGTCGGGCGAAATTACGGTTCCCGGGTGCACATTCAGGTGAAGGACAACGGCATCGGCATTTCCAGAAGCGATTTAGAGCGCATTTTCGAACGCTTTTACCGCGCGGAAAAAGGCAGAAGCCGCGACGGCGGCGGCAGCGGACTGGGCCTTTCCATTGCACGGGACATTATGGAAAACATGGGCGGGCGCATTCGCATAAAAAGTGAACTGAACAAGGGTACGGAAGTGCTCTTGAGCTTTCCCATGGATCAGGAGGAACAATGAAAGAAAGGCTAAAAAGCGGAGCCATTGCGGTATTGCTCGTCATTACCGTGCTTTTGGCGCGCCAGATTTGGATTTCACCGCCGCCTACGGGGAAAAAATTAATTAAAGCATCGGAGGTTACCTTGAGCGAATCGGTAACCGGTCGCTTGCTGCCCTTTTCCGCCGTAGTCAATTTCGGCGGCGGCAAACATACCAAACTCTATCAGCTTAAAAACCTGTGGCCTTTTTACCGCAACCTTTTGAAACAAAACATCGCCGATAAAGACGACAAGCAGTGGGCGCGAATGGATTACAAGGAATACCTGAAGCTCCACGACGAGCCTTCGGTAGTATTCGATTTGGGAAACGACACCTATTCCGATCTCTTTAAAAAGATTTACAATATCGACGATTTAAAGGGCAAACTCCTTCGCATTTACTTTTCCGAAGCCGACGGCATTTTATTTGAAACCGATCGCGGGGTGTACCGCACGGAAAAATGGACTCCTCTTTCCGCCATTAACCAGTACATTCGCACGTTGGAAAAGGAACACTACCCCGCCTACACTTCCCTTTGGGAGCGCTACGGCATTGCGCGAGCGGTGTATTTGCCGGAAGGCACGCCTCATTTTGAAGGGGGCATGGTCTACCGCAATGAAATAAAAGACATGAAAGGCCCTTACCGCACAGATTTAGTACAGCGTCTTTTAAGCACGTCCATCGACGACATTCACGTCATTAGGGAAGAGGATTCCGTTCTCTACGTTTACGGCAAGCGCAATGTGCGCCTTTCCGATAACGGTATGCTGGATTACCACAACAATTCCGACACGACGCAAACCGTTACCGACGCCGCCGGCGCCCTGCAAGTGGCTTACGAATTTTTAGCCAAGACCACGGGCAATATCGACGACCTCTACATGCAGCGCATCGAGCCCATCGGTTCGGGAAAGCGCACGGGCTTCCGCGTGATTATGGATTTTACGGAAAAAGGCATGACGGTCTTTCCCCTAAAGGGCAAGCCCGCCGACTTCATCGAGCTTGAAATTTACAACAACCGTGTGGAACGCCTGCGCTCCATTTACCGCAATAAGGTGGAAGGACTGGGAGGCGACGTGACCCAAGAAGGGTTGCCCTTTGAAGAGATTATGAAACGCAATCCCGCCATTTTCGGCACGGCGGAAGAGGGATACGATAAGACTTTAAAGAATCTGAATAATTTCTTTATGTGCTACATCGACGACACGCAATCGGACGAAAAACCTCTACGCTACGGCTACGTCATCGACATGGGCGACGAGCGCTACATCTTTGACGGCGAAAGCGGCGTTTTAGTAGGAGGTGATGAGAAGTGAATTGGCACAAAGCGAAAACCGTTCTTCTTATCGCCCTCCTGCTTACCGATTTATTTCTCGCAGGCGTACTCCTTTTAGATCAACGGCGTATTTCGCCGAAAGAAGATTCCGCCGCCTTTCATAGGGAGACGGAAAAACTTTTGAAAAAAAGCGGCATTACTTTGGTTGCTTCCATTCCCAAAGACGGAGAGAAACTTCCCATACTGGATGTGGAATACGAACACGACACCGCCGATCATTGGAACGAGCGCATGTTTAGGGGAAAGGGAAAAATTACCGCCGATCGGGATCAACTCCTTACGATCGAAGGAATTCACGCGAAATTAAAGATCACCGACAATCGACGAATTATTTACACCGCCGACCACACATCCAACCGCTCACTGGAGAAAAAAGAAGCGGAGCAAGTGGCGAAGCGCTTCCTCGAAGAGCGGAAATTTTCCACTCGGGATATGCAACTGGTTACGGCGGATCAGGAGGGAAATCGCTGGCGACTGACTTACACCTGTATGTATAACGATCGCCACATGGAATCCACCTATACTGAGATCGATATTTTAGGCGATGCCGTGGTAAAAATGGATCGCCTTTGGGTCAATGTCATCGCCGAAACCGACAGCGAAAAAGCACTGCCTCTCGCCAGCCAATCCCTTTTGCGCCTTCTCTCTCATGAAAGCTTAAAGGGGCGTACCATCGAAGCAATCGATCCCTGCTATTACTTCAATTTGGAAGATCAGGGATCGGTGGAAAACCTCTCCCACGCCACGAGGGGCTACTCCACCGTAGCCTGGCGCATGGTGTTAGACGGCGGGGAAGAACTGGTACTCTTGCGATAAGGAGGAAAGACGATGACGCGAAAACAATTTTTCTATTACGAACTTGCGGTGCCTGTAATATGGTTTTTATCCCTTTTGGCGGTCAAGGGAATTCAGAGCGGCGATTTCCCGTCGGCTTTACAGGACAGCGCCAATTTAACCCTTCTCTTTTATGTCCTTTTCAATAGTATTCTTTACTTCAAGTTTGATAAACTGAAAGAAAACAAAAAATAAAATCAACTAAAAAACGTCAGGCCAAAAACCTGACGTTTCTTTTAATTGGAATTGTGTTTTTTGAGTAAATCGTCTTTGATTTTCCAAAGTTCCGGGCTAAGGTCGACGATGTATTCCTGCGGCGTGTTGAGCCGTTTAATTTCGTCCCAAAGGCTGGCCAACTCCCGTTGTACTTTTTCTCGAATGTCTTCCAGAGAGGGGCTTTCGTAAACCAGCTTGCCGTCGACGTAAATATCTTCCAGAAGGGAGCGCACTTCGTAATTTTTCAGCGTCTTGCGCTTCCAAGTAAAGAGGGGATGGAAGATTTCATAGTGTTCATCCGGAACTTCTTCCCCTTTAACGGCGATGACATCGGCGAGAGCTTTGCCCTTTTCCTTGTCGTAAAAACGGTAAACGTCTTTTACGCCGGGGGTGGTAATCTTCGACACATTTTCTGAAATTTTAATCGTAGGGATGACCTCGCCCTCTTCTTCGCGGGCTACCAGTTTGTACACGCCGCCGAAAACCGGGTGGCTCTTCGAGGTAATGAGTCGTTCGCCGACGCCGAAGGAATCCACTTGGGCCCCTTGTTTTAAAAGGTCTTCGATGACGTATTCGTCTAAGGAATTAGACGCCATAATCGTCACGTCGGGGAAGCCGGCGTCGTCTAACATTTTGCGGCAGGCTTTGGAAAGATAGGCGATGTCGCCGGAATCGATGCGCACGCCGCGGCCTTCGTAGCCTTGCTCCCGCAGTTCCCTAAAGACTTGAATGGCATTGGGGAGGCCTTGATGAAGCACGTCGTAAGTATCGATGAGCAGGAAACAGCTGTCGGGATAAACTTTTGCGTAGGCTCTAAAGGCGTCGATTTCTTCGTCGAACATTTGCACCCAGCTGTGGGCCATGGTGCCCAGGGCGGGCACGCCGTAAAGCTGTTCGGCGAGAGTATTGGCACTGCCGTTGCAGCCGCCGATGTAGGCGGCACGGGCGCCTAAATTGGCGCCGCTGTAACCTTGAGCGCGACGGGAACCGAATTCCGTGACGGGGCGTTCGCCGGCGGCTTTGCAAATGCGATTGGCCTTGGTGGTAATCATGGTTTGGTGATTAATGGTTAAAAGCACCATGGTTTCGATCATTTGCGCCTGAATGGCGGGTCCACGAACGGTAACGAGCGGCTCGGAGGGGAACACCACCGTGCCTTCGGGAATGGCGCGCACGTCGCATTCAAATTTAAAATTCGCCAGATAGTCTAAAAATTCTTCGCTGAAAATGCCCTTGCTTCTTAAAAAGTCGATGTCCTCTTCGTCGAAGTGGAGATTTTCCAAATACTCGATAAGTTGTTCCAGTCCGCTTAAAATAACGTAACTGGCATCGTCCGGTGCGGAGCGAAAGAACATATCGAAGTGGACGATTTCATCTTTCATTCCGTTTTCAAAATAACCGTTTCCCATGGTGAACTCGTAAAAGTCCGCCAGGAGCGTGTAGTTGTTATTATCTGTAAATTTCATAATACTCTCTTTCTCAAATTATACGATCAATTGGTTTCATTATAGCACAGTATGCCCAAAAACCGACGGTAGCAAACATTTTCATGTCTGATCCTTATGGGATCTCTATCAAAAGGGGTGTGGAGACGGCGTCTTATGGTACAATACAGTCAATTGAAATAAATTTAGAAGGTGAAATATGTTACAAGTATCAAATGTCAGCGTGTTGTTTCCGGACAAGAAATTGTTCGACGATGTGGATCTCCTCTTTCAAGGGGGCAATTGCTACGGCATTATCGGTGCCAACGGTGCGGGAAAATCCACTTTTTTAAAAATTCTCTCCGGCGAATTGGAACCTACCACGGGCCACGTATCGAAAGATAAAAATGAACGTATCTCCAAATTAAAGCAAGACCACTTTGCCTACGACGATTTTTCCGTATTGGACACGGTAATTCAAGGGAATGAAGAACTTTACGCCATTCGGGAAGAAAAAGACGCCATCTACATGAAGCCCGACTTTTCCGACGAGGACGGCATTCGCGCCGGGGAATTGGAGGCGAAATTCCAGGAAATGAACGGCTATGAAGCGGAATCGGAAGCCTCCCGTTTGCTTCAAGGCTTGGGGATTCCCCTGGAAAAGCATGAGCAGACCATGTATGAACTTTCTGAAGCTGAGAAAGTAAAAGTTCTTCTCGCGCAGGCTCTTTTCGGCGAGCCGGGCATTTTGCTTTTAGACGAGCCCACCAACGGTCTCGATGTGCGCGCCGTCATGTGGCTTGAGGATTTCCTCGCCGACTTCCCCGGCATCGTCCTCGTGGTCAGCCACGACCGCCACTTCTTAAATAACGTATGTACCCACATGGTGGACATCGACTTCGGCAAGATCAATATGGTCACCGGGAACTACGACTTCTGGTACGAATCGGGGCAATTGGCGGCCAAGCTTTTAAAAGAGCAAAACAAGAAGAAAGAAGAAAAAATCAAAGAGCTTACGGATTTTATTCAACGGTTCAGCGCCAATAAATCGAAATCCAAACAAGCTACTAGTCGTAAAAAGCTTTTGGATAAAATCGACCTCACCGAAATCCGCCCTTCCTCGAGACGTTATCCCTTCGTGGGCTTTACCCTTTCGAGGGAAGTAGGCAACGAAATTTTAACAGTGGAAAATCTCTCCTCTTCATTAGACGGCAAGTTGCTCTTTAAAGATATCTCTTTTAGAATCGACAAAGACGACAAAATTGCCTTTATTGGAAACGACGTGGCCATTACCCGTTTCTTTGAAATTATTACGGGCCATTGCGACGATTACGAAGGGGAATATAAATGGGGACAAACCATTACCATGCGCTATTTCCCCAGAGACAATAGCGAATTTTTCGACGATCGCGACGAAAACCTCGTGGACTGGCTCAGAAATTACAGCGAGGACCAATCGGAAATCGTCATGCGTTCCCTTTTAGGCCGCATGCTCTTTTCCGGCGACGAAGTGCTTAAAAAAGTCAACGTCCTTTCCGGTGGGGAGCGCGTGCGCATGATGTTTTCCAAAATGATGATCGATCCCAGCAATGTGCTTATCTTCGATCAGCCTACCAATCACTTGGATTTGGAAAGCATCGAGGCGGTGAACAACGGGCTCATCGATTTTAAGAGCAATGTACTCTTCACAGCTCACGACCACCAATTTATCTCCTCCATTGCCAATCGCATTATTGAAATTCGCGACGACGGCACGGTCCTCGACGTCAAAACCGATTACGAAGACTTTATCGAACGCTATATTGTGGAACCTAATGAAGGGTTAAACTGAATTTAACATAAACAAAACATTTTGATGTTAAAGTGAAAAGAGGTGCACGATGCACAGTGTCATCGACATCGGTTCCAATACCGTGCGCCTGTCGGTTTTTCGCATAGAAGACGGCAAGGCGCTAAATCTATTCAATGAAAAGCAAACCGTCGGCTTGGCGGGGTATCGAAAAAACGGGCGACTTACTGAAGAAGGTATTCGCGCCCTAATCGAAACTCTGGGGCATTTTATTTATATTCTCGATCAGTTGGATGCCATTCGCTACACCCACGCCATCGCGACCGCTTCCATCCGAAATATTAAAAACTCGGAGGAGGTTCTTCGCCGTGTGAAAGAAGCCCTCGATCTCGATATCGAGATTTTAAGCGGTGAAGAAGAAGCCCATCTGGCCTTCGTCGGCTCAGCGGGCACAATCGAAGGCCACCTGAACGGCGTCTTAACCGATATCGGCGGCGGCTCCACGGAACTCGTGCTCTTTGAAAAGGGGCGCGTCGTGGACTCAGCCTCTTTGGATATCGGCTCACTGTCCGTCTTTCGGGACTATGTAGACGGCCTGTTTATCGACAATGATGAGCGCAAAGAAGTGGACGAGCGCTTGAAATTTTTATTAAACGCTCAAGACATTCCGAGGGTCCACTATCCTATTCTCTGCGCCGTGGGCGGAAGCGCCCGGGCGACGTTGAAAATGTATAATACTCTTTTCGACGAGCATCCGGACAACGATGAGATGAACATCGACGATTTGAAGACCTTAATGAAACATTTGCTGGACATTGATGATAAAGAAAAAATGGAAATTATTCTAAAGGTAAAAGCAGACCGTATCCATACCTTATTGCCCGGCTTAACGATTCTTTATCGAATCGCAAAATATTTTCACGTGGATAAAATTGCCGTCGCTCAGACGGGTATTCGGGAGGGATACGTTATCAGCCGCATTATAGGAGGCTAATAATGCACGATATTTCTTTCACTCAAAACCGCGAATTGTCATGGTTGCTCTTTAATGAGCGCGTCTTGGAAGAAGCTCAGGATGGGCGAGTTCCCCTTCTGGAGCGTTTAAAATTCCTGTCGATTTTCGACTCCAATCTCGACGAATTCTTTATGGTACGGGTAGGGTCCCTCACGGATCTTTCTATGCTCAACAAGCGCGTCATCGACAATAAATCCGAAATGGATCAGGACGAGCAATTGGCCGCCATTATGGATCAAGTCAAGGTTTTATACCAGAAAAAAGATTACGTTTTTAAAGATCTTAGAGATCAGTGTCGGGCCAAGGGTTTTTATGCCGTAGAAAATGAGGAATTGACGGAACACGAGGAAAGAATCTTAAGAGCCTATTTTGAAAACACCGTAAGCCCCTATTTAAGCTATCAAATCGTCGATTTAACCCATCCCTTTCCCCGGATTCCCAATCTGGGGATCGTCATTCTCTACCGCTTGAGGAAAAAAGGATCGGACGACGAAAATTGCATCGGCATTATTCAGGTGCCACCTAATTTAAAACGGGCCATCCGCCTGGATAAAAATAAACATATTCTTTTGGAGAAGGTGATCGAAAAGTACGGCGCCGTCCTCTTTGAATCCTATTCTGTGGAAGATGCGTATACTATGAGCCTGACACGGAATGCGGACATCGACTGGGACGACGAAGATTACGAATTTGCGGAAGATTACCGCTCCCATATGAAAAAGATGCTGAAAAAAAGAAAGCGTCTCATGCCCGTGCGTTTGGAGTTCGACCGCCTGCCGCCGAAAGAGGTATTGGACTACCTTTTAAAGAATTTATCCCTGGATCGAAGCCGGGTATTTGTCACTACGAGTCCGGTGCGTCTCGGCTATCTCTTCGATATGGTGGAGGAGCTCGCACCTCATATGGGGCCTGAAAATCTGGACGAACCCTTTGAGCCGCAAAATGGGCGGGATGTGGACGAGAACCTGCCCATGATGGAGCAGATCGAAAAGCGGGACATCTTCCTCTCCTATCCTTACGAATCCATGGAGCCCATTATTCGCCTATTGGACGAGGCGGCCAACGACCCCTCCGTCGTTTCTATTAAAGTCACCCTTTACCGCATCGCAAAAAACTCCTTGGTGGCGGAAAAACTCATGGAGGCGGCGGAAAACGGGAAAGACGTTATCGTCCTAATGGAACTTCGTGCCCGTTTCGACGAAGAGAACAATATTCTATGGTCTTCTAATTTAGAGAGTGCCGGTTGCCGGGTCATCTACGGCTTCAATAAATTTAAGTGCCATTCCAAGGTGCTTCTCATTACCCGCGTCGTCGATTCGAAACCCGTCTATATTGCGCAGATCGCTACGGGCAATTACAACGAAAAGACGGCGAAGCTCTATACAGATTTCGCCCTCTTGACCGCTCATCAGGGAATCGGGCGGGATGTGAATCGTCTCTTCGATAATTTTCTCATCGGCGAGTTAAAGGGAAGTTATGAATATCTGTGGGTGAGTCCGAAAAGCTTGCCCGAAGGGGTAGAGGCGGCCATCGACGAGGAAATCGACAAAGTAAAAAATGGTGGAGAGGGCTACATCCGCCTAAAGATGAACTCCATCTCCGATCGAAAAATAATCGATATACTCTCCGAAGCTTCCAACGCCGGCGTAAAAGTAGATATGCTCGTGCGAGGGATTACCTGTATCGTGCCGAAAATTCCCGAGCGTACCGAAAACATCTCCGTCTATTCTGTCGTGGGGCGCTTCTTGGAACATCATCGCGTCTATCAGTTCGGAAAAGGAGACGATGCAAAGGTGTATATTTCCTCGGCGGATTTTATGACGAGAAATGTGAGAAAGCGTGTAGAAGTAGCCTGTCCCGTTCTCGATCCCTCGGTGAAGAAGCGAGTATTGGAATTTATGGATATTATGTTTAAAGACGATGTAAAGCGTCGGGAACTCCTCCCTTCCAAACGATACGTTCCCGTGGAAAACAAGGAAAACTTTATTGCGCAGGATCATCTGATGAAAGAAGCCGAAGAGTATGAGCGTAACAGAAAAGAACGCAGGGAAGAAAAAGTTGTAGCGATAAAAAGTGAAAGAGTAAAACCGGATAATTTCTTTACGAAATTTATAAAGAAAATATTCGGATAAAAATAGGACTATCGACAGGGAAACCTGTCGATTTTTAATTTATCCGGTGATCGATTTATTCTATTAAAGGGCCCCTCTTTTAAAATTTTGATATAATGGGCCATAGAAGGGGGCGAAAGATGAAAACTCGGGAAAAACTTTATTCCACCATTATCGATACGCCCTTGGGGTTTATGAGAATTGAGGCAGACGACAAATCCATTCTTTCCGTTAGCTTTTCAAATGAAAAGTCCGGGGAAGGGGAAAATAATTTAAGTAAACGAGGTGCCCGCGCCCTGGAAAATTATTTCAAGGGCAGTAGGGAGATAGAGGATCTGCCGATAGCTCCGGCGCCGACGCCCTTTTCAGCAAAAGTTTACGAGGAGATTCGAAAAATTCCCTACGGCGAGGTGCGAAGCTATTCCGCTATTGCCTCGGCCATAGGAAAGCCAGGCGCTTCCCGTGCCGTAGGGCAGGCACTCCACCGCAACCGCCATCTTCTCCTCGTGCCTTGCCACCGCGTCGTAGCAAAGAGCGGCATCGGCGGATTTAACGGTGGCCGGGAGATAAAAGAATGTTTACTACGTTTAGAACGAGAGGGTCATAGTGAATGAGATACTACTTTTTATAGCAGTCAGTTTTATTTTGGCACTTTTCGCCATACGTTTTTCCCATCGCTACGGCATTCCGTCGTTGCTACTGTTTTTTCTCTTAGGCATCGGCGCCGGCTACCTTATCGATTTTCAAAACTTCGACTTTATGGAGCGCTATTCTTCCTTCGCCCTGTTCATCATTATGTTTTACGGGGGATACGGTACGAAGCTTGCCATGGGGCTTCCCGTCCTAAAGCCCGCCGTCTTGCTTTCCTCCCTCGGCGTCGTCATTACCGCCCTGGTGACCGGGCTCTTCGCTCATTACGCTCTGGGCTTTTCCATGGTGGAATCCATGCTCTTCGGATCGGTCATCGGCTCTACGGACTACGCATCGGTTTCATCTGTGCTTCAGAGTAAAAATCTGAACCTTAAAAATCATTCCGCGCCCCTTTTAGAATTGGAAAGCGGCTCCAACGACCCGACGGCCTACACCATGACCATGATCTTTTTAAGCATTCTCCTGGGATGGTCCATGTCCATCCCCCTTCTCGTGGTACAGCAAATCGGGCTGGCGCTTCTCTTCGGCTACGTCATGACCCGCATATTTTTCATCATCATAGAGCGGGTGAACTTTCAAAAAGAAGGACTCTTTACGATCTTCGTCTTTACCATGGCCCTCGGCACCTACGCTTTAACCGGCGTCTTAAACGGCAACGGCTACCTCGCCGTCTATCTCTTCGGCATTTTAATCGGCAATAGAGAATACATGGGCAAGCGGGAAGTGGTCTTTTTCTTCGACGGACTCACGGAAATTATGCAGATCAGTTTGTTCTTCTTAATCGGCTTCCTCTCCGATATAACGAAACTTATTCAATGGCTGCCCCTCGGCGTCGTGGTGACGGTGTTTATGCTCTTCGTCGCCCGGCCCATTACCATTTTCGGCGTCATGCCCTTTTTCAAATCCACCTTTAAGCAAAACATCGTCCTTTGCTGGTCGGGGCTGCGCGGGGCGGCGGCCATCGCCTTTGCCATTATGGTGGTCAACAGTGGCGCGCCCTTGGAAGGGGATATATTCCACGCGGTATTTGCCGTGTGTATCGTATCAAGCTTAATTCAAGGATCCCTTCTTCCGTGGGTCGTGAAAAAAACCGACATGCTCAATCCCGACGACACAGTGTTAAAGACTTTCAACTATTACCAGGATAGAAGCGCCATCGGATTTTTAGAGACGAAAGTGTTGGACAAAGAACTCATCGGCCTTCCCGTAAAAGATTTAAACCTAACCTTCGATTTCATCGTGGCGAAACTCGTCCGCGACGGAAAGACCATCGTGCCCCACGGCGAAACGATCCTCGAGGAAGGGGATATGGTGGTCATCGGCGGCAAGAGCCATTTCGACGAAGTGGGTCGCAATCTTCAGGAATTTACCATTCGGGAACATCACCCTTGGGCGAATAAGCGCATTATGGATTTGGACTTGAAACCGTCGGAACTGATTCTCATGGTGGAGCGAGACAATCATATTCTCGTGCCGTCGGGAGAAACGATGGTTTATGTCGGCGACAAAATCGTCTATACGGAAGATCGGGAGGATTTGTTTAATCATCGCTCGGCGAAAAAGAAAGCCCTATTCAATCGGTGACAAGAGGTTTTAAATAACTTGTTAATGGGAGTTGACAAAAATCAGTATCTTTCCTATAATAAGAAAGGTATTGAGATGCTATCGTAGCTCAGCCGGTAGAGCACTACATTGGTAATGTAGAGGTCGCAGGTTCAAGTCCCGTCGATAGCTCCAAACTGAAAGGACCGCCTTAGGGCGGTCTTTTTTTGTGTGATAATATCCAGTGAAGGAAATGAGAAAAGATATGGGTTAAAGACAAGTGGTTGATGAAGATAGCTTCGGTATGAAAGAATCATTTTAACTTTGTATCTGGGTATATAGAGAATAACAACACTTGGAGGTATAAAAAATGATCAGCATAAATCTTGTGAAGAACTGTTAAGAGAGGAAAATCCTCTCAAAGATAATAGGAGGATTTATGATATATATAAATAATTTAAGGAAGACTCTGCCCGATAGACAACTACTTGAAATCGAAAACTTAGCGATTAATGAAAACGATCGAGTGGCTCTGATAGGGGAAAATGGAGCAGGAAAGACAACACTATTTCGAATTGTTTTAGGACTCGACAAGGAGTATACGGGGGAAGTTAATGTAGAGAGAGAGTTGGAATATTTATTGAATGATGTCGATGAGGATAAATACATCCCCAGAGAAATTTACTTTAAGGTGAAATTAAATCTTAAAGATAGGTACAGCCCCGGAGAGTATAGAAGGCTAAGACTTATGGACCTACTGGCTGATGGATCAAGTTATCTTTTAATGGATGAGCCGACATCTCATTTAGATATCGAGCAAAAAGAAAAATTAATAGAAAAACTAAAGTCAAGAAAATTCGGATACCTAATAATTTCGCATGATCGCGACTTTATCAATAGTACTTGTAATAAAGTTTTAGAACTATCAGATGTTAGAATCGAACAGTATAATGGGAATTACAAGTTTTATCTCGATGAAAGAATAAAAAGACGAAAATTTAAAGAAAAAGAATACACGAACTATATAAAGGAAAAAAGAAGACTTGAGAATCTGGCTATCAGTATTAAAGAACAGTCTTCAAAAGTTAAAACAACACCAAAGAGAATGGGAAATTCAGAAGCCAGGCTTCATAAGATGGGTGGACAAGGGAACAAGAAGAAACTGGATAAACAAGTTAAGTCGGTAGAGTCCAGAATAAACCAACTAGAATCAAAGGAAAAACCTAGTGAAGAAGTGGAAATAAAGTTATCTGTTCCGGATAATAAGAGAATTCACTCTAAAGTTTTAATAAGAGCTGAAGATCTAAATAAAGCTTTTCAGAAAAATCTCTTATTTGAGAAATCTGATTTTACAATAGAGAATAATTCCAAAGTGGCGCTTATCGGTGACAATGGAAGTGGAAAGACCACTCTTTTAAAAATGATTCTGAATAAAGATAATATATGGGTGCATCCAAATCTTAAAATAGGCTATTTTAGCCAAATGGATGATATTTTAGATGAAGACAATAGCGTATTGGAAAACCTGTTAACGACATCTATCTATGATGAAACCATGACAAGGATTGTAGTCGCAAGATTAGGTTTCAGGAATAATGATGTCCACAAAACAATTAAAGTCCTAAGTGATGGTGAAAAAGCGAAAGTGAAATTGGCTAAAATTCTGACTTCTGATTTTAACTACCTTGTTCTTGACGAACCGACAAATTTTCTTGATATAAGGGCTATTGAGAGTTTAGAAAATCTATTAAAATCTTATGATAGACCTTTAATATTTGTAACTCACGATGAAGAATTTATAAACAATGTAGCAAATGCTCTTTTGATAATTAAGGACGAAAAAATCACACCTTTTAAAGGGAGTTTGCAGCAGTATAAGAACAGGAAGAATCAAAAAGATAGGACTTGTGATGAGAATGAGTTCTTACGTAGATTTAAAATATCTTCCATTAATTCAAGATTGGCAATGGATATATCTAAAGAAGAAAGAGAAAAGTTAGAAACAGAGTATAAAAAACTTCTTACAAAAAAAGATGAATAACAATTATTAATAGAAGCACCTACTTTTTAGCAGGTGCTCACTATTTTTCCATTTATTTCTTTTTCGCTTGGTGATATTGATTTCCGCAGCCTATACCTACGAGCATAGAGCCTATGATCCATGGGTACTCCGTTCGTCCTGTGCGGATCGAGAGGGCGATAGATATTAAAAGCACGACAAATGAGAGGATAGTCAGTACAAGCCATAGATTCTTTTTCATTTTGTACCTCCGGTTTATCTTTGTTACATTCACAAATCAGAAAGGGGCAGCATCGAATCGGTTAACTTCTTTGGTCGATCGTTGGAAAAATTTTACAGTTCCGTCCATTCTTTTTCAAGTTTTTCAAAGTGTTCTTTATTTCCGTCAAATAATCTACCCGTAAAAGGTATTTCGTAGGAAAGGTTTTTAGTAATGTGGCGGAAGTTGACGTATCCTTTTTTGTTCTTTTCATTAAGGGTAAGTTCTTCTATTTCGCTTTCGGGCATAAGATAGAAATTGCTTTTATCCGACATGGAAATTTCTTTTTCGTAAATCCCCTTGGAATCGAAGACGAGGATGAAGGTGCGATTCGAATCGTAAGAGTAGTAGAGGGAGTTTATGAGAAGCTTTATGGTGGATTTGGCTACGCTATTATGTTTTAGCGCCAGGACATAGTTTTTGCCGGGGCCGAACTGTTCTTCTACCATTTGTTGAATCTCTTGTTTATTGTTTGTAAATAAGCCCATTATTTCCTCCTATTTTAAAATAAAGACATCGGTAAAATCTTTTTCCAACACGTTCGCAATTTTATAAGCCGTTTCAAGTGTGGGGCTGATGGTGTTATTTTCATACGCCATAATAGATCGTCTCTTGAGCCCTACTAATTTGGCGAGCTGGTGTTGGGAAAGATTTTTCTCTTTACGAAATTCTCGAATTCTATTTTCAATCGTAATGTCCATTTGCCACCTCTGTACCTTTTATAGTACCAAATATGTTACATTTATAGTACAACAATATAAGAACGATGTAAAGAAAAAGCCAAGCCCTAAAGGCTTGGCTGATTTTACATACTGTAATTATAAAACAATGTTTCGTCCTCTTGCTCCATGGCATAGAGTTCTTCTTTTACCACATAGGTGTCGGCGAGGAGATCGCCGATGTTTTGTTTGCGATCTGTAAAGGCCGTTACTACATAGAGGATAAAGAAGGTAGTTTGAATTAAACGGACGGCGCCTTCGCGAACGAGGACGGTGGTAAAGGACAGGCGCTCTTCCTCGGGGTGAATGACGCGGAGACCGCAGATGATTTTACCCAAGGTTTGGCCGTTGGTGCAATAGGTGGCGAGGATGAAGTAAAGGTAAAAGGCGATGCCCTTGATCGCCACGGGGAAAAGGCCGCTCGGCCAGCCGGCAATGGCGATAATGGGCGAGGCGATGAGGGAAGAAAATGCCTTCGCCACGATGAGGTCGAGGATAAAGGCGACGAAGCGAATCCAAAAGCCCGCCGCCACCACGGAAGAAATGGGATATTTGCTTCTGCGGGGAAGAGGACGCTCTTTGATTTTATGGAGCTCGTCGATATTTTCAAACGCAGGTTCTTCCGGCGGCTGTACCATTTCGTCTTCGACTTCGGGGGTTTCTTCTTTTTTCGAGAAGAAACTCTTTTTTTCTTTTTTAAAAGGATCGTAGTGATGTCGTTTCATCTAAATCCCTCCATAGAGGTACATGGGTCTGGACGTTCCCGAAAGAGATTCGAGGAAAAGCTTGGCGGCCACCTGCTCTTCGGTTACCGGCGGTGCGGTAAATTTTGAAGAGAAGAGATTGGAGAGGAAGGTGGAGCCGAAGTCAGAGGAGTATTCAAAGACTTGGGGATCGTCCAGTTTTAAATCTTTCTTTAAGGCGGTGAGGGCGTCGTCGCCATAACCGATAGCATCGACGAGGCCATTCGCCTTCGCTTGATTACCCGTATAGACGGAGCCGTCCGCCAAGGGGCGCACTTGATCTACTGTCATATGGCGGCCTTTTGATACTACTTGCAAAAATTCGCCGTACATATCGTCGATAACCCCTTGTAAAATGGCGCGCTCTTCGTCGGTCATGGGGCGGGTGGAGCTGCCGATATCTTTGTGAGCGGCACTTTTAATGGCTTGATCTTTTACGCCTAATTTTTCCATAAGGCCGGAAAAATTGTTGCCGCCCATAATGACGCCGATAGAGCCTGTAAGGGTGGAAGGTGCGGCGTAAATTTTATCCGCCGGGGAAGAAATATAATAGCCGCCGCTTGCCGCCACATTGCCCATGGAGACGTAGAGTTTTTTCTTGTGATCTTTCAGGGCGTTGAGTTTTTGGTAAAGCTCCGCACTTTCGTAAACGCCGCCGCCGGGTGAATTTACTTTTAAGAGCACGCCTTTTACCGTGTCGTCTTGTAAAATATCGTCGAGGGCTTCCAGAGTGGCCTTGTGATCATATCCTGCACCGAGCATACTGGATTGAGGCGTATCTAAAATCGTGCCGTCTACGGTGACGACGGCAATGCGTTTGTCTGCGCTGCCGTCTTCCAGGACGTTTTCGTCGAAATCGCCGACGGAATTTCGCACAGTTTCTTCCATTTGCTTCATGCGCTTTTCCTTGTTGATCTTATTGCTAAGGCCGGTGGATAAAGCGGAGATGCCGATAATTAAAAGGGCGACGCCAAAGGCGATCCACCGCTTTGTATTCATATTTTCCAGCATATTTCCTCCTAAATTTCTACAATTATTTTTTCCGTTATAGTATGATGAAAGAATAAGTGAGTTCACTTACTAGAAAATAATATCACAGGAGTAAACCATGCACAAATCACCCTGGAAACTTGCCTTTTTCATGTTGCTCGGATTGAATATTCTCTTCGCCCTCTTCCTCTTTACGGCGACGCGGCCGAAAGAGGATATGGCAGAACTTCCGGAAAAGAAAATCGCCTCTCGCCCCTCTATGGAACTTCGCTTAAACGGGGAAGGATTCCAAACCTTAGTGAATCGCGAATTGGAAAAATCGGGAGAAGGGGCGCGCTTTTCCATCGATAAAACATTTAATTTTACCGTGCCCGTGGAGGCCTACGGTTTTAAGAGCCAATTGATCGTGCGCGCTTTGCCCTCGGTTACAAGCGACGGACGGATGCGCATGGCCATTCAAAGGGTGGATCTCGGACGCTTGCCCCTTCCCGAAGAGGCGAGCCTTGCCCTATTTAGCCGCGTAATAAATCGGGAGGGCATGGCGGTAGATGTTTCCCGCCGCGAAATCCGCTTCGATCTCGCCGCCTTATTTGAAGGTGCAGTCGAAGGAGATTTTCGCGTAAAAGAATTAAATGTAAAAGAGGATCGCTACGTATTTGAAGGACAATTAGGAGTGTCGTAATGGATGATGTTTGGATATATATACCGGTAATACTTTTTATGATCGCCTGCTCGTCGTTTTTTTCCTCGTCGGAAACGGCGCTTCTGTCGGTGAATCAAATTCGCCTGCGCCAACGGGCAAGCGACGGCGACAAAAAGAGCATGGTGGTGCTCAAGCTTTTAGAAAAGCCCCAGGATCTGATTTCGAGCATTTTAATCGGAAACAACATTGTGAACATCGGCTCCTCCGCCGTGGCCACCGTCTTTTTCACAAAACTTCTCGGCGCAAGTGGACCCTTGGTCGCCACCATGGTGATGACGGTGTTGGTTTTAATTTTCGGGGAAGTACTCCCGAAGACCATCGCTCAGGAACAGCCTGAAATGGTGAGCCGCGGCGTATCGAAACACATTGCCCGCATCGCTTTTTTATTGAAGCCCGTCGTGTTTTTGCTGTCGGCTTTGACTAACTTAATCACAAAAATGCTGTTCCCCGAAGGGAGCCAATCTCCGACCATCACAGAAGAAGAATTTAAAACCCTCGTGGAAGTAGGGGAAGAGGAGGGCGTGCTGCAACGGGAAGAGCGCACCTATATCGACAATGTCTTGGATTTTTCGTCGGCGACGGCATCGGAAATGATGAAACCGAGGACATCGGTGGTGGCGCTGGATGTGGAATCCACCGACGAGGAAATTTTAGAGCTTCTCGGCGAAAATCGCTACAGCCGCGTGCCCGTTTACGAAGATTCCATCGATAATATTATCGGCATCCTATACATGAAAGATGTGGTGCGCCTCTTGGCTCAAGGGGAAAAGATTCACCTGAAAGACATTTTGCGCGACCCCTATTTTATCGGCGAAAGCGCCGTGGCCGATCGCATTTTCCGCGAAATGAAGGCTCGTAATCTTTCCATCGCCGTCGTCGTAGACGAATACGCCGGCACAAGCGGCATTATTACCATGGAAGATATTTTGGAAGAACTGGTGGGCAATATCGACGACGAATACGATTTAGATTCCCGCGACGTCATTCTTTTGGAAAAAGGGGTTTACCTCGTCGATCCTGAAATGCGTATCGACGAAGTGAACGACCATTTCCATTTAAACCTCGCCAGCGAAAAAGCGGACTCCATCGGCGGCTTTGTCATCGAGCGATTGGATCGCATTCCCAAACAAGGGGATGTTATTCGCTACGGCGACCTGATCTTTACTGTTAACGAAATGCAAGGTTTAAAAATTACGAAGTTAAAAATAAAAATCGGAAGTGAAGGATAGGGAGCTGAAAGGCTCCCTACCTTACATGAGAAAGGAAATTTATGTTAGAAGCTTATTTAAAAAAGCGAACGCCGAACCCTGCCGATCAGGACGTGCGTATGGCCATGGGGAAAGAGGCGTCGATAGTAGGCATTGTCACCAACCTCGCCTTTGCGGGCTTTAAAATCGGCGTAGGCTTTCTCACCGGCGGCATTTCCATGATCGCCGACGGTATGAACAATTTAATGGACATGCTGAGCTCCATTATTTCCCTTATCGGCTTCCACTTCGCCTCCATGCCGGCGGACTCCAACCACCCTTACGGCCACGCCCGTATGGAATACTTGGCGTCGTTTTTGGTGAGCGTCATCATCCTCTGGACCGGGGGAAGCCTCATGTGGCAATCGATTAAAAGTATTTTAGATCCGGGGGTCATCGACGCCACGCCCTTGGCCGTTGCCGTTCTTTTACTTTCCATTTTGGGCAAGCTCTTTTTATATCGCTATAATTTAATTTTAGGGAAGCGTATGGATTCCGAGCTACTCGTCGCCACGGCATACGACGCCAGAGGCGATATGTTCGCCACCGGGGCGGTGCTTTTGTCTTTAATCGCCACCTCCATGCTTTCCTTTAACATCGACGGGTGGATGGGCCTTATCGTCGCAGCCATTATTGCAAAAAGCGGTTGGGAAAGTTTGCGGGAAACGGTAGATTCCCTTCTCGGTCAAAAAACCGATCCCCAATTGCTACGCAATATACTCGATGATATTAAACGCTTCCCCGTTACCTTAGGCGTACACGACGTCATGTATCACGATTACGGAGCGACCCATCGATTCCTCACCCTTCACGTGGAAGTGGACAGCGAGCGAAACGTCATGGACATTCACCAAGACATCGACGAGATCGAGCGCTACATCGCAAAGAAATACCACATGAACACGACCATTCACATGGATCCCATTCGCATCGACGACCCGCGGAGCAACGCCCTTTACGACTATGTAAAAGAAAATCTGCACAAGATCGATCCTTCCCTGGATCTTCACGATTTTAGAATCGTCAATCGCAAAGACGGCTTGAACCTCGTCTTCGATGTCCTCGTGCCCATGCATTTGAAAAATCGGAAGCGCTTTATCGACAAGGCGCTAAGAGCCCACATCGCGAGTAGCCATCCGGAATATGAACTTAGGATTACCTACGATTTGGATTACCAAAATATTCTGGGGGTAGAAAATGAATAGTCTGTTGACGGCGGAAGGGAAAGCATCCCTCCTGGCCAAGTGGGAAAAAGAGGGCGGCCTCAGCGGCAATACTTTAAAAGTGATCGCCTGCATTTTTATGTTTATCGATCATTTGAGCCAAGGGGTGGCGCTGAATTCCATCGATTTCCGCGTCACCGACAGCTTGAATTCCTGGGGACTCCCCATGATTTGGGGCATCCCTTTTCCCCAGACACTGGCGACCATCGGCACGCTTTTCGGGCGCATCGCCTTTCCCATTTTCTGCTTTTTGCTGGTACAGGGCGTCTTGCTGAGCAGGGATTACAAAAAACAAATCCTTCGGCTCTTGGTCTTCGCCTTGATATCGGAAATTCCCTTCGACTTATGTTGCTCGGGCACGCCCCTTTACTGGGATCACCAAAACGTGTTCTTTGAATTGGCTTTCGGCGCCGCCACCGTGGCCATACTTCGCAAAATGGAAGATCGCTTTCAGGGAAGAAAAAAGAGTTTACTTCAAGCCCTCTTCTTTATCTTGATAGCTGTTTTATGCGAGTTACTCAACTTCGATTACGGTCTCGCCGGCATTATCGCCATCGTACTTTTTTATTTGGCGGCGTGGAGCAGGAAGCGAACCATGGCCATGGGGCTTTTCGGCTTTCTCTTTGAAGCCCCTCTCTACGGTATGGTATACTTGTCCCTACCGCTGATACACGCTTACAACGGCAAGCGGGGCAGGGGAAGCCGCTACGGCTTTTACATTTTTTACCCCGGCCATCTCTTGCTTTTATATTTACTATCCCTTTGGATATAGCTGAAACGAAAGGAGAATGTATTGTTTAAAAAATTTGACGTCATCAAACCTTACTTTGCAACGTACAAAGGCATTTTGCTGACCGATTTATTTTGCGCAGGGCTCACCACCGTGTCGGAAATTATTTTACCGATTATTTTACGGTATATGACCAACTTAGGCTCGAAAGATATCGGCCTGATTACGCCGACCCTTATTGGACGGCTCGCCCTATTATTTTTAGTCATTAAGGCCGTCGAAATCGTCGCCGCCTATTACATGACCAGTATCGGCCACATGATGGGCGCCAATATCGAAAAAGATATGCGCCGCGACGTTTATAACCATTTGCAGACATTAAGTGCGTCTTTTTATAACGACACCCAAGTCGGCCAAATCATGAGCCGCATTACCAACGATCTTTTCGATATTACGGAATTTTCCCACCACGCGCCGGAAGAATACTTCATCTTCATCGTAAAAGTCGTGACGACCTTTATTATTTTGGCGTCGGTTCATTTAAAACTCACCCTTATCCTCTACATCATGATTCCCGTTATGCTCATTGCGGCGCGGAAATTCCGCATTCGCATGCTCATCGCACAGCGTAAACAGCGGGCCATGATGGGGGATTTAAACGCCACCATCGAAGATTCCATCTCCGGCATTCGGGTGACGAAATCCTTCGCCAACGAAGACATCGAAAAGAAACGCTTCGACGACGAAAACATGCGCTTCTTGGAAACCAAGCGGGAATACTACAAAGCCATGGCGGGCTTTAACGCTGTCACCCGTAACTTCGACGGCATTATGTACCTTATCGTCATTATTGCCGGCGGCTGGTGCATGATGCGGGGAGACATTCTTCCCGGCGACATGATCGTCTACATTATGTACGTTACCACCATGGTGGCGTCGGTTCGCCGCATTATCGATTTTACGGAAACTTTCCAAAAAGGCACCACGGGTATCGAACGCTTCCGGGACATTATGTCCACCGAAAGCGAAATCAGAAACAAAAAAGACGCCGTGGAATTAAAAAACCCCGAAGGAGACATCGTCTTCGACAACGTGGATTTCGCCTACGAAGGCAAGACACAGGTTTTGGAAAACTTTAATCTTCACGTATCCCCCGGCGAAAACGTGGCCCTCGTCGGCCCCTCCGGCGCAGGAAAGACGACGATCTGCAATCTCATTCCCCGCTTCTACGACGTAGACAAAGGCGCGGTAAAAGTTGACGGCTACGACGTGCGAGATTTGACGCTGGAAAGCTTGCGCAACAATATCGGCATGGTGCAACAAGATGTGTACCTCTTTAACACCAACATTATGGAAAACATTCGCTACGGCAAACCCGGCGCCAGCGACAGAGACGTCATGGAAGCGGCGAAACTTGCCAACGCTTATGATTTCATCATGGAGTTGGAAAACGGCTTTAAAACCCACGTAGGGGAAAAAGGCGTTAAACTTTCCGGCGGACAAAAACAGCGTATCTCTATCGCCCGCGTGTTCTTAAAAAATCCCGCGATCTTAATACTGGACGAGGCCACCTCGGCGCTGGATAACGAAAGCGAAATGATCATACAAAGTTCATTAGACGAATTAACCAAAGGTCGCACAACCCTCACCATCGCCCACCGCCTTTCCACAGTGGAAGCGGCGGATACCATCCTCGTTATGGAAAAAGAAAAAGGCATCGTGGAACAGGGAAATCACGAAGAGCTCATGGCGCAAAAAGGACTTTATTATTACCTTTACACCAAGGGCGGCGATCTCGTGGAAAACTTCGAAAAATAAAAGAGTCTGCTTCGGCAGACTTTTTTAGTGGATTTGACAAGGGGAAAAAAACAAGATACTCTATTACTACCTACGGGGACGAATTGGCTTCGACGGGGATTCGGAATCCGAGGTAGCAAGCCGTTGATGAGTCAGGCAACGTAAAAATGGCTCAAAAAATTAAATGCTAACGAAAATAATTTAGCACTAGCAGCGTAATTACCCTGCTCACGGAACTAAGAGGACCACGGCTTAGGGAAGTGTCAAATAAGTGGTGAAACGCGTGCGGCCAAGCTTTGCCCCGTACGTGGAATCCATGAAGCTACTTTATGACGACCTTTTGTTTTTCTTTTCGTCATAGGGGAAACTTAAAGAAAAACTGAGCTTGGAGACACCTCGGTGGAAGAGTTCTCGGACGCGGGTTCGACCCCCGCCGTCTCCACCAAAAAAGCCGGATTGCAAAAGCAGTCCGGCTTTTAAAATGCCCTTAAAAGTTATTTGGATAGCGTTCTAAATTTAAAAAATGGGTTTTAGAGAGAAAACGAGGGACGATCCTAAATGTAATTTGCGAAAATGGGCATTTTCGAAAATAAGAGATGGAATAAATAGCTCTTATTTACGAAAAAGAGGTATTTTTAAAAATACAATGGTATAATTAAATCAATTTCAATGAAAAGCAGATCGTTGTGAGGAGGTGATTCTATGATGTATTTACACAAAGTGTTTTATGCCGATAAAAAGGATTATGAGTCCGTGCATAAAAGCCGTTTTGATTTTGAAGAGACACTGAAAACAAAACTGTATATAAAGCCCTATGGCCACGAAGAAATCTATCAACTTTACTACGTATATAATCGCGAGACGGCACGTTTCATCGATCGTATTCGGCAAAACGACACCATTCTAAATGATTTACAAAGTAAATTACCTGTCGTCGCGCAGAGGGCATTTTTAGTCGAGATCATTTCCGCCGAACTTCAGAGCACCAATGAGCTGGAAGGCGTGCAGTCCAGCAAAGATGAAATCGCGGAAACTACACGTAAGCGTGTGACATCGGGGCATAGGGGAAGCGAGCGCTTTTCAAGTATGATCAACTCTTATTTTCTGCTAAAAGATTCTCTGAAAGCGCCCAAAGATTTAGGGGATATTCGAAAGATTTACGATGAAGTAACAGCGGGAGAAATTAAGGCATCCGATCGACCGGATGGGCATTACTTTAGAAAAGACGCGGTATACGTTCAAAAAATGAATGCAGTGGACGGCGAAGTTATCCATCGAGGGATCCTCGGCGAAGCTGAAATCGAAAGGGAAGTGCTTCAGCTTCTCGGTTTTATCTCCGACGAACGTATCGATTTATTGTTGAGAATCGCCATCGCTCATTACTACTTCGGTTACATTCATCCATTTTACGATGGAAACGGCCGCGTCAGCCGATTTATAAGCAGTCTGTATTTAGTCGAAAAATATAATTACCTGACCGCCATGTCCTTGGCGCGGGGCTCGTGGATAAAGAAAAGAGATTACTATAAGGCGTTTAGCACGACGAACTTGCCTCAAAGTCGAGGGGAAATGAATTACTTCATCAATTCATTTTTAAAACTGCTCATTGCCGGGCAGGAAGACATCATCGACTACCTTAATCGAAATCTGGATAAATTAAACCGAGCGGAAGCGTGCATTGAAGAATGTGAATTAGAAACGAAATTCAAGAGGAGTGCCGTGTTAATCTTGGCTCAAAATTACCACTTTGATTACAATTCGGGCATTGAGCGGCGAGAGCTTATGGATTTTTTCAATGAAGAAATCAGTGACTATAAAGGGGCACAGGAACTCGATGAATTAGAAAAAAGCGGCTACATCAAACGAATTAAGAGTCGCCCCGTAACCTATGTTTTAGGCGACACCTTTTTGCAAAAATTATAATCTAATAGATTCAATGGAACCACCTTCGGGTGGTTTTTATTTGTCCCATAGATTTTCTCAACAAAAAAGGGAGTACGTCATGTACTCCCTAAAAAATTATTTTTTATTTGCTGCTAATAGCCGTCAGAATATCGTTATAAGCCCAGTGATTTTCTTTTAAATCCACGAAGGGATTGGCTACCTTGGGTTTGTTGGAAAGCTTAAAGGTGCGATTGATCATAGCAATAGATTCCGCACGTGTAATCTGTGCTTCCGGACGGAAGGTATGGTTTCCATAGCCTTTGACGATATTTTGGGCGAATGCCTTGTCGATCGCGCTCTTTGCCCAGTTGTTTGCCGTGTCCGCAAAGGGATTGGCGACAGATTCATCACTTAAGAAGTAAGAGAGAAGTTGAGCAAATTCTGCACGTGTAATGGCTTGATCGGGTTTAAAGGTTCCATCGGGATAGCCCTTCATATAGCCCGCTTCGACTACAGCGTTAATCGATGCATTATACCAGCCGTCGGCATCTGTAAAAGCAGGTTTCGATTGATTGGCAGTGGATAAATTGCGAAGTTTCGCTAAAGTAGAGGCCGCTTCTGCTCGGGTCATGGATTTTTCCGGGCGGAAAGTATGGTCCGGGTAACCGGAAACGTAGCCCTTTGTGGGAGCCGCTGTCTCTTCTTTTTTATCTTCGGGTTTTTCCGCCGGTTTCGTAACATTCTTCGTCGTTGCGACGGGGGTTAACGTGTAGCCGGTGTCGGAAACCGTGTTTGAAGAATCGGGTACTTGGGGCGTAACGGGTTTCGACGGTTCGGCAGGTTTTTCCGGAGCCTTAGCTCTTCCGTAAACCAAGACGATTTCGCCCTTTTTGTTTTTCAGTTGCTTAACAGTTTTGCCGTCATAATATGCCGGGCCGTAATCATTTGGGCCGGTCTTGCCCTTTACGATTTCGTCGGTGTCGGCAACTTTATAGCCTTCAAAGTCTTTTACGAAGCCGTCTTTATCTCTCAGAGGCAAAAGCTTTTGAAGATCACAGGGGTGGAGATGGTTGTAAGCTTTGATTTTTTCAGGAGCGACGATGTCCTTGCCGTCTTTATCCACGTGGCGAACGGTGACGTCGGTGAGGAACGATTTCAGATTTTTCTTCGAATCTTCGTTGTCGAAGCGAACATTGGCGGTGACGGTGACTTTGCTGTCGAAGTTTACGCCGTCGGGGGCGACTTCATATTTAAAGACAGTACCTTTATCCTTGTCGTTCCAATTGTCCGGTTGATAGCCCCGGGGAAGAATAACTTCCATAAGCATATTGTTGCCTTTGCCCGTCATGCCCGGTGTACCGCCGTGAATGGCGTCGAGCATGGTCATGAGGATGCGGGTGCCGCTGTCTTGAGTGGCGTCGTAAATCGGCGACCAGTAGACGCCGTTTTTGTCGATGAGACGAAGACGGGTGTGGTCGGCATTTAAATTGGCGCCGTAGATCCAAACCAAAGTCTTCTTAGATTCCTGTCCCGTAGGCAAATTGGTGTGGGTAATATCCCCGTCGTCCGCATTGCCGTAGGATTGAATTTGCATAAAGTCGATTTGCGGTGCATTGACATCTGCATTTTTCGGCAGAACCGAAACCACCATGCGGCGGAAGCGGTTTTGCATATTGGAAACTTCCGAGGAGTATTGCACGCCGTCGGTGGAGACGAGGATGCTGTAACTTTGTACGCGATCCGTCGTGTTTTCAGGAGCGGTAAAAGCAATGGTTTTTTCGTTGGCGCTGCCTGTAATATTTGTCGGGACTTTAAGTTCGGTTTTTTTCTTATTATTTTTCAGAATTTTTACCTTCAAATCGTCGGGAAGGTTGTAGCCTTTAAGCTTCAGGACGACCTTTCCGCCGGCGGATTCAAGTTTATAGCCTTCGACAAACTTGGCGTCTTCGATATAAGGACCGTCTTTTTGAATGATGGATTCAAAGGCTTTATTTTCTTTCTCTCTGTTTTCCTTTTTATTGAAGAGCTTAAACGTACGACCATCGACTACCAGCTTATAGGATTTCCTATCCTTAAAAATCGGATTCTTAAAGTCGATGCGCAGCGTATTGCCGTCGAAGGAAATCGTGTCCTCAGCGGTGAGGTGGATTTTGTCACTTCCTGCGAGAATATGCACATTCTTTAAAATAGAATGGGTGCGCGCTTCTTCTACCGGTTCGTGGAAGTCGACGACGAGAGTATCGTTGTCGATCGTAAAGACTTTCTTAGGTTCGAGGGCTTCCGTTTCGCGATTGGAACCTTCCGATGTTTGGAAAATGGTTTTTTCGGCGAAGTTGGTTCCGTCAACGGAAGCCTTAAAGACGAATGTTGTGTCCTTATCTACTTTCGGGAAGGTGAAGGGAGCGGATAGTGCTATACCCTCTCCTGCGAATTTGTCGGTCATGTAGTCGGCGAGCTTGACTTCCTTTTCCACGCCATTTTCTACTTTATACAGCTTCGTGACGGGGGTTGCCTTGTCCAGATCCGTACCCTTAATGGTGACGGTTGTATCGCCACCTGCCAGGGACAGTTGGTCGTTGGTGGCAGAAATTTCTTCGATTTTTGCATTAACGGCTTCCCCGGCAGCTTGGGTAAAGGTGGCCAACTGATCCTTTTGGAAGACGGTGTCACTTCCCGTGGCGTTAAAGGTCACCTTGTAAACGACCGTAGAGGCTTTTCCGTTTTTGGGGAAGGTGATGTTTACGGTTTTCGTTAAACCATCTCCAGCTACGGAGTAATTAATGTTGTCGACCACCTTGTCATCAGCAGTTATACGAAGCTTGACATTGGAAGGAGCCGTTTTCGGAGAAACGACGATGTCAAAACTTTTTTTCTCTCCCGTATTAGGAATATTTCCATCAAACGGTTTTATCATTACAATTTTTGACTCTTTCACGACCGGGGGCGTCGTCGCCTTCTTTGCCACGGTAATGGTGGCCGTCTTCGCTTGTGCGTCCTTTTCCGCTTTGGCTTCCACGGTGTAGACGACGTCTTTTTCCGTTTCGTTCTTCGGAAGGGCGAGGGTGAAGTTAAGATCGTCTTTTGCGACGGGCGTAAGGTCAGATACAGGCGTATCGCCTTTTTTCACCGTCCATTGAATATCACTTGCCTTGGCATTTTCCGCCGTGACGTCTAAGGTGACATTGCCGCCGGCAGTCGGTAGGCTTACGGGATCTGCAGTTAAGCCTTTCACTGTCGGTACAGCAGGTGCGACCGGTCCATCTTCTGTCGTGACGACGACATTTCCTTTAACGAACTTACTCGTGTCGTTTTTCAAGAAAAACTTCATTAAATATTTTTGTTCGGCGTCTGATGTATTTGCGGGAATGATTAGAGTAGTTTTTAAGCCGTCAGACGTTTTTGTCCATGTTATGGGAATATTTTTTTTGCCTTCGCCTTTTACAAAAATAGAGGGCGTAATATCCGTCGTTTCCAAGTTGTCGCCTGTCAGTATCACGACTACATCGCCGCCGGTCTTAGGAAGACTTGTCGGTTCGATGGTGATGCCCGTTAAAGTCTTTTCGGTGGTTGCGGCGGCAGACTTTGCCTTTATCGTCATGGTGACGGTTTGGCTGGAGCCGTCTTCTGCTGTGAAGGTCGTCTTGTAAACAATATCTTCATTTTCCAGTGCCTCGGGCATCCATGCAGACGCTGATACTTGTGTAGAGTCGAAAGCAAACAGTCCCCATTTAATATCCGGTGCCTCGGCAGGCGTCTTTGTCGTTGTAACAGCAATATTGTCTTTGGTTAAATTGGCTCCGTATAAGTTGACACGTGATGACCGTGCGGTGTCCGTAGCAGCAAAGGTAAAGTTATCTGGGTTCACTTGCGTAAGTGTAGAGGTGGCCGTGTTCTTTGCCTTTACCGTAATGGTAATGACGTTCTTCGCATCATACTTTTCGTCTGCTTTTTCCTTAATATAGAATTTATAAACTACATCCTTGGTCGTTTCGTTTTTCGGCAGGTGACCGGAATACTCAATGCCGTGCATAGATTGACCGTCTTGCGTGTTGATCGAATCAAACTTGTAGTCCGAAAGGACAGCACCGTCTTTAAGTACGACGACGTCCATGGCTTCCTTCGCAACGTCTTTCGAGTCGTAGCGGAATTTAATAAAGCCGCCAATCGAAGACAGCGTACCTTCTTTGCCATTTTCGACTTTCGGGTTCGGTGTTTCCAAAATCGTTTGGTATTTTGCATTTCCGCCCGTTTCCGGCGCAGCACTTTGAGCAAATACATTTGCCGTGGGAACGGTGCTCGTCAGAAAGAGCAAGAGGGCCATTAATAGGACCAATGTTCGTTTCATAGTTCCTCCTTTTTTGTCGCCTATGCGACGGTATCAATACTTTCTTATTATACGTCAGGAGTCAAATTATTTTTTCAAACTTAAAAATAATAGAAAAATAAAATATAGATAAGTGTATGATTGAAAAAATCTATGGTTAGTTAAGGAAGGCATTAAAAAAGCGATGATTGAACATCGCTCTTGCTATTTCTAAATAAGCCACTTCCGTACGACGGGGATGTGGGAGAGTATTTTGTAAAGGATGTAGGATATGGCGGTGACGGCCGCAGTGATGGCGGGGATTCCCATGAGGGGATTCAGTGTTTCCAGTGCGGGGAAGTAGTATTTCAGGTAATCCAGAACGAGGACGTGGACTAAGTAAATGGCGAAGGAGCTTTTTGAAAGTTTAAGGACGAAGGATTTTCCTTTTTCGGGCAGGCGTATGTGCTGAGCGAGGGCGAAGATGCCCATAGACCACAGAAATACGCCGACGGACATTCCTTCAAAAAAGCGCTCATCCAATTGGCCGGAAGCTTTGGAAAAGTAATAGGTGCAGCCGAAGACGATGGCGAATCCGAGAATGGCCGCGATCGTGTAAAGATTTTTAGACGGCTTCGTTTCCGAAAGAAAATAGCCCATAAAAGTGTAGCCGATGGCGCTGTAGGAAAATACCATAATCCATTGCAGGGGAATGGCGCCTACGCTCTCCAAGGAATAAAAGGCGCGAACCGTGGGAAGAAAGATGCCCAGAACAAGCCAAAGGGCGAGGAGGTATTTCATTTCGTTTTTCGTGCTGTGGCAGGCGATGATGCGGCTTAAAGGCAAAAAACCGTAGACGAGGATCATCATGTGAAGATAATAGAGATGCTCCTTGTGGTGAAAGAGAATTAAATTTCCCAACACCGAACGAAGTTCACCGAGGGAATGGATGCCGCCGTAAAGAGGCGCGGCGCAGTAAACAAAGGCCCAGAAAAAGAGCGCCAATAAAATACGGGGCATGTTTTTGCCGTAAAGTTTTTCCAGGGGCATGTATTTTTCAGGGCGCAACAAAAGCGCGCCGCTCGCCATTAAAAAGAGGGGAACGCCGCCCGATGCCAAACTCCTGAAAAAGCAGGAGAGGATCCAGATAGAAGTATTTACATCCGTCGCCACATAGGATGCGGACACGTGAATGGCCACGACCGAAAAAATGGCGACAGTTTTTATAAGATCGACGGTATCGTTTCGCTTGGAAGGGTACATACATCACCTTTAAGATTATTTTATTAATTTAATTATACCGAATGTCCTTTTAAAGTGCTATAAAAGCAAAAAGCGCAAGGTGGTGAAAGAAAATTTCCGGGAAATTTGTTTTTCGTGAAATTTACAAAAACAACATGGAGATGGTATATAAACCTGCAGAATCATTTGGGAAAAATTTTATTTTAAAAATATTTTTTAAGGACGATTCAGTTTTTGCTAAAGGGTCTCTATTTTTTAAAGTGAAACTCCGAAATAAAAGTGAAAAAAATCACGAAAACCTCTTAACATTTTGGAAAATAGGTTTATAATAGATTCCAAGAAGTGAATGAGATTTAACAATCAATCTAAACCCCATCCACTCCACGATTATCACTTTATCTAAACTTGTCGAAGCAAGGGGGATTTATATGGATTTTACGATGGACAAACGACACCTGCTTCTTCGCAAACTTTATCGCGAGTTTGCGGAAAATGAAGTGGAACCGGTTGCCGCCGAAATTGATGAAACCGGCGAGCCACCAATGGAAAACATAAAGAAAATGGCGAAGGCCGGCTTTTTCGGCGTACCTTTTCCGAAGGAATACGGCGGACAAGGCGGAGATTATTTAGCTTACGCTATGCTCGTGGAAGAGCTTTCGAAAAAATGCGCCACCACAGGGGTTATTGTGTCGGCACACACTTCGCTTTGCTGCGCTCCCATTTATGAAAACGGAACGGAAGAGCAAAAGAAAAAGTACTTACCTGATTTATTAAGCGGCCGTAAAATCGGCGCTTTCGGTTTAACGGAACCGAACGCCGGCACCGACGCGTCCGGTCAACAAACGGTAGCGGTTTTAGACGGCGACGAATATGTTTTAAACGGCACGAAGATTTTCATCACCAACTCCGGTTTTGCCGATGTCTTTATTATCATCGCCATTACGGATAGAGAAGCCAAGGGCACGCGGGGCATTTCCGCCTTTATCGTCGATCGAGACGCTCCGGGATTCCGCGTCGGCGAACCTGAAAACAAAATGGGGATTCGTGCATCTTCCACTTGCGAACTGATTATGGAAGATTGCCGCATTCCGAAAGAAAACCTCTTAGGCAGAGAAGGCAAAGGCTTTGCCCTCGCCATGAAGACTTTGGACGGTGGCCGCGTCGGCATTGCCGCCCAAGCTGCAGGTATTGCACAAGGCGCCATCGACGAAGCCGTTCAATACACCAAAGAGAGAAAACAATTCGGCAGAAGAATTTCCCAATTCCAAAACACCCAATTCCAACTTGCCAATATGCAAACTAAAGCCGATGCGGCGAGACTTCTCGTTTACAGAGCTGCCGACACAAAAGGCCACGGCCTTCCCTACGGCCACTACGCCGCTATGGCGAAATTATTCGCAGCGGAAACGGCATCGGAAGTTACCAACAAAGCCGTGCAACTTTTAGGCGGCTACGGCTTCATTAAAGACTACCCTGTGGAACGCATGATGCGCGATGCCAAGATCACCGAAATTTACGAAGGTACATCTGAAGTTATGCGCATGGTCATTTCCGGCTGGATGGGCGTTAATTAACAGGAGGGTTAACATGAAAATTATAGTCTGTGCAAAACAGGTACCGGACACCACAGAAGTTCGACTGGATCCGAAAACCAATACATTAATTCGCGAAGGCGTTCCGAGCATTATCAATCCCGACGACAAAGCCGCCATCGAAATGGCTCTTCGCATTAAAGACGAACACCCGGACACAAAAGTTACCGTCCTTTCCATGGGCCCGCCCCAAGCGGAAGATGCTTTGCGTGAAGCCCTGGCCATGGGCGCCGACGAAGCCATTCTCTTAACCGACAGAGCCTTTGGCGGAGCGGATACGTGGGCTACGAGCCAAACCATTGCCGCCGGCCTTAAAACCGTAGGCGATTATGATCTTATTCTCGCAGGCCGCCAAGCCATCGACGGCGATACCGCCCAAGTCGGCCCGCAAATTGCAGAACACCTAGGTCTTCCCCAAGTATCCTATGCGGAAGATCTAAACGTAATCGACGAGAACACCCTTCATGTAAAACGACAATTTGAAGATCGCTACCATATCATCGAAGTGAAGACACCTTGCGTTATTACGGCTCTCGCCGAACTTGCCGCTCCTCGTTACATGACCGTAGGCGGCGTATACGACGCATACGATAAAGACGTCACCGTTTGGCATTTAGACGATGTTAAAGACAATGTGGACTTAGCCAATTTAGGCCTTAAAGGATCGCCGACGAAAGTTAAAAAATCCGAAGCGAAACAAGGCAAAGGCGCCGGCATCGTGCTTAAAGATCTTTCTCCCGACGAAGCGGCCAAGGCCATTATCTCCAAGTTGGAAGAAAAATATTTGATTTAATCGAGCCGAACAAGGAGCGTGAAATAAATGAGTAAAAATGTATTTGTCATTGCCGAACAGCGCGATGGGGAACTGCAAAAAGTTTCCACAGAACTTTTAGGAAAAGCAAGAGAACTTGCCGACGATCTCGGCCAAGAAGTTTACGCCGTCTTATTGGGCGACAACATTAAAGGAAAAGCCGATGTCTTAATTCACCACGGCGCCGACCACGTCATCGTCGTGGATCACCCCTTATTAAAAGAATACGTCACCGAACCTTACGCCAAGGCAATTTATGAAATCGTAAAAAAATACGATCCCGAAATCGTACTTTACGGCGCAAGCTCCATCGGCAGAGATTTGGCGCCTCGCCTCGCCGCGCGCATTCACACCGGCCTTACCGCCGACTGTACCGGCCTTGAAATAGACGAAGAATCCAAACTTCTCCGCATGACCCGCCCCGCTTTCGGCGGCAACTTAATGGCCACCATTATTTGCGAAGACTTCCGCCCCCAAATGGCCACCGTACGCCCCGGCGTTATGACTCCCCTTGCTAATGACGACGGGCGAAAAGGCGACGTCATTATGGAAGATGTGGGCCTTACGGATAAGGACATGAACGTCAAGATTTTGGAAGTTTCCAAAGACGACAAGAAAAAACTCGACATTACAGAAGCCAACGTCCTCGTATCCGGCGGCCGCGGCATCGGCGGGCCGGAAGGATTCGATCGCTTGCAAGAACTCGCCGATTTAATGGACGGGGAAGTCTCCACATCCCGGGCTACAGTAGACGCCGGCTGGATCGAAAAAGATCGCCAAGTCGGCCAAACGGGCAAAACCGTGCGCCCCGATATTTACTTCGCCTTCGGTATTTCCGGCGCCATTCAACACTTGGCAGGCATGGAAGAATCCGGCCTGATCATCGCCGTCAACAAAAACGACGGCGCCCCCATTTTCGATGTAGCCGACCTCGGCATCGTCGGCGACTTGAACAAAGTCTTGCCGAAACTCATCGAAGAATACAAAAAGGCAAAAGCCGCAAAAGCGGAAATCAACTAGATAGCTCAAAAAAATCGGCGCCGCCATGCGCCGGTTTTTTAATGGAAACAATCGCCACCGTAAATTTTCCGTTTAATCACAATTTTTTCAATAAGAGAGAATAAAATAAGCGCAAATCAACGAGATGAGGAAAACAAAATGAAAATCAAACACATTCTAATCTTACTCTTAGCGCTGGCCACGCTTATCATCGCTTGCGGCGCAGGCCCGAAAAAAACATCGAGACGAGGAGCGCGCAGAAGCGTAACGGCCACCATGCGCAAACGGGGAAAAGCCACGGGAAGAAGAAAACGCTCCGCCAAACGGCGGGTTTCTAGACGGAAAATAAAAACCGCCGCAAAAAAACAAAAACCATCCAAAGAAAAAGGGGAAGCGCCCGTCATCTCCAACATGGTCAAGGCGGAGGACAAACAGTATGTAGCGGAAAAACTAAAGGCATCATTACAGCCCGCCGGCGTCGATCAGCTCATGACCCTCGTAGACGATTACAATAGCGCTGCCGCCCCGTACCTTACGGCGGACTTTACGAAAAAGATTGCCCCCACTTACGACGTGGGCAAAATTACCGAAGCCCAAACGAAAAAGGGAATGACCTATCCCAATACCAATTGCCGCATTACCACTTACCTTCTATTAAAAAACGACATGAACATCAGCGACAACACGCCGGTAGACGGCGATCTCCTCTTTATGGATCGGGAAGCCCTTACGCGCTCCAAACTACTAAACGAAAAGGAAATGGCGGATTTTATGCGCCTCTTTAGCCGCGTCAAAACCGGCGGCAGCAAAAATCCGGCGGAACAGGGAAAAGTAATGGCGTCCTTCCTCTCCAAAATACAGTTTCCGAAAAACGTCGCCATGGTTTCGGTGGTGCTCCACGATAATCTCGACGGCAACTGCTTATTTATCGGCCACGTAGGCGTCCTCGTAAAAGACGGCGACGGCTACCTATTCGTGGAAAAAATTTCATTTGAAGAACCTTACCAAGCCATCAAATTCAAAACCAAAGAAGCATGTTACCGCTATTTAAAAAATAAATTCAAAGACTACACCGATCCTCAAGTCGCCCCGCCCTTTATTATGGAAAACAATCGCTACGTGGGATAGCGTAACAAATGAAACGGAATAAAAACAAAAATGGATCTATTATAGACTCAGGTGATAAAAATGAATCCACTTAACATCAAAAGAGCATACGAAGAAGCGACCCCCGACGACGGGAAGCGCATCCTCGTCGATCGCTATTGGCCGAGAGGCGTGAAAAAAGAAGCGGCAAAACTCCACAGCTGGGCGAAAGAAGTGTGCCCATCGACAGGGCTTCGAAAATGGTTCGATCACCGCGCCGATCGCTTTACGGAATTCGCCGAAAAATATCGGGAAGAATTAAACGCATCGGAGGCAGCGAAAACGTGGCGAGACGATATTCTCAAAGCCCTTCAAGATGGGCCCGTCACCCTCGTTTACGGCACCAAAAGCAAAGAAATAAACCATGCGCGCGTATTAAAAGAATGGATAGAAGAAACATTAGATCATAAGGAGGAACAATGAATCCACTATTTAAAGGCGGCGACGTCGCCACGTTAAAAGAACTTATCACGTACGAAGCCGACACCGTAGCGAAAAAAGAAATCGCATCCAACGCGGGAATGAAACTTATCCTCATGGCATTCGACACCGGAGAAAAATTAAGCCCCCATCGCGCACCTGCTAACGCCATCCTCACCATATTAGAAGGGGAAGGGAAAGTCGATTACGAAGGCGACGCACACGAGCTGAAAGCAGGGGACATGATCTATTTTGAAGAAGGTGGCCTACATTCCGTAGAAGCGAAGGGCAAAATGAAAATGGCCCTGATGCTCATGGCGTAAAAACGGTAAAATCTCCTTGCCAAAAACACAAAAACTTGGTATACTACTCATTGTTACAAAAGGTGAGGAGAGTTAGCTCAGTTGGTAGAGCACTACGTTGACATCGTAGGGGTCGCTGGTTCAAGTCCAGTACTGTCCACCACAAAAGTCGGATTGC
Source organism: Aedoeadaptatus coxii (assembly GCF_001553115.1). Taxonomy (GTDB): domain Bacteria; phylum Bacillota; class Clostridia; order Tissierellales; family Peptoniphilaceae; genus Aedoeadaptatus; species Aedoeadaptatus coxii. The sequence goes on from NZ_KQ960171.1 coordinate 104,776, forward strand.
AAAAGCAGTCCGATTTTTTTATTGCCCAAAACGCCGCGAAACCATGCCTCGTTATAAAAACAACTATAAAAAACAAGAATAGAATCAAAAACCATGGGTAATAAATAAAATACAGAAAGGCTTAACGCCCTTCTCATAAAAAAGAAAAGGATTTGTTTTTATAGATAGATTAAGGAGGAAACCATGGAATTCAAAAAAGTTGTACTCTTAGGCGGAGGCGTCCTCGGCACGCAAATCGCCCTCATGTCCGCCTACAGCGGCCACGACACCACCATTTGGCTTAGAAGCGAAGGCTCCATCGGCCGAACAGAACCAAAAATCGAATACTACACAAAAGCCATACTGGACGCATTGGAACAAGCGAAAAAATTCGTCGGCAACCCCTTGGGCGCTTACGTTTACCCGAAAGCCCTCATTCCCGATTGGAACAACATTACCGTCGAAGGGATCGACGCCCTCATCGCCGAAGGCAAGAAAAACATGAAGGACAATCTCCATCTGGAATTAGATGTTAAAAAAGCACTGAGCGATGCGGACATTGCCATCGAGGCCATGGCAGAAAACATCGAGGAAAAAATTACATTCTACGAAAGTATTAAGGACATTCTCGACGACAAAACCATACTCTGCACCAACTCGTCCACACTCTTACCTTCCACCTTCGCCGAACACACCGGCCGCCCGGAAAAATACATGGCGCTTCACTTCGCCAACTCCATTTGGGCACACAACACGGCGGAATGTATGGGTCACGAAGGAACCGATCCAGACATTTACAAACAAGTGGTTCAATTTGCAAAAGACATTAACATGGTGCCCATCGAAGTGCACAAAGAACAACCGGGCTACGTCTTAAACTCCCTACTCGTGCCTTTACTCGATGCAGGGCAAAACCTTTGGGCGAGAGGCATCGCCGATCCCGAAACCATCGACGCATCCTGGCGCATCGGCACAGGCGCGCCCGTAGGCCCCTTCCAAATGATGGACGTCATCGGCCTGCAAACCGTAAGCAACGTATTGAAAATGAAACCCGACGCGAAAGACCCCGAATCCGTAACCTATCGCCTCATCGAAATGGTCGGCGAAAAAATCGAAAAAGGAGAACTGGGCGTTACAAGCGGCAAAGGCTTCTACGATTACAGCAAATAAAATAGAAACGCGATCCACGAGGGGAAACCTTCGTGGATTTTTTGTGCGGTTTTTTATGGAATGATTACTTGTATGCGTCGACACGTTTTATTTTTGTGGCAGGCGTCTTAAGTATTTTTCGAAGAATATATAGATAACATGAAAAGAACATGAGCATTGCTTGCTATGACAGATTGTACAGATCTATACTATTGTGCTACAATAAGCTTCGAGCTTTAAGTCTGTGATTTTATCCGGATTTAAACTACTTATTTTAGAAAGGGGTCGATAATGAACCGTAAAAGAAAACTTTATTTTACGTTTTTACTGGCGTTTGTCTTTGGTTTGTTTTCGCTGAATTCACAGGCTTTTGCCGAAGAGATGAATTCCACGGCGGAAATGGCAATCGAGGCCGGCGAAGTAAAAGCGGATGCGGAAGCTAACGCAGCGGTCGATCGGGAAAGCCCCGCCATTTCAGAAGGGAAACTCTCGGATGAGGATCAAAAAATTCTATCCGGGGGGGGTACAGGAGTAAAATCTGAATCTGTTCATGAACTGAAAAGCGATGTTAACTCTCTGAACGAAGAGAAAACTATTCCCGACGATGAAGCGACTTCCGCAGTGAACGACGAAAACGCCAAATCTGAAGCGCCGTCTCAAGATGGTAAGAATTTGGCGGAACAAGGGAAAGATTTAAAATCTTCCGAAGAGAGTGACGCTCTCGATAAAAAAGAAGCTACCTTGGAGGTAGCCGAAGAAAAGGAAGCGGAATCTGTAGCTTCCGATGATCCGGAGGCCAAGGGAATCTATCTTAATGGTGAGTCCGGAAAAGATGAGAACGACGGTTTAACCAAAGAAACTGCCGTGAATACCTTTAAAAAGGCGAAGGAATTGATCGAGAAAGAGGTCAACAAGGCGATTACGAAGATCTTCGTAACCGGTACCACTTCTGTAGAAGGCGACATCAGCCTTAAAGATAAGGATGCAAAACTTGTTCGTGACAAAGAGTTCAATGGCTATTTACTTAAAGTAAATGAAGGTAAAACCGCTACTTTAAAGAATATTACCATCGATGGCAATTCAGATGAAAATAAAACCATCGAAAACTCTTTAGTCTATGTCGATGGCGGTACCTTAAATATCGAAGAAGGCGCCGTTTTGCGAAACAATAAGATTAAGAAAATCGAGAATACCGCGACCAGAGGCGGAGCCGTTTATGCAAATAATGCAACAGTCAATATGACCGGCGGGCTTATCGAAGAAAATCAAGCGACGTATGGTGGCGGGGTTTATCTTCACGGATCGACTTTGAATTTTTCCGGCGGTACTATCAAAGCAAACGAATCGAAATTAGTCCACGATACAGCCTATAGTCAATATTATTCTGCCGGTGGCGGAATCGCTGCTTATGAAGGATCTACTATAAAAATGTCCGGCGAAGCAGAGGTTTCAGGAAACACCGCCGCAGAAATTGGCGGTGGCATTAGCCTTGGAACAAATCAAGCAGGTGGCACTAACCACCTTTATATGACCGGCGGTACCATCGACGGTAATACTGCCGGGTCTGCCGGCGGTGGCCTTTTTATTCAAGGTGGTATACGAAACGGGCATCAATCCATTGCTGAGATTACGGCAGGAAAGATTACGAATAATACAATGACCGGCAAAGGTAAAACAGACAAAGCCTTTGGTGGCGGCGGTATTTACGTTAACGGTGTAGCCAATCCTTGGACATGGCAAGGCCACACTTACTATGGTGCTAATGGTGAATTGCACATTAAAAATGTTTTAATCACCGATAATACTGCTAAGTGGCAAGGTGCCGGTATGGCCAACTGTCCCATTTCGAAAACTACGATTTATGTGAACGATGGTGCGGCTATATATGGTAACCACGCTGAAAGAGAAGGAAATGATTTTTTTGCCTACTCTAACAAACGATATGGTGCACATAGTGGTGAAGCTAAGTATAAACTTTCTAAGTGGATGCTTGGCGGTGCTCCTTTTAATTGGACGACTCCTGATGGTAAACCGTTAGCAGATGATAAGCATGAGGGCATATTACCGGCCGGTACGGGTTTTTTCCTTCCGGGAAATGGCCTGGCATTGAATGCAAATTCTAAAGGTAATGCACTTACAGAAGTGCTTACCAAGGTTATTATTTCCGGAAACCACTCCGCAACGCGCGGGGGCGGCATTGGAAGTAATGGAAGTGTCACTATCGGAACAGACGATAAAACGACCAAAGTAAAGGTTGAAAAGAAGTGGGACGACGGCGACAACGCCAATAACAAACGTCCAAGTACCATCGAGGTACAACTTTTAGCCAGAATCGGCGATGAAGAGTATCTTGTGGAAACGAAAAAAGTATCCAAAGATGATAATTGGAAAGCGACGTTTTCAAATCTTCCCATGTATTCCGAAAAAGGAGAAATTTCCTATTTTGTAAAAGAAGTTGGCATTAAAGGTTATGAATCCACTGTAACCGGCGACAAAGAAAAAGGCTTTACCATTACTAATAAGGAAAAGCCGGAGGAACCGAAAACGCGCGACATTAAAGTTACCAAGCGTTGGGATCTTGTAGACGGCGAAAAGCCTGTAGATAAAATCGACGTGGAACTTTATCGCAACGGCGAATCTACCGGTAAAAAGCTGGAATTAAACGCAGGCAACAATTGGAGCGGCGAATTTAAAGGTTTAGAAATTGCCGATAAAAATACGCCGGCCGTCGAATATCGCTACTCTATTAAAGAAGTTGGCGAAGTTAACGGCCTGATCCAATTTGGAAGCAAAACCTTTGAAGTGAGCTATTCCGGCGACATGGAAAGCGGCTTCATCCTTACTAACAAGGAAAAGCCGGAAATACCTCCGGAAACACCACCCACTCCTCCCACAAGGGATATTCACATTGTAAAGAAGTGGGATCTTGTAGGGAATGAGAAACCTGTGGCTCGTATCGAGGTCGAGCTTTACCGCGATGGCAAGGCCACCGGTAAGGTGCTCGAACTTAACGAAAGCAACAACTGGTCCGGTTCTTTTACCGGTTTAGAAGTGAGAGACGGAAGCGATCCTTCCCGAGATTACATCTATACGGTGAAGGAACGAGGCGAAAACGGCGGTTTCCTTCGCATTGGCGACAGGGATTTCGACGTTAGTTATGAAGGTTCTATGGATTCCGGCTTCGTGATTACGAACAAGGAAAAACCGGAGATACCTCCGGAAACTCCTCCGGAAGAGCCTGAAAAACCGGGTAAGCCCAATGAACCGGAAACACCGGAAACTCCCGATGTTCCCGATAAACCTGATAAACCGAATAAACCCGGCAATCCGGGTGCACCTCAAACAGGTGACGGTTTCGACATGAATTTATGGGCAGGTCTCGCATCTTTATCCGTTGCAGCCTTAGGGTTCATCGGTTCAAAGAAAAGACGAGATGAAGAATAAAGATAACACAATCCACGAGGGGAAACTTTCGTGGATTTTTTCTTGTCCATTGTCCGCCTGCTCGCTTTTTCTTTGGTATATTCTTGATTTGTATTTGGTTTTATAAGGTAAAATGATGGTAGGAAGGTCGATCGCTTATATGAAGGAGGCAGGTATGAAGTTTACATTGAAAAGGATTTTTTTAACTGTACTCGTGCTTTTCGTGCTTTTTGTCGCCAATGCTTTAGTCGGCAATCCCGTTTCCAAGTTTTTGGCGGATCGGGCTGCGGATAAGGTGATCGCCCAAAAGTATAGCCATTTGGATCTTGACCGCAATAAGGTGGTATATAATTTTAAAATGGCCGAATACAATGTGTTTTTGCAGGATAAAAACAGTGAGGACTCTCAATTTGCATTGCACTTCGATTCCTTCGGCCGTTTAACATGGGATTCTTACGACGACCGCATCTTCAACACGATGATGCGCTTCGATCGCGTCGTGGCGCAATACGGAAGGAGTCTTGAAAAGAAATATGGTTTCCCCTATACGATTACTCTTTCTTCTTGGGACAAGGAGGATCCCGCGGAGTATTTAAAGGTGGATCAGCCGGTGGATATAAAGCATTTGCCCTATAAGCTTCAGGCTCAGGCCTACGGCGTGGGGAAGGATGCCACGGCGGATGAAGCTATGGCGGTTTTAAAGCAGCTTCAACAGATTATGGATAAAGAGGGCCTGGAGGTGGTGGACTACGCCATCGATCTCGTGCCGGAAAAGGATCGGGGCAAAGAGGGCGAGGTGGAAACCTGGAAGGATATGTATTCGGCCTACGAAGTTCCGGCGGATGTGGTGCGCCGAGGAGATGTCAAGGCGATGGAAGATTTGGTGAAGCTACAGTCGACGACGGGGAAGGATTAAGGCTTGTTCCTTTCAAAATTTGAGAATTTAAAAAGGCGCCGAGGAATCGGCGTCTTTTTGTGTGCTCTTAATTCATTTTAACCAGTTCTTTTTGGATCCATTTCCCCGCGACGTGGGCGATTTGCTCGATTTTGTTGATTTTGACAAATTGTTTGTGGTAGAGCATGTCGGCATTTTCTACGTGGTTGCTGTTTAAAAGTGCCAGGATGTTTATGTTTTTGCGGCGCAGCGCATCCAGGTAGTGTTTCGTATCGAAAAGGGCGGCATCATCGGCGTAGGCTTTACTAAGGGCGAGCCCTTTTCCCGCAAGGGGTTTAAAATCGCTTGGGTTGGCGTCGGTTAAAATAATGCTCAACAGACGTTCGTCCGACGGTATAAGGGTGGGGTAGGCTTTAAAGAAGAGGCCGTCGCGGTTCCAGCCCATGGATTTGTAGCGAAAGATTTTTTTCATGTCGCTTTTGTCGTCGTAATCTTTTAATAGGGTGATGATCGTGTAGTCTTCTACGGTTTGGTAGGAGAGGATGCGATTTTGTATTTGATTGTTTTCCAAGGATTTGGAAAGGATGTAAGCTTCGATGGCGATGTCCGATTCGATGTCCAAAAGGGAAGTGGAGGCGTCCAGCACGAGGTCTACTTTAAAGCTCGGTGCGGGCACTAAGTTTTTCCGCTCGAAGATGGCGGCGCGATTGGATATTTCGGCGCGAAAGGCGCGGCGGCTTATGAGTTTGCCCCGCTTGGCAGGCTCGCCTTCGGGGGTGGCGACGGATGCCAGTTTCAGTTCCAGGGCTTTTGTAAGATCGTTGATGGCGCGGCGGTAGACGTTTTTATTTTGTTGAAAGCGGAGCAGGTGGCGGCGCACAGTGCGATCGTTCAGTTCGCGGTCGAGTCGCTCGTCTTGTTCGTCGATGCCTTTTGTAAAGTAAATATGGGATTTTCTATGGCCTTCGGTGCAGATGGCGCGGTTCAGCGCCAAGCTTTTTTCGTCGGAAAAAAGGTTTTTGCCGAAGGTTTTTTCAATGTAGGCGCTGTGATCTTTGGTGAAGGGTTTCAACAGGTTTAGGAAAAAGGGTGCATCTCCTTTGGTGCCGGAGTCCTTAAATAGGGAAGGGGTGTTGGAACGCTCGATGGAGACGTAGCTTGGAATGGCGAAGAGATGAAATTCGGGGAGCCACTTCGGCCGTGGATTATTGTTTTCTCTGTAATGGAGGTAGTCGGCGAAAAGGGCGATGACGTGCTCTTCCAGGTTGCCGCCGTCGGTGTCGTCGGGCAGGTGAAGGTGATCGTAGATTTGCCGCTCTTTTTTATTTAGTTTCGTATAGGGCAGTCCGAGGATGTCGTGGGCGCGCTTCATTTGCAATGTGTAAAAGAGGGGCACTCGCAATGCCAAGGTGCGGCGGCGCAAATCGTAGCGATCGTCTAAGAAGCGCCGTGCGAAATCTTCTCGTAAATCCCGGAGGACGGCGCGATCGTTTATTTCCCGCAGGTAAAGGTGTTCTTCCAATAGGTAGAGGGCGAGCAAATCGTATTTTCCCCGTTGCCAGTGGCCGGCCCATCGGTTAAAGAGGGATTTTAAAGTGTCGTCGCCGAAGTATTTTACGGCGAGGCCGAGGATAAGGTTTAAGTAAAAGTCGGGATTGCCGGCGAGATCTTCTCCGTAGAGGAGGGGTTTAAACCGGTAATTTTCCGCGCCTGCCCATTGAAGATTGTCGGCTCTGTTAGTTGCACGTGTTCCCATGGCGTTTATTCCATTAGATCGCTGCGGTAGAGATGGTCTTGAAAGCGCGCTTTTAATAAATCGGCGACCAGTTCTTCTTCATAGGGGTCGAAGATTTTGTTGGTAATCGTTAGGTTGAGCGCTTCTTTCAGTTCGAGCCCTTCTTCTACTAAATCCAGGGCGTCGAAAATGCCGCGAATATCGGTGGCGTGGCTCGTAATTTCGTTGGCTTTGGCTTTTCGCTTTAAATCCGCGACAAATTGGGAGAGGTCGTGAATAAAGGTTTTTTTCAGGGCGGGGTACGCTTCGGCAATGAGTTGTTTCAGATCGTCTTCGGAAATAGTGGGCATTTTTATGACGACGAAGCGGGAGAGCAGGGCTTCGTTTAAATCTCTTGTGCCTTCGTAGCCGTAGTTCATGGTGGCGATAAAGCGCGTCGCCGGATGTATTTTGATGAGATCGTAGCCGGGAATGTCGATGATGCGGCGGTAGTCCAGGGCGGAGTGGAGCACGGCCATGGCTTCGTTTTTTGCCATGTTGATTTCATCGAGAACAGCAAAGCCGCCGACTTTTGACGCCATGGTAATGGGGCCTTCCCGAAAGTACACGGCGCCGTTTTTTAAGCTGTCGTCGCCGATGAGGGAGGAGGCGTCCACGCTCATATGGAGGGAAACATTCCAAAGGGGTCGTTTAAATCGTGCGGCCAGGTTTTCCGCCAACACGTTTTTCCCCGTGGATTTGTCGCCGACGAGGAGTATGTTTTTTCCCGAAAGGATGGCGGATGTGGCGGCTTGCCAAACGGTGTCGCCGTGGTATTGAAACCTGGGATCGGGTATGCGGCTTTCAAGGGATTCGGAAAGGGGATGGGCGTTTATAAACTGTTGAATTTTGTCCGTTTGCTTCATGTTGATCTCTCACTTATTGTCTATTGGTATGGGCGACGGTGTCATGCCCCATGTCGTCGCCTGCGGATTGTTTTGATATGGGCAATGTCTGCTATAGGTATTGTACCACTAAAAGGGGTTTGGATTTTGATTCGCATCTGCTGTTTGAATTGCCCGGGTTTCGCCCATTAAAAAAGCCCGCCGATGCGGGCCTTTTTAATAGGAATGTATCATTATTTTAGAAAGGTTCGAAGTTTTGCATGTTCCACCATTCTTGTTGGTAGATATCATATTGTTTTTGAAGGGTGTCGACGTGGGATTGTTCCCATTTCACCAAGATGTCGAAGAGTTTTTTGGATTCTTCGCTTTCCACTTTGCTCTTGGCGTCTTCGTAGAATTTGACGGAATCTTTTTCCATGTTTAGACCGACGGAGAAGACGGTAACGGCTAAGCGCACCATGTCTTCATCGACTTTGTCCCAGTTGAAGATGCCCGGAGAGGGTACTTCCTCTTTTAGTGTTTCGGGATCGAAGTTGATGTCTTTTGCGTTGTCGATTAATTTTTCGGAAAGGGATTTTAAATATTCTACGTGTTCTTCTTCTTGGCGAGCGAGATCTAAGAGAGCGTCTTTTGTGCCGGAGGGTGCAAATTTATCTGCGGAGAGCTTGTAAAATTCAGCGCCTTCGACTTCGTTGAGCATCGCTTGTCTTAGGATTTTAACTTCATTTTGCATTGAGGATCTCCTTCATTCTTCTTTCGCCGAATTGGAGGGCTTCCAAGTTCATAGCGGTAATTTTGGCACCTTTTTTGCCGTAAAGTTTATCGACGGATTTTTCCAGCGCTTCTTGGCTTACCATGTTGAGAATTTCGTTAAATGCGCCGATCATAATCATGTTTAATACTCTCGGGTTGCCGAATTCTGCTGTCAGTTCGTTGACGGGCAAGAAGTGGGAGGTAATGTCTTTTCTGGACGTATCTTTGTTAACGAGGGAGCTGTTAATAAAAATGTGTCCGCCGGGTTTTACGTAGGATTCGAATTTATCCAACGAGGGTTCGTTCATAACGATGGCCGCATCGGCTGTGGAAATGTTCGGTGCGCCGATGGGTTCGTCGGAAATAATTACCGAGCAGTTGGCGGCGCCACCACGCATGGCGGGGCCGTAGGAAGGTAACCAGGATACGTGTTTGTCGTCGAACATGCCGGCATAGGTCAATAATTGACCGATACCCATAACGCCTTGTCCGCCGAAGCCGGATACAATTACTCTGTTAGTCGTCATTATAGATCCTCCCCGTTACGCAAATTTCCCAAAGGATAGTAGGGAATCATGTTGTCTTCTAACCATTTCAAAGCTTCTGCCGGCGGGAATCCCCAGTTGGTCGGGCAGGAGGAAAGTACTTCGACGATACCGAAGCCTTTGCCGTCTAATTGAAGTTGGAAGCATTCCTTGATGGCGCGTTTTGCTTTGCGAATGTTGGCAGGTGTGTTGACGGCAACGCGTTCTACGAATTTTGCACCATTAATGGTGGCGAGCATTTCGGCGATGCGGATCGGGCGTCCCGACCAGTTTTCGTCGCGGCCCAAGGGAGAGGTGGTGGTCTTTTGGCCGACGAGGGTCGTCGGAGCCATTTGGCCGCCGGTCATGCCGTAGATACCGTTGTTAATGAAGATGGTGGAAATTTTTTCGCCGCGGTGTGCAACTTGTACGATTTCACCACTACCGATGGAAGCCAAGTCGCCGTCGCCTTGGTAGGTGAAGACGAATTTGTCGGGGTTGGAGCGTTTAATACCGGTAGCAACAGCCGGTGCACGGCCGTGAGCGGCTTCAAACATATCGCAGTTAAAGTATTTGTATGCGAGAACGGCACATCCTACGGGAGCGACGCCGATGGTGTCGCCGGTGATGCCGAGTTCTTCCAAAACTTCGGCGACGAGTTTATGAACGACGCCGTGGGTACAGCCCGGGCAGTAGTGAGTAGGAGCATCGGTTAAAGCTTTACTTCTGGTATAGATGAGTTTATCCATTTTACGCCTCCAATAGTTCTAAGGCTACATCTGCGATTTCTTCGGCCGTGGGGATCATGCCACCTTGACGGCCGTAGAAATGAACGGGATGTTTGCCGTTGACAGCGAGTCGAACGTCTTCTACCATTTGGCCTTGGTTCAACTCGACGTCTAAGATCACTTTTACATTGTCGTTGATCTTATGGTATGCTCCGTCGGGGAAGGGCCAGAGGGTGATCGGGCGAATGTGGCCGACTTTGTATCCTTTGGCTTTTAAGAGTTCGCCGGCGGATTTGCAAATACGGCTCGTGGTACCGAATGCGGTAAAGACGATGTCGGCGTCTTCTACATCCACAACTTCTGCGCGTTTTTCGTTTGCAGTAATGGCTTCGTATTTTTTAATGAGCTTTTTGTTGTGGGCTTCCAATTCGTCGGGGGAGAGGTAGAGGGAGTTGATGATATGCGGTTCACGTTTACCCTTGGTACCTGTTGCAGCCCAGTCGGAATGGTCGAATTCTTTGTTTTCTTTTTCCGTAAATTCGATGGGTTCCATCATTTGGCCGAGCATACCGTCGCCGCAAAGTACGACCGGTGTGCGATACTGATCGGCGAGTTCAAATCCTAAATGTACGAGGTCGACCATTTCTTGAATGGAAGCGGGTGCTAAGCAGAGTGTGCGATAGTCGCCGTTGCCGCCGCCCCGTGTGGATTGGAAGTAGTCTGTTTGGGAAGGTTGGATCGAACCGAGACCCGGACCCCCACGCATCATGTTGATGATCATGCAGGGAAGTTCGCAGGCGGCGATGTAGCTGATGCCTTCTTGCATTAAGGAAACCCCGGGAGACGAGGAGCTTGTGGCTACACGTGTGCCGGTGCCGGCGCAGCCGTAGATCATGTTAATAGCGGCAACTTCGGATTCGGCTTGTAAGAATGTACCGCCGATTTTCGGTAATTCTCTTGCTAAGTATTCGGGAACTTCGGATTGCGGTGTAATCGGGTATCCGAAATAAGTTTTGCATCCTGCAGCGATGAGTGCCGCGCCGATTGCTTCATTACCTTTGATTAGAATTTTTTCAGACATGTGAAGACTCCTTTCACTCTTCTACGCGATAGACGCTGATGACAGAGTCGGGGCAGATGATGGCGCAGTTTGTGCAGGCAATGCAATCATCCGGGTTTTTCGCATAGGCAGGTCGATAGCCTTTCGGGTTCAATTCATCAGTCTTAAGGGCCAAAACGTTTTTCGGGCATACAGACACGCAAAGGGCACAGCCTTTGCAGTAGTCTTGATCGAAAGTGACTTTTCCTTTTGCCATGTTATTCCTCCTTATAACATCCATTGATCTCTGAAATAGAGATCGATGGGAAGAATATAGAGATCGTTTGTGCGTGCTTTTACTTCATCGACAAGTTCCCGCTTACAAGCCGTACCTAAAAGGGGAAGGCCCGTTTGATCCGAAACGGCTTCGGCAAGTTTCAGTCCTCCGATAACATCATCGGCGGTGGTGTCTTTAAGGAAGTGCGTCGTATTAAACAGACCCGTGACCTGTGTGCCGCTGGTGGCCTGGGTGTCTTCCATAAATTTAATGACTTGCTCCGGTGTTTTCGTTTCGGGACGATTGGAGTTGATGACAAAGAGTTGTTCGTAGCCGGTTTCTTCCAAAGTGGGACGATAACGGGCTAAGGCACGAGCACCTGAGGGATTACCCCCCACATCGAGAATGATGCGTCCCTTGTCAAATAACAAAGCGGCATCGATTGCGGGGTCTAATGCCGGAATGTCCACGGCTCTTGCTTTGACGCCGGTAGAGAGAGTTTTAATTCCCTTCGCATTTAGCGCGTCATCCTTATCCCGAATACGGAAATAGGTGTTGATGATGTCTAAATCCACGACGGTAACTTCCTCGCCCGCCGCGCGGCGATCAAGTGCCAAATTAATGGACATTTCAGTTTTACCGCTGCCGAAGTGGCCGGTAATAATGAGAATCCTGTGATGCTTCTTCCAATCCATATTTTCTTCCTTTCTTAAAAGAATCGCAGCAAGAAAACGTTCACGCAAAGGTTGTGGTCTTCTAGCTAAGTACAATATACCATATAAATCATAAAAGGGGTAGCTGTCTACAAAAAAAGTTGCAGAAAGCCTAGGGAAAAAGTAAGGTATCTGCACTTTTATCGCCAGTTTTTTGCGATAAGGGTGTAGGTTTAGGGTATATAATAAGATATAAAAATGAAATGAAAGAGGTGTTCCATGCGACAAAATAATCAGTACACAATGTTATATAAAGAAAGAAAGAATCGTTTTCTCGAAAAACAACGTTATCAAATCCCCGAATCGGAAGCGGCTGTAAGAAAATTTCAGAGAAAAAATAAAAAGTTAGTTTTGCCCATTTTAAAACACAAAAATCGGGCTCTAATGGCGGGATTTTTAATTCGCAGCTTTTTCCGCACGTCGAGACGAGCCTTCGGCATTTCTCGCCGAGTACAAAAAGCAAGGCTATCCGCTCGTCGTCAATTTTTAACATCGGACGATGTAAAGCGTGCCGTGGAAAGTACGAGCTTCGCTTTAAAAAGAGCAAGGGAATCGAAACGCCATGGCCACTAAAACCCATCTTTTTAAGGGAATCGACGAGGGGAAATTAAAGGATTTTCTCGCGGCGAAAGGCGCCGTGGAACATCGCGTGCTAAAGGAAGATTATATTTTTAGAGAAGGGGAAGAGCCGGAAGGGCTTTTTATTCTTTTGGAAGGCGCTGTAGAAGTGGAGAAGATTTCCATTTCGGGGAATCGACAAGTGGTAAACCGCTTTACGTCGCCGGGGACGGTCTTCGGCGAGGTTTACATTTTTCTCGACAACAGGCCTTACGATTTCGGTTGTGTGGCCTATGAGGAAAGCCGCATTCTCTACATTCCGAAAGCGGCATTTGAAGCCGGTGGAGAAGATGTAGCGGAGCGATTGATCTCCAACATGCTGGGCATTTTATCGCAGAAGGCTCTCTTTTTAAATCAAAAAATGCTCATCCTCTCGGCGGGCAGTTTGCGCAAGAAAATCGCCATGCACCTTCTTCAAAAGTTGCCGAGCGGAGGCACCATGCAGTTAATGAAGCGGGAAGATTTGGCACAGTACCTTGCCGTGCCGCGGCCCTCCCTTTCCAGAGAACTTATGAAGCTTCATCGGGAAGGCTATATTCAGCTGGATGGCCGCATGATTACCTTTGACGCTTTAAAGCTGGAAGAAATTTTATTTTAGAACGTAACAACGGTTACATACATTGAAACATCCTCCCCCTATACTGTGAATAGAAACAGAAACAGAAGGATACAGGAGGTAGCATATGTTTTGCTTTCAATGTCAAGAAACCGCTCGAAACAAAGGATGTACAGTAAAAGGCGTTTGCGGAAAAACGGCGGAAGTTGCCGATCTGCAAGATAATTTAATTTTCGTCACCAAAGGGCTCGCCCAAGTTAAAAACCGCATCGGCGACCTCGGCGATCGCTTGGAAGAAGTGGACGGTCGCATCGCCGACAATCTCTTTACCACGATTACCAACGCCAACTTCAGCGCTGAAAGTATTGAAAAATACATTGACGAGACGCTGAATTTAAAAGAAGAATTAATGGAATCATTGGATTCTACGGAAGACCTTCCCTTAGAAGCCACCTTCGATATGCGCAAAGGCATTTCCGACGAGGAACGGGCGCGCTACATCGGCGTTATGGCCACGGAAGATGAGGACATTCGCTCTCTCCGCGAACTCATAACTTACGGCTTAAAGGGTATGGCGGCTTATACGCGCCATGCCAATGTGTTGGGATTCCGCGACGAAGACGTTCACGCCTTTATCTCCGACACGCTCGAAAAAATCACCGACGATTCTTTAACGGTCGACGATCTCGTAGCCCTTACTTTAAAAACAGGGGAATACGGCGTCAAAGCCATGGCCCTTTTAGATGAAGCCAATACGTCAAAATTCGGTCATCCGGAAATAACGGAAGTTTCATTGGAGCCGCGAAACAATCCCGGTATTTTAATTTCCGGCCACGATCTCGGCGATATGGAAGCCCTTTTGGAACAAACGAAGGGCACCGGCGTCGACGTATACACCCATTCGGAAATGCTTCCCGCCAATTATTATCCCGCCTTTAAAACCTACGACCATTTCGTAGGCAATTACGGCGGCAGCTGGTGGCATCAAAAAGAAGAATTTAAATCCTTTAACGGCCCCATTCTTATGACGACGAACTGCATCGTTCCGCCGAAGGATGACAGCTATATCCATCGCCTTTACACCACGGGCGTGGCTGCTTTCCCAGGCGCCAAAGTCGTGGAAGAAAAAGACGGCGTAAAAGATTTCTCCGCCTTAATCGAACAGGCCAAACAATGTCAGGCCCCGGAAAAAATCGAATCGGGCACCATCGTCGGCGGTTTCGCTCACAACCAAGTATTTGCATTGGCGGATAAAGTAGTGGATGCTGTTAAAGGCGGCGCCATTAAAAAATTCGTCGTCATGGGCGGCTGCGACGGCAGACAAAGTGATCGCAACTATTATGAAGAATTTGCAAAAGCCCTACCCGATAATACGGTCATCTTAACGGCGGGTTGTGCGAAATACCGCTATAACAAACTTCATTTAGGCGACATCGGCGGCATTCCGAGAGTTCTCGACGCCGGCCAATGTAACGATTCCTATTCCCTCGCCCTTATCGCCATGAAATTACAGGAAATCTTCGGGCTGAACGACATTAACGAACTGCCCATCGCTTACAATATCGCCTGGTATGAACAAAAAGCCGTTATCGTGCTCTTGGCACTCCTTTCCCTCGGCGTGAAAAACATTCATCTGGGACCGACCCTTCCCGCATTCCTAAGCCCCAATGTGGTCAACGTCCTTGTGGAAAACTTCAACATCGCACCGAACACCACAGTGGAAGAAGATATAAAGACAATGATAGAAGCATAAAGTTTAAAATCAGTCTGAACATTCAGGCTGATTTTTTAATGGAATATTGTAAAAAACACAGAGTATCCTGCATTTTTGCGACTTTCGACTACGTAAAATAGATTATATGAAGCATACAAATTTAACTTTTAACAAGTAAGAAGAGTGAAAGATATAAAAAATGCTGCGAGAATACAGAAAAATAGAAAATAAATTCCGATGAAAAAATTAAAATTTGTGGCAGAAAGAATGATTTTTTCGCCAATAAATAGAAAAACAGAAAAATATATCTTGTTAAATATAAGACACAAAGATTTAGCCGTATATACAGCCTTATATTGTATTAAAGCGATAGAAACTGCAGTGGCGTCGAGTTGCCTATTTTTACGCAAGTATTATAATTAACGTAGAAATGATAAATAAATCACATTACAAAAATAACGTGATTTCGTCGAATGAAAAATTTATTGTAGGAGGAAAGATCATGACGAAGAAATGGGCTGGAATGAATTTTATCGGTAAGTTGTCTTATATTATGGCAGGTATTTTGTTATTGGCATTGCCGACTGCTATAGTATCCGGTCAATTATTCAATACCAGTTTCGTAAGTCCTGAGCATTTCTACCTGTTCTACATCGGAGTAGGTGCATTAGCCGCTCTGACTAAACAATGGAAGTTATTCTTTGGCGTTATGGCCGGCAGCTTGTTCTTATCCAGCACCGCCATTGTCGCCAGCGAAATGATCGGTATGTTTTTTTAAAACGTCAGGCAAAAGTTAGTTGCCCGGCGAAAGGGAGGATATTATGGAAAAGAAATTAGAAAACATGGCGTTAGAAGGCAAACTTTCTTATGTGTTGGCAGGCGTGTTGTTTTTACTTATCCCTTGCCTCGGTTTTTCCATGGGTGCGCACAGCAGTGTGATAAGCCCGGAAGGTGTGTATACTTTCTTCGGCGGCGCTATGCTCGTTGCGGCTCTCGCTAAACAACGTAAACTCGTGTTTATGATCTTGGCAGGCAGCTTATTCCTATCCTCGGTCGTTATGGCAATTATGGATATTGCAGGCGTATTAATGTAAATAGAAGAGAAGGAGCGGTGTGTACCGCTCTTTTTTTGTATAGAGCTATGTTAATCAATAGGGAGTCTAGTGAGACTAGACCCCTTTTTTTACTATAAATATGCGTTATTAAATCATGTCACAGCAAATTAGAGACTTTTATAAAGCAGTATTTTAAAAAGAAAACTGCGCTTGACGCTAACGACGTAAATTAGAAGCCTCAATTCAGTTTGCGAGAGCAATCGAAGATCAAAATTGCTTTGAAAGACTATAAAATTTGGCACTAATTAATAAGTCGTATAGATAATATCAATACTTGTTGGTTTCAATTGTTTCCTTATTATCATTATGATATATTACTCACGGAGAAAATATGGATGGAGTTGACATGGTGATTAAAGTAAATCATTTAAGTAAGCAATATGATGGAAAGACGGTTCTAAACGACCTGAGCTTTCAAATTCGTGAGGGCGATATTTTCGGTATTATTGGCAGGAGTGGTTCCGGAAAGACCACTCTTCTTGACTGTATATCGGGACTCAAACATTTCGATGAAGGAAGTATCGTTATTGAGGGTAAAGATATTGGCCAATTAGATAGCAAAGGTTCTCGTTCTGTCCGAAAAGAGATAGGATTTGTCTTTCAAAACTTTTCACTTCTCTCTCGTCGAAATGTAATTCAAAATATCGCACTACCGCTTAAATGCTGGGGATATGGCGATCAAGAGATACAGGACCGTTCAAATCGCTTGGCCGAAATGGTCGGTTTGGCGGATCATAAGACTAAGAGACCAAAAGAGTTGAGTGGAGGGCAGAAGCAAAGAGTCGCCATTGCGCGGGCGTTGAGTTTAGATCCACGCTATATCGTATGCGATGAATTTACATCGGCCCTTGACCCTGCTACGACACAGTCGATTTTAGATTTAATGCTCAAGATTCAACGCGAACGCCATGTGACCATTATTTTAGTAACTCATGATATGGAGATTGCAAAAAAGATGTGTAATCGTGTCATCTTGCTGGAAAATGGAAATATTGTGGAATCCGGTACACCTGAAGACGTGTTTAGCGGCAACTCAGCAGCGGTCAGTAGACTCTTAGGCGGTGAGCAATAAGATGTTTGAAAATACTGAATTATTAGAATATTTTCCCAGCGTTATTCTCCCGTCGCTGGTTGTGACATTTAAAATTATGATTTTCTCCGCCGCTATCTCCATGTCCTTAGGCGTCGTATTCGGCGTTTTGTTATTTATAACCGATAAAGATGGACTATGGGAAAAGGCGGTACTTCATACGGTTTTGGCAAAAATCACCGATATATTGCGTGCCTTTCCTACGATCATCCTAATAGTATCTCTTGCACCTTTAACGCGAATGATAGTCGGTACAGCGGTGGGTGCCAATGCGGCGATTGTAGGTATTAGTTTTGTATGTACCCCCTTTGCAACCCGAATGATTGAAAATGCCCTGCAAGGAGTTGATTCCAGCTTAATTAAGGCGGCTCAGTCTTTTGGTGCAAGTACCGGACAAATTATTTATCGTGTTCTCCTGGTGGAAGCACTGCCGAGCATAGTTTCAAACTATACGATTCTATTGATTAATATGCTCAATGTATCGACGATTGCCGGTGCTGTCGGTGCAGGAGGGTTGGGTGCTATCGCGCTCACATACGGGTATCAGCGTTTCGATTATGGCATTATGTACTTCATTGTATTAATTTTGCTTATAATTGTACTCGCGATCCAAGGTGCAAGTACGTTATTGTATAAGAAATTAAAGTAGGAGGAAATATGAAGAAGAAATTAGCATTACTGTCGTTGCTTACTGTGGGTTTGCTATCCATTACAGCATGTGGAAAAGCTGAAACAGAAACTAAATCTGACAAAGATGTTATCCGTATCGGTGGCACGTCCGTTTCACAAATTTACTATGACGCTTGTAAAGAGGATTTTGAAAAGAAAGGCTATAAGACGGAGTTTGTTCCCTTTGATGCTAACCCTGTCGTTTTGGAAGCCTGCAACAGTGGCGATGTAGATATTTCTATCGGCCAACACTTAAAATTCGTTGAGTCCTTCAATAAAAACAAATCGGGTGACTTAACAATGGCGAAGCCCTATGTATTCCATACAGGTATCGGCTTATATTCCGAAAAGTATGATTCCATCGACGCACTTCCCAAAGGTGCAAAAATTGCCGTTATGAACGATCCGATGAACGAAGATATTGCGATGCGCATTCTACAAGAAAATGGACTTGTTGAATTAAAAGAAGGAAAAGATCTTTACACGAAAGCGGACGTTACGGCAAATCCCAAAAACATTGATATCGTAGAGATGGAACAAGGACAAACCGTCACCGCATTGGAAGATTTAGATGCAGCATGCGTTTTCTTTACCCACATGTCGAGTGCAGGCAAAGATCCGACGAAATATCTTGCACGAGATACCGTTATGATTCGTTACCCCATGGGTGTCATTGTTAAAAAAGAAAATGAAAATGCGCCTTGGGCAGTAGAATTTGCTAAGAGTATGCGTACACCGGAATCTCAAGAAAAGATTAATGCAAAATTCCCCGGCGTTTTCACTTTCTACAAAAGTGATGACGAGGCTAAATAATGCATGAGTTTTCTGAACAAGTAGAAAAATTATATGCTCTATTAGACCTTAAATACTGTGCCATAGGCATAGAATTGATCAACGACATAGAGCGGTATCAAAATGTGGATGTCACAGAAATTAAAAATCCCATCAACTATTGCGGGGCAGTCAGAGCGGCCAGCCTTGGCCGTAGTCTGAAAATCCCTCGGGGCAAATTTCGGTGTAAAAGTGCTGAACGCTTTTTTGGTATAGATCCCGCGGATCCAATTAATTCAAATGGAGAGAATTGGCATCGATTGGGAATGTATGCCGACAAAGAGATTGCTCGAGATATAAGAAAAAAGCAAAAGGATGTTTCGGGCGAACATTATGGTGTTGTCGTCAAGCCAATTGAGCAATGGGATCATCTGCCAGAAGTTGTTTTGGTTTTTGACCTTCCTTACAATATGATGCGTCTCATGCAAGGATATGCTTATCTTTATGGTCAACCGAAAAACCTCAGGATCATGGGTAATCAAGCAGTTTGTTATGAGTCGACAACCTTGCCTCTGACGACCCATGAGATCAATTTATCTTTACTTTGTATAGGGACACGTCATCGTGCCGGCTGGTCGAAGGAAGATATGGCCATGGGCATTCCCGGCGACAAATTTGCCGGCGTTGTAGAGGGGTTAGAAAAAACAGCAAATATAATGGAAAGTGATGAAGAGAAAAAGCGCATTCAAGCACGGTGGAAAGCAGACTGGGAACCTCTGCATTTACAGTTTGGATATAATTATTATAAAAACTGTAAATGATGGTTAAAACCTTAACTCCATTTCACTATAGAGTGACTTCAAAACTGGAAAAATTGAGTAAGCATTCTGCTTGCTCAATTTTTTTTGCATTAGAATACCCCTGGCTATGCCAGGGGTGCTACCTTTCGTTATTCTATAATTCGTGTTTCTGCCGTTCCGTCGAAAAGGTGGAGGCTTTCTTTTGAAAATTCGAGCCCTACTTTTTCGCCGAGTGCGTAGGAAATGTGGCTCGGTGATTTGACGACGAGGGTGTGTTCAGGATTTTGTAAATATTTCAGCGTCACCAATTGTTCGCTGCCGAGATTTTCGATAATGTCCACGATGAATTCATCGCCTTTTGTAATGGAGTTCGTTAGGCGCTCTGTTATTTAGAAAATTCCTCATTTCCGGCCTGACGTCGGGCTCGGTAAAAGGTTAAGCATTAAAAAAACAAGTAAGTTTCTCCATATCCGGGAGTTGCTTACTTGTTTTTTGTTTTATGCGTTTGTCTTTAATTTCTTTTCGTCGATCAGTCGTTCCATAAAGATGGAGGTCGATGCCACGGATATGATAATGATACCCACGATTTCGTAGGGGTAAATCCGGTCGCCTAAGAAGATCGACGCCATCATGGAGGCGAGTACGGGTTTTACGGCGAAGACGAGGGAGGATATGGACACGGGATTTTTCTCCACGGCGAAGAAGTGACTCGCAAAGCCGATGCCCGTTACGAAGATGCAAATGTAGAGGAGAATAAGCAGATTGTCTCCGCTTATGCCTGCCAAAATCGGAATGTCCACGAAAAGATCCAATCCCATGGCGGATAAAAGCTGCGCCGCCCCTTGCGTGTGGGATAGGGCGATGAGGATGAAAAGTTCCGCCACGCCGAAGAAGAAGGAATAGGATGTAATGGTAGGGGCTTTAAAGGGTTTGTCGCCGTAAAGGACTTTTCCGACGAGGGCGTAAAGGGAAAAGGTCAGTGCGGAAATGGAAATGATGATAACGCCTAAAAAGGATCCTTTAAAATGGAATGGGTTTACTAAAATGAGAAACCCCACGAAGGAAAGGAGTACGGAATAAAAGGTTCTGCGGCTGAATTTTTCCGACGTAAAGAAGTGGGCGAGGATCATGGAGAAAAAGGTATTGGAGCAAAATAAAATCCCCGCCACGTGGGCGTCCAGAAATGAAACGGACAATGTGTAAAAGGTCATGGACACGACGATGCAGAGAAAGCCCGTAAAGGCAAAGTGTATGTAATCTTTTCCGCTTAGTGTATAGTGAACCTGTTTAAGCTCTCTTCTGCTAAGGGGAAGGAGGATAAGGGCCGCGACGAGAAAGCGAATAAAATTCAGCTGCACCGGGTGAAAGACGCCGCCGGTTAATTTAATGGCGACTTCCATGGAGGAAAATAAAAGGGCTGCGACAAAAACATAGATTAAATTCATAACACACCTCGAAGATAGTGTAGCACAACGAGAATGTAGGGGTAAAAATTCAGTGAGGGATTACAAATATTTTTCCACGCAGTTTTTTAAATGGCTAAAGACATCTTCCACATTGCCTTCCGAGGAAAGAGTGTCATCGGCTATAAAGTCCGTTTCTTCTTTTTGAAAGCGGCCTTTTTCTTTACGACGCTCGAGGCGACGATGGCGCTCCGCTTCCGGTAAGGTTAAGGCGATGGCGATGGCGCCCAGTGCGCGCAATTCCTTTGCCCCGCGATCGTCCAAGACCACGACGCCGTGGCGATGGTTCGATTGGGCGAGGGCGAGGAGATCTTCTTTGGGAATGCCGTAGCGGGCGCCGTGGATTTGAGTCGGCGCCAAAAGTTCGCCTCGTTTTAATTTCTCGTCGTAGCCAGTGTCCGATAAAAAATAATAATCTCGCCCGTCTTTTTCGCTCGGGCGCGCAGGGCGCGTGGTGGCGGTAATGATCTTATGGAAATGGGGAAGCTCGGCGAGTTTTTTCGCCTGAGTGGTTTTCCCGGATCCCGATGGGCCGAGGAGTACAAAGAGCATATTTTATCCTTTCTTTTAGTGAAGATGTCGCACAGAAGCCAAGTTTCTGATATGATGAAACTGACGGTTTTAATCGAATCCTGCGGCGCGTACATGTCGCAGGTCAATGAACAATAGATATGAAAATGAATTTAATTTTAAGGAGGAAACAATGTCAATTCGTGTAGGCGTAAACGGTTTCGGTCGCATCGGTCGCGACGTGGTTCGGGGAATTTGTCTTCGCAAGGATTTACCTTTTGAACTGGTTCAATTAAATGCCAGTGGCGATTGGAGCTTAATGGCTCACCTATTTAAATACGATACGGTCTATCGTCGTTACCCCGGCGAAATCGACGTAACGGACAAGGGCTTTAAAATCGACGGCAAAGACATCGTCATTACGGCCGAACGTGATCCTCAAAATATTCCCTGGAAAGCAAATAATGTGGACATCGTCATCGATACCACCGGCGCTTTCAAAGACAGAGAAGGCGTGGAAAAACACTTCGCTGCAGGGGCTAAGAAAGTGATCGTCTCCGCTCCTACAAAAGGGGAAGACATTACCATCGTTATGGGCGTAAACGATCATCTTTACGACAACGAAAAACATCATTTCTTATCCAACGCATCTTGCACCACGAACTGCATGGCGCCGGTGACCAAAATTATACTCGATACCTTCGGCATTGAAAAGGGCATGATGACAACGGTTCACGCCTATACCAATGACCAACACATTCACGATGCCAAACACAAAAAAGACTGGCGAAGAGCGCGCGCCGCAGCGGAAAATATTATCCCCACTTCTACGGGAGCCGCTAAAGCCGTAGCCCAAGTTATTCCCGAACTCGCCGGCAAATTGGACGGCCACGCCCTTCGCGTTCCCGTTCCCACCGGTTCCATTACCGATATGGTTTTCGAACTTGAAAAAGAAGCCACTGTGGAAGAAATCAATGCAGCTGTCAAGAAAGCGGCGGAAGGCCCGATGAAAGGCATTTTAGCTTATACGGAAGATCCCATCGTTTCATCCGATATTATCGCCGATCCCCACGCTTCTATTTTCGACGCATCCCTTACCTTGGCCCACGGAAAATTCGTAAAAGTGTTCTCCTGGTACGACAATGAATGGGGTTATAGTCAACGAGTTATCGACTTGGCAAGTTTAGTTGCAGAAAAAATGTAAATGAAGTCGAGCTCTTAGGGGCTCGATTTTTCTTGGAGGTTTTATGGATATTCAATCACTGAATGTTTCGGGAAAGACTGTCCTCGTCAGGGTGGATTTTAATGTTCCCGTTAAGGACAAGAATGTAACCGATACGACCCGCATTGAAGCGGCAAAGCCCACTATCGATTATCTGTTGGAACAAGGAGCTGCCGTGATTTTAATGAGTCATCGCGGCCGCCCGAAAGGGGAATACGACGAAGGGTTCAGCATGGAGCCTGTACGCCAAGCGGCTGAAAAAGTGTTGGGGAAAGAGATTATCCCCATGTTTTCTGAGCGCGTCGTCGACGACCATGTAGTGGCTATGGCGCGGAATTTAAAACCCGGCGACATCGGTCTTTTGGAAAATCTCCGTTTCAGAAACGAAGAAAAGAAAAATGATCCCGCCTTTGCCAAAGAATTGGCATCCCTCGCCGATTGCTACGTCAACGACGCTTTCGGTACCGCTCACCGCGCCCACGCATCCAATGTAGGCATTGTAAAGGAACTTCCCTCGGCTCTCGGTTTTTTAATGGGCAAAGAAGTGAAGGTGCTTTCGGAACTTTTAAACAACCCGAAACGTCCCTTTATCGCCATTTTAGGCGGCGCCAAAGTCAGCGATAAGATTGCCGTTATCGAGCATTTAATCGACGTATGCGACGGCGTGTTAATCGTAGGCGCCATGGCGAATACCTTCTTATTAAGTGAAGGCAAAAATATGGGCGCCTCCCTCGTGGAAGAAGGGGAAGTGGAACGGGCGAAGATGCTCGTGGAAAAAGCGGAAGCAAAAGGCGTGAAGCTTCTCCTCCCCACAGATCTCGTGGTGGCAAAGGGGATCGACGCGCCGGAAACTGCCCACACCGTTTCTGCTGACGCCATCGGAGCCGACGAAATGGCGCTGGACATTGGCGAAGATACGGTTCGCCGTTACGGCGATGTGTTGAAGACGGCGAAATCTGTCGTCTGGAACGGGCCGGCCGGCGTGTTTGAAACCAAGCCTTTCGACAAGGGCACAGTCGCCCTCGCCGAATGTTTAGGCGCACTGGACGGGGAAGTGGTCATCGGCGGCGGCGATTCCGCAGCGGCCATTACACAATCCGGACTTGCCCATAAAATGAGCCATATTTCATCCGGCGGCGGCGCCAGTTTGGAATTTTTAGAAGGAGAATCTCTCCCCGCCATTCAAGCCATAGAAGGGGTTTAATATGAGACAAAAAGTTGTTGCCGGCAATTGGAAAATGAACACCACCCTGAAAGAAGGGGAAGCGCTTATTAAAGCATTGGTTCCCGTGGAAGCAAAGGGCGCGGAAGTTATTATCGCGCCGCCCTTTACCCATTTGGATCGGGTGGCATCGTATATCGAAAAGACGGACTTCGCCCTGGCGGCGCAAAATCTTTCGGAAGACACTTTCGGCGCTCATACGGGAGAAATTGCCGGGGAAATGCTAAAGGATATAGGCTGTCGCTACGTGATTATCGGGCATAGCGAATGCCGCGGAAGAGGGGAAAGCGACGCGGTCATTCAAAAGAAAATCGCCCGCGCCATTGAAACGGGTCTGATGCCTATTATTTGCTTCGGCGAAGACGAAGACGTTTATGGTAGCGGCAAGCGCATGGATTTTTTAAAGAAACAAGTGCACTCGGCCTTAGAATCTGTAAAGGACGAACATTTCCTCTTAGCTTATGAGCCTATTTGGGCCATCGGCACGGGGAAAACCGCAAGTGCGGAGGATGCCAATGAGGTCATTTCGGATATTCGTAAAGAACTTCCCGAAAGCTATCGAGAAGCTGTGAGGATTCTCTACGGCGGCAGCGTGAAGGCCGACAATGTGGCGGGCTTTTTAAAGGCGGGCGAAATCGACGGCGTCCTCGTCGGCGGCGCAAGTTTAAAGGCGGATTCCTTTAAGGGCATTATCGACGAGGTTTCCCATGTCTAAGCCTATTTTACTCGCTATACTCGACGGGCTGGGACTCGCCGAAGGAGGCCCCAACAATGCTTTCGATCAAGCCCATACGCCCGTATTGGATCGCTTAATGGAAAATGGCTACGCTCAGCTCCAAGCTTCAGGGGAAGCGGTCGGTTTGCCCGACGGCCAAATGGGAAATTCCGAAGTGGGCCATACGAATATCGGCGCCGGCCGCGTGGTGTATCAGGAATTGACGCGCATTACCCGCGACGCAAAAGACGGCACGTTGGCGAAAAACCCCGTTCTGCAAGAAGGCTTTTTGCATGCGAAGGATCACGCCCTCCATTTGGTCGGGCTCGTATCCGACGGCGGTGTTCACTCCCATAGGGATCATCTCGTCGCCCTCGTGAAGCTCGCCAAAGAAGCGGGCGTAGAAAAAATTTACATTCACGCTATATTAGACGGACGAGATGTACCGCCGACATCGGCTCGCGAAGAAATTAAAAAGCTGCAGGACGACCTGAAAGCCCTAGACGCAGGGGAAGTGGTGAGTTTAATCGGTCGCTTTTACGCCATGGACAGAGACACGCGCTGGGAGCGCGTAGAAGTGGCCTACGATCTCTTCACTCAGGGAAAAGGGCGAGGTTTTGCAGACGCCGAT
Source organism: Aedoeadaptatus coxii (assembly GCF_001553115.1). Taxonomy (GTDB): domain Bacteria; phylum Bacillota; class Clostridia; order Tissierellales; family Peptoniphilaceae; genus Aedoeadaptatus; species Aedoeadaptatus coxii. Next base: position 129,971 of record NZ_KQ960171.1, read on the forward strand.
GGGCTTTTCGAGGCCTCTTACAAAGAACATAATACGGACGAATTTTTCGAGCCCGCTTACCTGGAACGCAATGGGGAAGCCGTAGGCCGTATAAAAGACGGCGACGTATTCTTATTCTTTAATTTCCGCCCCGATCGCGCTCGTGAAATTGTGCGCACCTTTACCGATCCCGCTTTTGACGGATTTGAGCGCAAACTTTTCCCTAAAGTGCATATGGTCACCATGACCGATTACGACGAAACCATTCCCGACACCCACGTCATGTATCCGAAAGAGGAATTGAAAGATACTTTGGGGCAGGTTATTTCCGATCAGGGCATGAAGCAACTTCGCATTGCCGAGACGGAAAAATATGCCCACGTCACTTTCTTTTTAAGCGGCGGCAGGGAAAATCCCTACATGGGAGAATACCGCATCCTCGTGCCTTCGCCGAAAGTGGCGACCTACGATTTGGAGCCGGAAATGCGCGCCGATCTCGTCGGCCGACAACTTATTAATGCCATTAATAAAGATCTCGCCGATGTTTACATCGTCAACTACGCCAATCCCGACATGGTAGGCCACACCGGCGTATTGGAAGCCGCTATTCGCGCAGTGGAAGCGGTGGATGAATCCCTCGGAAACGTATTGGACGCCTTAGAGAAAAAAGGCGGTCGTGCGCTCATTACGGCGGATCACGGCAATTGCGACGTCATGAAAGATGAAGAGGGAAATCCCGTAACATCCCACACTACCAATCCCGTATTTTTAATTCCCGTGGGATTTGAGCGGCAGCTGGACGACGGCATTCTCGCCGACATTGCGCCCACCATTTTAGAAGAACTATACATCGAAAAACCCGAGGCCATGACCGGCCGCAGTTTATGGAAATAAGGAGACGACATGAGCAGCATTATTGAAATTTACGGACGTGAAGTACTGGATAGCCGAGGAAATCCCACGGTGGAAGTTGAAGTTTACACACAAGGCGGCGGATTCGGCCGCGCCATCGTTCCCTCCGGCGCCAGCACCGGCGAATACGAAGCGGTAGAGCTTCGCGACGGCGACGATCGCTACATGGGCAAGGGCGTGGAAAATGCCGTAGCCAATGTAAACGAAGTGATCGCCCACGATCTTTTAGATTACGACGTATTGGATCAATTGGGAATCGACGAAGCGCTCCTCGCCTTAGACGGCACGGACAACAAGAGCAAACTCGGTGCCAATGCAATTTTAGGCGTGTCCTTAGCCGTGGCAAAAGCGGCTGCCGACGAATTGGGTCTTCCTCTTTATCAATACATCGGCGGCGTCGGCGCGCGCACCCTTCCCGTTCCCATGATGAATATTTTAAACGGCGGGGAACACGCCGATAACAATGTGGACATTCAAGAATTTATGATTATGCCCGTCGGTGCCACAAGCTTTAAAGAAGGTCTTCGCATGGGCGCGGAAGTTTACCACCATCTGAAAAAAGTCATTAAAGAAAAGGGACTCTCCACAGGCGTCGGCGACGAAGGCGGCTTCGCTCCGAACTTAGACAGCAATGTGGAAGCCTTGGATCTTATTGTGGAAGCGGTAAAATCCGCAGGCTTGACGCCGGGAAAAGACATCGTCTTTGCACTGGACGTGGCGGCTTCTGAAATGTACGACACCGAAAAGAAAGTCTACGTCCTCGCAGGAGAAGGCAAAGAAAAAACCGCGGCGGATATGGTGGCGTGGTATGAAGAGATTACATCCCGCTATCCCGTTATGAGCATCGAAGACGGCTTGGACGAAGACGATTGGGAAGGCTGGAAACTTCTTACGGAAAAACTCGGCGACAAAATTCAATTGGTCGGCGACGATTTATTCGTAACCAATGTAAAACGTCTCGCACGGGGCATTGAAGAAGGGGTTGCCAACTCTATTCTCGTCAAACTGAACCAAATCGGCAGCTTGTCGGAAACCATCGATTCCGTACAAATGGCACATCGCGCGTCCATGACCGCCGTCATCAGTCATAGAAGCGGCGAAACGGAAGATGCCACCATCGCCGACCTCGCCGTGGCGTTAAATGCCGGCCAAATTAAAACCGGCGCGCCGGCGAGAACCGATCGCGTCGCCAAGTACAATCAATTACTGAGAATTGAAGATGAACTGGGCGAATTGGCACGTTATGAAGGAATGAATGTATTTAGAAAATAAGAGGCAAATATGATTTTATATCTTATGCGACACGGCGATGCGGAAAGCTTCGCCGATCGAGACGAGGAAAGAGCCCTTACACAAGAAGGGATCTTTCAGGCGGAAGACACGGCCGATGCTTTTTTAAGAAGAGAATGGCCTCTGCCGCAAAAAATCATCGTCTCGGAATATAAACGGGCCGTGGAGACGGCGGAAGTTGTTGCCAAAAAGCTGGGTGTTCACGACGTTAAAATCGTGAGCTATAAAGACGCCACGCGCTGGCGGAATATGAAGGCCTATATTACCGATGAGCCGATTTTATTTATCGCCCATCAGCCCTCTTTAGGCTACACCATCGAAGAAATCACCGGCCAAATTGTGGCGGTTAAAAAAGCGAGCCTTCACCGCATCGAATACGACCCCATTTTAGATAAGGGCGTCTATGTAGATAAAATAGAAAGGGTGAGAGCGTGAAATATGCGCACACTTGTATTCGCGTAAAAGATCTGGAAGCATCCATTCGCTTTTACGAAGAAGCCTTGGGCTATCAAGTGACCCGCGAAAAAGATCACACGAAAGACGGTTTTAAATTGGTTTACCTCGCATTGGAAGGGGACGAAACGGAGCTGGAGCTTACCTATAACATCGGCCACGAAGCCTATGATATCGGAAACGGCTATGGCCACGTCGCCGTCTATGCGGAGGATCTCGAAGCAGAACACGAACGGATGAAAAAAGCGGGATTCGACGTTACGGAATTAAAAGGCCTTCCCGGCGATCCGCCGCGCTATTTCTTCGTCACCGATCCCGACGGTTACAAAACCGAAGTGATTCGCAGCAAATGATTTTATCTTAGGAAAATACGGGGAATCACCGACAATACAGGTTAAATATGATACAATAAGAACGCTTAGAGTATGCACTCCGAGCGTTCTTATTTTGTTTAAAGACATAACCTGTTCGGTTATGAAAATATAAATCGTTTTGGTAAGGGGAGATCGTTTTGGAAAGAATCGTCGTGGAAAAAAGTCCCGCGTTAAAAGGTCGCGTGCGCATTAGCGGCGCTAAAAATGCGGCGCTGCCTATTTTAGCAGCTTGTCTTTTAGGCACGGAAGATATTTATTTAGAAGAAGTACCGGAATTACAAGACGTACATATTATGTGCGATCTTTTGGAATCTTTAGGTTCCACCGTGGAAAAACTGGGCAAGGGAAAACTTAAAATTAATTCCGCAGGTTTACACGAATACCGCACGCCCTTTGAACTTATGAGTAAAATGCGGGCCTCATTCCTCGTGATGGGGCCGCTTTTGGCGCGCCTTGGAAAGACGGAGAACTCTCTTCCCGGCGGATGTTCCATCGGCGCGCGACCCATCGACTATCACCTAAAGGGCTTCCGCGCATTAGGCGCCCATATTCAAGAAGATATCGGAAACATTACCGCTTCTTGCGATCGCTTAAAAGGCGACAAAATTTACTTGGATTTCCCTTCTGTCGGCGCCACGGAAAATATTATGATGGCTGCCGTTTTAGCGGAAGGGGAAACGGTCATAGAAAATGCGGCAAAAGAACCTGAAATCGTCGATCTCTCAAACTTTTTAAGAAAGCTCGGCGCAAAAGTAACCGGCGCCGGCACGTCGACGATTCGTATCGACGGCGTCGAAAAATTAGGGGGCGCGCGCCACGCCATTATTCCTGACCGCATCGAGGCGGGTACTTTTATGGTGGCGGCGGCCATTACAGGTGGCGACGTCCTTGTAGAAAATGTCATTACCAATCACATTAAGCCCGTGATTGCCAAATTAAAAGAATCGGGCTGTGAGATTATCGAAGAAGGGGAAAACATCCGCGTAAAGGCGGCGCCAATTCCCAAAACTTTCGACATAAAAACCCTTCCCTATCCCGGATTCCCCACGGATATGCAGGCGCAATTTATGGCCTACATGACCCAATGCGAAGGCAGTAATGTGACCATCGAAACGGTTTTTGAAAATCGCTTTATGCACGTGGACGAATTTAAGAAAATGGGCGCCGATATAAAAATCGACGGTCGAAGCGCCGTCGTAGTCGGGCCGAAACATTTAACGGGAACAGCCGTAAAAGCCAGCGACTTACGTGCCGGTGCGGCACTGATCCTCGTCGGTCTCGTCGCCGAAGGCAAAACCGTCATTCGCGACATTTACCATATCGACAGAGGATATGAAGACATCGAGGAAAAATTCCGCGGGCTGGGCGCCAATGTTTATCGCATCGAGCGGGAAGAAGAGGACGTATAATCTGATTCTTTTAAGCTTCTAAAGGGTATAAAAAGAAGGCTATTCAAACTTATTGAACCAAACAGAAAGTGAAGGGATACCCATGAAGAAACGTTTAATGGCAATGTTTATTGCCATGGCGCTTATGTTGACGGCGTGTGGCGGCTCCGCTTCTAAAGGCGGCGACAAAGACAGCCTCGTCATCGCTCAGGCATCCGATGCGGAGTCGATGGACCCGATTATTCAAAACAGCATTTACGCAGAAAACATCATCAAGCAAATCTACGACACCCTCGTCGTTAGAAAACCCGACGGCACCATGGAAAACCGCCTGGCGGAATCCATCGAACAACCTGACGATGTAAGCTATGTCATTAAACTTCGCGACGGCGTCAAGTTCTCCAACGGCGAAGACATGACCTCGGAAGATGTGGCCTATACGTTAAACCGCGCCGCCCAATCCGACGCTTACGGTTATATTTTTAAGCAAATCGATCCGAAAAGTTACGATACCTTGGATCCCCACGTGTTGAAATTTAAGCTCACCGCCCCCGACGCCACCTTTAAAGCGGCATTGGCTCACCCGGCAGCTTCGATCGTGGATAAGACCACCACGGAAGCCGATCCCGAAAGCTTGGGTACAAAACCTGTGGGCACCGGTCCCTTCAAGCTGGACGACTGGAAGAAGCTCGACAACACGACCCTCAGCTACAACGAAAATTACTGGGGTGAAAAGCCCGCTTTCAGCAAAATGATTTTCCGTATTATTCCGGAAGACTCCAACCGTCTTATCGAATTGGACAGCGGCCAAGCGGACATCGCCATGGAAATCGCTCCGAACGATGCGTCGAAAGTGGAGGAAAACGGCGACTTAACCCTTTACACCAAGTTGGACAATTCCGTACACTTTATGGGCCTTACGGTAGACAAGGGTATTTTCCAAAACCCCAAGGCTCGCGAAGCCATGACCTATGCATTGGATATGCAGGCCATTATCGATGCAGTTTACATGGGACACGGCAAAGTTGCCACAGGCCCCGTCAACCCGAACATTCCCTACTCTATCTCCGATTCCATTCAACCGGTGAAGCGGGATGTTGAAAAAGCCAAGGCGCTTTTAAAAGAGGCCGGCGTAAAAGAAGGGGAAACGATCAAGCTTTATTGCCACGATCAACAATCCCGAGTCGACATGGCGACGATTATTCAATCGCAACTGAAAGATGTGGGACTCAATGTAGAAATTAATTCCATGGAATGGAATACCTATATGTCCACTTTAGCTCGCCCGGATCACGATCACGATATGTTCTTAATGAGCTGGTCGCCTTCTGTCGTGGATGCGCACTATCCTCTCTACGCCACCTATCATTCCGATAAAAAGGGAACGGGTCCGAACTTTATGTTCTACGGCAATCCGGCACTGGACGCTTTGATCGAAAGAGGTTTACGTGCACCGGAAAAGGATCGTGCCACCATTTATAAAGAAGCGCAAGAGCTCGTCATTAAAGAGCACCCCGTGGTATTCGCCCTTTACGGCGAACAAATCATCGGCGCGCAAAAGAATATTAAAAACTTCGATCCCGATCCCTCGGGAAGCAACGAGTTTTATCACATCACGTTTGAATAAACACCGCAATAAAGACTCCTTTTCGGGAGTCTTTATTACATGTTTCACAGGAAAGAGGGAAACATGATTAAATATATTGTAAGGCGTCTGCTATTTATGATACCTACCATGCTCGGCGTGAGTCTCATTATTTTCGGGCTTCTCTACTTAACGCCGGGAGACGCCGCCATAGCAAAACTCGGGCAACACGCACCGCCGGAGGCCATCGAGGCCTACCGGGAAGAACTGGGCCTCAACGATCCCTTTCTCGTACAATACGGACGCTATATGAAAGGCGCCCTTCACGGCGATTTGGGAAAGAGTTACCTTTCCGGCGCCGATGTAGGGGATACATTGAAGGAATATTTTCCCGCCACGGTAAAACTCACTTTATTTTCCCTGGCGGTGGCCGTTATTTTCGGCATCCTCTTCGGCATTTTAAGCGCCGTCTTTAAATACACTTGGATCGACAAAATTTCCATGTTTTTCGGCATGATCGGCCTTTCCATGCCCATTTTCTGGTCGGGGCTTTTGTTTATTTTGCTCTTTTCCGTGAAGCTGGGCTGGTTGCCTTCATCGGGCCTTAGATCCTTTAAGCATTTGATTCTCCCGGGCTTTGCATTGGGTTTTCAATCCATGGCGGTGATCATGCGTCAAACCAGATCCTCTATGCTCGATGTCTTAAACAAAGATTACATTCGAACGGCACGGTCCAAAGGCTTTAGGGAACGCTACGTTATTTTCGTCCACGCCCTTAAAAACGCCATGATCCCCGTATTAACCAGCGCCGGCCTTTTAACCGGCTCTCTCATCGGCGGCAGTGTGCTCACGGAAACCATCTTTTCCATTCCCGGCATCGGGCGGCACATGGTACAAAGCATTACGGCGAGAGACTACCCCATGATTCTCGGCGCCGTGCTCTTGATTTCACTTTCGTACTGCATTTTAAATCTCATCGTCGACATTCTCTACGGCTTCCTCGATCCTCGGGTTCGAAGCCAATACGAATAAGGAGGGCTTATGGAACAGAAACAATCGCGAATCAAAGACCTCCTGCATATTTTTTACAAAAACAAAATGGCCGTTGCGGGCTTCATCATCATTCTCGCCATGGTGATCATCGCCGTCTTTGCGCCTTTGATCGCCACTCAGGCGCCGGAAGCGCAAGATTTGGCAGCGCGTTTCCAATCGCCGTCGGCGACGCATTTTTTCGGCACGGATAATTTCGGGCGGGATATCTTTTCAAATGTGGTGTACGGCGCGCGGATCTCTCTTTTTATCGGCCTCGTCGCCACCATTATCTCCGTCATTATCGGCACGATCATCGGCGCTGTCGCCGGATTTTTCGGCGGAGCAGTAGATAACCTCATGATGCGTCTTGTGGATATTATTCTCTCCATACCGTCGTTAATTTTAGCCATCGCTATTTCCGCCGTCTTGGGCACGGGAATTCGCAATTTAATCCTCGCCGTGTCCCTTTCGAGCATTACAAACTACGCCCGCATCGTAAGAGCCAGCGTGCTTTCCGTGAAAGAGCAGGAATATGTGGAGGCGGCAAAAATCGGCGGGGCGAGTAATTTTCGCCTGATTTTTCGCCATATTCTGCCCAACTGCACGGGGCCGATTATCGTACAGGCCACATTGGGCGTGGGTACGGCGATTTTACAGGCGGCGAGCTTGAGCTTTATCGGTCTCGGCGTGCAACCGCCGACGCCGGAATGGGGCGGCATGCTGTCTCAAGGGAGAAGTTACATTCGGGATTATCCCCACATGACTATTTTCCCCGGCCTCGCCATCGCCCTTACGATCTTTTCGCTGAATCTTTTCGGCGACGGACTCAGCGACACGCTGGATGTTAAACAAAGGGGGTAGCTGTGAATTTAATCGAATTTAAAAATCTCCATACTTCCTTTTATACGGATAAGGGCGTAGTACACGCTGTAAACGGCGTGAGCTTTTCCATTCCCGAAGGCTCCACCCTTGCCGTCGTCGGCGAAAGCGGCAGCGGCAAAAGCGTCACCGCCCTTTCCCTTATGGGTCTTTTGCCGCGGCCCATGGGAAAAATCGACGAAGGGGAGATTCTCTATCAGGGGAAAAATATCCTCGACATGGATCCTGTGGAGCGGCGCAAACTTAGAAGTCGCGATCTCGCCATGATCTTCCAAGAACCTATGACCAGTTTAAATCCGGCGCTTAAAGTAGGCTTTCAAATCGAAGAAGTCTATCGCCGCATTATGGGCCTTTCCAAAGAAGAGGCGAAGAAAAAAACCATAGAAATGTTGGAAATGGTGGAAATCGACGACGCTGCCAACAAAGCTAAAAGCTATCCCCACGAACTTTCCGGCGGTCAACGGCAACGGGTCATGATCGCCATCGCCCTGGCCTCGTCGCCGAAGCTTTTAATCGCCGACGAACCGACTACGGCACTGGATGTGACCATTCAAAAAGAAGTGCTGGAGCTTATGGACGATTTAAAGCGCAATCTCAACACCTCTATTATGCTCATTACCCACGATCTCGGCGTCGTGGCGCAAATGGCGGACAATGTGGTGGTGATGTACGGCGGTCGGGTCATGGAAAAATCCGACGTCTGCACGATTTTCGACAAGCCCATGCACCCTTACACCAAGGGGCTTTTACGGGCGCGACCCACTTTGGAAAATCGGGGAGAAAAACTCTACAATATTCCGGGCAATGTGCCGCCTCCGTCGGAAATGGAAGGGCATTGCCCCTTCTACTCCCGCTGCGAAAGTCGCATGGATAAATGCAGAGAAGAAGTGCCGAAGCTGAGGGCGCAATATCCCGGCCATTGCGTCGCCTGCTTTTTATACGAGGGGGAAAGCTGTGAATAAATTACTTGAAGTCAACCATTTAGTTCAGGAATTTCCCGTCGGCAAAAAGAATATCTTCGGTCAAAGCCAAAAAATGTTTCGCGCTGTGGACGATGTGTCCTTTACATTGGGAGAAAAAGAAACTCTCGGCATCGTCGGGGAAAGCGGAAGCGGAAAATCTACTCTCGCACGTTGCATCTTAGGGCTTTACGGAAAAGCGAAGGGCTCCATTCTCTACAAGGGGAAGGATGTCCTAAAAGCGGATGGTAAGGAACTAAAAGCCATTCGCCGAGATGTTCAAATGATTTTTCAAGATCCTTACAGTTCTTTAAATCCTCAGATGAGCGCGCGGGAAATCGTCATGGAACCTTTGATTAACTTAAACGGCGATTTGGATCGGGCGGAGATTCGCAGGCGAGCGGAGGAAACTCTCTCCCTCTGCGGTCTTTCCGAAACCCACTTCGGTCGCTTTCCCCACGAATTTTCCGGCGGGCAACGTCAACGCATCGGTATCGCCCGTGCCCTCGTCGTGGAACCTACGTTGATTTTAGCCGACGAACCCACCTCGGCATTGGACGTGTCCATTCAGGCGCAGATCATTAATCTCTTGGAAGAATTACAAGAAGAGCGCAACCTGAGCTATCTCTTTATTTCCCACGACATCGCCGTTGTAGAACATATTTCCGATCGTATCGGCGTCATGTACCATGGAAAACTCGTGGAGATCAACGATCGAGATAGTATTATGAAGAGTCCTCAAGAGGACTACACGAAAAAACTTCTTTCGGCGGTACCGCCGTTAGATCCTCATTGCAAATAAATAAATGCACCGACTTCTCGCGGAAACTGTTTCGGCGGGAATCGGTGCATTTTTGTTATAATGGTGAAAAAGGAGGGGACGATTGAAGAGATTATCGAGAAAAAAAGCCGCCCTATGGATTCTTCTTCTCATGTGGTTGATCCCCACGGCCTACAGCTTTGCCACGAAAAATCCCGAGGGAACCAATGTGTCCGGTGAATTTTCTCCGGCGGAAACGGAATTTATTTACGATTTGAGTTATGTAAAAGACGAGGAGAACGTCCGCGAGCAGAAAATTTTTGATCGGGAGATGGAAGTGATCCGGGGGGCCGAGGAATTTCTCATGGTGGATTTTTTCCTCTTTAACGCCACTTACGACAACGATGTAGACTGCCCGAAACAGGTGGCAGCCATGACGGATCTTCTCATCGAAAAGAAGCGAGAAAATCCCGATATGTCCATTTTGTTTGTCACAGACCCGATCAACAATTTCTACGGCGCCTACGAAGAGGCCAATATAAAGCGGTTGAAGGAGGCCGGCATCGAGGTGGTGGTCACGGACTTAAACCGCATGCGGGACTCCAATCCTCTGTTCTCCGGCATTTACCGCGCCTACATTCAGTGGTTCGGCACGGCGGGAAATGGGCGGATTAGAAACTTTTTCGCCAAAGAAGGGGAGAAGGTGACGGTGCGCTCCCTATTAAAGCTTTTGAATTTCAAGGGCAATCACCGAAAAGTGGTGATTTCCGAAAAAGAAGCCATGGTGGCTTCCGCCAATCCCCACGATCCCAGCGCCTACCACTCCAATGTGGCCCTCCTCTTTCGCGGAGGGGCTGTGGAGGATTTGATCCGCTCGGAAAGCATCTTTTTTAAAGAAATTCCCCCTGTGATAAAAGATTATAAGGCTGAGGAGGTCACCTCTCAGGATCGGCTGAAGGTCATCACCGAAGGGGCGATCTACGACGCCATTTCCGAGAACATCAACAAGAGCAAGAAAGGCGATAGGATCAATATCGGCATTTTCTATTTGTCGGAATTTCGCATTTTAAAGGATTTGGAGGCGGCGGCCAATCGCGACGTGGATATAAAAATCGTCGCCGATTTAAACAAAGATGCCTTCGGTTTGGAGAAAAACGGCGCCCCCAATCGGCCGGCACTGAGCGAGCTGAAGGAGAAGGCACCGAGCATTCAGATCCGTTGGTACAACACCCGGGGCGAGCAATACCACACGAAAATGATTGTATTCGATTTTAAAGAAGAGAAGCCCCTGGCGATTTTAGGCAGCGGCAATTTCACCCGCCGCAATTTGGATAACTACAATTTGGAAACGGATGTGGCCGTGGAAATGGAACGCAATTCCTCCATGCATCGGGCCGTGGAGGATTACTTCCACCGCATTTGGACCAACGAGGGCGGGGAATACACCTTGCCCTTTGAGTCGCACAAAGACGAACGCTTTTTCATTCGGCCCCTGTGGAAATTCCAGGAGGCCACGGGCCTTTGCACCTGGTAAAATTACTGGAAAAAAGAACCGGAGACGTGGTTGTCTCCGGTTTTTGCTTGCGTAAAATCAACTTTTTTTCTCGGTATCGCTTTTTTTAAAATACTTGCGAAGGACGGAAATGAGGATTTTGAAAAAGATGGTGGATCCCAGAAAGACCCAATAAAAGGTATTCGTATAAAAATCTCTGAATTCCCAATGGCCGTAGAACCACTTGGAAACGAAGTAGTTTACCGCAAGGAGAAAGACAAAGTATTCTGCAATGAGCAAAATCGTTATTTTCCAATTTTTCATGATATCACCTCACACCACTATTCTACTTACCGGCGAATGGTTTGTAAAGAAACGAGTCCGCCACGGCAATGTAGCCGTCGCAGCGTTTTTCCGTACCGCCCATATAAACTTTTCGCTCACGGTCGTAGAGAAGGTATTGGCCGCGACCCATATCCAGATCGTGGGAAGGGCGCTTCACGTGGTGGCCGCGTCGAATCAATTCTTCCACGGCTTTTTCGTCGTAATCTTCTTCCACGACGAGATTCTTTTCCCCCGTCCACATAAAGCGCGGCGCATCGAGAGCGGCTTGGGGATTGCGCCCGTAGCGTAAAAGCTCCAGGAGGGTTTGTACATGACCCTGTGGTTGCATAAAGCCGCCCATCACGCCGAAAGCGCCGTAGGGCTTGCCCTCTTTTGTAAGAAAACCGGGGATAATCGTGTGGTAAGGTCTTTTTCCGCCGGCGAGGCAATTGTCGTGTCCCTCTTCCAACGCGAAATTCAACAAGCGATTGTTTAAAGAAATTCCCGTTTCCGGCACGACGATCCCTGCGCCGAAGCCGTCGTAATTGGATTGAATCATGGAGACCATGTTGCCGTCTTCATCGCCTACGGCAAAATAGACCGTGGAGCGATCCAGGGGATTGCCGTAGGTAATGGTTTCCGCTTTTTCGCCGATACGATTAGCACACTTTTTCAAGTACTCTGGATTTAAGAGATCTTCTGTCGTTAACGACATATACTCTGGATCGGCAACATATTTCGCCGCGTCGGTCATGCCCCGTTTAATCGCCTCGGCGATGTAATGAGCGCTCGCGCCGTCGCAAGGTGCGGTTCGTTTGTATTTTAAAATGTCGAGAGCCATTAAAACGGAAATGCCCTGGCCGTTCGGGGGAAGTTCCCACACTTCCACGCCTTCAAAGGAAACAGAAAGGGGCTCGACCTCGAGGGTTTCCTGGCGGGACAAATCGCGAACGGTCATGTAGCCGCCGTGCTCTTTCATAAAGAACTCGATTTTTTCGGCGATGTTGCCGTTATAAAAATCCTGTCCGCCGTCGCCCGCAATGGATTCCAGGGTTCGCGCCATGTGGGGGAAGCGCACAGTGTCGCCGGCCTTCGGTGCTTCGCCGCCATTAGAGAATTGCGCCCAAAAACTGTCGTAAAGAGGGGAGCGATTGTGCTTTCGCTTTTCAAGTTCCATAGCCCAAATCCGCGCTACCGTCGGGGAGAGGATGAAGCCGTTTTTCGCGTAGTCGATGGCGGGGGCGAGAACGTCTTTAAAGGGAAGCTTTCCGTGGCGATGATGGATGTCCACCCAGGCTTTTACGGCGCCGGGCACGCCGACGGATTCTATGCCGAAATCGGACATGGCGGCGTATCCCTTTTCCTTCATGGCGGCGAGGGAAAGGGAGGCCGGGCTTCTTCCGCTTCCGTTGTAGCCGTAAAGGGTATCGCCGATGGAGAGGATGGCGAAGAGATCACTTCCCAGACCGTTGCTCGTCGGCTCGACAACTGTTTGGGCGGCGGCCACGGCAATGGCGGCGTCCACGGCATTGCCGCCTTTACGTAACACAAATTCTCCGGCCTTTGCGGCCGACGGATTTGAGGCGAGGACCATGGCCTTGCCGTAGGTCACGGTGCGCTTGGAAGGGTAGGGATAGTCTTGATACATGGTATTCACTCCTTTCGATCAGTATAACACAGGGAAAAGTGATAAGTGACGTTTTGGCGAATGTGTAAAACAAGCCTTTTTAGGCCACAATTCAATTGCAATAAAGTCTACGCTATGGTAGTATAGAAACGTTATAAGTAGAAATTTTCATCGAGGAGGTGTAAGTTTGAGCACATTTTTAAGTGTGATCGTCGCTCTTTCTGCCATTTGCGTTACAGCATCAGTAGTAGTTCAAGAATCCAACCAAGTCGGTCTCGGAACACTTGACGGCAGCGGAAGTGCTTCGTCTGAATGGGGCTCCAATCGGGGGACGAGCCGTAAAGAAATGTTAAAGCGTATTACGCTCGTAACATCCATTGTCTTTTTCATCGCGACCATCGCGTTAGTTGCGATTACGAAATAATCAGGAGGAATCATGAATTATAATATTTTAATTGTTGCTCCTATCGTCGGGATTATAGCCATTCTGTTCGGCCTTTTTAAAGCTTCTTACGTCGGTAAGCAAGATGCAGGTAACGAACGTATGAAAGAAATCGCAGGCTATATCCACGAAGGGGCCATGGCGTTTTTACAACGTGAGTACAAAGCACTTACCGTCTTTGTCATCGTGTTGGCAGCCGTTTTATTCTTTGCTATTAACTGGCAAACCGCCGTCTGCTTTGTCGTCGGCGCTATCTTTTCCGTTCTCGCCGGCTACATCGGCATGAACACGGCCACCAAAGCTAATGTACGTACGGCACAAGCTGCTCACAGCCACGGCATGGGCAAAGCCCTCGACATCGCCTTCTCCGGCGGTGCCGTTATGGGTCTTATCGTCGTCGGTCTCGGTATCGTCGGCATCTCCGTATTCTACCTCTGTTTCGGCAACGCCGAAATCATTACGGGCTTCTCCCTCGGTGCATCATCCATCGCGCTTTTCGCACGTGTCGGCGGTGGTATTTACACCAAAGCGGCTGACGTCGGTGCCGACCTCGTCGGTAAAGTCGAAGCCGGTATTCCCGAAGACGACCCGAGAAACCCCGCCGTTATTGCCGATAACGTAGGCGATAACGTAGGCGACGTAGCAGGCATGGGCGCCGACTTGTTCGAATCTTATGTCGGTGCGTTACTTTCCGTTATTACCTTGGGCTTCGTAGCATTCCAAGACAAAGGTATCCAATACGGTCTTTCCATTGCCGCCATCGGTATCGTGGCATCGATCATCTCCATGTTCTTTGTCAAAGGCGACAAGAATCCGCAAAAAGCATTAAACGTCGGAACCTATGTTGCATCGGCCATTACCATTGCATCTGCAGGTTTCCTCGCTCACAAAATCTTCGATAGTCTTGCCGTATTCTGGCCGGTTATTATCGGCGTTTGCGTCGGCTTAATTATCTCGAAAATCACCGAATACTACACCGCTGCCGAATACTCTCCCGTACAACGTATTGCGAGAGAATCCGAAACGGGCGCGTCCACTAACATCATCGCCGGTCTTTCCGTCGGTATGATGTCCACCGTCGGCCCGATTATCGTACTCGCTATCGGTATTATTGCGGCGTACACTCTTGGCGGCGGCCACGTAGACCCCGTTATCGGTTTATACAGCATCGCATTGGCAGCAGTGGGTATGCTCGCTACGACGGCATCCACTATCGCCGTCGACGCATACGGACCCATCGCCGACAATGCCGGCGGTATTGCCGAAATGTGTGAACTTCCCGAAGAAGTTCGCGACATCACCGACTCTCTCGACTCCGTAGGTAACACCACTGCCGCTATCGGTAAAGGTTTTGCCATCGGTTCTGCAGCATTAACGGCACTTTCTTTGTTCGTATCCTACATTCACGCCACAGGCCTTGCAGGTATTGACATCTCCAAGCCCGGCGTCATTGCAGGTACCTTCATTGGCGGTATGTTGCCCTTCGCTTTCTCCGCTCTTACCATGAGCGCGGTAGGTAATGCGGCCACAGCCATGATCGAAGAAGTACGTCGTCAATTTAAAGCGATCCCCGGCATTATGGAAGGTACTTCCACTCCGGAATACGCAAAATGTGTCGACATCTCCACCGGTGCAGCCCTTAAAGAAATGATCGTACCCGGCGTTATCGCCGTCGTCGTTCCGCTTCTCGTAGGTTTCTTGCTCGGTACGGAGGCACTGGGCGGCCTTCAAGCAGGTGCACTCATCACCGGCGTACTCATGGCAATCTTTATGAGTAACGCAGGCGGCGCTTGGGACAACGCTAAGAAATACGTCGAAGGCGGCGCACACGGCGGGAAAGGCTCCGATGCTCACAAAGCAGCGGTAACCGGCGACACTGTCGGCGACCCCTTCAAAGATACTTCCGGCCCCAGCTTGAACATCTTAATCAAGTTGATCACCGTCGTATCCTTAGTATTCGCTCCGCTCTTTGTACAATTCGGCGGCATCTTTATGTAAGATCAATCAGCATAAGGGAATTCCCTTGTGCTGATTTTTTTGTACGCAAAAGTATTTTTTTAAAATTCATTCAGAAGTTTTTTTGAAAAAGAAAAGCATTCATTCAAAAATCTTTCTCTGAATCTTAGGAGGAGGGAATAGGGCGCCCGGATTCG
>NZ_KQ960172.1:0-3351 GCF_001553115.1 Aedoeadaptatus coxii
AGAATACTTTGAGATGTCGTTACCATCTATATAAACCTTTCCATCTTCTGGACTATCCACTCCTCCTATAATATGCAAGAGAGTAGATTTACCAGATCCACTCGGCCCTACAATGGCAACAAATTCTCCTCTTTCAATTTCAAGGTTAACACCGTCTAAGGCAATGACCTTAGAATTACCCTCGCCGTATTCTTTTCTTAGATTTTCTACTTTTAATATTTCCATACTTGCCTCCTTTTTCTTTGAAACTATTCTGTTCTAATCAAATCAATTGTTGGTCTGTCTAAAATTCTCTTTAAAGAAAAATTATAGATTAGTAAGTTGATTGCGTATACCACAATAGAAAATCCAAGAAACAATTTATAGTCATAATATCTTATTAATACATTAAGGCTTAAATTAGGAGCTATACGAGATATTACAAACATGACTACTAATGTGGTTATTCCGGCAACAATAAATGATTTTATTTGCTCTTCTATAAACTCTTTTCGATAAATATTCTTTAACTCATCTACGTCCATACCGCATGAATAAAGGCTGCCAATTTCCTTCTTTCTACTCATGAGACTTAAATTAATGGATGAATAACCATTTGTCACATTAAGAATAAAAATAATGAAAGCCATCGCAAATGCGACTTTCTTTAAAGATTCTAGATCACTTTTTCGATTCATTTCAATATCTGCTTTTGTGTTAATATCGTACTTTTCATTTGGCATTATCGATTCTCTTATCTTATTATCCAAATAATCCTTTACATTTTTCATATCCGAGTCTTTTACATTCATATTTAATACATACGGAGCATTAATAAATTCTTCATCTTTTGACTCATCCATAAGTTGGAAGAAGGTATCGAAATCTGTGTAGATTTTTACATGAAATGGTAAAGTTATTGAATCATAGTTTCCTAAATCATCTATAGTTTTAGAAATTTTTATACTTTTTCGAAAATTTTCCCCTATCTGGAAGTTTATATCTTTCGGATTATTAAAATATGGTATTTTATTTGCTTTAGCTACTGGAGTGTTTGGGTCTTCTTGTACCATATTATAAAGAATAAAATCACCCTTACTTGCTCCCAATTTACTAAAGTCTTCATCTTCTAAAGCTATAAGCATCCCATTCAACTGGCTTGAATGACTCTTTTTCAAATCATACTCTAACTTTTGATCCAAAGACTTACTAATAGATTCTTTGGACAAATCTAAATCATTATCTACCTGAATATAACATTCTTTTGAAACATAGGACTTATTATTTGGAATTTCTCGCTGAATTTCTTTAAAGACTTTAGGAACTTTCTTATTTTCACTATAATAATTAGCTATTACATTGTACCCTGCATCATAGTAAGAAAAATCTCTGTTATATTTAGTCACTGTAATAATAATGACTAAAACAGAAATAGTAATGACACCAATAGCAGAAATATAACGCTGTGATTTAATACTATCAAGATTGTTTAATTTTAATTCTTTCCATAAATTCCTAGATCTTTTTTTCTTAAAGCTATCAAAGTCTAAATTTCCCTTTATACCTTCAATAATAGATATTTTTGAAACTTTCTTTGCTGGTTGAATAATAGAAAATACTACTACTAAAAGAGCTACTGTAACAATCGCTAGGCTAAGTAAAGGACTGAAATAACTAGATACCAAATTTTCGACCCCTTGATCAATCTCAAGATGCCTAAACAATTTTAAGATAAGACAGTATCCAAAGATATGACCAATTAATATAGGTAGAACAGATAGGAAAATACCTTCTTTTAATAGTAACAAGTATATCTGAAAATCCGTAGTGCCTATAGACTTATATACAGAAAGTTCCTTGATTTTCCTAAAAGCCCACACCTTGAATATATTTTTTACAAAAAATACAAATAGTAATATAGCCCCTATTACAGAAAGAATGGTTCCTAATTCAGTTAAAATATTATGGGGAAAGTCATACTCAACACCGTAATAATCTATTAAATTAGAATTGAAAGTTAAGGGAACATCTTTACCTAATTTTTTATTGATTTCATTTTGTAGATTTACTTTGTTATCATAAGCCTTTTCAAACGAATTAAACTTTAATACTACTTTGCCTGAATCCTCTTCATTTTTCAGTGCTAAAGCATAATTAACTCTACTGTATTTATTATAGACATCTTCATAAATTCCAACTACCTCAAAGTCTTTACTAAAACTAAGATTATAAAACTCCTTATCAGTAAAAGTACTTATGGCATCTATCTCTTTACCCTCTATTAGTCTATGCCCAAAATCAAGCTGTATTTTATCTCCTAATTTTAGCTTATTTTTTTCGACTAGACTTTTAGATAAAACTATTTCTCCATCATTTCTAGCAAATCGTCCTTCAAGTAAATCTGAATGCTCTCTCATTTTATTTATATCATTATCTTGATAATTTACGGCAATCAAATCATTCTTGTACTTTGCCGATTCAGGGTTTATGGACATTTCACCTACAAATTCTATATTATTAATATCTTTTATTTTTTCAATATCATTACTTGTTAAGTTCCCTTCAAGTTCTGCATCATAAAAATTTACGGTCATGAAACTTTCATTATTATATTTAACAATTGTATAACCATAATAAAAAACCACAGTAAAAAACAAACTTACAATAAATAAGGAGATAAAAATAGGAAAATTTTTCTTATTCATTTCTTTCATCTCCTACAATTTTTCCATCGACTATTGTAATAATACGATTTGCTTGTAAGGCAATTTCTTCGTCATGGGTGATTAGGATAATCGTCTGTTTTAAGGTTCTATTGAAATATTTGAAGATTTCTATAATTTCCTTAGAATTTTTTCTGTCTAAATTACCTGTTGGTTCATCTGCTAGTATGATAGATGGATTGTAGATAAGACTTCTGGCTATGGCAACTCTTTGCTGCTGACCTCCTGAAAGTTCACTTGGAAAAGAGTCAAGCTTACTTTCTATACCTAGTTTTTTTACTATATCTGAAAATTCATCTTGATTTATTTTTCTTTTATCAAGTTTTAATGGAAGTTCTATGTTATGACGAACTGTTAAATTTGGTATTAAATTATAAAACTGATAAATTAGTCCGACTTTTCTTCTTCTAAAGTAGGCTAATTCCTTTGAAGAATACTTTGAGATGTCGTTACCATCTATATAAACCTTACCATCATCTGGGCTATCCACTCCTCCTATGATATGTAGGAGCGTTGATTTACCAGACCCACTAGGTCCTACAATGGCAACAAATTCGCCTCTTTCTATTGTAAGGTCAACTCCATCTAGGGCCACCACCTTGGAGTTTCCCTCTCCATATTCTTTTCTTAGATTTTCTACTTTTAATAT
>NZ_KQ960172.1:3451-3842 GCF_001553115.1 Aedoeadaptatus coxii
ATCGTCTGTTTTAAGGTTCTATTGAAATATTTAAAGATTTCTATGATTTCCTTAGAATTTTTCCTGTCTAAATTACCTGTTGGTTCATCGGCTAATATGATAGATGGATTATAGATAAGACTTCTCGCTATGGCAACTCTCTGTTGCTGACCTCCTGATAATTCACTCGGGAAAGAGTCTAGTTTACTTTCTATACCAAGTTTTTTTACTATATCTGAAAATTCATCTTGATCTATTTTTCTTTTATCTAGTTTTAGTGGAAGTTCTATGTTATGTCTAACGGTTAAATTTGGAATCAAATTATAAAATTGATAAATTAGTCCAACTTTTCTTCTTCTAAAGTAGGCCAATTCTTTTGTAGAATACTTTGAGATGTCGTTACCATCTATAT
>NZ_KQ960172.1:3942-86010 GCF_001553115.1 Aedoeadaptatus coxii
TTCTTAGATTTTCTACTTTTAATATTTCCATAACTGCCTCCTTTTTCTTGTGTCAAGGTAAGCATATGAAAGTAAAGTGACTTTTAGGTGACATTGTAAAATTTAATTTCAAATCTTGCTCCACCATCAATATTTGAAACAGAGATTTCCCCGTTGTTTTTTTCGACAATTGTCTTTGCCATAGCAAGTCCTATGCCAAAACCATTTGAGTCAGGCGTTTTATAAAAGCGTTTAAAGATTTTTTTGATATTATCTTTTGCAATTCCTCCGCCATTGTCTTCAATGATTAAGCATGTATAGATGGGGGTTTTGTATGATGAAACCAGGATTTTATCACAAGTCGGTCTATTATCAGCATTTTTTACAATATTAATGAGAGCTTCTGCCAGCCAATAAAAATCTCCATAAATACTATTTTTCTTTAAACTTTCTGCTACTTCTACATTAGTAGAGCTCCTTAAATCTAAACTATCTAAAGCATAAGCCACTAATTCATCTAAACGAATTTCTTCTTTTTTCATAAGATCTTTGTTGGCATCAAGGCTTGATAGTTTAAGAAGAATATCTGATAGAGAGTTTAATCTAATAGTTTGTCTTTTTAAAATCTCTATATCTCCATTAGCTGGAAAGTCCATCTCCAAATTTTCTATGGAAAAAAGCATAGATGTAATAGGAGTTTTAACTTGATGGGCGATATCTTCTAGGTATTCGATTTGCTTTTCGCTATTTTTTCTACTTGTCTCTTTGGCTTCTACTATTTCTATAAAAAGCTTATAAATTTCATCTTCCAAAATTGAAAAATCATCTTGCTTCATAGGGATTTTATAGTTCTGATTTTTCATATTCTCTACCAGATCTATAAGCTCATTTATTCTATTTTTCTTTCTTGATTCTAAAAAATAATAAAGAAGTCCCAGACTTATTATCCAAAATACATATAACATCTCAATTCATCCTATAACCAATTCCTCTGACAGTAGTGATAACTTCCTTATCAAGTTTTTCTCTGATTCTCTTAATAGTAGATGTGAGTGTATTATCATTTACAAACCTATCCCTATCTTCCCAAAACCTTTCTAACAGCTGGTCTCTTGTATAAACTCGGTGAGGATTTTTAGTAAATAAGACTAGGATTTCATACTCAAGTGGAGTTAGTTCTATTTGCTTACCTTTAAAATAAACTTTTGAATCATTTAAATCTATTTTGATATCCTTGTAAGTAATTATTTTGTCTTGACTTAGAGGTATTGTCCTTAAAACTGCATCAATTCTTGCCCTTAATATTGCAAGAGAAAATGGTTTAGTTAAGTAGTCGTCTGCTCCTTGATCTAGGGCAGAAACTATAAAATCTTCGTCATTTTTAACTGTTGTTACAATAACTCTTATGTCCTTATCTTTTAATCTTTCTATCAAATGTTGACCGTCTTTATCTGGTAGATTTATGTCCAATAGTGCCACGTCCATGTCTACATTCATCTTATAGGTCGCCTCGTAAAAAGATGATGCAATCTCTACCTCATAACCATTATTAACTAAATACTTTTCCATTTGTAAGGCAATCTCTTTATTATCCTCTATAATCAAAACACTCTTCATTTTAACCCTCTCATGTATCAACTTTTATATTAAAAACAGACCCTTCACGGTAGAGTAACCCCATAAAGTTGGACTTAATCGAGTAAGCATTTCGCTTGCTCGATTTTGTTTTACATAACATTTGTTCTATGCAGATTGCATCTGTTCACGGTATTGCTTTGGACTCAAGCCTCCTAACTTTTCTTTGATTCGATCGTTGTTGTAATAGTGGATGAAACGTTCGATGGAACGCACGAGTTCTTGTCGGCTTCGGTAGACGTAACCGTCGTAGATTTCTCTTTTCAGTACACTGAAGAAGTTCTCCATGGGGGCGTTGTCGTAGCAGTTGCCTTTTCTCGACATGGCTTGAGTGGTCAGTATGGATAAAATTTAATATTACTCAAAAGCCTCGTATGTGGGAATAGGTCAATTATTTTCTATTGTATAACACATAATCTTTTTTCAAAGTCTTTATTCTCTTTATAACTTTATGAAAGCATTGCATAAAAAGGGAGATTTGCAAAAACAAATCTCCCTAATAAACATTGAACTTAGAACCTTATCATTTTGATAAAAAATTAAGATTTATCTTTTTATTTATTAACCGAAAGGTTCAACCCCGCTATCTCTTTAAAAAATTTCTGACTTAAATAAGTTCGATTTTCTCTTACATAAAAATCATAACTCCGCTTCTCCCCCTCTTTAATTAAGCAATAACGTTGACCATCTGGAACCATGAGAATCTTTTGATTCTTATTTTTAATTACAATACTAGAGTCCTTTTGGTTCCAATTTATCTCATAACCTTGCCCCTCTAAGATCGATCGCAAAGGAAGGTAAACTCTTCCTTTTTCCATAAAACCTTTTGAGTTCAAAGTTTTTTCATCTAAGAATATAGATACGTTGTGTTTTGTTTCAACTAAATCACGAAGATTTTTTGTGCGTTTACTACCCGTATCTTGATCAACAATCATTAACTGACTATTTCCTAATTTATTTGGGTCAGGTATAAGGATAAATATCCAGTTATCCCCTTGAATCCCCTGAGCATTACACTTTCTTCCTAAAACCTCTTCCAACCTATCCTTAGAGAGAGACTTAAATGAATCCATTCTATTCATTTGGTCCTTGTTTTGCTCCACTTGTAGAACTTTATCTGCGATGTTAAAGGTAAAAGATTTTCCACTTCCCATTCTCTTTAAATATAGTGTATTTCCATCTAAGCTATAAGAAAAAGCTTCATCTCCTTGTGTCTTTAATTCGATATCTTTTGCTGGAATTTCAGCAACAGGTTCCAAAAAATTGCGATCTAAAATCAATAAACCACAATAGTGTTCTAGGATCAAATAATCATCCGAACCAGCGACAAGAGTTAAGGGATCTGCGCCTGGTTTACTTGATAGCATAGTATTTATAACATTATCATCCGTTTGTTGCTCTTTCTTGGTATCCTTTTTTTGATTATTTGCAGTCTTCATTCCTAAGCTAAATGGCAAAACGAATAACACTATTAATAAAAGAAATATAGTACGAGTTTTTTTCATCATATTAGAATCTCCTTTTTCTAATTGAAAATAGCATTAATAGTAGTATCCATCAATTCTTATCTTAGCATTGTGAATACCCCTATATCTGCTGGAGAAATATCCCGAATAAGATGAAGAATGCGCAGTTACCCAAGGGTCTCCACCTTTTCTCATCCTTTCTTAGATCTTTGATGGCACTGTTGAATCATAGTTTGCATAAGGCTTCCTAAAGCTAGGGTAACATCCACATGTTGTTTTGTCAAGTATTTCTGCACTGTATTAAAGTTCTCTTTTCTTTTTGATAACTTCCCCTTTTTCATATTTTCTAATCTTTGTGGTAGTAGAATTCTAATTTATTGTGTTGAAATATTTCTAATATATCTTTTAATATAAAATATGTCTTCCTTAATTTACTTAAATTTACTTGAAAAATTAAAATCTTACCTTTGTTATACTTTTATAACCTATCGTTTTTTACATCAACAGCACGCATTTAGAGGACGCTTGTTAGAGAATCGAAATGTATCTATTCAATGTTCCTCATTTCACTTTTTAGGTGGTTTCCTTAAATAATTTAAACGTACCTTTTCTCGGTAAGCTAAACCAGGGTTGTTAAATTGAGAACAGATTTAATACAAAAGGCGAAGCCTCTATTGACGAAAGATACAATATTATTGACTACATATATGTTGACTTCTATGTTGACTTCTTTCCAACCACATAACTCTCGCAAAATTGCACCTATTTCGAGTCGCTTTGACCCATAGAATTCTTTTCTTCTATATTTCGGTGCAAATACAACGTGATACTTACAATTCCATTTTGTGTGTGATAGACTATGAGTGCCATTTAGCGATGACATCTTTACCTCCTGTTGATGATAATGTTGCGTGGTTTCCAGACCTTTTTTATCATAACACGAGAGGCTGTTAGGTTCTCATCGCTAAAGCTAAACGGAACCCCCGGTCTAACCGGAGGTTTTCTAATACAACAAAAAAGGATCGAAGCGTAAAGCTCCGACCCTTTCAGACTATGCTAGTATAAAAGAAATATTTTATCGTCTGGAAAATTGACAGCCTATCACGAGAGACAATACCGAGAATGCAAGCAGAACGAATGCAATTAATAGATGACAGGCTATAGCAATTAATTTGAACAAGATTTTTCCTAAAATAGAGATCACATTGATTAACAGTTTCATTTCTCCACCTCTTCTTCTCTCGCATTGGGATTCTCGGACTGAAAGACGTTTATTAATTCCTCTATGTCTTCCTTCGTTGCATAAGATTTAGCGAAAAGAAAGGCAGTCGATCGATAGGATAAAAAACGGTTTCTTTCTTTATTTTTTTGCTTCCATTTTTTCGTTGCACGCATTTGGCTTTTAGATGTTTTCTTTTCCATTCTAAACTCCCTTGCCGTGCAATTTTTCTATTACGTCTGATAGGATTCTACGATCAATAGGATTCAAATTTTCTTTATTTAAGTCCATTGTTAGATCATAGATAGATTGAACTTTCGGATTTGCTTCTTCACCTTCTCGTTCGTTGTATCTTTCGTTGTAGTCGTGTATATTTATTGCAATATTTCTAATCTTGAATATTTGACTTTGATTTGTATTTAAATCAGTTAGCCTTATTTTTTTCTTCGATTGTGGCTCAATTTTATAACCGTTTAAAGTCGATTCATTGTGTACCATATCGAAAATAACGGTTTCTATTTCGTCTATACTTTTCCCGGAAAAACGATTGTTTTTTTTAGGATTATTTTCATCATTAATAAATAACTCGCTTACTGCGTCAGGTATAAACTCTTTGTAATTATCTATTATACTAAGAGCTTCTTTAACATTAATTTTTCCTGATAAAAAAGACTTCATATCGTCTTCTCTTAAATTGTTTTTTATTTTTGTATAGTCAGCTACTTGACGTTCTTTTAATCCTATATTTTCAGCAATAAGCTTTCTAGTAAGTCCCTTTACCGATGGGTCTAGCTTTTTTAATTCCTTAATATACTTTTCTAGAAAAACTATTTCACGGTATTTATCTTGTACAGATCGATTATTTTCATCATGGTTTGATTGCACAACGGCTATTTTAGCTTTTATGAGATCTAGGGAATTTTCAATCGGGAACAGAATACAAGGTACCATTGCGTCACCATGTATTGCTATTTTTGCTCTGCGATGTCCATCAATAATTGTATATTTGCCACTAGGATTCTCATATACTAATAAAGGTTTTTGGATTCCATATTGATCTATACTTTCTCTAAGTTTTTCATCATCCTCCGGATCCCTTTCATAAATTAGATTCTCTGGATCGATTAGAAGATCCTCGGGATCTAAAAGAATAATATTATTTGTTTCATTCATGTTAAGTTCCTTCTCCGTTTATTATTACTGTAATTATATCAGATAAATGTGCAATGACACCTATCTATGAGAGAGAACTTATAGTTATATGAGCCTCGCTTAACGCAAGGCTCTTGTTTTATTGTTCACTACTATCAGTCGGTGCTGCTTCTTCAGGAGACGCGACGATTTCGTTTGTGTTTCCGTCTTTGTTTATTTCTTCTTCGATCTTTGTTTTAACTTCTGCAACTAAAGCCTTCTCTTCCTTAGTGAAGGAAGTTTCCTTGGCTTCAGATTGTACTACGGATTCAGATTCTCCATTGATTTCATCGGTGATTTGACCTTTTACATCGTCAATCAGTTTCTTTTCTTCTTCATCCTTTCGTTCCTCAGCTATTTTTTGTTTTTCTGTTTCGTCAAAAGTATATTTTTCCTTACCTTTTAAATCTTTTCCGTATAGTTGTACAACAACGACTCGAGATACACCGCTATCTTCGTAGTTGCCTACTCCTACGCCTACGTTCCTGTCATACTCATTATGCTTCATAACCTCATTGTGTACAGGAGAATTAATAAAGTTATCCAAAGCACGTTTCATTTCTGATTCAGATAAAGTCCCACGTATATTCTGAATATTTTCACCGGCAAAGTCGTTCATTTTCTTAATTGCATCGCCATTCGTTCGAGTATGGCTAATGGTTCCGGTCGTCATTTTTTCATATACAATTTCAGCAACACGTTCTTTTGCAATTTTGACTAGTTCTTTATTGTCTTTGACTTTAGGAAGCCCGTTTTCTTTTCTGTAGTTATTCAAAAGATCGAGATGTTTTTGAGCCATAGCCTCATCATATCGAACTTTAACAGTAGCGGTTTTTCCATCTTTTAATTTGACGGTTATCTCTTCATATACGATTTCAGGCGTTTGTTCTGGGCTTTCATCTTGTTCTTTTTTATCAGAGTTCTCACCTTTTGAATTGAAGAGCTTATCAAAAGCTTCGTTGTCTTTGCTTAGATCGTCATAGATCTTTTTGTTAGATTCTTCATCTTTCAGAATGTCCAGGAGATCTAAAGTGCCTTCTTCTTTTTCCTTGGGTTCTTCAGGTCTTGTTCCAGGTTCTTCTGTTCCAGGGGTTTCTACACTGAAATCAAACAGTTTATCAAATACTTCGTTATCTTTGCTTAGATCATCATAAATCTTCTTATTCGATTCTTCATCTTTCAGAATGTCGAGAAGATTCGGGGAGTTCTTTTCTTTTTCTTTAGTTTCTTCTACAGCTTTCGAATCTTTAATTGCGTCTTCGCCTTTCGTTAAGATATTACGAACATAATAGGTTTTACCCGAGTCATATGCTTCTAATAGATTTTTTAGAGCTTGTTCATTTACTCCTTCTTTAGAGTAAATTACATTGGATAAAGAGATTTCTAAGCCATTAACTAAAGCAGTCTTCTGATTTAACTTTAAGTGAATAATTTTTCCATCCTTTTCAAGAATTAGGACGCCATCTTTAACAATTACTTTAAATCCCATTTTTTCTAAATCTGCAATTTTCAAATACTTAATTCCATTAATTTGAATCTTCTTGTCATTCGCATTGACAGGAGCATGGTTGGCATACGCTATCCCTGCTGAAGAAATCATAGTTGTAGCTAAGGTAACGGACAATACACTTTTGACTAACATTTTCTTTTTCATTTTAAACCTCCATACGAAATGTGATTGAGTTATATCTTGGTTAGATGATATCATGTGCAATTGCACATTTCAACTAAGATCTTGTAAATTCTTCAGATTATGTTTTTAATCTTAGTGTAATAAAAACGATTCAAGCTTCGTTCATAAATCTATCTCTTCAAAAGTGAATGGATAAAAGAGTCATTAATCATTTTCTTTATTACACTAAAAGGGAGTAAATTACTAAATATTTAGGTTCTATCTTGAACCTACATGAATTGGTCTATAAATTAAAATCAAACAATTCTTTGATATCCGTTACTTATGGTTTGATAAACTTTTCGAAGTTTATTTTAAATTGAGTCTGACCAGAATTATAATAAAAAAATAGTGCCGGTGTTTCCACCAACACTATTAACACTATTTAATATAGAATTTCCTCTTACTTTCCTACTCGAACTGTCATCAGAATATCATCAATATAGTCGTAAGCTTTTTCGAAGTTTTCCCTTAGTGCCTTATCTTGAATTTCCGCTGGATCTCCTCGGAAATCTGCACCGTAGTAGATGCCATCTTTATGAGCAAGGATCACAGGACCATTACACCAATCAGTCCTCGGATTTTTGACTTTTGAAAGGCGAAAGAGAAAACCATCGCCACCTATTTGTTCATTCGACTTTTCATAGAAACAAAGCTCGTCGTTTTCGAGCTTGTAATCAATATTTGCATCTTTCGGTAAAATAAAGGACATATCTATTTCCTTGATGTAGATCCGTTTCGCTCCAGGAATATCCTTTTGAGGATAGCTTCCGACGGTGACGATGCGCTCGTTTGGCATCCATTGGACTGAAAGCCCCGTCGCCTCCCCTAAGTAACGCGCCGGAATAAATGTGCGATTTTTTTCTAGATATGGCGCGACATCCATCGCCACATCTTTTCCGTTTTGACGATAAGATTTTATTCCGATCGTCATCACGACTTTTTCTTTACCTTTCGTTAAAGTTGCTTCCTTTTTATCTTGATTCCACGACACGACATAGCCTAATTCTTCAGTGACCGCACGCAAAGGAAGAAACGTTCGATTGTGACGGATAACGGGCATCACATCTTCTTCTAAGGGTTCCCGCCCATTAACGTAAACTCCAACGTAACGTCCAACAGGAGAAGGTCCCTTCGCCAAGGCTACTGAAGGGAGAAGCAATAAACATGATAACAATACTGCCATCTTTTTCATTAAAGGCCTCCTACACTCATTCATCTATGCATTCATCTATCTATACGTTAAGCTATCTATGGATCATATGCCATTATACCGAATAGCTTTATACTGACTCTCTACTTTCGATTTTGAACGTATTGTATGAGATACTCGATCATATCCATTTAATTTCGTTGCTTCATACAATACATAGTCCCCGTTGCTGTCACGCTTTTCAAATAACATAACGTGTTCTTCCGGATAATTCAGGGCATCTCCTGGTTGCAGACTGCTATACGAAATCCGTCTTGCCACATTTTCAATTGTAGTTGTGCCTCTTTTGGATGTTAGGCCCCAACATCTACTTACATATCCTGAGCAATCTAAACCAAAGGTATTTCCAACTTTGCCAGACCTTGTATTAATATTTCCTGCTCTACCACCATTATTTAACCCTCGCAACAGAATTACACACTACTCCAACAATACAGATTAAAAATCACCCCCTATTAAAATTCTTAATGCTAAAGTACTAAAAGGTTTTCCTCTTGTTTAATTATACAACCTTTTACCATGCCCCGCAATGTCTTTTTCCTGCCAATGCTATAGGAAATCTCTAGAAATAGACCCTTTCATCTACTTTCTGTCATATTAATGACTTACCAATTCACAAATCGTTCTTTATCTAGACAGCTCTTTTTATATCTTTTGATTTTCAATTTTCTTTAATGCTATTTTCTTTGCCTGCTCATAGCTAAGTTTTGTCTTGTCTACTTTACTTAGCTTTTCCAAAAACAAAGGCTGATAAACGTTAGCTTGCCCAATGAAGCTTTCCATCTCAATAATATTTTTAAAATCAGGCATTCTAGACTTTTTTCCTTGTAGGATCTCCTTATATAGCTTCTTCATATAGAGAATAACTTTATAGTCTCTATCGATATTTTCAAAATGGAAAATTTCTTCTAAATTAATTGATTTAGGAATTTTAAAGTACGTCAAACTATTAATCGTATCTAGATAAAAGTCTCTAAACTCTTTCTCCATCTTTTCTTTTTCTTCTTTCAGAGTATAGAACTCTCCGTCAAGATAATCTGAAAGAAGACCATATTTAATTTTCAAGTTTATTGACCTATCCCAATATAATGTGCCTATCTTTTGAGCTTGAAAATAAATTTGAATTATATTAGATCTACTTTCAGTTTCTCCAAGTAATTGCTGAATCTTTGTTTCATAGACCAACTCTAGGGGCGTTACTAGCTCTAATATCATTTTTTCGCTTATACCTAGAACTATTCCTTCTTCATTTTTAAAGACTATTATAATTCTCGTTAGTTTCCCCATGAGATTTATTTCATAGGCATCGATGATATCTTTTTGTTCTAATTCTGTCTCAAAAGCTTTTAGATCTATCTTTTGACCTATTACATCATTCACCCTAGAAATAAAGTCATTTATTGCTTCATATCTTATGGCATTAATTTCTTCTTCAAAATTGACAATCTCATCGCTAAAAAGTGAATAGCTTGACTCCGTGAAGGCTGAATATAGATCGTTTAAAATCGTTTCATCTTCTATAAATAGAAAATATTGAAAAAAAGCCTTTAAATAGGACTCGGTATCTTCACCTATCTCTCTAGCGATCATCTCTATCTTCGAATCTGTCATGCTTGGTCACCTCTTTATTTGTTTTCTCAGAAAGTTCAAGCTTCCCTGTTTCTTTAAGTTTGTGGATGTGTTGAGAAAGATCTAGTGAAGTGATATTAAGTTTTATAAAGTCTTCTAATGACTGTTCTCTTCTTATATCTATGATCTCACCATTTAACTTTGTAATTAGCTCGGGTTGATCGAGTAAATTACAAGATATATCTATTTTCCGTTGACCATCAATCTTTTTGGTCATGAGATGTACATCTCCTAGGTCGGTAAAATCAATATCTGAATAACCCTGAGAGGCAATACAAAAATCTGATAATTTCTCTTTAGCTTCTTCCAGAGACTGATCGAATGAAATATCTCCATCATTGAATTTCAGATTAATTTCCGTAAGCCTATTCATTTTCTCTACATATTCCTCCTCATTTATAAATGGTTTTAACACTTCTTCTTTTGCAGTCTCTAAGTTTCTTTGTTGTTCTTTTAATCGTTCGTCGGTACTCATGACAAGTTCTTCGAAATATTCCGGAGACGTCATATTTTTTATTCTAGTAATATTCCAGTGCCCCGCCTTCGAAGCGAGTTCTTTATAGTTACGTTCCTCTCCTGCGATATTTAAAATATATTGCTTGTCGATAGAACTGTAATCTATGAAGATTTTAAATCCTTCATACTCTGCAAATGGTGTTGTTTTCTTAATACTTCCCTGATAAGACTCTATAAAGGCTTTTGCAGCCTCTTTTTCATCTTTATATACAATTCCATTAATTTTAATTTCAAAAGGCTTATTCTCGCTTCTACGAGCTCTTTCTAAATCCTTATTTATAACATTCATGTTATTTTCAAGTTTTTTCATGGTTCCAGGATATACATTTGCTATTTGATTTTTAAGTTGATTTATATTCTGCAAATAACCAGCTTTTTCAATGCTCAATCGATTAACATCATTTTCTAGTTCCATCTTTTCTTTAATCAAAGGATTGTTAGCACATAAAGCTTTTATCTCCGCATAGTTCAAAGTGATTTCATCTACATCTTCAATAGATCGAAGAGCCGATTCTTCTGTCATTAATTGACTGATAAATCGTTGCTTGTTCTCTAGAATTTGATACATATAGGCGTCGAAAGTACCTTCGGTAATATAGGTATATTCGTATACCTCTTTATTTTCATTTCCTTGTCTTACCATACGACCAAGCCGTTGTTCTCTATCTGCCGGTCTCCACGGGCAATCTAAATGGTGTAAGGCGATAGCCCTGTCTTGCATATTCGTACCGGTTCCCATTTTTTGAGTAGTACCGATGATGACTCTAACATCGCCTGAACGAACCTTCGCAAATAGCTTTTCTTTTTCTGCAGGAGTATTGGCATCATGTATAAAGGCAATTTCTTGGCTTTTGAGACCTTTTTTAATAAGTTTTTCCTTAAGATCATGATGAACATTAAATTCATCTTTATTCGGAACAGATAAATCAGAAAATACAATTTGTGTGGATTTACTATCCATAGTTTGATTATAGATTTCTACAATCTTATCGACGCAAGCATTCACTTTACTGTTGTCTTCATCTGGCAGCATCGGGTCAAATACCCTTTGATCAAGTGCCAGTTTACGCCCGTCGTTCGTGATCTTTAGCATATTGTCAATTCTAGGATCAATCCCGGATTTTACCTTGTCAGCTCTGGAAGAGAGATCTTCGATAATCTCTTTTTGTAATTCGCTAGGCTTTACCTTTACTACTTCAGACTTTAGATCAGGAACCGGCAAATCTAAGCTTTCAGGCATCTTTATATCTGCAAAATTTAAAAATTGTTTTTTTAGTTCTGGCATATTATTGAATCGATTAAATTTTGTTTTCATCTTATAGCTTGTACCATCGACCGATAGTTCAAGCACATTTTTAATCTCTCCAAAGGTGGAAGCCCAAGCGTCAAAATCCAATAATCCGGTTCGGACAAGATCTTCATTGTTCAAATACTTTTGCATAACAAAAAGTTCGCACATAGAATTTGAAACAGGTGTCCCGGTTAAAAAAAGAAGACCTTTACGACCGGTCTTCTCATCTAAATATTTAGTTTTCATATAGAGGTCATATGCCTTTTGAGACGCACTATTGCTAATTCCACTTACTCCTGTTAAACTCGTGGGAATTTGTAAATTCTTGAATTCGTGAGCTTCGTCCACAACTAGCTTGTCAATTCCCATTTCCTCAAAGTTGACAATATCATCACGGCGTTTTTCTTTCATTAACGCCTTTATTTTCGACTCTAGTTTTTTCTTCTTTTGCTGTAATTGCTTGACAGAAAACCCTTGTGTGTATTTATTGCAAGAATTTAATTTTAGATCGAGTTCTTCCAATTGTTCTTGTAGGAATCTTTTTTCATATTCTTGCGACACGGGAATCATACCGAACTGACTATGTCCTACAATAACGGCATCATAATTTCCACTGGCGATTTTCGCCATTAATTTATGCCTATTCTTTTTTTCAAAATCCTTTTTTGTCGCCACAAGGACTTTTGCGTCTGGATATAATTTCAAGAAGTCTCTACCCCACTGCTCCGTTAAGTGATTGGGTACGGCGATCATAGCCTTAGATGATAGACCTAAGCGTTTCGATTCCATTATGGCTGCAATTGCAGAAAAAGTCTTACCTGCTCCAACTGTATGAGCTGCCAACGTATTCCCATTGAATATTGATTTGGCTACTACGTCTTTTTGATGTGGGCGCAAGCTAATAAGCGGGTTCATGCCACTAAACGGAAGATTCTCTCCTGTATACTTTCGAATAACTATATTGTTAAATCGCTCATTATAAATCTTCTCTAATTGACTTGCCCTTTCCGGATCACTGAAAAGCCAATTTGCAAATTCTTGTTTCATGTATTCCTGCTTTTGTTGTACCAAAATGGTTTCTTTTTTGTTTAGTACTTTTTGTTCCTTGCCATCGACATAGATTGTATCTTCAATTTTTAATCGTTCATTCTGGTTAAGTGTTTTCTCCAGAATATGCCACGAATTCATGCGACGGGTACCAAATTTAGTCGTACTATAAACGCTCCAGTCATTCCCTTTATCAGGTACATACCACTTTGACGTAGCTTCGGAAAATTCAATCCGCTTTCTTCCACCTAACACTTCTTTACAGAAATCAGAAATATACCTTTCAGGAATCCATGTAGAGCCTAGCCTAAAGCTTATGTCTTTTGCCTTAATGGCTTCAGGTATTGCTGATTCAAGTGCTTCTATCATCGATTTTCTTTCCTCTACTGTAAAAGAGTCGATATTTGCTTGGAACGTTTCTATTTTTTTGCGAATATCACCGGATAAAAAATCTTCACGATATACTAATTCTCCTGTACCTCTCTCGCTTTTAAAAGCCAGCTTTTTCTCTAAAAGATCGTTTTTAATTTCTGCGGAATCTCTTCCCATAATTTCAGACATAAAATTCAGATCAATTCTACCTTTGTGATTGAGAGAAAGAATGACAGCATCTACCAGATCTTCTGTATGCTCAGGAACTTCTACTCCCTTAATAACACGTTCTCTGAAGACATCAGCCTTCTGTTCAAACTTACCGTCATTATCTAATTCTTCTAATGCTAGAAGAATGGCAATGGAGTCGTCTCCTCTGAAAGCTTTAATCTTCGAAGGTTCATTAATGCGACCGTGCTTTTCGACAAATTCATCATATACACTATTGAGCTTTTCCATTTCCTCATCGATCGCTTTACTATCGAAATTATTATATTCCAGGTAATAAAGTTCTTTAACTGTATCACGTAGCTCGATCATACCGCTAAGCAGCTCGACATCTTGTGAGATCTCTTCGACGACGTTTTCATTCTTGTAGTATATTTTATCTCCTACTTTACAGTAGGTGTAATCCTCTACATCAGACAAATCAGGCAGTTCCGCTGTAATTTGATTTTCTTCTTTTTTAGGTTCGATCGACCGTTCATTCGGCTCTTTGTATATACCTTTAGGTAGATTTTTAATGGCTTCTTCAAAGAGTACTGAAAAATCTTTATCGCCCAGCTGACAAGCAGCAACCTTCCCGAAAGGACCAGTTCGCTCTACCATAGTTCCAATGATCATTTCAGGGTGTTCTATAAAATACTGATTCAGGGATATTCCGTTTTCATCTCTCCCCAGCTCATTCCAGGTGCGATCACTGTTTTCTCCCTTTTGGAAAAATAAAATATCGGAAGTGACAGACGTTCCTGTCTGCTTAAAAGCTTCTTCTGGTAATCTTATAGCCCCTACCAGTTTTGCTCGATCTGCCATGTAGTTTAAGAACTCACTATTTGTCTTATCCATTGTTCCTTTTGATGTTATAAAAGCAACAATGCCACCATCGTGAACTTTATCCAGAGACTTCGCAAAAAAGTAATCATGAATTAAAAAATTCTGCTTACTATAAGCTTCATCATATAGCTTGTAATTTCCGAAGGGAACATTACCTATTGCTATATCATAGTAGTCATCTTGTAGTTTCACATCTTCAAATCCCGAAACTTCAATAGTAGCTTCCGGATAAAGCTGTTTTGCTATGCGACCGCTTAGCGTATCTTGCTCTACTGCATGAAACGATGACGGCTCCAAACTCTTTGGTAAATTGCCTATAAAGTTTCCTATTCCGGCACTCGGTTCTAAAACATTTCCGCCTTTAAATCCCATGTTCTCTAAAGCACTGTAGATTCCATCGATAATCCCATTCGACGTATAAAACGATGTTAACGTGGACTCTTTAGCGGATTCATATTCCTCTTCCGATAAATATTGTTTAATTATTTCTCTTGAACGCTCCCATTGTCCACCTTTTGTTTCATTAAAAACGTCTGCAAGACCGCCCCAACCGACATAGTTTCCTAAAATTTTTCGCTCGTCACTTGTAGCATATCGACTTTCGTTCTCACAACGTTTGAGGACTTCTAACGCTTTAATATTATTTTCCAGTCGGACAGAAGGCGGATCAAAATCCTTAACTAAATCGAAGCTTTGTTTCTCATCTTTTACAGAAACATTTTGTACTTCACGTACATTGAGTTCATATTTTTCAGCACTGGCTTCAGTAAACTCATCTAGGATATTTCCTGTATAGCTTCGATCGGTTAAATCTACGAGGGCAGCTTCAATATCAGCATAACTTTCATAATCAAAATCGTTATTATTAATCCAATAACCATTATACAAAAAAACCGATTTTAGTTTTTGTTCATTTAAGTCTAGGAGAAGATCTGCCTCATATCCCAAACGACCATTTACACTATCTTTAATAAGGCTCGGCTCTTTCAATACACCTTTCGGTATTTGTTTTCGATTGAGTAAATAGAAGTTCCCTTCAATTCCCTCAATTTTTTCAAAATTCTCTTTCTCTAGCGTGGAAACGACTTGCTGCTTAATCGGCTCTTCTTTAATTCTGAGTAATTGATCTTCGAGATATGCAAACTCTTGTGCATTAGCTTCTTCTCCATCTCCAATATCAATTCGACGATGCTCGATTCTTTCGCCATCGACATAATGGTCAAAATAAAACTTGAAATAGCCCATATAATCGTCTGTCATTTCATTATTTGCGTCGATTCCAACGTTTCTGTTGTGATTGAATACCAACTGATCTTTTTCTTTGATATCGTTGATTAGTTCCTGTGTTACTAATTGGCCCGAATAATCAGGAATTAGAGGATCATTTTCATTAAATTCAACAATCCAATAGTTATTGCTCTTGTCTTCTGAGTCTTTTTCTAGGTTCGTTTCTTGCTTATCGAGGTATAGACCTTGAAGAATTAAGTCATCAACATACTTAGCCGCATTTGACCAGGTAAGAAAAACTTCAGAACAGTTTTCCTTTTCTAATTTAACTCCTCTTGAATCATGTTCTTCTTGACTGCTACTGGAACCCGGAAAGACCGGCATACGACCACCCGTGCCGTACTCATCTCTTAAAAATTCTGCCTTTTCCGTTAAACCGTGATCTTCCGTGAAAAAACGATAAATTCGTTCTTTTCCTCCTGACATTCCACTTCCGCTATGAAAGAAGTCATATATTTCATCTTCTGTAATAAATGACTTCACTCCTTTGTTTTCTGTTAGGTTTGTCTTGTATGCACGACGTTTTAATTCGAGTTCACTTAATTTTTGATAAAGATCATCTACCTTATGAAAGTTAAATCGCAGAAGATCTTTGTCATCTTTATATGCTTCTAAGAAGTCGCTATATTCCTCTTTGATGCCTTGGAGAGAAACGGGATTTGATAGCAATGCCGCAATATCCTTGGTATCTTCTGAGAAGCCTCTTCGTTCGTTCTTTAGTGTTTTGAAATAGCTTCCTGTGCTTTCCGCATTTAGATCGTGTATTAAATACCATAGCGATTCTGCAATTTTCTCCCTCTCGAAAGTGAGTGCATTTTCTAATTCTTCCTTCGTAGCGAAATCGCCGGTTTGGAGGAGTTCGTCAGTTCTTTTCGCTACTTCTTCCCACGAAATCGTTGTATAGCTTTCCTTAGCAGATGTACCATGTGCTATTTGAAGACCTTCGTCTGTATAATATGCTGCGATTTGATTGTCATCGATATAAAAACCGTTGCCACCTTTAAATGACTGCTTTAAAAAATCGCCTAATTCTTCTATGCTTTTGTCTTTTGAAAACTCTGCAACAATAGCAAGTCTTCCTCCATCAACATTCCCACCATGAACTAATATAGTATCTATAACTTCCTGAGTGATAGGTGTGGGAGGAAAGTTAAATTTCAATTGTTGACTTAAAGCATTGGATTCGGGTAATGACTGTTCTACTTGATCTTTTGCCTTATTTTTGTTTACATCGAGTGCTAATTGACTAATCTCTCTAACTCTTTCCTCAGTTGATAAAACTTGAAGATTAAGTTTTTCCGCTTCGATGTAACTGTTAAAATCTATTTTTGTGAGTAAAGTCTTTAAATTATCTATCTCTCCATTAGATAATTCTTCCCTTTTGAGTAATGGAGATAGTTCGTTTAAAACTTTTAGATTTTGAGTAAAAGAGATATTCCCATCTAAGATCATCGCTTGCAAGCAAACCTCGCCTATAATCTTATCCACTATTCCTGGAGAATAATGGCTGCTTAATGTCGCATTATAAAAATCGATCGTTCGATCAGCGTTTATATGAGCTAGGTACAAAAAATCATTTGTTTCTCTATCGTTTATATTTTGATCTGAAACCACGTATCCATTCCCCAGACTGAAATAGCCTAGTTCATAGTCTTCGTTTTCATTTTCCCTGTTTCGTTCCTCTTCTCTTTCATCGAGTTGCCCAATACTCTGTACTGTGGAATCTCGATAATCGGCATCATATCGATCAATAACACCGTCGTTATCCATATCCATATCCAAGGCAGTTTTATTGTTTTGCTCATTTAAAAAAGAAGCCATATCTTGCTGAATGACTTCTTTTTGTGTTGCTTCCTCAGGTGGAAACATGACGAATCTATTGGATATTTCTTGTGTTATATCTTCTATGCGTAAATTAGAGTGTGCAGAATTATTTCTTCTAATTCCGTCTCGATTTGTAGAACCCCTTGTAGATAGGCTTGATAGTCGCTCTTCTGAAGATTGGAATCGATTTTCCGTTCCTCCATCATCTTCGAGCGGGATTCCTTGATTTTCTCCGCTTCCTCCTCTATATTCGCCAGATAGTTCATCAGTTGTCCGGTTACTTCGAGTTCGCTCAACAGTTCCATATCCGAAAGCTTCTCGCTCTCTCTGAGATACTTCCACCTCATGTGTCCGTATTTCCTGATCGGTCTTTGTTCGCTCTTGATCTTTGTCTCCGGAATCCAATATCCGTTGATCTTTTGATACTGTTTGTTGTTCATAACTTTGACTGTCATTTTGAGCCTCTCTTTCTATATAATCCTTAAATTCGTAGCGTAGTTGATTAATACTTTCTTTTGTTTGTTCATTTGCAAGTCTAACAACGACTAAAAACTCACTAAATGACAAGCTTTTTAAATTAGTAAAATCTATTTCTCTTAACTGTTCTTGAGGTACACCCATGCGATAGAGTGTTTGATACAGAACAGTATGAAATAATACGTCTTTTTGGTTATCTGACAATTCATCAATCATATTTCGTGATGTTATGGATTCTTTTATTTCATCGCTAAGAGCCTGATACCAATTGGTACCATATTTTTCATTAAACGCCTCTCTGTTTATTTGCCATACAAAAACCTGGTCATTGTAGTTTACTTTGGTTCCTGTATCAGAAATGTCGAAAAGATAATTCATTTTTTGCGTGGTTTCGTCTGGTACTGCTATCCCGGCACTCCCACGTTTAACATATCGTCCTACTCGTGTCCAAAAGTCATACGGAGCGCAAGCTTTTGCATCAGGTCTTTGGCTGTATATAGCAACCTGTCTCATAAAATCATATTTATAGTTATAGGCAGCAGATTGCATAAACCCTTTCCATTGTTCAGCTTCAAGCAACCCCCCAATCGTATTATAAATATTATCGTAAATTTCATCATGTTTATTAGCGTTCATCTTCTACCTCCACATTACTATTCCATGGAATATATGTCAATACTAAATAAAAAAAGAGGTAACAAAAAATTTTGCTACCCCTTTCTTTCTTAGTCTTTTATAGATCTAGAGCTTAAAACGGTGTTTCCATTTTATCTATAATCATATAATTGTCATCTTCATCTACAATGTTGTATTTACTTTTTAAAATTTCGATCGAGCGAACATAAATAGACGGCTCAGTTATAGTGGTCAATCCAAAATTAATAGAACGAATATTGAGCTTGCCCATGAGAATAACGTCTTGACCGTCTTCGAGATTTCCTAGCGTCGTCATTAAATTATTGTCTGTTTCAGCAGACGAAATATAGCGACAGGGTACTAACATTTTTTCTTTCTGATTTTCTACTTCTAATTGAAAATTCATCGAATCAAAGGTTCTGCCATCTTTGCCCGTAAATTGTTCAACAGCTTCCTTTGAAACTACTTTTCCTGAAAACATGCAATGATTCATAATATCCTCCTAGATTTCTCTTTCATCTTGATTTTTCATTTTCTTATCTTCCCGATCGACTTCCTTATTTTTTTGTCTATCTTCTTTAGCTTTTAGCATCTTAAAACTATAAAGATGAACGGACGTCCGATCTTTTCCTTCTTTATTTTTATAGTGCTTTTCCACACCTTGAACATGGACAAAATCTCCTTGTTTCAAGTCGGCGACCTTTAACGCATTCTTTCCATAAGCACTGATCGATCGAGAGGCTTTTTCTCCATTTTCATCTTTATAAACAATAAAGAAGTTAGCTACTTGAATTTTTTCACCTTCACGAGTCGTTATATCGGTAAGGCTTACATCTTGTGTCAGATTACCTCTTAAAGAAACAATGTCTTGCCTCTTTACACCTTCAAGAAGATCACAATCATTTAAATTGATTGAGACAGCCTTCTCTCCGGACTTTTTAGAGTATTCTTGCTCTGTTCCATACACTCGTATTAGATCTCCTTTTTTGAGATCCATGACTTTATCTATATTATGTTTATAGGCACTTACAGGGCGGTATTCTCTTTCTCCACCCTCATTTTCAAATACGATTGAAAAATTGGCAACGGAAAAGGGCTTACCTTCTTTAGATATTGCAGCTTCAATCTTGATATCTTCTGCAATATATCCTTCTTGTACAATTCTTTTTTTGTCTTTATTTTGAGTCATTGTTCTCTCTCCTAAACTATTTCTTGTTTTCAAAATCAAAAATCACTTCATGATCTGAATTCAATTTTAATTTTGCATTAAACTTATTGCCTTTCTTGGAAACAAAGCCTTTTATAAGTTTTGTCTCTCCATTTTCCAGAAGTTCTGCAACTTCTGATTCATTAATGGATTTTCTACACATTTCCATGAAAATATGAAAATTACATTCCTTATTCGTACAAAAATAAACCTTCTTCGTCTTAATTATTGCATTACCACAAATAGGACAAGATCCAATTTGATTGCTGCGAATTAAACTTGAATCAGGTTCAAAATCTGAACAATGGTCTGTAATTTCCTTAATAATCTTCTTTAAAAAATTCTCAGCTTGATAGTCGCCTGTGGAAATTAAAGATAGTAAATTTTCCCACTGAGCTGTTGTCTTAGGATCTTTAATTCGACTATCAACTACGGTGATGAGTCTTTGTGCCTTCTCTGTAGACCTGAGATTCTTTTTATCTCTCACTAGATATTCGGACTGGATCAACTTTTCAATAATAGAAGCCCTTGTAGCAGCAGTGCCTAAGCCTTTTCGCTCTATCTCTAAACTCGTATCTAGATCTTCAGTTCCCGCCGTTTCCATAGCTCCTAAAAGTGTTGACTCATTATAGGGTTTTGGCGGACTTTTCGTTTTTTCAACGATAGAGATATTTTCAATTGACAGAAGCTCATTTTCTTCAATTCTGAAAATTGGACTGTTCTCAAGGCTGATTTCTCTGTATAACTTCTCGACCGACTTAAAGCCTTCTTCTTCAATAATTTTGCCAACTGCTTGAAGTTTAACTTCAGGACGCTCTTTAAAGATAGCCTCTGCTTTTTGTTGCCTGATGATGTGATCTCCCGAAACCGATTCTAATAGCCTATAGTAAATGAGTTCATAAATTTTAATTTCTGAACTTGGCACATTATGAAGATCTTCATCTAAAGATTCTAGTGTCGGCAACAGTGCATGGTGATCAGAAACTTTACTATCATCAAACAATCGATCGTGATTGCTCTTTTTGTCGTTCATTTCGTATAACGGACAATGATGAATTAGTTCTTCCGTTGTACTTTTCATACCTTCAGTGAGATAACGTGAATCCGTTCTTGGATAGGTTATAAGCTTCTTTTCGTATAGACTCTGTGCATAATCTAAAGTCTGCTGGGCTGTGAAACCATACACTTGATTGGCTGTTTTTTGTAAACTCGTTAAATCGTAAAGACGAGGAGCGGAAGTTTTCTTTTGATCTTCAACATAGCTAGTAATTATAATATGTCTTCCCAGATCACCGGGAACATCTTCTTTCTTTTCCCATTGATTAATAGATCTAAAGAGGATCTTTTGATTGTCCTTGATCGCCTGTACTTCTAGTTCATAGTATTTGGATTTCACAAAGTTTTTAATAGCATTATCTCGTTCAACTACCATGGCGACCGTAGGTGTTTGTACTCTACCAATTGTTAGTTTTTCAGAATAACCTACAGTGTATAGGCGTGTATAATTCATTCCTACCAACCAATCGGCTTTTGCTCTTGCCAGTGCCGATTGATAAAGCGAGTCGAACTCACTTCCATCTCTTAACTTATCTAAACCCTCTCTTATGGCTTTATCTTCAAGTGAAGATACCCATAGCCTTTTTATGGGCTTAGAGCAGTTTGTCTTAGCATAAACAAGTCTGAAAATAAGCTCGCCTTCTCGACCGGCATCTGCTGCACAGATGATTTCACTTACTTCTTTTTGATTCATGAGTGCTTTTACTACTTTAAACTGATTCTGTGTAGATTGCACTACATTGAATTTCCATTGAACCGGGATCATGGGCAAAACTTTCAAATCCCAGTTTGCCCATGAATCGGTATAATCTTCCGGTACTGCCAATGACACTAAATGCCCGACACACCAAGTAACAATATAGTTTCCACACTCAAAATAGCCATTACGGCTATGACTATTGCCAATCACTTTTGCAATTGTTTTTGCGACAGAGGGTTTTTCTGCAACAATTAATTTCACAAGCTCCCTCCTTATTCTTCGTCGTCATCGTCAAATTCGTCTTCTGCTTCTATAAACTCGTCTTCCATGTCCTCCGCAAGTACATCGCCTTCATCTTCTAGGCCTTCTTCATTTGCTTCTTTCTTTTTCTTTAAATACTTTAAGACTAAAGCTACTGCAACTCCGCCTAGAATAATGGGTAACATTAGCATTCGCTGAATTTGTTTTTTCTTCTCTTTTTCAAGCCTCTTTTCTTCCTGGAGCTTTTCTCTATTTTCTTCTCGAAGCTTCCTACTTTCTTTCTGGAACTCTTCTCTTTCTTTTTCTCTCTCACGAGTTTCTTCCGTCAAGTTCTTGGTCATACTTGCGAGTTCTTGTTCGTCTGTCGTACCCAGTAAAACCACGTCTTCACTGTATTCGTCGTAATTTACTAATAACTTTAAAGTCGTACCATTCGCCGTCGTAAAGGGAATTAAATCAAATTTATTTCCTCTGGAGTTAAAGTCGTTCCCTTTCTGATCGACGTTCATAATAATGCGACCTCTCGACTCATGAATATCATTTTTCTTCGAAGGATCAAAGGGTACAATCTTTTTATTCTGTTCCTGAGTATCTTGATACTGAGGCGTATCTGAGCTAACGATTGTTTCTTCTTTTACGTCAGTGCCATAGTCATTTATATTTGATTTTCCTGTAGCAAAGGCTTGTGAAGAAATGCTTAAAAAACACAAAGCCATCGCCACTATTTTTAGCTTATTCTTCATCTTGATCCTCTCTTTCGTCTTCATCATCTTCATCAAAGAGGCTCTGATCGATTTCATATAACTCTGTATCACCATTTTCGTCATAATCTACATCATAGTCCTCATAAAATTCGTCATCATCGTCGTCATCATCAAATCCATCATCATCAAACTCTTCGTGTTGTTTCTTTTGATCTTTAAAGCGTTTAGCTACTATTACACCAACAAGAACTAAAATGACAAGAAAAATCGTCCCACCATTACCTTTTTTCTCTGGTAGTTCTTCTTTTTTCTGCTTCTCATCTTCAAGACGTTGACGCTCAAGTTCTTCTTGCCGACGTTTTTCTTCCTCTTCCCGCTCTCTTTCTTCTTGATCTAAATCTTCACCACTCATTACTTTCAAACGATCTTCAGAAAGCTCGCTAAACAGTTCAGAATCAATTATTTCGCCTGTGTCGGGATTTCTCGTAGTTACGAGATAATATAATTTCCCATTTGTAGCTCGAAATTTTATAAACTGTTGCGTATCAGGTTTTTTCTCTTCAGGTTTAGCAACCGGCGGTTTAGCTTCTTTTTCTGGCGTCGTTTCCGCCTCAGGCTTAACCTGTTGAGGCTGTTCTACTTGAGCTGTTGGAGGAGCAGGCGTAGAAACAGGTGTCGTTGATTTTTTCGGGGATTGTGGTGCCACCTTTTTTTGAGTAGACGCTTGTTTTTTTGCCGGTGCGGGCTTCACTGTCGTTTGCTCATTAGCCCTTGGTTGTTGTTTTTTTGTTTCCGGTCTCAATTTATTCTCTATATAACGGTTTTGTGACGGATTATTATATAGCTTTAATTTATCAGCTATATCCGAATTACTTGCATAAATCGGCTTTGTTAGCAGTATCATACTTAAACAAAGAATAAGTCCTTTTTTAATTTGCGATCTCATCTTCGCCTCCTTCTTCGTTTATCTCATATGCTTCATCAGAAGATTCCATCATATTTAATAAAGGAACTAAATCTTTTAGATCTAGTTCCTTTTCAACAAACAATTCTTCAACTTCCTTGCCGAGATTGGCATAGTATTCATCATTTAATTTTTCTAACTCTTCTTGCATATCAGCAATCTTTGATTCGAGTTTTTGAATCTTCGTTTTCTTTTTTAACACTCTTTCAATTGTCATTTTGTCTCCTTTTACGGCAAATAACTTCCGAATCCTACAAGTTTACTTCTCCAATACCTTGAATTTAAATTCGCCTCTCTTACACCCCGAGTTGAAGCATGGATCATCTTCCCATTACCAATATAGATGCCGACGTGAGAAATTGGCTTACTGGTATTGTAAGTTCTATGGAAGAACACAATATCGCCAGGTTTTGCTTGCTCCGCAGATACTTTTCTAGCGCCATTGTATAGAGATACTGTTTCTCTTGGGATATTAATACCTTTTTGTTTATACACGTAGTGTATAAAGCCACTACAGTCAAAACCTCTAGGGCTCGTTCCGCCCCAAACATAAGGTACTCCTCCATAACGTTGTGCTTCTTTTAAAATCGAAATTCGTCGTTCACTGACATTTCCTCCATTGCCTGTAGGCTTATAGCCCTTTGGAAGTATAGCTACACGTACTTTTCGACGCCCCCAATTGTAGGCTTCTTTTTTAGTTTCGAATAGCAAATCAAGGCGTTTGCCTTTAATAGCTCCACCTGTATCTTCTGCACGGCAGACACCATACCCTTCTACCCAAAGGACGCTTCCTAATGGAATTACTTTAGGATCCACTGCCACTACACCACGAACAAGCTTTGTTCCCATGGCAGTTCCACTGTAACCTCCATTTTCTTTAGGATCAGGAGTATAAGCAGTCGCTATAAAATAATCACCTATTGGCTGAGCCTCACTGGGCATAGCTCCGCCTTGACCCCAACCTCCTCCGGAGCTGAAATCAAGAGAGCCTATATTGGTATTAGGTCGTGGATTGTACATTTTGTATTGAACCTGACCACTTTCCGACCATAGATGAAAGTAGGGATTTAATATTTGATTTTGGTCATTAATAATCTGAATAGATAGCTTTCCAGACGCTGTTCCGATTTGATCGCCAATTTTTACTTTTCCGCTCTTTGTCGGGCTAACTCCTTTATATTTAATTTTCCATCCTGTGTCGTCGGTTAAAGTTAATCCGTCACTGCTTGAAGATACGGTACCGTCATTTACGGCAATTACCTTTTCACCTCCGGCATTAATATCTAACCAATTATAAAGTGTCACTTTATTGTTGATGACATTCCAACCGAACATTCGTGATATCTTACCCTTCCAATCACTTTCTATAGGAGATTCAAAGAGCATGAAGTTACCTTTAGATTCCATATAAATATCGAACTTTTCAAGGTCTGTTACTTTGTCTGAGTCTCCTGAACCACCTGAGATTTCCGGAGTCGAAGGTGACGGCGTTAACGGTGGATTAGGTTTGGGCTTTGGCTTACGCCTTCCATTGCCTTGAATAAAAGGTAGCGGATTGACGGGCTTGCCATTGACATGAACTTCATAATGTAAATGTGGACCTGAACCGATCCCACTTTTTCCTGTGTGGGCGATGACCTCTCCACGCTGAACACTTGAACCTACCGGTTTAGGAGCCCTACCATTTAAGTGTTGGTATAAGCTTCTTAGACCACCACCATGGTCCACAACAATATACCAACCACGGAAGCGATTGAATTTGTTTGTTACAACTTTACCTGCTTCAGAAGCATAAACTGGTGTGCCTATTGAAGCTCTAAAGTCCACCCCTCTGTGATAGGTACTAGCTCCAGGTACCGGTGCCCTTCGAGGTCCGAAACGAGAAGAAACACTCATGTTCTTTAAAGGCTGTGCAAATTGACCATTGCCAAAATCGCCAATCTCTCCTGTGAAATCTTCTCCTCCCAGACGAGATCGAAGCACTGTTTCTAAATCATTAGTATATAGAGTTGCCTCTAAAATCTTGTACAGGTAAGGGCTGCCATTGCGACGATAGCGTACTTCTGTACGCTTGACGACATTGTATTGATATTGTTCTTTAAAAATACTATCAAGTTCACCAGTAACATCTTTCAGTTTGAAGTCTTCATATTTTACGGTGAGATAAGCAATAAGCAAATGGGGATCGTGACCGATGGCATCGTCT
Organism: Aedoeadaptatus coxii; assembly: GCF_001553115.1. Classification (GTDB taxonomy): domain Bacteria; phylum Bacillota; class Clostridia; order Tissierellales; family Peptoniphilaceae; genus Aedoeadaptatus; species Aedoeadaptatus coxii. Next base: position 29,548 of record NZ_KQ960172.1, read on the forward strand.
TGGACGATATATTCATCGAATCCCGGATAGACTCTTTCTATATTTTGAATCTCCCACTGCAGTTCTGCCTCTTGTTTCATATAGTACTTATCTGCCTCTGTAACGTCGATAAATTCGGCAAGATAGGAGGTGTTGCCTAAATAGGTGATACCTACCAGAGACGAAGATACACACGAAAAAAGCACAAAAATAAGCAGCACGATGATAATACCTAGGGCAAAAATCTTTATTCCCCCTTTTTCTCCGATCTTTTTTATCGCTTGACCGGGATTCTTCACCGCATTGCTTATTCTCTCTTTTATGGATTGTGAGTTTGACGTTGCGCCTTTTGATTCTAAATACGCTTCTCTCGCTTTTTTCTTGTTCCTAGCTTTTTGGTAAGCTTGGTTAGCTTTTTTGTTAGCTTTCTTTGCCTTGGAAGCTGCTTTAGCTGTCTTATTGGCGGTCTCAACTGCCATATTTCTATCTGCGTTCAGTTGATCGACTCGCTTAGTCGCTTCGTCCTCAATGTTAAACTTATGCTCTTTAACCTTATGGATCATGGATGATTCATCGTTTTTTAGACGAGACGCATACTGTTTTCTTTTCTTAGCTGCTTTTAAAGCTAAAGCTGACATACCGACACTTCGTGCCACTGTATCGGCACCTGCGTTTTTATCTTTATTTAGCCTTGCTATCCGATCCGAAACACTTTCCAGTTTCTGGTCTAGATTTAAATGTGCCTCATTCATCTTTTCTTCATCGTCAAAGAACATCTTATCTGAAAATCGTTTTTCTTTTTTTAGATCCGATTTTCTATCTTGTTCATTACGAAACTTCGAAGAGTAAGCTTTTTTTATGAGTTTTTTCTGCTTTGGCTGACCTTCCGCTCCATTATCAGGTGTTTCCGAATTAAAAAGAATCGAGTCCTTGGGATTCTTACTAGAATATTCTTTTTCAGATGATACTTTATAGTCGCTCTCCGCTCTTGCATCTTCTCTTTCATCTAGGTCACCAAAATGTTCAACATTGGAATCTCGAAAATCAGCATCGTATCGATCGATTATGCCGTCTCCGTCGAGATCCATTTCGTCTGTCATTTTGAATTTTTGATTCTGAGGCGGTTCAGAAAGTCGATGGTCATTTATTTGATTACTATCGAAATTTGAACTTTGAAGACTTTCAGCCTGAAACTTTTGATAAACCGCTTTTGCTTGTTTCTTTTTCAGCTTTTCTTTTTTAGGATCTTTCGAACTTACAGGTCTTTCCCTAACGGAAGAACGATCAGCTTCAAAAAAGTTTTGATCACTATGAGCTTTTGATTGATCGTCAAAACTTTTTCCATTTCTATCTGCCTTTTCTCTAGGCTTAGATGAAAAGTTATCATCAATAGTTTTTTTCTTGTTTAGTTTTTCATACTTCTCTTTTCTTTCAGTTAAATCAACTACACGATTGGCGGGTTTATCTACCAATTCACGTTGAATTGCAGCCGAAAGTGGTGATTGTGTTGGAATGTACTTTTGATTTTCCAATTCCTGAAGATAGTCTTGACGACGCCGTTCTTCTTGTAATCGTCGCTCTTCTATCTTCCTATTTTCTTCTAACCGACGCTCTTCATCCTGTCGTCTTTGTTCAAGTTCTTTGGCATATTCCGCTTTTGCACGTTCCCTATGTTGTTTCCTCATCAGATTTTTTCTATAATTTAATCTTTTTTGTTGTTCATAGGACACCGTGCGTTGAGCATTTATTGCATTTTCAGACTTTCTGAAATCTCGTTTGGCAGTTTCTTGTTTCTTAACATTTTCTTGTTGATTCGTGTAAGTTCGATAATCCTTGTAAGATGAAGCATGAAAAGATTCATGTTTGGCATTATAGTTATCTCTCGATCTGTTGAGAGACTGGTTATAATTCTCTTTACTCTTTTGCACTTTGGAAGGGTCAATAGGTTGTTGACTAGGTTTATTTTTATAATTGTTTCTTTTCAACACTTCACCTTCCTATCTAATACATTTTTTCTCCCGGTTTCGTCGTCATCAATTTATACAACTTAGTTTCCTTCGGAAACTTATCTATAAAGGGAACGATAACATTACCGAAATACAATAAGCCCTCTCCTTCTCCTGAGTTGGTAATATAAGAAAGTTGGTCTTGCGAAATTCCAAGACGATGGGCTAGAATTTCACGGTCACCTGAAGCTTGATTGAGCATCAGAACAAAGTCTGAGTTTTCAATGATGTTTTCAATTTCTTGGCTCAGTAACAAGTCCTTAACGTTTTGCGTGATACCCGTCGGAATACCGCCCCATTTTCTGAATCTTTTCCAAATCTCAACAGAGTATTCAGCCGTTTGTCTTTCTTTCAAAAGTAAGTGAAACTCGTCAATATAAAAATGAGTCTTTTTATAATTATCACGGTTAATAGATACTCTGTTCCAAACTTGGTCTTGAATAATAAGCATCCCTAGTTTTTTAAGAGCATTACCTAAATTTTTAATATCGTAGCAAACGACACGATTGTTAGCATCTACATTTGTTCGATTGTTAAATACTCGAAGCGAACCTGTTACATAGATTTCAAGAGAAGTCGCTAATCGTTCGGCTTCTATATCTTCTTGTTTTTTGAGTTCATTATAAAGATCTTCTAGAACAGGAATGTTCTCCGGTACCGGATCTTCCAAATACTTCCTATAAATTGCTCTTGTACAACGGTCGATAATAGTAATTTCCGTCGGTTGCAAACCTTGAGTACCACCAGTTATCAGCTCAAAAAGCGATAGGATAAACGACGCTTTAAACATAATCGGGTCATCACCGTCAGCGTAGTTAATATTAATATCCAAAGGATTAATATGATGTTTTGAATTAGGCGAGATTTCAACAACTTCACCGCCTAGTGCTTTTACAAGTGGTGAATACTCAGCCTCAGGGTCGCAAATGATAATGTCATTATCCGTAATAAAGAAAGCATTCGTCATCTCTCTTTTCGCAGAGAAAGATTTACCTGAACCTGGTGTTCCTAGAATAAGCCCGTTAGGATTCTTTAGAGTTCCTCTATCTACCATAATCATATTGTTCGATATGGCATTTAAACCGTAATAGAGAGCTTTTCCTCCCATGAACAACTCTTGGGTCGTAAAGGGAACAAAAATAGCTGCACAAGACGTTGTGAGCTTCCGCTCGAAGTCTATTTGATTTACTCCCATAGGCAATGCGGACATAAGTCCTTGTTCCTGTTGATAATCCATACGCTTTAAACTGCAATTATATTTTTGAATAATACCATTCAATTGAAAGATGATATTTTCAAGCTTCTTCCTACTTTTTGCAAAGGTCGTGATTTGGAAGCTAACAATAAAATGACGTTCATTACGTCCTTGTAATTCTTCCAAGAGATTTTTAGCCTCTTCTGAAAAATTCGCAAGGTCTGAGGGAATAATATCCATGTCATAGCCTGAACGAACGGCTTTCTTCTGTTCTTCAATCTTGGTACGATCTAAGTCGGTAATTGTCCGCTTAACTTCCTTGATCGCTTCCTGTTGATCCATGGAACGAATATGAATATTTACCAGTAGATCATCTTCGATATCTAATATCTCAGCGAGCATTTTATCTGAAAGCTCCGGAGCATCAATTCTTAGGAAGCTACTTGCACCATACATTTGTCCCATTTTAAAAATACGTTGATTTTGGAAATTAAAAGATGAGGGAGATATATAGTCCTTCGTCGTCATGCTTCCGGTTCTTACATTATGCCAATCGAAGGTCGTCCGCTCCCTATCGCTTCCTTGATTTAAAATATCGTGAAGTAATTCAATACGTTGCTTTCCCGTTAAACACTCTGCTTGTACGCCCAGTGTTTTAAAGTTATTTCGTATGTCTGTTTCTATCCGTTCAAGTCTTGGAATAGCTTCCTTCAGATTTTTAGCTTTAATGGAAAAAGTAATGAATTTACGCTTTATAAGCCCATTATTACCTTTGGATAATTGATTGCGCAGCATTCTACTATATTCCATTCGAATGTCATTGAACGGGTCATTTTGCTTTTGTATTCGAATATTGTGCATGAGCCTATCGGCAAAACCTGTTAAATTTAAAAAAGTTAATTGAAAATCGATAGTCGAGTCGAAATAGTTTAAGAACTTACAATAGTCATCAAATATTTTCCTCTGATCTTCAGGCTTTGCCAATCGGTAGTTAATATCTGTAAACTCAATGCACTTGTTATAACGCCCATCTTCAAGCTTCATAATCCCATCTTGGAAGATCTTCTCGTAAGGCAAGGTATCTTGCGTCGTATAAACTTCGTTATCTTCCTTTTTAACAAATAACTGTAACATGTTTTGAAAGACTTGGGGAGTCTTGGAATTTGACTTAGATTTTGTATTCCCAAAATCTTCTTTGTTTCTTTTTGCAGCATCAATGTTTGATTTCAAACGTTGTTCCTGTTTCTTTTGAAAATTTTGATTCAAGACGGTCTCACCTCTTTTTTCTCTTTGTTTTTTTTGTTTTAGTTGGCACTTCTTTTTTATTTGAAGTTAGTGTCTTATAGCGTCTTATTCCTGGTCTGAAGTATTTTTGACGGCAAACAATGTAGAGATATTTTTCTAAAGTCATACCGTCTTTTTTGAATATCCCGGCAATAAAAAAAGGACTCGCTATGATAAACATCAAAATAGATCTTACGTCGCTTGGAAGTATTCCACGGGTAAACCAATATGCCGGAATTGCCAGTGCAGCACCGATAGAAAAACAGATCAATTGACGCTTTGTCAGATTAAAGACGACCTTCGCTTCATACCTCGATAAGTCTCTTGGTACATTTACATAAGCCATTTACTTACCTCCATTCTTGTTATGCCGCTGATACTATGGCACTTGCTGCGGATTTCGTCCTGAATAGTACAATGACAGCTAATAAACTCGCTGCTAAGAAGGAGAACATAAACGTCCATGGATTACCATCTTTTGCTACCGTCAAGGACTGTACGAATACCGACCATGCCCCTAATGTGATAATAATAAACAAACCTTGCAAACCTAATGCCACAGCGGATTTGATATAGGAGTCCCCTATATGTCCGTATCGGCTAGATGTTAGAGTTGCAAACGGTAACGCACCAACTGAAATTATGAAATACATTTCTATAATGCGTCCTACACATATAACCCAAATAACAATGCCTAATGCCCACACAATCATCTGCATAGCGTTAAGTTGCGTCGTGAAAAACATCAGATCCACTATTCCCATCTTTTCTATGCTTGCTTTCATCGCATCTTGTCCTACTTGGAATTGTTCAATACTAACTCCTGAAGCTGAACGTATGACTGACTGCATGACATCAAATATAGCCATTGAAAATTCAAAAGCATGACTTACTAGATAAATGGATATAGTTGTTTTAAAAATCCACTTGAAAAAAATAAAAGTCTCAAAATCGTTAAAGTTATTCCTATCGATAACAAGGTGTACAATTTCATATATCGCTATAAAGGTAATAATTAAGACGGCGATTGGTATAACCGCCGTCTCATTAATACTTTTTGCCAAATTGAATAAGTCTGAATTATATGCCTGTGGAGTTTGTGATACGACATCGCCAGCTTTTGTCATTTGATCGTTCATCATATTCTGCATATTTTCAAAGACTTTCATACAGTTATCGATCATAGGTTGCTTTAAGCCATTGAGAAACTTCTCTGCTAACTGCATAAGCACCTCCTCGATAAAAGGCTACTATTAATTTGTTTTGTCTTAAAATAATCCCGATAATTGGGGAATTAGTTGCGTAGCAATTAAAACAACGCCACCGCCTGCCATTAGTTGCTTTATGCCTAATTAGAGATTGTAAAATACTTGTAGTGTGTCTGTATTTCCTATGAAATTGTAGTAAATATCAATTGTTTGGGTGATTTCTCCATTCACTACTTCTTTTTCGTGAACATAGATTTTTGAGATGAGTTCGTTTAAGGTTTCTTTGTCCAGCTTCTTTATATCCCTATGTTTTTTTATGAGTTCAATCCATTTTTTAACATTAATATCTTCAAGATCTTCTTTAACAATCAATTTTTGATTATCTTCTATTCTTTGGTTAAGATAGTCTTGTTCGTTTTGTGATTTTTCAAGAATTTTTTGGAAGTTACTTTCACTTATCTTATTGTCTAGCCAGTCATCATATAATCTTTCAATCTTTTTAGTTAAGTCTTCTACTCTTATTTGATCTTCGTAAATCTTATCCATAATAAATTTTTGTTCTTCTTCATTATCAATTTCTCGTGATTTTTCAAGTGCTTTTATAATTTCTTTTTCATCTTTTAATGCTATTTCTGCATTTTTTCTAATATCCTTAAGCACTATCTCATAAAGAGTATCGTAATAAATTCTATGTTGACTACATAATGATTTTCCATATCTTCTATAAGTGTTACAAGTGAGTAACTTTTCTCTTTTTTTCGATTTGTTTCTTCCAAGATTTAAAGATTTTCCACAATCGGGACATTTCACAATTCCTGCAAATATACTTTCTTCTCCATTTTTAAATGGTCTTCTCCTGCTCTTTAATTTTTCATTTGCTATATTATAAATATCTTCAGAAATAATTGGTTCGTGTGTATTTTCTACTATTATCCATTCCTCTTTGGGTTTATCGGATAACCAACCTACTTTGAATTTATAATTAACTTTTTGACTAGCAATATGACCAATATAAACTGGGTTTTCAATAATTTCTTTTAGGGTTGTGCAGTCCCACCAATACTCTCCACCATCTACGGTCATTTCTAACTTAGTTTTTTTATTTCTAAGTCCTTTTTTTCTATTCCACCAGGTAGGTGTAGGTATTTTTTCTTCAAATAGTCTTCTTCTAATTGCTTGTACTCCATAACCACTAAAAGCAAGATCAAAAATTTTTTCAACAATCCATGAAGTTTCATCATCGATTACTAATTTATGTGGATCTTCATTGTCTTTCCTATATCCTATTGGAGCAAGACAACCAATAAATTTTCCTTGCCTTGCTCTTGTCATATAGGCAGATTTCATCTTTTTAGAAACATCTCTTGAATAAAACTCGTTTAAAACATTTTTAAAAGGAACTATTTCGTTGTTTTCTTGAAAGGTATCTACTCCATCATTTAAAGCTATATATCTGACATTGTTCTTTGGGAAGAAATTTTCTGTATAGTACCCAGTCTGCAAATAGTTTCTTCCAAGTCTTGATAAGTCCTTAGTGATTACTATATCCACTTTTTTATTTTCAATATCTCTAATTAGTCTTTGAAATGATGGTCTATTTGTATTTAATCCAGTATATCCATCATCTATATATACATCGTAAATACTCCAACCCCTTGATTTTACATAGTTTTCTAAAAGTTCCTTTTGGTTTTGTATGCTGGCACTCTCTCCTTTCTGCTCATCATCTTTAGATAGTCTGCAATAAATTGCAGCTTTGAATGAAAAGTGATTTGAATTTGTTTGTATCATTTCCTATTCCTCCTTATTTGAGTTTTCGGAAATAACACAACTTTCTCTAAAACTATTTTTATTATAGCACTCTTTTTTATTACTATCAATATTATATTTGTTATACTCAATTTCATTAGTATTATTTAATTTGCTTGATTTTTTTATTAGTCTTAGAAAAGCGTCCGTATCTGTTCTTCTATCATCATAATTTCTTTTTACAATGTATTTTGTTTGTCTTTTTGTCATAGCTTATCCTTTCATACAATAAAAAAAAGGCGATTAGATTTTTAATTTTCTAATCGCCTTTTAAGTGTCATATTTACATTTTTATTATCTCTGGCATACTTTGATACCTTTTTAGACTTAAAGTCTTTAATAATGCCTTTCCACCTCTTTTTACCTATAAAGATTCTCCTACGTCATAGTTCATTTTTTTATTCCCTCCTTGATGTCTTAGTTTTTCTTTGTCTTCTTCATACCATTTTAAGATTGTCGCATAGTGGTTTTGATAGGTCTTGCCACTACTTTTCATGTATCTTGATAGTTTATTTATCATTATTTCTGTGTGTGAGTTTAATTTTTCTTTAAGGGTCTTATATTCTTCTTTGCTTAACCTTACATTTTTGAATTCTCCATAAAAAATGGGGGTGGACTTTTTATCTATCTCTCCCTCTCTCCCCTTATCTATACTAACCTTATCTAATCTACCCTTATCTATACTGGGTTGACCACTTGACAACCTTTGGTTAACCAGATGACAACCAACTTTTTCTTCTGAAATATATGCTCCATTGTCCGTTTGATAAAGCTGCTGTTTCTGATCGATATACATTGTTGGCTTATATCTGTCTTTTCTAATAAAGTTATTTATCTTCCAATGAGTAATGACGATAATTCCCTGATCAAAGACTATCACAAAGCCTTTGGCAATAAGTATTTTTAGGTCATCTTCATTTGCTCCGATAATCTTGATGATTTTCTTAGGGTTATTTACAAAACCGTCATCATCTGCTCGCATTGATAAATGAAAATACAGACATTGACTACTTAGTGGCATATCCAAAAATAAGTCGCTATCCACTATCTTTAGTGAAAACATTCTTTTATCTGCCATGCTCTCCTACCTTTCTTCAAATAAAAAAAGACGATAGTTTTTACTTCTACCGCCTTGTGTACATTTATTATGTTTTTAAAATTTATTTTAGTTCGTTTTCAATTTCTTCTATGGTTGGTAATGCTCCCTTTAAACTTTCAGGAATTAAGTTTTGTAGATGATATTCTGAAATTCCAATAGGCTCTCTGGAGCTTTCAGAAGCATATTTTGCCAATACATTATCCTTTGTCTTACAGATTAAAAGACCTATTGTTTGATTATCCCCATCTCCCTTTAATATATGGTTTACAGATGTTACATAGGTTCCAAGTTGTCCTATATCCGCAGGTTTAAATGCGGAAATTTTAACCTCCACAACTACATAGCAATGTAGCTTAATGTTGTAGAATAACATATCAATAAATTCTTCTGAATTTCCAACTACAAGTCTATATTCTCTGCCCACGAACGAAAAACCTGTCCCTAGCTCCAATAAGAATTTTTGAATATTATCCATCAAAGCGTCTTTCAATTCTTTTTCATCATAATTTTGCCTTATAGATATAAAGTCAAAATTATACGGATCTCTCGTCATTTCATTGGCTAAATCACTTTGTGTAGCAGGCAAATTATTTGTGAAATTTGTTATTGCTTTTCCTTGTCTTTCAAATAGATCTGTATCCAAGAAATTTAAAAGCACCGCTCTACTCCAGCTATTTTCTAATGTTTTAGATATAAAGAAAAATGCTTTATTCAAATTTCCCTCACATCTATCCATAATATATCTTTGATGTCCCCATGGGATACTAAAAATCATATTAAAATCTCCACCGACTTTAGATATTTGTAAATCGTCCACAAGCTGTGGACGATTTAATGGCGAATACATTTCATAAAATTTCTTCATATATTTTAAATTAGTAACAGAAAATCCTTTAACATTGGGAATTTCATTTTTTAAATCCGAACTTAATTTTTTATAGAATCCGCTTCCCCATCTGCTTTCTGCCTTTAAGTTAATAATTTCTTCTCCTAAACTATAATAAAACTTTAGCATTTCAGAATTGACCGAAACTGCTGCTTTAAGTTGTCTGCTTGTATATGATCTTTTTATTTTCTCAAGCATTTTTATATATTCACCATCTCCTATAATATCTAAATCTTTTTTATCCATTCTAATCACTCCAATCTGATTCTTTTTATTTTATTCTATCTCTTTCACCAATGGTGGGAGTTTTAATCTTTTTATCACAATCAGCTTACGGTAAACAAGCTCATTTTATCATTACACATTTAGTTTAATTAATGTGATTATACCAAAAATGTTAAATCTTTTCTATCTCTCCCTCTCTCTCTTTATCTATCTCTATATCTTTCTCTATCTCTTGTCGGACATGGGTTGGACTCATTAAGGACAATGTCCTCTGTTTATTTTGTCTGTAAAAAATTCTTTTTTTAATTTTATCCAATAATATCTTTTGTTTGTTGCCATATCTGCTCCTTTCTTGATTTTCGATAATCGAAATTCTTGATTTCCGATTTTCGGAATTCTTGATTTCCGATTTTCGGAAGTCTTGTTATTTTAGTTATTTAAGGGTGTAACTTTTCGTTACTCCCTTAGATTTCTCTGGTCATATCTTTTTTACTTGGTTTTACTTTTTCTTTTACTTTTCTTTTGACTTTTTCTTTTGTCTTATCCTTGTTCTTGGATAGGTCTTTGTATTTCTTTATTTGTTTTAGGATACTTTCTTTTTCTTTTTTATTTTCCTTGGCTATGACTTGCTTAAAGGCATATTCCATTACTTTTATGTCTTTGGCTTGGAAGAATATTTCATAGTTTTTGCTTTCTTTGTTTTTCATTACTGAGAAACTTACTCCAAGTTTGTTTAGTTCTTTTCTTAAGTCTTTGAGGTTGCTTTGATCTATGCTTATATTTTCTAGTTGTCCTTTTTTGTAGAGGTCTTTTATTTTTATTTCATCGCCAATAAGGCTTTTTAGGTTTCCATTTGCTTTTTCTAAAGTATCATTCATCTTTTTTCTAATTTCTTTGTCTAATTTAATTGATTCTTTTGCTGCCTTTATTGTGTATGATATTATGGTTTGTGCTGCTTGCCCTGCTTCTTTGCTTATTTCTTCGTTTATCATGCTTTATCTCCTTTGTTTGAATTAAAAAAAGGGAAGTATAGGCTTTAATTTTTCTATACTTCCCTTTGATTGTTTTTATTTTATTGTTCTTGGTGGTGGAATGCTTTATTTTGATGTTTTTATAGCTTACTTAGGTATTTGTACCTTTTATACTTTAAAATAGCTTACAATGCCTTTCCACCTTTAGTAGTTTATGTGCGTTCTTTTGTCTGATAGATAGTTTTTCATGTTGGAATATATAATCTGTATTTCTTCATTGTTCATCGCTTTTATTTCTTCTGTGCTTTTATAGGTTTTGTATGTTCCATCTTGATCTGCTTTTATGAGTTCATCTATTAGCTCTTGCCTTTTATTCATCTCTATTACCTCCTAGATCTGCCTTTAGTTGTTTGGTCATATTATAGCTTGGATAAGATATTTTTACCAGGTCTTATCTTTCTTGATCCATTTTCTTGTTTTTCATCATTTCTCTGTATTCATTATCTTTAATAACTTGGTCTTGGAATTTTTTAATCTGTGCTATTACACTTGGTTTTTCACCTTGTTTTATTAGCTTATCTATTTCTATGGATAAATCTATGCCAAGTTCTTTGTTTACAAAATCTACTGAATATTTTATATGATTAATTTCCTGGTATTCATCTTTTATCTTGTCTTTTTCTCTATTTATTTCTTCAAGATTTGCCATTAAAAGATTTTTTTCTTCATTCCATTTTTTAGGACTTAGTTTTTCCTTATCTGATAGGAGTTTTTTTAATTTCTCTCTTACTACCTTATATTGGTCTATATCTTTCTTATGTTTGTTATAGAATGTGTCTTTTGTGAATATATTTTTCTTTTGATATTCTTCATAAACTCCTTTTTTGTCTTTGTATATTTCATAGTATAGAATTTTCTTTTCTACATCTTCCATTTCTTTATGGATTGTCTTTGCTTTTTTATTTATTTTGTAACTATTAGACTTTAAAGTTTCTATTTTTGTTTGTAACTGACCTATGGTTTCTATGTTGTTTTTTCTTAAATAGCTATATGCACTCGTTAGCTTTTTGAAGTCATACTTTTCTTTATTGGTTTTGGCATATCCTTTTAGATATTTACTTTTTTCTTTTTGAATTTCTGAATAAGTTAATAGATAATTTGTTAGATTAAAAAGTTTAGGGTTGTCTATTACCTTATCTCTTTCTATATCCTTAAATTTTTCATAAGCAGTAGACAAGTTATCTAATAGATTTCCTATCCAATCCTTTAATGTTTTTATCTCTTCTTTTATTGTTTTTACAAGTTCATTATATTTTCTTATTTCTCTATTATAGTTTCCCTTGTCAGTTTCTATTCCCTTTCTTTCCATTGCACTTGCTGCTGATCCTAAATGGATTGTCGGTAGATAATCAGAATTTTGTCTTTTAAAACTCCTATGGTCTACTCTTTTTTCTATCTTGTTTTTTGCAAGATATTCATTACAAAGGTCTGAAAAATTTTCTCTCCATTTTTCTACATTGCCTTTATCGTTCCATGTTGTTAGTTCTACTTTTCTTGTCTTTGGTTTTCCATTTTTGTTTAAAATCTTTTCTCCTTGTTCATCTAGGATATATTCTTTTTTTGACTTTGCTAAGAACTCTCCTTTTTCGTTTATGGGTCGCATTATGGTCATTATATGACAATGAATATTTCCATTTTTATCTTGACTCTCATCATGAATTGCATAATCTACTATCATTCCTTGTGATGTTAGATTTTCTTTTATAAATCTTTCAACCAGGTTTTTATTTTCACTTAAAGTTAATTCTTTTGGTAGTCCTATTATGAATTGTCTTGCTAGTTGTGCATTAGAATTTTTTTCTGCCATTTCTACTTTATTCCATAAGGTAGACCTATCATTAAATTCTTTTGGTATATGATCAGGCAATATTATATTTTTTACTAATACTTTTTCTTTTCTTGTATAGTCATGGGTTACTCCGTCCCATTCATTTTTTATTTTTTCTCCACTTATATATGCTGCACTTGCTACTGCACTTTTGCCTTTTCCTCTTGATATTATGTTTACTGAAAAATGAAAACTGTCTGCCATTTTTATCACTTCCTTTCTTTTTTGTTGTTTTAGGTGGAGGCTTAATAGATTTTTTATAGCCACCTTGTGAATGAGCGTTTTGAAATGATAGAATAGAAAAAGCCGACTACTGAATTAATTTTTGTTGTTTCAGTATGTCGGCTTAATTGTTACTTTCATTTCAAATTTTAAAAGTCAAGGGCGAGCGTTAGCGAGTTTATTTACCCTTGACTTTTAAAAAGCGAATGGTTGTTGCTCCCTGCAAGGGTTTGGCTCCGCAGGACGCAAGCACCCTTTAGGGTGTATAATTGCGCCCTTAGAAAATCTAAGGGATATTTGATTATTTTATTTTTCTTAATTTTCTCTCATTATTTTTAGTGTTTCTTTGAATTCTTTTGTCTTTGTTGCTTCTTCTAGTAGGATTTTTATTTCTTCATCTGTTAGTTCTTCTGCATTTTCTATAAGGCTTTCTAATATTGCTCCTCTAGTTATTAGCCTATGAGTTCTTTCTTTTCTTCTTTTTATTATGTCTTGTTTTAATATCTTCTTTTCTTGATTTTTTAGTTGCCTTAATCTTTCTTCTGTATCATCAATTTTATCTTTTATTTCTTTTGACTCTTGTCTTATTTGATCTAAATTTTTCATACTGATCTCCTTTCTTGTATTAAAAAAGAGATAACATTTCTGCTATCCCTTTCAAAGTTTCACTATTAAAATTTTATGTCTTTTGAAATATCATCTATGTATCTATAATGATTTTCTATTTTTTATTCTTTCTCCATTTGTTCCATTATTTTTTTATTATTTTATAATAATTTCCTCAAATTTAAGATTTAAAAAGGCTAAGTTTTTCTTACCAATATATCTTATATTGAATTAAAATTGCTACCTTAAATATCTTTCCGATTGTCGCATATACATATTATAATACTCTCCTTTTTTTGCCATCAATTGTTCATGTGAACCACTTTCTTTTATTTTACCATTTTCTAAGAAGTATATTGTATCCATTTTATATAAATTAGACAGATGATGAGATATTAATATTAGAGTCTTATCAGAGCATTTCTCCATCAATAAATCAAATATTTCACTCTCAGCAAGAGGGTCTATATTACTTAATGGTTCATCAAAAATGTATATTTTTTTGTCTTGAGAAAAAATTCTCGCTATTGCAATACGTTGCTCCTCTCCTCCCGAAAATAAAGTCCCTTTATTACTAAATTCTCTAGATATTTCTGTGAATATCCCGTTATCACAATTTTCTATCCTTTGCAACATTCTTAGTACTCGTAGCACTTCTATTACATTCCCAAAATCAACATCTTTCTCTGTTACTTCTTTCATTAAAACATTATCAATTATAGGTAACGAATACATTTTGAAATCCTGAAAAAGAACACTTATATTGTCCCTTATAATATTTATTTTTAAATCTTTATATAATTCATTTTTAAAATATAAACGACCCGATGTGGGATCATATAATCTACACAATAATTTTATTAATGTAGATTTACCTGCTCCATTTTCACCAACTATAGCAACTTTCTCTCCTTGCCTTATTTTCATATTTAGGTTTTCTATGGCATATACATTTGTTTCTGGATACATATAACTAACATTTTCTAACTGTATCTCAAGATTTTTCTCATCAACATAATCTACTTCACCATCATATACTTTTACATTGTATTCCAAAAAATTGAATAGATTTTCTAAATACAAACCATGTTCATATATTTCTGGAATAACCCTGAATAATGTGCTGATATACTCAATCAATCGCTGGTTACTGCCGGCTAGTGCTACAAAATCTCCTATAGAAATTAATTTAAAGAAAACTTTTCGTACAATATAAATTACTGTAATCAGATTAACGCCTTGAACAATCAAGTTCTGAAACACTAATACATATGAGTATTTTTTAGAAAAACTTTTAATTATTTTAATTATATTTGACAAATTATAGTTAAATTTCATTTTAATCAAAGATACGAATCCAGAGTGCATTCTTACATCCTTAGCATATTCTCTATCAGTACTAATTTTAAGAAAATAATCCACTTTTCGCTCTAATGGTGTTATTTTTTCATAAAAATCATATTGCATACTTATAGCTTTTTTATTTAAAAATAAGGACATTAATACACTTGAAAATGAAAATATAATTACAATTGGTTCCATAGTTATTATTAAACCAATAAATGCACCAATTCCTAAAATTGATGTCACAAAATTTGAAAGTGTTTCTTGAATATCTTCTATTCTTTTCTCTATCTGATCTTTAGATTTTTTAAATTCATCGTAATATTCCATTTTTTCAAAACACTCTAGCTCAAATTTAACACTCTTATCAAGCAGTAATTTTTGAAAATGACCCACTATAATTCTTTTGTTTTTAGCTATAAAAAACTGCTCTATAAATATATTTCAAATAAACAAAGTATAAATTTCTAATTATCTTTTTATATTTTCTTAAATGCTCGTAAAGCCTTATTCTATGTGCTTTCGAGTATTTTTACTGTAGGAAGATACTTCACGTTTCTTTGCATATTTCCTCATGTCTTAGCTGTCAGAAGTGGTAAATAAGTAGTAAATTCATTTGTACTACTAAGCAACAAGACGCTCCTGTTGCTTCTCTTTATTCAAGCGTTTCATTTCTGCCATTGCAGAATCGAATGTTGCATGTGCGTAATAGTTCAGCGTCATGGCTATATTAGCATGTCCCATAATGTACTGTAATGCCTTTGGATTCATTCCTGCATTTGCATAGTTGGTACAGAATGTATGTCGCAAACTATGTGGAGTGATGTGTGGCAATTTATCCTCGTTATACTTATTGTATTTCTTAACAAGACCTTTCATCATGCCGTTGTAATCACTTGCCACTTTTGGATAGTTCTTTCTATTAAGAAAGAGGAAATCACTATATCCATCAATCTCAACACGCTTATCATTCTTTCGATTCGCTAACACTCGCTTAAATGCTTGATAGGCTTCTTCAACCATAGGAACTTGACGTTCGCCACTTTTGGTCTTTGGTGTTTCAATGTAGTACCCAATTTCAGTATCTCTCAATAGCTGATGGTCTATATTGACAAGACGATTCTCAAAATCTAAATCTGGAAGTGTCAAACCACCAAACTCTGAAATACGAAGACCTGTTTTTAAGAGTATCAGAATTTCATCATAATTTTTGCTGTAGGTTTTATCAGCTTTTGCAAAGGCTAACAGTTTTTCTTCCTGTTCTTCTGTTAGTACGGTCTTAGGGACAGTATCATCATCAAGAACTGCTTTCAGTTGAAAGTCAAATGGATTCTTCCGAACACAATCATCTTGTATAGCAATATAGAATGAAGCCTTTAAAGAACGTTTGTAGTTATTGATGGTTTGATAAGCATAACCATTTTCACTCATTCTAATAGCCCATTCTTTAGCGTCTGATGGCTTAATACTGTCAATACTTCTTACACCTAACTTGTCTTTCTTCAAAATATCCATAAGATATTTGCGTCCAGTTTCAGTGTTTTTTCTAACCTTTGGTCTTTGAGCGTTCTGTTTTGCGTAAAGCTGGCAGAGTGTCATTTTCTTTCCTACAACATCAATACCATCATGAATGTCTTTCTGTAACTCTGCGATTTTCTCTCTAAGTGAGATACAATCACGCTTTCCTGCTGGTACTCGGTCTGTAGCCACAAGTTTCCACGAGTAAACAAATTGCGGTTCTCCAAATGAATCTATATATTTGTATAAGTATCTTCCGTCTTTTCGTTGGCTCTCTCCAGTCTTTAAGATTCGACCTTTATTGTCACGTCTTTTTTCTGACATGGCATTTGCTCCTTTCCTTTATGGAAAGAGCCTTGATACGACTTAATACTATTTTATCATATACAAGACCCTTTGGCGACGCTAGATTGCGTCCAATGTATCTATAATTTTTTCAAATTGTTTTCGTTTAATCTGAATACGATTGCCATTCATAATCAGCCAATTTGCATTTTTATTTTCCTCTGCCAAGCGTCGTAGCTTGTTTTCGCCAATACGAAAATATTTTGACGCTTCTTCAATGGTTAGGGTATAACGTTCCCAAATAGGAATGTCAGTCTGCTTCATAAAATCCTCCTTTCCAAATCACTTATTTGGATTTCATAAAAGTTGTTTTACCAGCAATCGAACAGCTTTAGCAAAGCTCACGGGAGTTCCACCCCTGCATGGTTCTCATGTAGCCATACTCATTGCCTGCGACGGTTTTATCACGCTCGGACTATTGACTGTATGGGAGTATCATTATCACGATAAGAATGTCGTTGCAGGCAATCCTGCTAAAGATTGCTTCTCGGATCACTAACATGAATCGCTCGCTATCTTTATAAGATAGGTCATGGCGGTTAGTTCCGTTGGCTCTTTTCTTATCGAAACGTATTCGATTACTTTTATTCAGTTTTCAAAGAACAATGGCTCGTTAGCCTATCAAAACACATTGAAAGCTCAATATGCTTTGGTGGAATAACAAACCTCCCTGTTCGGGAAGCGTGGAATGGTTTAGCACGCTTCCACGAAAGGAGAGAGGATATTACTTAATTTCAAATGACAAAATCTTTGTAATCAGTCTGGTTTCCATTCTTCCACGTAAGACTTCATCAACGACCATACTTTGATTGCCATATTCATCTTTCATAAGTCGTAGGGAACGCTTCGTTATGTACCCTCTGTAATGATGTAGAATCTGGTTAATCGCTTCGGTATCGCCATCTGTTGCCTTTACAATGAGAGGAAAGGGAATCATAGGATATTGTGTTTTCATTCTTCAAATTCCTCCATAAACTTTTTAATTAAGGCTAGTCCACTGGTTCTATGCCGATAGACAGTAGAACGGTTCAATTTCAACAGGTCTGCAATTTCTGAATCGCTCATGTCCATAAAGTAAAACAGCAGTAGAATTTCACGTTTCTTGTCTGGCAACTCACGTAATGCTTCACTCAACAAATCATTTTCAACGCCTACTGATAACCCATTGAGTGTAAAAATCTGAAAGTCAGTTGAATAGTTATCTGTTGTCGCAAACTGGCTAACAAGATAATCGCCAACATCCGAAAAGGACACCTCACGCTTTGCAATCCTTGAAAGATAAAGCATATAATTCTTTCGCTCGTCTTCCATAGCACGTTTACAGATATAGTCAAACTGATTTTCTATTGTGGTCTGAAAAGAAGATGGTTTCATGTTTCTCACCCCCTTTCTGTCTAGGAAAGGAAGTGAGCCTTGCTCGTTTATCTCCTTTCACTCTTAGTCCCAATGTGAAAGGGGGATTTGTTGCATTACTGATAAATAAACTTTGTAAAAAAGTTCTGAATAGCCAAAAAAGCATATAAACAGATTTATTTCTCTGTTTACATGCTTCTGTTATTCTATCTATATGATTTATAAAACCACATTGGTGGACGTACTTATCTATTGCAGATAGACGACTTTTTTTGACAAGAACCCAATGTAAGGAAATTTATTGTATATGATGTACTTCATGGCGACGTTGACCTCCAACAAACCGCCATTTGGAAGTAATATACAATATTTTAACAGCGTAAATAGCACTACCATATAACGGTTTTTTTTATTGGCGTTTAGTAGTGCTTTTTATTAAATATAAACCTATAAACCATATAACACGTTTTTCTATACCTGTTTTTAATTCAGTAGGAACAATAAAATGTATAGAGGTGGTCTACTATGCGTAAAAAAGAAGATAAATATGATTTTAGAGCCTTTGGTTTAGCCATTAAAGAAGCTCGATTGAAACGAGGTTTAACTCGTGAACAAGTGGGAGCATTGATTGAAATTGACCCACGGTACTTAACTAATATTGAAAATAAAGGGCAACACCCCAGCATACAAGTTCTTTATGACCTTGTATCGTTACTTCATGTTTCCGTTGATGAATTTTTCTTACCTGCTAATAACTTGGTAAAAAGCACCCGACGATTACAGATAGAGAAATACATGGATAGCTTTACAGACAAAGAACTATCCTTAATGGAATCTTTAGCCAGCGGTATCAACGAAGCAAGAAACATCGAAGACTAATTAAAAGAATCCATACATAACGGAAAGAGCCGATAAAATGAGATTGTATTAATCTCATTTTATCGGCTCTGCGTCTTTGCGTCTGGCTCTGTAATCACAGTTACTTTGAACTGCTTTATTTCAATTAAATTTTCTTGTCTGCATTTCGGACAATAGAGGAGGAATTTTTTTAATTCAGTATCTTCCCTTATCTTTAATCGTGTTTTATTTCCACATACAGGACACAATATCCACTTGTAGTTTATAATAACTATCTCCTCCTTTACACTTTAATTCAAATCTTTATTAAAAAATATTTCATCTTATTTAACAAGAAACCATATTTATATAACAACATAAAATACACTAAGTTATTTTATTGAACATATATCGTACTTTATCTATCCGACTATTTGGACGACGGGGCTGGCAAACAGGTTCACCGGTAGTAACATGGTACCCTTTTAACTCTGTTAAACAAACACTACGTCCATTTGTAAAGAAAGTTAAATCACTACGATATTCTTGAATACACCGAGCAGGGATTTCTCCACTAAGAATGACCTCATTATTTTTCAATTGAGTGTCTACGATGTTCGCACAATATTTAGGAGCATCGTTGTATGCTCGTGAAAGATATTCCTGTGGCGCATAAATTTTAAAACTAAGATATGGCTCTAACAATTCTGTTCCAGCTTTTTTTAAGACTTGTTCCAATACAATAGGAGCAAGCATCCGAAAATCTGCTGGAGTACTAACAGGGCTATAGTATAAACCGTACTTAAAACAGATTTTACAATCCGTCACATTCCAACCATATAATCCTTGTTCGCAACCATAGCGTATCCCTTCCATAACTGCATTTTGAAATGATTGATTTAAGTATCCAAGAGAAACCGAGCTCTCATACTGCATTCCACTTCCCAACGGAAGCGGTGATACAGATAAACCAATGGAAGCCCAGAAAGGATTTGGCGGCACTTCGATGTGAATGGTATATTCTGCATTTTTTAACGGTCTCTCCATATAAATGACTGTAGGCTCTTTTAGTTCTATCTCCACATGATACTTTTCTTGCAACAGTGCACTAATCACTTCCATTTGTACTTTCCCTAAGAAAGAAAGTATAATTTCATGTGTCGTAGAATCCACGTAATATCGTAGAAGCGGATCACTATCTGAGATTTCCAAAAGGGCATCAAGCAACATTTCTCTCTGTTCAGGTTTACTCGGTTCAACAGTTGTTTGTAGTAGAGGGTGCGGATTTTCAATCTTTTTTCTCTGTGGCAATAGTTTTGTATCTCCAAGAACACTATTTAACTTCAAAAACTCATTTTGCAAAATAACAATTTCTCCAGAATAAGCTCTATCAATCTTACATAATTCACCATTTATTGAAGTATACATTTCTGTAACTTTTATTTTTTCTTTTTCTGATACTCTAACCGAATCTCGTAAATGTAGTACTCCACTATAAAGGCGTATATATGCAAGACGTTGTCTTTTTTTTGTATATTCAATTTTGAAAACATTTCCGCAAAGTTCAGACGGACCTCGATGTGTTGATGAATAAAATTTATTAGTAATAACTTCTATAAGGTTATCAATCCCTATATTACTTTTTGCACTTCCATGATAAAGAGGGAACAGAGAACAATTCTGAAATCTTATGCTTTCCTCTTGTTCGAGTTCCAATGCTTCTAATGATTTACCGGACATATATTTCTCTAAAAGGTCATCGTTTCCCTCTATTACCGTATCCCATTGTTCAGATTCGGTAAAGTTCGTCACACACATATTAGGATACAGTTCTACCTTCTGTTTGATTACAATTTCGGCAGAAAGTTTCTCTTTAATATCCTGATAAACCGTTGATAAATCAATTCCATTTTGGTCAATCTTATTGATAAAAAAGATTGTGGGAATCCCCATTTTCCTAAGTGCATGAAATAATATACGAGTTTGTGCTTGTACGCCATCTTTTGCAGAAATCAGTAGAATTGCCCCATCTAAAACTGATAATGAACGATATACTTCTGCTAAGAAATCCATATGTCCTGGCGTGTCTATGATGTTCACCTTCGTATTTTCCCACTGAAAAGAGGTTATTCCTGTCTGAATTGTAATTCCTCTCTGACGTTCTAAAAGCGTATTATCCGTCCTCGTTGTACCTTTGTCCACGCTTCCTAATTCTGTAATCGCTCCACTGTTATATAATAAGCTTTCTGTTAAGGTAGTTTTTCCTGCATCAACATGAGCTAAAACTCCAATATTAATAATTTTCATGTGATTTTCCTCCATTCAAAAACCCAAAAGGGCATAAAAATCCCAGTGATAAATACTTTTATCACTGGGATTTTTATGCATAACCATAGGTATACAAAGCATACAGATATTCTCTGGATACTTTAGAATCACATGATAAAGGTATTCTTAAACTGGGTACAAAAAACTAAGCCCTCCTAAAAAAGGACATCTAATTATTTGTTCCCGCTATCAAATTGACAGTTTATTTAAGAATACCTTGCCGCATATTTATTAACTCCTTTTAAATAGTCACTTAAATAATAGCACGTAAGAGCATATTTGTAAAGGAATCTCCAATTTATCTATTTCATTATTTTCATAACACTTGAACATGACTTGCTTCTTCACAATTAAGTGATTCCTTCAAATCTTTAAAATACAGTTTTTGTTGGTTTCTTAAATATAGTCCTACAAAAGGTTTAAATGTAAATTTTTTAGAAATAATATTTTCTGTAAAATCTAATGTTGTTTTATCTCAATTCGAATAAAATTTTCCTATCCAAGTTCCTTTTATATTTGCGTTTTCAATTTCAAAAGACCAGCATTGATGTTTCATACATTCTATAACTTTAAAATTTGTTTCTATCCCATCTTTTGTAATCTCTACAAAATTCTTATCATCAATAATTTTGATATCTTTGATATCACTTCTCCAACCAAAATCACGAAGGTCAGTAACTTTATCCCATACTTTTTCTATTGGGCAATTTAATGTAACTTTGATATTTGCAACTGCCATAAAATCCTCCTAAGTAAACTTATTTATACTTTTCTATCTATAGAACTAATTTCTTCCATTTCCTAATCTTAGTCCTAAATGTTCCAAATGGCGCTACTGTATTTACATGAATAAATTTATATACTTCCCAAGTAGCAGTTTTGGTTGCTTCATCTGCCCATTTTCTCATATGTGGTTTAAATAATTCTTCATCTGTTAATTCATCTATCATAAGATAAATTTTTTTTACATTTTCTGTTAGTTGTTCTTTTAGTTCATATAGAGATTTATGGGCATAGTTCTCTGTAAACCATTGATATAATTCTCCAAGTTGATTCCACTTGAATTTATCTGATGGTGTTTTTACTTCAAGTCCTTTTTTCTCATCTTCTTCCCATTTCAATACTAAAGCTGTCCAACCTACTTGATAGGCAAGATTTTCTGCTGGTGTCCTATCAACTTCGTCTACTCTTTTATCTTTTAATTCTTCTGGGATATTATCAAACTCTGAAATATATTTTGCAAAAGTTTTTTTAATCTCATTTTTTAATTCTTCCTTACTTTCATAAGACCTCATATGCCTACCTCCATGGTTTGTATATAGATATTTTGCCAAAAATAATTATATCTTAATATTTAATCATAATCTTCCAGTAACTTGTAATTCTTATGTTTTGTGATATCAAATTTATCAGATAGTAAAAGTCTTACTACTCTTATCTGGTATATACACGTGCCTCCATCCATTACTGTTATTTCAATAAAATTTTAGATAACTTTATTAAGATTTTCTTTGATTCCTTATAAATCAAGTTTAAAGAACTATAAGAATTTAAATCTCTTGTTCAAATTCATCTTCAAAACTAATAATATCATTAGGAGTGCAAGATAGAGCCTTACATATTCTTTCTAAATTCTTAAATGTAATTGGTTTATCCTTGCCCATTTGTGCCATAACATTTGTTGTAAGCCCTGCCATAGCTATTACATCAGTTTTCTTTAAACCTTTTTTTGCTAACTGTATCCATAATGGTTTATAGTTAAGTGCCATAATATCCCTCTTTTTATGTTCATTAGATTTATTTAATTATAGCATAAATATTGATTTCATTCAATCTTACATTGATTTAGTGATTTATTTTAGAGAATTTGTTGTGTTATTCCGTCCTTATTTTGCCATAAATTGCTTAATACCTTGAGATTTTGCACCAGGGTTATCATTACCATAACCTTCCATAAGGTTAATGATTCCCCACGCACCAAGACCTGCACCTAAGGCTGTTACAAGTGTTTGTAATGTGGATACTGCACTACTAAAAAATCCCATAATATCCTCCTTTAGTTTTCACATTCGAAATAAATATCGCACTCTTCACATTCTTCATCTTCTAATTCATCCATTAATCGCTCCCAGTCCCTTTCATAGAGTTTTACCTCTACTGAAGTATCTGCCGAGCGTTGAATAAATCTCTGTAATTTATTCAGAGCTAAAAAACCGATAGCACCTGTCGTTGCAATAGTAGAGAATGCTACTACACCTACCGCAACACCAAATGAAAATTTTTCACGCCGTTTCTTTTTCATTATTACCTTCTTCTATTTTTAATTTTTCTGTATATTTACTCATGACCTGTTCCGGAATCGTCGTTTTTAGCTTTAAATAGTCCATACTTCTTCGGAACAGATATTTTTCAATATCGAAAGCATATTTATCGTTATAATCAGATATTTGCTTGTAACGTTTATGGCTTAAAAGATCGTACTTTTCACTTAAAAACGGTCTAGCACCTCGAATCTGAAGTATGCACTTTCCACCGTCCATTACAGCTACCTCGTCCTGAGTCATTAAAGAACGACCGGTCTTTTGATAAGACATACCATAAGTTTTTTCCCTACCTCTATTTTCAGAGTCATTAAATAAGTCTATTGTTTCCTTACCTAGTAACTCTTCCATCTCTTTAGAGGTTGTTTTTTCCTTCCCACCGAGAAATAGAGTAGTATCACAGTTCCCTATAATGGTATCTGCTTTCTCTTTATAGAGGTCTTTTAGTTGTGATTGAGTCTGAAGAATAACACTTGCTGAAATTCTCCTTGAGCGTATCGTAGCAATTAATTTTTCGAAATTAGGTATTTGTCCAATATTCGCAAACTCATCCAATAAGCATCTAACGTGTACAGGAAGTTTCCCACCAAACTCATCATCTGCACGTTCACACAATAAATTGAAGAGTTGAGAATAAAGCATTGCCACAACAAAATTAAACGTCGTGTCTGTGTCGGAAACTATAATAAAAAGAGCAGTTTTACGGTCACCAATTCTATCTAGTTCAAGGTCGTCGTAAGACATAATTTCTTTCAGTTCATCCATATCAAATGGAGCTAGTCGTGCACCGCAAGAAATTAATATAGATTTAGCCGTTTTCCCGGCTGCTAATTTGTATTTTTTATATTGACGTACCGCAAAACAGTCTTTTTTCCGACTCTCAAGTTCTTCGAACATAACGTCGACGATATTTTTATAACTCTCGTCTTCTTCACTAACATGGGAATTATCGATCATATCTACCAATGTTCCAAAGTGTCGATCTTTTTCTTCAAGTTCAAAAACGATGTAGGCGATTAACGCACAGTAGAGTAGACGCTCCGCTTTCACCCAAAAGTCATCTCCTGAGTGATTGCCTTCACCTTTTGTATTGACCATTAATGTGTTAACAAGCTTTAAAATATCTTTTTCTGTTTTCACATAAGCAAAGGGATTATAGTGCATCGACTTTTTAAAGTTGATCGTATTAAACACTTTTATTTGATAAGCCTCACGCACTAATTTTTCTTTGCCATTTTTATCTTTCTTTTTCACTTTTTTGCCATGCTCAAGCATTTTTCCAGTTTCGGTTAAAAGACTTCCTTTCGGGTCTGTTATAACGTAAGAACTATGCTGCTGCATAATATTAGGCTTTACATAAAATCGTGTCTTACCTGAACCGGAGCCACCAATTACGAGCACGTTTTTATTTCTCTCGTATTTCTTTTTATTAGACGGCATTCTTTCTTCCATCGTAAGCGACTCTGTTTTAGTCAAGATAATATTATCATCCGGCTCTTTACTGTTAATATAAGGCTTAATATCTTTATGATCTGCCCATTTTGCAGAGCCATATTCTTCCCCTTTTCTAAACTTTTTGGCATTTTGAGCTTTCTGCCATGCAATCACTCGAATGAGCGCACTTGCTGCCAAGGCATAAAGTGTAAATTTACCTAAGGGTATAATTGGTATTTCCGTTTTAAAGCACATTGACAGATTTTTAAACGCAAACCCAAAAGAAACAACCTCTACTAAATAGAAGAATCGATTAAAGAAAATAAAAAATAATATATAGGGGAAAGTTAACGCTATAAGCGTTTTTTTATTAACTTCTTTCAGATCCTGTATCTTTGAATCAATGTAGTCCTGAATGTCCTTTAAAATTTGATTGATAATATCCATAATAGCCCTTTTTGAGTAAAAGAATAGGAAGAGGGAGTATCCCCCTTCCCATCAAGTACTATCTTGCAATGTGAACGGTAACCGTTCTATTATCTTTGTTCCACTCAATATCTTGATTGATTCCGTCTTCTGTGTTGCCGTTAGTTACATCAAAGACTCTCGAAATATCCGTTAGTGGTACAAAGATTCTATCTTGTACAATTTCAGGTTTTGCAGAGAGATCTACAGACTTTCCACCGACTTTAATCGTCTTACCTTCGTCGATATTAATTTTCGCTTCAATACCATCCTTGGTGAAGGTAGCTGTTCTTGTTCCATGATTCCAATCGACGTCTGCTCCTAGCACATTTGCTACATAACGTAGAGGTAACATGGTTCTGCTATTGCGAATAAAGGGACTAACATCCATTTTGTAGATTTTAGTATCTTTGTTCGTTGCTTGTGCATACTTGTTCGAGTCAATCATGAAGACATATTTTAATGCAGTGTATTCTTTATCGTTGCTAATGGTTTCCTCTTCGAGGAGAGTTCCACCAATGGCTTTTTCTACCTTGTCAATAAAGTCTTTCAAAGATTTGACATTTTTTCCGAGTAAGCCGTTAATATGCTTGTCATCGAAGATAAAGTTTTCATAAGGTTTCAAGGCTTCTTTCAAGTCCTTGATAGCTTGTTTTACTTCATCGTCCTTAGCATCTTTTTTAGCGAAAATATCTTTAGCCTTCTTAATTGCTTCATCGAGCTCTTTATTTTCTTTTTCACTCAGACGTTTGCGATCAACCTTATCCGCTCTTTCGAGTTCTTTTTTCAGTTCTTTTTTGAGTTCAGATAGTTTTGAATCGGGATCTGCTTTTGCCTCTTCTCGAAGTTTGGATAGCTCTTTATCTTTTTCAGCATTTGCTTCTTTTTCAGCTTTCAAGCTTTCTTGAAGTTTCTTAACTTCATCAGCTAGTTTCGCATTATCAGCTTTGGCTTGTGCTAATGCGTCTTCAGCTTTCTTTAAAGCATCTGTGTCGCCGGCTTTTCCGTCGATTAAGTCCTTAATCTTTGCTTCAAGGTCTCTTACATTGTCTTCCAACTTTTTAGCATTGCCTTCGAGTTCTTCAATCTTGGCTTCTTTGTCGGCGAGTTCTTTTGCTAAAGCATCTTTTTCTTTGTTCAGAGCGTCCTTTGCATCGTTATTATCTTTGATCGCTTTTTCTAATTCTGCGATCTTACCGGTATCTCGATCGCCCTTGGCTTTTTCTTCAGCAAGTTGTTTTTCAAGATCTTTGCCTTTAGCATCCTTGTCGACAATTTGATCATTCAGTTCTGCGATCTTATTAGCAAGTTCTTTCTTGAGATTATCCAGTTCAGACTTAGAGTCTAATAGATTTTTATTAGCATCTGCTAAATCCTTCTTCATTTCATCAAGCTTGGCTTGCAGTTCTTTAATAAGCTCGGACTGGCTACCAACTTTATCGTTGAGTTTTCCAATTTCAGCTTCCTTATCGGCAATTGCTTTTTCAAGTTCAGCGATCTTATTGGCATCTTGCTCAGCCTTTGCTTTTTCAGCTGCAAGTTGATCTTTTAGATCAGCAAGTTCTTGATCTTTAGTTTTAACTTGTTCTTCTAGCTCTTTAATCTTGGCATTTAATTCATCTTGCAGTGCCTTCAGATCATCGGCAAGCTTTTTATTTTCCGCTTTCGCCTTATCTAATTGCTCTTGTAGATCTTTCATGGTTTCTGCATCAATAGCTTTCCCATCTACTAAATCTTTTACTTTTTGTTCAAGATCTTTTACATCGCCTTCTAGTTTTTCAGCATTCGCTTCAAGTTCTGCAATCTTAGCTTCTTTGTCGGCGAGTTCTTTTGCTAAAGCATCTTTTTCTTTATTTAAAGCGTCTTTTGCATCGTTGTTATCTTTGATCGCTTTTTCAAGTTCAGCAATCTTCGTTGCGTCTTGATCGCCTTTCGCTTTTTCATCGGCAAGTTGTTTTTCTAGGTCTTTGCCCTTAGCATCTTTGTCAGCAATTTGATCATTCAGGTCAGAGATCTTAGCTTCTAATTCTTTCTTTAGATTTTCTAAATCTGCTTTAGATTTAGCAAGTTCCTTATTTGCATCTTCTAAGTTGCCTTTTAACTCATTGAGTTTATCTTGAAGTTGCTTAATGACTTCATCGAGATCTCCAATTTGCTTATTGAGCTTGTCGATTTCGTCTTTCTTATCCGCAATTGCTTTTTCAAGTTCGGCAATCTTATTGGCATCTTGTTCGGCTTTGGCTTTTTCGGCAGCAAGTTGTTCTTCTAGATTATCAAGCTCACCTTTTTTAGCTTTTAATTGATCTTCAAGACTCTTAATTTCAGCGTTTAAATCCTTAACTTTTACAGTAACAGCTTGACCATCTTCACTAACTGCAATGTCTTCGGTAGAGACAAGTTCATAGCCGAATAATTCAGGAATTTCAGTTAATTTGATCGTGCTTCCGGATTCGGCAGTCATTTCTTTCGTCGCAACCGTCTTGCCGGACTCGTCAACGTAGTTCAAGACAACTTTCACGACATTTTCTTTTACGTTAACCGTTACGCCATAGTCTTTGCTTAATTCTTTAAATTCGACAGGAACATCTACCTCTTTAGTCGTTTGATCTTTAAATGTGATTTTTGCTTTCGCATTTTTTGTTTCTGCCGGTAAGGTTACAGTAATAGCTCCCGTTTGTTTTCCAACTTTACTGGTATCGACGCTAGTCTTTTCGACGATTTTGACGCCTTCTTTAGGATTAGTAACCGCTTGAGTTAAGTCAGCCTTTTCACCAGGTTTTACTGTTAATTCCTTAATTTCAGGAGTGTAGGCAGTGCGCTCAGGCTTCGACATAACATCAACTGTAGCACCTTCAGGTAGATTTTCGATGGCACCCTTAATATCGTCGTCCTTATTAGAGGGAGATGTGGAGACTTCAGGATTATATTCCTCTTTTACTCCCTTGTACACATACCAATATCCGTCTTTTTCACCATCGTTAGGATAGGTACCTTGGGGGGCAGTTACATCTTCGATATAACTACCTTTTTCTGTCTTTGAAGCAGCTTTAATTGTGTTGTAAGCTTCACCGGTGATTCTAAAGTGAGGATTATCCTCATAAGGACCATAAACTTCTAGATTTACATTCTTCACAGCTTTAACTTGGCTAGCATCTACAATCAAAGTGCCTTTCATACTAACCGTAGGTTCAAACCAAGTCTTGTCCATGTTTAGCGTGTATTCTGAACGACTTGCTACCGAATATAGGGGACCTGCAATATTAGTAGAGCTGTTATTTTCAACATAATTTTGATATGCTCCACTTAATTTTACCAAGCCTCCAGGTAATGCGGTCGCATTTTGATATCCTTCCACTTTAATGCCTGGGCGACCTTCACCTTGACCACTAAGTCCGCGATAAAAACCATAGTCATTTGTAAAGTTATAGAATCCCGATGTGATGGGAATACCATTTGTTTTTCCTGACAATTCAACTTCTTCAGAAGTAGATTTTGTTAATTGATACTTGCCCCATATAAACTGTTTCGGTTGAGTTTGTCTGATTCCTGCACTATTTTCAACATTTGTACCAAGATTAGCTGCTTCTGCAAAACTTTGAATCGGCATACTCGGTGCAAGCATTAATCCTGCCAGTGCTAGACTAAGGGCTTTCTTTCGTGTGATTTTTTTCATTATTTCCTCCTTGGATAGTAACTAAATATTTATATTAAAAGGCTTACGCCTGAATATTAGTTTCGATCCATTCCTCGGTCTTTTTGTTTTAACTTATCTTCTTTGTTTACTGCCTTTTCTCGTAAATTATCACGAATTTCTTTTGCAGCATTATAGCGTTCTTCATAAGGTTTCCTGTCCCCTTCACGCTCTCGTTTTGCTTCTAAACCCTGATACGTTCTTTTAAGAACCTGATCAACTTGTTTAGTGTCTTTGGCGTGAAAGTACAGTCGAAATTTTTCATCATCGATAGGTGCAACGGCAAATTGAATACCTTCTTTATCACAGGCTTTTACTAATTCTTCTTGCAAATCAGTTGAAATAACCTGCTCTTGATCAAGTTGACCATTCATTTGCTGTCGTTCCTCCCAAAGCTTCATGTCATCATACGAGGCTTTCTGTACTAGCGATGAATCGATATTTGTAAATAGTTTTTTTGATAAATCAAGGAAAAACATTACTTTTCTTCTATCGTGTACACTATCAGCTATGCCTTCTTGGATGCCCATTCCCATGAGTAAGATCACCTACCTACAAGTTAACGTTCGCTTCTTTCGCTGCTAGTTTTCTTTTGCTTTCCTCTACTGCGGATAAAAATTCTTTCCACATTTCTTCCGGATTGTCATATGAGGCAAAGTCTAAACCAACAGTCCCTAGTGCCTTTTCGTAAATCTCCGGTTCAATATCGTTCCAAGAATCTTTCTTTTCTACTTCCTGTATAAACTCATTTACCGGTAGAGGTTGCCATTCTTCATAATCCATTCCTTTAAACGATATACACCACTCCTTTGGGTTTTCAGAATTTTTAAAAACATTGTCTAACAGAAAATCATTAATCATCTAAATTCACCTTTCCTACGTCGTGCAAAAGAAAAGCATTAGCTTTCCTCACTATCCATGCTATACGGACAAATCGGACAAAACGGACAAAAATCGGACAAATCGGACAAATTTAAAAATAGCTCTTCGCATAGCGGTCGTGTATTTTACGAGCATAGCTTTCATCACTGCTTCCCATCTCTCCGGATATTCGCTTCCAACTTGCCTTGTCGATATATCGCCTTGTAAATACATAACGAACTCGATCGTCCTCTATCGTCGATATAAATGACTCGATTTTATAAAGAGACTCTATTGATTTATTTAATCTTTGAGTTAAAAGCTTCCTCAGAGCAGTTGTATAATCAGTCTGTGTTTCTTTACCTCGGATAGTTATATGCATTTTTTGAAACGGAAAAGAGCTGTTCGAACCTATGACAGTATCGGTTACTTCATCGTCAAGCCTGCTCAAACGTTCCGATAATAATTTAATCTCCCGCTTTAAACAGTGATACTGACTCAATTGTTCTTTCGTTAATATCAAGTTTGGCAATGTCCTCGCTCCTTTCGCCATAGCGCAATCCGACTGGTAAACGCATAAAGCGTTCGTCTGCCTCTTGTTTTTCTTCCATGCTTTGGTAGATCATTCTAAAATTTGCTCTTTCTTGAGCTATATTTTGCGATAAACAGCAATTTTGAAATCCTAATCTTCGAGCTGCTTCTGCCGTCATAGGATCTTCAGATTGTAGCCACTTCATAGCTTCAATTTCACGAGAAGCACCAAACCGTTGTATTGCTCTCTGGACTATTTGCCACGCCTCAGACCAATCTTTATTCGGCAAAGATTTAGGACTGCACAACTCATAAATGTCGCTAATTGCCGGCGGAAACCTCTCGGTATTAATCCAAAATTCAATAGCGAGTCTTCTTTTTTCAGAATCCAGTACTGATAGTTTTCGATGCCATAATTCCATCATGGCGTGATCTGTTAAAAACTTATATTGCGGATAAGCCGCTTTTAACACACTTAAACACTCGGCAACTGCCCTATCATCATTGCTAATTGTCATACCACACCTCCACGCCACTCATAAAAATCCGCCACCTCATCGACAACCGTCTTAGGTGGATTGCTTACGTGATTCTGCTGATGAACAGGTAAAATTCTTTTCCATCCGTTCACCATAGACTGCTTTAGAACAGCGATCATTTCTTTTTCACTCGATGTGATAGTCTTTAATTCTTCCAAGAAAAATGGCAACACAGAAGGTGTTACGGCTGCACCTAATTCTTTTCGATAGGCAATAAAATTAAATAGCGTTTCTTGAAGTTCAGCATTTGTAGTAAAGAAAAATACAAGATTCGTAATTTCGTTGTCATCTGATTCTTCGTTTTTTTCGACTGAATTAATTTTTTGATTTTCCCCGGCGGTTTCTTTATAGGGGTTATTTATACTATGTTTTAGATTAATACTTTCTTTATCTCTACTTTCTTTATTATATAAAGCAGTCTTTTTGACTGATTTGGTCATTCCGTTTGACTGATCTGGTAATTCAGTCTGACTGATCTGGTCATTCCGTTTGACTGATCTGGTAATTCATTTTGACTGTATGAATCCTCTGAGCAGTCATTTTGAAGACCTTGTTCATTCATTTTGACTTCTTCATTCTTTGGTACTGGATCATCTGGAGCTTGCTCATTCTCTTCAAAAATTATTTTTTCAATAACGTCATAGTGGAGTTTCAAATATCTCCTTTGTGGAAATCCATCGAACTTGATTGAAAGTATTCCCATATCTTCAAATTCTTTGAGTAGCCTGTATTGCTTCGATTGCGAGAATCCCGACATATTTTCAATTGAGCTGACCGTTTGGTAAAACCAACCTTCGTTATCGCCCTTTTTAGAAAACATTTCTTCTCCTTCCGCAAGAATGCTAAGCAGATAGGCTCTATCTAAGCCTAAAACTTTCAACACTCTACGGTTAATAGCAATAAATCCTGACCAACCTAAAAGTAATTGTTTAAGGCTGCTTTTCATAATAGGCTCCATTTGTTCCTTATTGATAAGCTAGTATGCTTCATATACAGAACCTCCTTTCTAAAATATGAAAGACTTTTCTAAGTCGTCCGCAAAAGAAATTAAATCATCGGGCTTTTTGTAGTGTGATACTCTCCAGTTTCTAAATTCTTTTTTTGAGAGTAATCCATACTCGATAGCGTCATTGATCGTCGCTAAAGAATAAGCGTATTTTCCATACCATCTGTAAACCTCTTCATCATCTGTATAAAACCATGTTTTAGGTTCTCCAGGCACTTTGATCTTGTCGATCGAATCGTCGAGGATTAGGTTCTCTATAACCACATCGCCATAGTCGATTAAATCCCAATTTAATAAGTCATTTAAACAATATGCCTTCATATGACTTCCTCCAGTTCTTTTAAAGTTTCCTGGCATTTTTCTCTCGTCTCTCTCAGACTTGTCTTGATATTTTCGTTCCAGTTACATCGGCTATTTTTTAGGGCTAGGTCAATAGCAAAGATGACGCTAATAAGTTTCAGACGAATATGATTCGCTCTTTCTTGTGAAGTAACATTCATAGCCATAGCGACACTATCTTTCTAAATAATCAATTAGTGCTTTTTTCGTGATGATTCTTTTTTGAGGAGTTACTTGTTTGTAATCAATCTCTCCGCTTTCCATGAGTCGGTAGAGTTGAGTTCTGCCTATACCGCTATAACGAGCAGCCTCTTTTACCGACAAGCCATACTTATTATTTTCAGCAAGTAAATTTTCTATATTTTCTAACTGCTGTCGAACAATAAACAGCTCATCATTTAATAGCATTTGTGCAGTCATTTCCTTCTCCCTTCTAATCTAAGAATTAATATGTTGCTCATAACTTCTCATTGCTAACCTAAAAAATAGTTATTGAACGAGGCAGAGGTGTTCGCTAAAAGCTAGATCTATTTTTACTAGAAAACATTTTAGCAACATTTTGTTGCTTTATCTTTAAAAAAAAGTTCTTCAATGCTAACTCCATAATAATTAGCTAGCTTAATTTTAATTTCATCTCTCGGAACTCTCATATCCGCTTCATAGTTATAAATAGCCTGTCTTGTTAATCCTAGGTCCTCGGCGACTTGTTCCAGAGATACTTTTTTTTGGGTTCTCAAACTTTTTAAACTTTCACCTAATGTCATATTTTTCTCCCTTCTCGCAACGCATTGTTGCTTTGATTGCATTATAGGCTTGCTTCTTATATTTGTCAACAACTTGTTGAGTTTTTCTTGACTTTTTGTCAACGCTTTGTTTTAATTATAGACAGGAGGACAACATGAACAAAGATTTTAGCGATATTTTAAAGGAACTTCGCAAAGAAAAAGGTATGAATCAAGAAGAGTTGGCAGAGGAACTAAACTTGACACGTCAAACAATCAGTAATTATGAAAGGAAAGAGCGTGTGCCAAATAAAGAAACTTTTGAAAAGATTGCTGATTATTTTAATGTCGATATGAACTATTTGTATGGTAAATCTAGTGTACGAAACGCATATGAAGCATCATTGAATCCTAAAATATCTAATACGCCGTCTAAGGATTTAATACAGCCCGTTTCTACTAAGCAGTATCCTTTAGTTGGAACCATCGCAGCCGGTGTTCCCATTCTTGCTCAGGAAAATATAGAGGAATACATTAGCCTGGATAAAAAAATCAACGCCGATTTTTGTCTCAGGGTCTCTGGAGACTCTATGGTACTTTCTTATATTTTTGATGGCGATATTGTTTTTATCAGGCAACAACCTGACGTTGAAAATGGTGAAATCGCTGCCGTTCTTATCGATGATTCTACGACATTGAAAAAGGTATACAAACATGGAAATGACGTAGTTGAACTTCGAGCAGAAAACCCCAGGTATAAACCTATGCTTTTTGATCATCACTCAAACATTTCAATTATTGGTAAAGCAGTTTACAAATTAAGTAAGATATAACTGATTTATAGTAAGTAAATAAAAAAGCCCCCAGTCGATTGACTGGAGGCAAGCACCTTCGCATGAAGATACTGGTGACACATTTATCTTATCATGCGAAAGTGCCTATATCAAGATTTGTAAGACTTTACTTTCTTAGATATGAGGTGACATTATGAAAAAAACAAAAAGAGCGAACGGTGAAGGTAGTATCTGGACTGAGATCCGGAATGGTCGCACTTATTATAGAGGTGCCGCTGTCGTAGGCTATGAACTTGATGGCAAGCCTATTCGCAAAACACTTGGTAGCTTTGAAAGACAAGAAGTCGTGAAAAAGTTAAGAGAGATGCAAGTTCTTGTAGATAAAAATCTATTCATAGAGCCTTCTAAGAAGCCCTTTGCAGATTATTTCAAGGACTGGATTTTCAACCATAAGCAAAATAAGATAGCTGCTTCGAGTTTCGAAACTTATGAATCAGAGTATCGACTACGCATAAAGGATTCGAAGCTAGGGAAAATAAAAATGGAAAACTTGAATGTAACCAACTTGCAACAACACTTCAATGAACTTTCCATAAACTACCCCGTCACAACCGTTCAAAAATCTTACGATATTGTCAGGTATTGTCTTAACTATGCAGAGAAAGTTGAAGACATTTACAAAAATCCCATGAAGTTTGTGGAAATTGAAAAACGAAGAAAAACTCCCCCTAATCGCTCTATGCCAATGAGTGCATCGCAGCAAAAAATTTTTGTCAAACATTTGGACAATGATTACTATTTAGATAATTTTATCTACTGTGCTCTTGCAACTGGAGGACGCTTAGGAGAAATTACAGCTCTTTCTCGAGACGATCTTATCGGAAAAATTGTTCATTACAATAAGCAGTATAGAAATATTCCTCACATAACAAGTGACGGTCATCGTAAATGGAAAAAGGAAATTACCATTCCAAAGAGTGAAAAAAGTAATAGAGAAGTTCCTATTACCGATGCGACTCTTCTAATTTTTAAAAAGCAAATGCAAATCAACAAAAGAATGGCTAATGATCCCGATAATAATTTCATCGACCGCAATTTGATTTTTTGTGATGAGAATGGTAATTACATCGAGAAGAAACGTCCTGCTAGACGAGTTAAGGCTATTTGTGAAAAAATAGGGCTTCCCCCTTTTACTTTTCATGAACTGCGCCACAGTTACGCTACACGCCTTTATGAGCAAGGGGTGCCAATTCGTACTATACAACTTTTATTAGGACATGAGGACATTAGAACTACTGAAATTTATGTCACAGTTTTAGACGATCCTAAAAAATCCGCTGTCAGTATGCTAGATGGAATCATATAAAATCTATCTAACTGGCAAAAAGAATCAACGATGAATGAATTGCTATATAGCAAGTGTGCAACCAGTGTGCAACCTTTTGAGATTATTTGAGCACAAATAAAAACCATTCGCATTAGTGGAAATTGCGAATGGCTTAAATAAGCGGTTTCGAGATCATTCGAAACCATTTGAAATTGTCTGGTGCCGAAGGCGGGACTTGAACCCGCACGGTGTTGCCACCGCTGGATTTTGAGTCCAGTACGTCTGCCAATTCCATCACTCCGGCTCGTGAAGACTACGCTAGTATAACATAGTCTTCGTCCAATTGTAAACCTTTATTTCATTGTAAGAAAGCTGGCATATGCTTTATAAGTGGAGTAAATGTCCGCTTTAGACGCTACTTCATAGGGTGCATGCATGGAGAATAGTGCCGTGCCGAGGTCGACAACTTCCGCCCCCGTTTCGGCGAGGATGTAGGCTACGGTTCCGCCGCCGCCTTCGTCGACTTTACCCATTTCTCCAACTTGCCATATCACGCCGTCTTCGTCGAATTTCTTGCGAAGTGCGGCTAAAAATTCCGCATTGGCATCACTCGTTCCGCTCTTTCCTCTGGCGCCGGTGTATTTCATCATGCACACTCCTTCGCCTAATTGAGCGGCATTTAATTTGTCCATAACCTCCGGATAATTCGGATCCATGGCCGCCGTTACATCGGCGGAAAGCACATAGCTGTTAGCAAGGGCGCGATTAATGGCAAGGTGATCATCGTTTCCCATGGCATGAAGCACTTCACCGAGAGCATTTTTAAAGTAATTGGCGCTCATGGAAGTGTTTCCTACGGAGCCGATCTCTTCTTTATCGGCAAAAATAGCGACGCAAGTTTTCTCGCGGTCTTTCCCGTCGACAAAGGCGCGCAAAGATGCGTAGGAACAAACGCGGTCGTCTTGCCCGTAGCCTGCGATCATGCTGCGATCAAATCCTAAATCGCGAGCGGAAAAGGCGGGTACAACTTCCAGTTCGGAAACGGTAAAATCATCTTCTTCGATGCCGTATTTTTCCTTAAGAAGAGCGAGAAGCGCTTCTTTTACGTTCACTTCCCCGGGCTTGTGACCCACGAGAACATTTAATTTTTCACCGATAATACCCTCGGCCAAGGTTTTACTGTTTTGTGATTTGCTCAAATGGGGCAAGAGGTCGGTAATCGTAAAAATAGGATCTTCCGGATCGCTTCCCACATGGACGTCCACTTTTGTACCGTCTTTTCTAAACATCACGCCGTGAATGGCGAGAGGAATGGCAGTCCATTGGTATTTTTTAATGCCGCCGTAATAGTGAGTCTTTAAAAGGGCTACATTGTTTTCTTCGTAAAGGGGATTAGGTTTAACGTCCAAACGAGGGGAATCGATGTGGCTTGCAATAATGGCCATGCCCTTTTCCGGATTCTCCCCGATGTCGAAGAGCATAATGGATTTGCCTTTATTGTTGACGTATACGCGGTCGCCTCTTCCCAATTTCTCCACGTCGTCCAGATTGTTATAACCGGCTTTTTCTGCGATGCGCATTATTTCCGCAACTGCCATACGTTCGGTTTTGGAACGATCCAAAAATGTTTTATAATCTTCTGAAAATGCCGCTATGTCCTTTTGAACATCGGGTAATTTCCAGTAACTTTTTATTTTTTCCATAGCAATTCCTTTCTATTTTGGTTCTTTAATACCGCTTCCTCGGTCATTCTCGCCTAAGCTGAGGTTCGATTCGGTGGTCGTCTTGCTCTTCGATTCCTTGGTATCCTCGTCACCGCCGTTTGTCGCCGTCGGCTTGTTGTAAAGCAAGCTGTGGCCGAGCATATGGGCCATCAGCCGCGTGGCAGGTTGGTTCATCTGACCTTCTTGGTCGAAGAAATCCGATTGTACTTTCGCCTCTTTGTACCAATCGACGATGTTGACGTTTTTGTAATGGTCGGCGATTTGATGGAGAATTTTATTATTATTCTCTTCAAAATCATTGGGCGTTACGACGGATATAAAGTAAATAGGCTTGCCGTCGCCTGCTTCCACAATTGTCTTCACATTATTATAGTCTAATTTGATGTCGTTCCCCAATTGTAAAATAACAGGCCCTTCGCCGTGATAATCCTGAACCTGCTCTACATACCAAGCAGGGGTTAAATTGGAATCGCCGTGGATTCGAAGGGAAGGCATTAGCTTCAGGTAGGATTCTCTGGCAGCTCGAGCAGCGCTATCTCCTAAGAGGATACCCTCTACGTTTTGAAGTTTTCCGAGATCGTCGTTTGTCAATTTATACTTTGGCTGTTGAGCGTTTACCTGCTCGATGGCGGCCGCTAATTCATCGGAGGGCTTGAATTTTTCCGTAATGGACGCTTCCTCTTTTTTCTTCGCCGTTTCGCTTTCTACGGTCTTGACGACTTGCTTTTCTTTTTTCGTAGACTTCATGATTTCAGTCGACTGGCTGTAGAAGCTTAGTGCGAGTATTATTCCTAAAATACCGCACATGGCGAGCAATACTTTGTTCTTCACCATTTGGCGCTTTTTGAAAAAGTAATAGGAAGCCTGACCCACAAAGAGGAGCAGAACGAGGCCGATCCATGTGGCCACAGTGACATTTAATCCCGTCCGCTCCGCCAGCTTACGCATAAAGAAAAACACGGGCATACTGTAGAGATAAAAGGAGTAGGATCGATCGCCTATAAACGTAAAGAGCGGAAAGTGAAAGACACTTTCAAATGTTGTTTCGCCGCGGAAAAGTAAGAAGAGAAAGATGCTCAACAAAATTCCCGAAAACACTAATCCGCCGAAATAAGCCAAATTTTCTTCCGGCATGAACAGGACGAAAATAACGAATAAAATCATAATGCCCAGCATGCCGATTTCACGGGTTTCAATCCGCAATTCTTTTTTAGAAAATACGCCGTAAGCCGCGACGGGCACGGGGATAAAAAAGCTGAACAGTCTACTGTCGGGCATATAAAAAATTCGGGATTCCGATAAATCCAATCCGCCGTATAAACCGAGCAAAAGAGCCGAAACGACGGAAAGAGCCGTTAATATAAAGGCTACGGAGATGATTTTTTGTTTGGTCTTCTTCCCCATAATCACCAGGGCAAAGATGAAATAACATTGCATTAACAGGGAGATAAACCATAAATGCCCAAAGGGCGATGGTTGGTGGATGCTTAAGGGATGGCCGTGAAAGCCTTGAAAGAGATTGTTGACAAAAAACACGGCGGAAAGAGCCTGGCCCCGTACCAATGGAAGATCTTTTGAAAAAAAGATGGCGTAGACGGCGGTGGTAATGGTGACCATACCGATGAGTTCGGGCCAAAGGGCACGCACTTTTTCCACAAAAAAAGGGCCGGGGTAAATTCTCTTTTTAATGTACAGATCGAAGGTCAAATAGCCGGATAAGGCAAAAAGCAATTGATAGCCCAAATGCCCTCCTACAAAAATCTGGCTAAATGCCATGTAAAATAATATTAAGCACAAGGCGAAACCTTTGATGCCTGCAACGGTTCGCTTCTGTTTAGTCGTCATAAAAAAACTCCTTTTATTCGATTCTTCCATTCTATCATAAAGGGAGCTTTCGTTTAAATGCTCGCTACACCCAAATTCTGACCAATACGTCGCGGCACTATTCGCTGTGAAAAATTAAAATAAACACTGGACAATCTTCCCCATACGCGTTATAATATTTTCTGTTATCGAGGTCTGCACCTTTAGCTCAGTTGGTAGAGCAACTGACTCTTAATCAGTGGGCCCAGGGTTCGAGTCCCTGAAGGTGCACCATATAATGAAAAAGGAGAGGTTTTTCCTCTCCTTTTTGTTTTCCATAAAATAGCGGCTGCCTGTTTTCGGCAACCGCTATTTATTTTTTATTGTCCCAGTATAAATCCCATAATTTGCGCACTAGGTCATCTTTATCTTTCTGCTTGATTTTTTCCGAGCGAAATACCAGTTTCATTTGGTTCAGCGAATGCTTTAGGGCGTGGTAATCACTATACGACGGATCGGACTTCTCCGGCATTTTAAACTCCTCATTTTCGACGAGAAGTTCGTTGACTTCCACATCGAAAATATCCGCAAGCTTTTTATAAATCAGCCGATTTTTCGGATAGCTGTCGCCTAATTCGTAGTTTTTAATCGTTCGCACGCTAACGCCGAGGGCATCGGCAAGCTCCTGTTGAATCCAGCCTTTTTCCGTGCGCAGTATTTTTATTTTATCGCCAAAGGTCATAAGATCACCCTTTCCTATGGGCTAAGTATTAATAAAAAAGTCGGCCGAAGCCGAACTTTCTTATTCTTTCTTAAACGGATCGTCCTTAATATCCTTTTCGGTATTTTCCGCATGGAGAATGGTTTGTTCATTCCCCTCGTCTGCAGGCTTTGACGTTTCCGCTGAAGCTTCATGCGCTTTTTCCTGCTCTTCTTGATCGACGGAATCGCTGCCGCCCGGGAAATGACGACCTGTATTTTTATTTAGAATATCCATAAATTCCACGCCGGTAATA
Source organism: Aedoeadaptatus coxii (assembly GCF_001553115.1). Classification (GTDB taxonomy): domain Bacteria; phylum Bacillota; class Clostridia; order Tissierellales; family Peptoniphilaceae; genus Aedoeadaptatus; species Aedoeadaptatus coxii. Next base: position 69,224 of record NZ_KQ960172.1, read on the forward strand.
GTTTCCTTTTTCAAAAGATAATGGGAAATAGCGTGGAGACTGTCGATATTTTCCGACAAAATCTCGTGGCTCTTTTTCTGAGCTCTTGTAATAATCTCGTTCACCGCCAAATCGATGTCGAAGGCGCGGCGATCGGATACTGATAAAGTAGTATCGCCGCCGAGGTAGCGATTGGTTAATGTTTCCATGGAAACAAAGCCGAATTCATCGCTCATGCCGTAGCGCGTAATCATGGCGCGGGCAATTTTAGTTGCCTGTTCAATATCGTTGGAAGCTCCCGTTGTGCGCGTGTTAAAAATTAATTCTTCCGCCGCACGACCACCGGTAAAGGTGACGATTTTATTAAAAGCCTCCTCTTGGCTCATGAGAAATTTTTCTTCCTCGTCAACCTGCATGGTGTAACCCAAAGCGCCGCTGGTGCGAGGAATAATCGTGATTTTATGCACGGGCGCCGATTCTTTTTGAAGCGCGGCGACGAGGGCGTGGCCCACTTCGTGGTAGGCGATAATTTCTTTTTCCCTCGTGCTGATCACCGTATTTTTCTTTTGGTGACCGGCAATGACTACTTCCACGCTCTCCATAAGGTCTTCCTCGCTCATACGTCGGCGATTATGGCGAACGGCACGGAGAGCCGCCTCGTTGATCATATTGGCGAGATCGGCGCCGCTGGCCCCGGCTGTCGCGCGAGCCACGGCATTGTAATCAATATCCGCTTCCGCCTTTACATCTTTAGCGTGCACTTTTAAAATCGCCTCGCGACCGGCGAGATCGGGGAGTTCTACGGGAATGCGTCTGTCAAAACGACCGGGACGCAAGAGCGCCGGATCCAAAGATTCCGGGCGGTTCGTAGCCGCTAAAATCACGACGCCGCCATTGCCTTCAAAGCCGTCCATTTCCGCGAGCAATTGATTCAGCGTTTGTTCACGTTCGTCGTTACCGGAAAAGCCTGCGCCGTCACGTTTTTTACCGATGGTGTCGATTTCGTCGATAAAGACGATGCAAGGTGCTTTATCTTTTGCCTGTTCGAAAAGATCGCGAACTTTTGCCGCCCCGAGACCTACGAACATTTCCACAAATTCCGAACCGGAAATTGAGAAAAACGGTACTTTCGCTTCCCCGGCGACAGCTTTTGCCAGTAGAGTTTTCCCCGTTCCCGGAGGCCCTACGAGGAGCGCACCTTTGGGAAGCTTGGCGCCGATTTCCGTGTACTTATCGGGATCGTGTAAGAAATCTACGATTTCCGAGAGATCGTCTTTCGCCTCGTCCTGTCCCGCCACATTGGCGAAGGTAATGCCGTCGACGCTTTGATCGTAAATTTTCGCATTGCTCTTCCCGAAACTCATGGGGCCGACGCCGCCTTTACCCATGGATTTCGTCATGCTGCGAATAAACAATTGACCCACTACCACCATGACGATGACCATTAAAGCGAAGCTAACCAAACTTTGAATGATCGGGCTCATTTCACTGGGGTATTCCCTATCGAAGTCGACGCCGTTTTCGTAAAGCCGATTGACGAGGCTTTCGTCGGGGAAACGCGCCGTTTCGTAACGAGTTTTATCGTCGCCCTTAATGGTGAAGGCCACTTGCTTGTCGGCAATGTGAGCCTCTTTTACTTTCTTCTCATCTACTTGAGCTAAAAATTCATTGTAGCTGACTTCTTTTATGGTTGCCGGACTTTTTCGCATTTTAGGCATGAGCATAAAAGAAACCAGAAAAACAAATATAATACCGATGGCATAATATAAAAACATCGGTTTATTAAAATCTTTTTTCACTCTTTTCCTCCATTCGTTGTACTTCTATTTATATCCATTTTTAGTCCGCTCACTCACTGTTTCCAAAGATCTTGTAATTCATTGAGCTTACTATTAAAAATAATCCCTGTAGAGGTAACGGATTCATTTTCATATCTACCTTTTGTTCTCACTATTTTTCATTAAACTACGTCTTTTCCTATTGGAATAAAATGTTACTGTTCCACCGAGAATCAAGAAATTATAATACGTCACGCCGCGAGTTAAAAGCATGGCCGCCGTCAAAAAATGTGGCCCGTAAATCGGTTGGAACAATTTTAAAAAGCCCGCTTCGGCAAGTCCCACACCTCCGGGTAAGGGTAAGGACTCAAAGGTCATCGTAAAAACACCTTGATATGCAACAAGTTCTCTAAGCGTTCCGTAGTGAATGCCAAATGCACGGCTAATCCAAAAGGTCATCGTGTAGTAGAGAAAAATATGGATTACGGCGACGGGAATCAGTCGAATAACCACACCTACATTTTGACGAAGCCACTTTGCTCCCGTTCGGTACTCTTGTAAAACACGCTTAATCTTTGCTTCGATGCTTCTCGCCTTCTTCTCGCTAAAACGCCCGATAATAGCGACAACAACTCCCGCCAAACGAAATACCATATGCTTTGAGAAAATCAAAAAGAAAAAAGCGACGACAAGCAACACTTGCACCGTCATACCGAACATAAACAAACCATAATAAAGAGGCTGCTTTCCCAAAATTTGGTGCAAATAACCAAAGGAAGAAAAGGCGATTACGATTATAACGCCCAAGTGATAAAGTCCGTTAAAAATGAGCATCACGAGAGAACTTACGCCAATGGGTATGCCGTCTCGTCGCATAAAAAAAATCTCCGAAGGTTGGCCGCCCGATGCGCCGGGAGTGATCGATGAGAAATAGTAATCAATCAATGTATAGCGATAGGTTTGCCGCTGAGTGGGCGCATAGCCAAAAGCGTGAAGTAATCGGTTGACAATTATACTTTGACAACAAAAAAATAAAAGCATGGTCGCCATGGCCGCCGCTACATAAATTTTATTTACTTGCATATAAATGGACGGAAGCTGTTTAATCTCCCCGAAATCTATTGCATATGCCAACGTCAGACCGATAATGAGAACAATAAACAAAAGATTGCTTCGCTTGCCTGAAAAACTGTATTCCTTTTCTCCTTCCGGCTTCATAGTCACCTCGATTCAAAATACATCTTCAGAGCCTCTATCGTGTGCTCCGGTGCAAGAGACAGGCTGCCCAGGGCATGATTCGCGTCATGTAAGCAAATGATGCCGCCCTCTTTAGAAGCCGCCTTTATCTTTTCAAACAGAACATCGGAGCTCATCCCCTCGTTCCAATCGCCGGGAAGAAACCGCCATAAAACCAGCTTCATATTCCACTTCGCCACCCAATAGAGCATAGACAAGTTCACCCATCCATGAGGCGGTCGGTAGTATTTAGGGTTTATGCCCAATTTTTCCAAAGTATCTTTTGCCCGGCTCATATCCCTGTAGGTTTTAATCGGTCCCCAGGTAATGGGATGGCTGTGATGATAACAGTGCAAACCGATAATGTGTTCGGATTCTTTCAAGTTTTGAAGAATCTCGGAATATCGCTTGGCTTTTTCCCCTACGACAAAAAAGATGGCTTTTTCTTTTTCCTCATCTAAAATACATCGAACTTTCTCCGTAAATTCCGGATGGGGTCCATCGTCAAATGTAAACTTTAAACGGCCTCCTTCACGGGATGGCCGCCTACAATACTTATAATAAATTGTGGGAAAGAGACTGTAAATACTCCACATAACCAATAAAATCAAAATTATAGTTATCATAAATTGACACACCGCTCCATTAGAATGTGATCCAACACTTGGTCGTCGATAGCGTTTTTAACCCGTTTTACATTCGACCGCATCCGCTCCAGCAAAAGCTCATTTTTTAAAATACTCACGATAAAAGGTACATCAAACTTGGATCCTTCCACTCTCGACGACAAAATGTACCCCATTTCCATAGAGGCGACATATTCTGCATTATGAATCTCCTGTTCCAAAAACGGTCTGAAGATGATCATGGGCTTCTCGCTTTGAATGGCCTCAAAAGTCGTCATGCCGCCTGCTTTCGTCAAAATTAAATCCGCCTCCTGCATAAGTTCATTCATATTGTGGACATAACCCAATGCGCGAATATGAGGAAAATGCTTCGTCAACATGTGGTAGAGTTGTCTATTTTTCCCCGTTACTACTGTAAGTTCCACGTCTTTTTCAGAAGAAAGCTTTCTGTAGAAAGATTTCTTCTTAGGCAACAGCCCCAGGCCACCGCCTACCATTAAAATACGCTTTTTTGAGTGTTCTCTTTTTCCCATTGGGAGATTAAAGGATTGAGAAACGGGAATGCCGCCGATGTTGATCTTTGCTTCCGATACACCGAATGTTACTAACGCTCTCTTGGTTACCCTATCGGCAACAATGTAGTGATCCGTATAAGGATTGACCCAACCCTCGTGTGGATTTACATCCGTAATCCAGGTAATTAAGGGAATCAACGAACCCGTTCGCTCCTTAAAATCCGCCATAAGTTCCGAGGCAAACGAATATGTAGAAATGACAACATCCGGCTTCCTGCTTTGAATCAAACCGTCAAAATCTTCCACAAGCATAGAGTCAATCAGCCGCAACAACAATTGATTGTCCGTTTGCTTACGAATGGCTTTGTAAGACAAGTTATAAAGCTTATTTCCTTTATCAACCAATAGATTATATGCTTTATAAAAATATTTTGCCCGCTTTTCCGATTTCACCTCGTAAATATCGACGATCTCCACACTATCCAATACAGACGAAAGATCTCCTATTTCCATACGTTCACAGATCGCCTTGGCACATTGAAAATGTCCCATGCCACATTTCGATGTTAAAATCAAAATCTTCATCCTTTTACCTCCGCCGATTTTCCACAGCTTTTCCTATTTTCTGTAACCCTTCATGTCATACAAAGACTATTCGCTTCTTAATCTCAATTTATAAAAATAAAATGGCCCTATCAATAGACTCGCACATTCTTTTTATAAAATTTATGGAGTTCTTAAACTTTCGGGTAAAAGTATAAACAAAGTAATGAAAATTGTAATGTCATAGAGTCGTTACGTTCATTTCCTCATCCTATGGTAAAATAAGAATACTAAAGATCTACAAGGAGGCTCATATGAATACAACGAAGAAAATAACACTCATAGGACTTTCTCTTTCTCTCTGCCTATTTGCCACGGCATGTGCCAAAGGCGCCAAAGCGGAAGATGGAGGAAACAAACCTGTCGAAGTTGTGGAAACACAAAAAACTTCCAATGAATTAAATCAGGAAGCAAAAAATAATGCCGACGCCAAAGACAAGGAAGGAAAAGAAAATTCCAATAAGGAAAACGCAAAAAAAGACGAAGCTAAAACGTATAAAGTAAGCCTCGTGTACCCTTCAGAAGATTATATTGTTAACGGCAATGAAGAAAATAAAACCGTAACACAAAAAACGGAAATCGAAAGCGACAAGGAAAAAGTCGTCGTCAAGGTTTTAGATGCCCTCGCCGCTTCCCCCAAAGCCAAAGGTGCCGATTCTACCGGCCTCGATAAATTCGATTACTCGAAATCCACTTTAGACGGATCGAAGGCTATCGTCGATATCTCCGGCGATGTACACGGCGGTTCGTTGGAAGAAGACGTGCTCGTCTCCTCCATCGTCAACAGTTTGCTCTCCGTAGACGGTATTAAATCCGTATCCTTTACAGTCAACGGCAAACCTGCCGATACCTTAATGGGTCATGTGGACATTACCAAAGACTTTACAAATTTCGTTAAATAAGCAAAAAGCTCGACGTGTTACCGTCGAGTTTTTTATTGCTCTTTAAAATCCGTGCGATGTTGTAAAGCCGTCGCCACCGTTAAATTATCGTAGTATTCCAAATCGCCGCCGACGGGAATGCCGTGGGCGATGCGGGAGACGCGAATGCCCTCTACATTGGAAAGCATCTTCGCAATGTAGCGAGCCGTGGTGTCGCCGTCTTTCGTCGGGTTTGTGGCGAGAATCACTTCCTTGATGTCCTCGTTTTTCAAGCGCTCCAGAAGTTCTTTAATCCTGAGATCGGTTGGAAGAATCCCCCGCTCGGGCACGATGACGCCGTGTAACACGTGATACAATCCGTTGTATTTACCCGTCTGCTCCATGACTTGAACATCCTGGGGACGTTGCACCACGCACACCACGGAGTGATCTCTCCTATCGCTTCTGCAAATAGGACAGGGATCGCGATCGGTATAATCGTGGCAAATACTACATTCCGAAATATGCTCGCGAGCATCTATAATGGCCTCTGCCAATTTTTTTACTTCGTCTTCGTCCGATTCTAAAATAAAGTAGCTGAGTCGCCTCGCCGTTTTCGTACCGATGCCGGGAAGTCTGGAAAGGCGATAAATAAGCTCTTCCAGAGGTCGATCCATCATTAAAACATCCCCGGAATATTCAAACCGCCCGTCAAGCGCGACATTTCGCCTTCCGTTTTTTCCTTTGCCGCATTCATGGCGCCTTGAATGGCCACGAGAATTAAGTCTTCAAGCGTTTCCACGTCGTCCGGATCAAGGACGTCGGGATCGATGGTTAAATCGATAAGCTCTTGCTTGCCGTTCACTTTCGCCGTAACGACGCCGCCGCCGGCAGAAGATTCAAATTCTTGTTTGTCCAAATCCGCCTGCATTTTTTCCATATCTTTTTGCAGCTTTTGGACTTGTTTCATCATATTGTTCATGTTTTTTCCGCCCATGTTGGGGAATCCTTTAGCCATAATGCCTCCTTATTCCAGTTCAATAGGTGTATCTTTAAACACTCGCTTCATCGATTCCAATACGGGATCGTCTTCCGCCTTCATATCTTCAACTACTACCGACCACTCATCGCCTAAAACGTCACGCGCCGCCTCTTCTAAGATCTTAAAATTAACCTCCGATTTAAGCATCTTCAAATGAAATGCAAAAGAAGGGGCATAGCGAATAAACAGCGCCTTATTTTCGGCGGAAATGCCGGCAACATCTTTCAACAGCGCACCGCAGGCCACGCTTTTCGCCTGCACCGATTGTACGTATTGTTGCCACGTGGAATCGTCGATTTGATCATCCTTCATTATAGCATGATCCTCTTCCTCCCTCAAAGCGGGAGAAGGCGACCCCTTTTCATCTACGGAATTTTCCGCAGGCTTCACCGGCTTTTTCTCCGTTTCCTTAAGAGGTGATGCTTTTCCTTTTAAGACGGGTGCTTTTCTCTTCGGCTTTTCATCGCGCACCGGCGGCTCCGAAATGTCGGCATCCTCTAAACGAAGGGCCTTTAAAAGGAGAAGTTCCATAACGATCTTTTGATTGGGCGTGTACTTAAAACTCTCTCTTCCCTTTTGCAAAAGATCGATAGTACGAAAAGCCAGAGATTCTTCCACTGCATTGGCCTGTTCCGTAAAAGTGCGGGCTTCATCTTCAGTCAATTGCCCCGGTACTTCCTCGGCATAGCGATAAAATAAAAGATCTCTGAAATAGGTAATGAGCCCGTCTAGTAACAGTTGAAAATTCCGTCCGTTACGGTAACTTTGATCGATTGCATCCATGACCGGTCTCGGATCGCGAGATAAAATGCCGTCAACCATTCTAAAAATCCCCTCGTGTTCCGTAAGACCCAAACTTTTTCGCACCATCTCCCCGTCGATTTTTTCTCCTGAAAGGGAAATGATTTGATCTAAAATCGAAAGACTGTCGCGCATAGAGCCGTCACTATGTGCGGCAATAATTTTAAGAGCATCTTCCGTGTACTCCCGTTTTTCTTCATCAAGTATTCGGGAAAGTTCTCCTACTATTTCCTCGTCTCGAAGACGTAAAAATGTAAAACGCTGGGAACGAGAAAGAATGGTGGCAGGAATTTTTTCAGGTTCCGTCGTCGCCAAAATAAAGAGCGCATGAGACGGCGGCTCCTCTAAAATTTTAAGAAGGGCATTAAAAGCGCCCTTACTTAACATATGGACTTCGTCGATAATATAAACTTTTTTCTTAGCAAGGGCAGGTGGATACGCTACATTTTCCTTGATTTCACGAATATCATCCACGGAATTGTTGCTCGCCGCGTCGATTTCCATAACGTCGAATAATGTTTCCTCTAATATGCCGCGACAGACTTCGCATTCATTACAGGGATTACCTTCGTGAGGATCTAAACAGTTCACGGCGCGGGCAAAAATTTTCGCCACAGATGTTTTCCCCGTGCCCCGTGTGCCCGAAAACAAATACGCGTGATGAACGCGCCCTTCCGATAGTTGATTTTTTAAAGCGGTAATGGTGGTTTCCTGGCCGACGACTTCGTCAAAAGTTCGCGGTCGATACCTTCTATATAAAGCTTGCATAATCGCCTCCACCATTAGTATAACCTAAACCCCTTTCTCTTTTCACGATGATTCTACGATAGTTTATTCGCGTTTCACCAGAAAACTTTAACAAGATAATCACCATTCTTTCACATTCGGATTCTATAATGCAGATAAATCAATGTTATGAATCTTTTAGGAGGATTTGAAATGAAAAACTTAAAGAAAATCGCTAGCGCAATGGCAGTAGGTACCCTTATGTTCGGCCTTGTTGCTTGCCAACCCAAAGCTGAAGAAGCTGAAAACGCTGCAAACAACGCTAACAAAGCTGCTGCTGAAGCTCAAAACGAAGCTAACAAAGCAACCAACGAAGCTGCTAACAAACAACAAAACGCTGCTAACGCAGAAAAAGCTGCTGACAACGCTAAAAACGCTGCTGACAACGCTAAAAACGCTGAAGAAGCAAAATAATCGATCATTGGGTTTAGAAAAAGCTCCGGTCTTCCGGAGCTTTTTTTATGATCCCATTCTTAAAACCTTCTGCTCTTATGGTATAATCAGAGGTAACAGACGATGAAGGAGGACTTGTATTGTATTGTTTTCAATGTGGCGAAGAGCTTGTAGAAGGTGCTAAGTTTTGTCACTTATGTGGTGCCAACCAAGCAGAGGCCAAAAAGCTTTTCGAAAAGAATTTTAAAAATTCCTCCCCTGATCTTACCTTTGATCGCTCCAAGGGATCAGGTGGCGACACAAAAGTTGCCTATTCCTCCGATCCTGACAATGGTGAATACATAAAGTCCTACATGAACAAGGTAGACACCAAGGTCGGAGAAAGTATTAAAAAACACGAAACCCTGACGGGTATAAAAAAACAGGAAGATAAATTTAAAAAAAGCGAAGCTAAGAAGCAAAAAGATTCGCAAAAAAAGAAAGAAACTGTCATTCCGCAGGATGCTTTCGAAGCGGTACCGGAAAAAGAGCCGAAAAAGAAAAAGAGCTTTTCTTCTATTTGGAAGAGCTTTATCGACGAAGAGGATAACCCCTACTCCGTCTTCGGCGACATGGCCGAGCGTTTAGAGCATGAAGAAGCTGCCCTCTCTGCTGACGAAGACGATAATCTTCGGATTTCACAAGATGTGGAAGACGATCGCTTCGCTCAAACCGGCGAGGTCAGCACCCTTAATAAAAAGGTCAACGAAATTTTAGATGCTCAGGAACACGAAAAAAATGAGGAAAAAATGACGCCAAAAGGTGTGCTCTCCTCTTTCTTCTCCCGAGATAAAAAAGACGATGAACCCATTGCCCACGAAGCTTTTGTTGCTTCCGGCGAAAAAGAAATAGACAGAGTTGACGAGGTAAAACATTCCGGCGATGATCCCTCCGGAAAAGTTGAACCCGATGAGACGGTGATCGACTTAACCCGACATGAAGACGGGAAGGAAACCATTATTCCCGAAGATGCTCACGATGAGGCCCTTCAGGATATGGCGTTGGAAAGTGACGAAAAAACCAAATCGCCTCGCATTTCTCCCCTGGCAAGTTTAAAACATATGCTCACAGACTTGAAACGCTCCCAAGGCAAACAAAAAGAAACTTCCGAGAAAAAAGATTCTCCGAATCATCACGATAAATACCATATGGATCAAATCGGCGAACTCTTTGAAGTAAGCAAGGCGGCGGCTAAACTTGAAATGGCGCGCAATCGCGTGCTCGCCAAAGGCGAACAAGGACTTCGCGGCCTCTTCGGCATCGGCATTTTAATTAGTGCCCTTCCCGTCTTTTTCGCTTTTCGGCGGATCGTCTTCTTACCACTGTTGTTTATCGTTTTAAAAGTCTTCCTCACATTGTTTACGTTCTACTTCGCCAACAATGTGGCGCGCCGCAACACCTGTGTCGAAGATGATCTTAAGGCACGTACAGTGGATAATCTGCTCCACTGGATCTTATATTTAATCCCCGTTACCGTCTTTTTCTTCATTCTCCCCTCCTCTTTTGCCATGGGCAGAACGGTACTGGGTTCGGTAACGCCTCATATTCTCTTAAGTATTCTTATGTACGCTTGGGTTATTTTCCTCGCCGTATCCTCGGCGCAACGCATTTTGCCTAAGAAAAACACATTTGAGTTTATGGCGTGGTACGGAATTATTTTTATCAGCTTCGATTTGCTGGCAAAACTTTTCTGGATTATTATGAATATCCTAACATCTACCTTTGCATAAACGAGAACCGCTTCGGCGGTTCTTTTTTTATTCTTCCTTGTACTTTTTCGTAAAAAAAATTAAAATAGGGTAAGACAATTTAAAGGAGGAACTTATGTCCATAGTGTGTAAATTCGGGGGCTCATCCCTGGCAAGCAGTGAACAATTTTTTAAAGTTAAAGACATTATCGAAAGCGATCCGAACAGGCAATACATAATTCCCTCGGCGCCCGGAAAAAATAAAAGCGGCGACCAAAAAGTGACGGATTTGCTTATTCTTTTATATAATATGGCCGTTCACCACCTTTCTCCCGTAGAAGTAATGAAGATGATCGAAGACCGCTACACGGAAATCATCGAAGGGATCGGCATTGATTTTGACTTAAAGGGAGAACTTGACGATATTTTAAATACTATTTCCGCAGAAAAAGTCAGCAAAAGTTACGTTCTTTCCAGAGGCGAATATTTAAACGGCAAAATTTTAGCCGCCTATTTAGGCTACGACTTTGTCGACGCCAAAGATGTGATTCGCTTCGATGAAAACGGCTTGTGGGATGAAAAGGCAAGTTACAAGGCCATTGAAGCTATGGCGAAAAAACATGAACGGACCGTCGTTCCCGGTTTTTACGGGGCGACCCCTTCAGGAAAAATCGTCACCTTCAGCCGCGGCGGCAGCGATCTTTCGGGATCCATCGTAGCCCGCGGCGTTCACGCCGATCTTTACGAAAACTGGACCGATGTCTCCGGCCTTTTGGCTGTGGATCCGAACATCGTGCCCCATCCGAAAAAAATTCGCAATATTTCTTACGAAGAACTTCGCGAACTTTCTTACAGTGGCGCCAAAGTCATGCACGACGAGGCCATGTTCCCCGTTATCGAAAAAAACATTCCCGTCGTCATTCGAAATACCAACGCCAAAGATGAAGAAGGCTCCTGCATTATGGCCGACGTTCCCTTGGAAGAAAACGAAAGCTCTATTACAGGTATCGCATGTCGCAAGGGCTTCGATGTAATCAATCTCGAAAAACTGCGCATGAATCGCGATCTCGGTTTCCATCGCAAAGTATTTTCCGTTTTGGAAGCCAACGATATTTATCTGGAGCACATGCCCTCTTCTATCGATTCCATTTCGCTGGTAATCGCCAGTAAGTATTTGAAAAATAAAACCGATCAATTAATCGCCGAACTTCAAACTTTTACCGACGCCGATCGCATTACGGTAGATCATAACATTACATTGATTACCGTCGTCGGCCGCAACATGAAAAACAAAATCGGTATGAGCGCCCTTATCTTTAAAGCCCTCGCCGATGCTAAAGTGAATATCCGCGTCATCGTTCAAGGTGCCAGCGAAATGAACATTATCGTCGGCGTCATCGACAACGAAGCGGAAAAAGCAATTCGTGCCATTTATAATGCCTGTGTCTAGAATCCTTTCATATTCTCTTCCTATAAGGTATAATAAGGGCGTATAGGGGTGCGCATTGCTGAGAGAGTGAAACTCAACCCTGTGAACTTGTACAGATAATGCTGTAAAAGGAATAAGCCGATGCGTGCAAACGCGTCGGCTTTTTTTGTGAAAGGAGATATTATGAAAGCTAGTATGGCCATTCAAGTTTTGCCCGTTTGTCAAGGCGGCACAAAAGAAGTAGTTCGTATAGTCGATGAAGTCATTAAGGTGATCCAAGACAGCGGACTCCACTACGTAGTCGCACCTTTTGAAACGACAGTAGAAGGCGATTCCATGGACGAGATCATCGAACTTTTAAGAAAATGTGAAGCTAAAGTTATGGAAGAAGGCGCCGACTCCGTGTACTGCTATGTCAAACTCAGTCACGGCAAAGAATCTATTTTAAGTATCGATGAAAAAATCGGCAAATATCAGTAAAGTTTTTAGAGGAAGCCTCTTTATTGTATTATTACTCCTTTTGTGGCAAATTTTATCCACATCAGGCTTGCTTCCCGCCTATTTACTCCCCTCGCCAATAGACGTTGTGCGCGCATTCATTGCTGATTTTCCACAGCTCATGATGCACTCCCGCATTACCCTTCTCGAGGCGGCCCTCGGACTTTTGTTCGGTATACTTTCGGGATTCATTTGCGCCTTCTTAATGGAGCGTACCCCTTTCATTCGCGATGCGCTCTATCCGATTCTAATCCTGACCCAAACCGTGCCGACAGTGGCCATTGCGCCCTTGCTCGTCCTCTGGATGGGCTATGGCATGGCGCCGAAAATTGTCCTTATCGTTATCGTAACCTTCTTCCCCATGGCAGTGAACCTTTACCAGGGATTTGCGTCCGCCGATCCCGACGAGATTCGCCTTATGAAAGCTATGGGCGCTCGCGATGTGGAACTTTTCTTTTACGTCAAGCTTCCCAACGCAATGGAAGGCTTTTTCTCCGCCTTAAAAATATCCGCCTCCTACTCAGTCGTCGGCGCCGTCATTGCCGAATGGCTCGGCGGCTTTCAAGGTCTCGGTGTCTACATGACACGCGTGAAAAATGCCTATAGTTACGATCGCATGTTCGCCGTTATCTTTTTAATTTCACTGCTCAGTTTGCTTCTAATGGCCTTTGTCAATTATCTGCAGTATAAAGCCATGCCCTGGAAACAAACCGAACGATAGGAGTTTATGATGAAAAAAATACTACCCATTTTATTGGCACTCGTTATGCTAACCGCCTGCGGCGCACCGAAACAATCTGCAAGCGGCGATAAACAGAAAGTACGTCTCGTCTTAGACTGGACCCCCAACACCAACCACACGGGAATTTATGTGGCGAAAGAAAAAGGCTACTTTGACGAAGCCGGCATCGATCTTGAAATCCTTCAACCGCCGGAAGGTGGAGCGGAAGGCCTCGTCGCCAGTGGCGGCGGCGAATTCGCCGTAACCTTCCAAGATACCATCGCCGCATCCTGGGCAAAAGATACCCCCCTTCCCGTTACCGCTGTAGCTGCCCTCGTGCAACACAACACATCCGGTCTGTTGAGCTTAAAAGATAAAGGCATCGACAGAATGGGCAAATTAACCGGCCACAGCTACGCCACATGGAACATGCCCATCGAACTCGGCATGATGAAAACATTAGTTAACGACGACGGCGGTAACTTCGACAAAGTGGAACTTATTCCCTCCAACGTCACCGACATCGTCGCCGGTTTAAAGAGCAATGTAGATTCCGTTTGGGTTTACTACGGATGGGATGGCATCGCTGCTGAAAACGCAGGCTTACAAACCAATTTCATTCCCTTTATCGATTCACACCCCGAATTCGATTACTACAGCCCCATTCTCGTCGCCAATAACGACTTCCTGAAAAACAATAGCGAAACAGCTAAAAAAGCCTTAGCAGCCATTAGCAAAGGCTACACCTACGCCGCCGAACATCCGGAAGAAGCCGCCGATATTCTATTGAAATCCGCTCCGGAACTGGAAGGCAAAAAAGAATTCGTTAAAAAGAGCCAAGAATATCTTTCCAAGCAATACATCGCCGATGCCGATCGTTTCGGCGTTATCGATGGCGCGCGTTGGAATAAATTCTACAAATGGCTCGCCGACAACAAACTAATCGACCAACCGATCCCCGAAAACTTCGGTTTCAGCAATGACTACCTGCCCCAATAATGTGCTTTTAAAAGCCACCGACATTAACCGTTCCTTCGGCGATCAGATCATTTTAAAAGATTTAAACCTGGAAGTGGAACGTTCCAAAATCGTCACCCTCTTAGGGCAAAGCGGCAGCGGAAAAACCACGCTCTTTAATATACTGGCAGGCTTAGATCGCCCCGATAAAGGCACCGTCACCTTGCTCGATGAAGATATTACCGCCAAACCCGGCCACGTGGCCTATATGCTACAAAAAGATTTGCTCTTAAAGCACTTGAAAATCATCGACAATGTGTCCCTTCCCCTACGATTAAAAGGCACGAGCAAAGAAGACGCGCGGAAAGAAGCCGCGCAATACTTCTCTGAGTTCGGCCTGGAAGGCACAGAAATGAAATACCCTTCCGCCCTTAGCGGCGGCATGGCACAGCGGGCGGCCTTTTTGAGAACCATCTTATTTTCCAAAGAACTCGTACTTTTAGACGAACCCTTCTCCCGGCTCGATGCCATTACCAAAATGAAATTGCAGGATTGGTATATGGGGATCAAAGAAAAATACCACCTCACCACCATTTTCATTACCCATGACATCGACGAAGCCCTCCGCATGAGCGATCACATCCACGTGCTCTCACCCTCCCTTAAAACCATCGGCTTCAGCTACCGCGTACCCGATGGTGATCGGAGCGATTTCTTAGCGTCACAAGACTATTTAGACGCTAAAAAAGCCATACAGGAAGCGATCTTACAATCATAAAGCAAAAGCATCTACCCTCGAGTAGATGCTTTTTTAATGGCTACATAAAACAAAGAAAATGGACACAGCAAACACTGTGTCCATTTTATAAAAGACAAGATAGATCGGAGATTCTCTACATCATTATCTATTTCCTAAGGCATCTTTCATTTCTTGGAAATTATTCGCTGCCAGCAAAATTTGAACGTAAGCCCAGTGGCGTTCCTCTACATCCTTAAAGGACTTAAAGTTCATTCTGATCTTTTGCAGATCCTGTTTATCCATAGATCGTCCATCGTAATGATTCAAAATGGTAACGGCCTCTGCCCTTGTGATGGCGCCGTCGGGTCTAAAGGTTCCATCGGGATAACCGACAATATGGCCGTTTCCAAACGCTTGATTAATAGCGTCTTCAAATTCATGGCCTTTCACATCGGTAAACGATGCTACGCGATCCGATTTCTTATCAATACCGGCTAAAGCTCGCGCAAACTCCGCCCGCGTGATCGGCTCATTCGGACGGAAATTACCGTTCTTATCTGCCAACATCAAGTTATTCTTCACCATGGCATTGATTGCCGCATTATACCATGCACTCGGCGTATCCGCAAAGTTTGCTTTATCCTTTTGGTTCATATCCAATCCGGCCAAATACGCAATCATAGAAGCCGCTTCTGCACGGCTGATCTTTCCGTTAGGACGGAAACAATCATCCCCGTATCCGTAAATATATGCGCCGTGTTTTGCTTTAGGTGCTTCCGCTTGGTTAGTAGGTTCTGACGGTTTACTCGATTCTCTTTGAACCGTTGCTACCGGTTCAAGGAAAATATAGCCCGAATCCGTCGATGAAGAGCCACTTTCATGGCTGACGTCCGGTTTTGAGGGGATCACCGGAGTTTGGCCGCCCGGAGTTTGACCACCCGGAGTTTGACCACCGGGGGTTTGACCGCCCGGAGTTTGACCGCCCGGAGTTTGACCACCCGGGGTTTGACCACCGGGGGTTTGGCCGCCCGGAGTTTGACCGCCCGGAGTTTGATCACCGGGAGTTTGACCGCCCGGAGTTTGACCGCCCGGGGTTTGGCCACCGGGAGTTTGACCACCGGGGGTTTGACCGCCCGGAGTTTGATCGCCGGGAGTTTGATCTTCCGAATTAGGTTCTACAGCTGCAGTAACAGCCACCATGTCTCCATTTTCAAAATAAGTCTTATTTGCAAACTTCACATAAACAATGGGCTTCACATACTTAACCCCTTCAGGTAGCTTAAGAATAGTAATTTTATAGCCGCCATCTTCCGGTGTCACCGTATAGTCATCCTTAGGAAGCTCTTGCTTATCGTATTTCGGTGTCGCAGTCGATTCCACATCAATTCGTGCCGAACGGAAGCTTACCGCCATCGGCTTAGCTACGTTATTATGGGCCGCATATTG
Source organism: Aedoeadaptatus coxii (assembly GCF_001553115.1). GTDB lineage: Bacteria > Bacillota > Clostridia > Tissierellales > Peptoniphilaceae > Aedoeadaptatus > Aedoeadaptatus coxii. Next base: position 85,360 of record NZ_KQ960172.1, read on the forward strand.
CTCATTCGTGACGTAATTCAGCTTAAAGAAAGCTTTCTCATTCTCACCGTACTTTCCGGCACCTTTTAAATTCGACTGAATCTTAATTTCATTATTCTTTAAGGCGACATATTTCTTGTTGTTGTGAGGATTGATCTGATCTCTTTCCCCTTCCACCTTATAGTTGACAAGGGCTTTTTTCGTATACTTTCTAAAAAGGCCGGATTTCTTTCCGTCGACTTCTCTATATGGAATACTTTTGATAAATTTCAATTCATCTTTCGTAATCTTTTCTTTTGCTAATAAATCTTTTGCCCTTTGAACGGCCTCCTTCGCCTCTTTTCTATCATTACCCTTAAATTCAATAGATACGTTGTCGAGAACTTTTTCATCCATAGAGTTCATATACGTTCGAAGTTCTTCCTTGGCCTTTGTAACCTCGTCGCGATCGGCAAGATCTTCGTCTTCCATGGACTTTTTATTTTTCTCTTTGGCCTCATTTACAATTTTATCCACCGTACCTTGGTCCGATGCTTGATCGATTTGATTCTTAAAGTCTTTTTTCTCTTTCTCATTGAGATTGGGAAGGTTATCGATGTCATTCTTACCGGACTTTTTCTTTTCATTTAAGGCTTTTTCCGCTTCGGCGTTTTGCTCTTTCGCTTTAACCAC
>NZ_KQ960172.1:86110-263104 GCF_001553115.1 Aedoeadaptatus coxii
TTCTTCGCTGCTTCTTTTGCTTGTTTTAAGGCGTCTTCCGCTTTGGCTTTGGCATCATTGACGATTTTATCGACCGTACCTTGATCCGATGCTTGATCGATTTGATTCTTAAAGCCTTTCTTTTCGTCCTCATTGAGGTTGGGAAGGTTATCTATTTCTTTTTTCCCTGATTCTTTCTTTTCATCTAAGGCTTTTTTGGCTTCGGCGTTTTGCTCTTTCGCTTTAACCACGATGTCGTCTACTTCGCCTTTGGTCGTAGCCTTCTCGATTTGGTCTTTAAAATCGTCTTTCGTTTGTTTACTAAGATAGGGTAGGTTTTCTACTTCTTTCTTCGCTGCTTCTTTTGCTTGTTTTAAGGCATCTTTCGCATTTGCACGGTCTGTATTGGTTTGTTGGGCTTGCTCTAATACTTTGTCGACGGCATCTTTATCCTTCGCATCGTCAATGGATGTTTTAGCTTCGGTTTTTTCGTCTTTCGTCAGTTCATCCAACAAATCGATGGTGGCTTTGGCTTCTTCTTTCACGTTAGTTAGATCAGTTTTTTCTTCTTCAACAAGTATATCTAATAATCTGATAGCTCCTCGACTATTGTTTGAAAAATATAACATTGCATATTCTGGCTTATCTTCCGGATTAAAAGTTACAGTAGCTTTGGGATTTAATTTCTTAATTTCACTTAGTATCTTCTCTTTTTCTTTTCTCGTAAGCTCTTTTATATTTCCGACTTTTATTTTGTCTTTTGGCTTTTTAATTACAAAAAGAATGTCCAATTTTCCATCATTATACCTTAGTTTAATAAATTCTCTTTCGATTTTAATATTAATCTCATCGCCATTACGTAGACGAGGTCTGATATACATCGTTTTTCCATTTAAATAGTAATGTCCATCCGATAGATCTTTGTCGTCGTTCACTCTATTTAAATGTCTATTGTTCATTGAAATTGCCTCTATATGGACTTTTGTAAATAAGTCCCAGGTGATTTTTCCATAACCATTTCTTGATGATTCGTATTTTTGTGTAGCCTCAGATGTTGCATCCACGTCGGTTTGAGAGTTTTGGCGAGGCTTTACCACCCCATCTTTCAGGGTAAACTTATAGGTTTTATTCCCAATCTTAATGTCTATGTTTGCATTTCCCTTTAAACGCGGACTGAAATATATTCTATCGTTTTCTTGATAAAATCTTCCGCCTTTTAAATATTTATACTTTTCTACTTTTCTAAATGAATTTCCATTAATCGAAAGGCCATCTACGGTTTTTCTTTCAACTAGTTTCCATACAAATTTTCCATAACCATCACTGGATATCATGTATTCCGGCATTCCCTCAGCTTGAGGCTTTTGAAACGGATACAATCTCCCTTGTTTATACTCGAAGTTATGATTTTTTCCCTTGACCTTAATTTCGACCTTATCACCCAATGTAAGGCCGGGGTTTATATAGATTTTTCCTTTTTCGTAAAAGTAATATCCTTCACGCAGATATTCATCCGAACTCCCTTTTCTTAATGATCTTCCGTTAATAGAAATGCCATCAATATCGCTAACGGTTTTTTTTAATCTTTTCCACTTTATACTACATTTTTTCTGATTGTATTCAAGAGAATTTTTTATCTCTTTTTCCGTATCTGAAGAAGCTGAAGACTTAGTATCTACATGGCGGTGGTTCATCGACTGATAAACAATTGCCTGAGTTGCCATATTTGTACTGTATTCTTCTCCTTTGCTTTCAGACAGAGCATAAACATTTGTCGGTAACAGACCCGCCACCATAGAAAATCCCAAAAGGCATGAGACAAATCCGACAGATAGTTTTCGCATACCGTAATGCGGTTGCTGATTCTTATGATTCATTATTCCTCCTTCATTCTTCATTAAATTCATATGACGCTTTGTCGATCATCCGTTATCTATCTATTTTTCGTAACTGATATACTCCAAAGTTGTCATAGGTATAACCCCTATGGAGTTCATTATATCAATTCGATATCTATTATCAACACCTGTTTTTAATGTTTATCGTCAGATTTACGGTAAATATATATTAGTTTTTCCTTTATATGTTAATTGTTTTCGTTTCATGGCCGTTATTTTATTTTCATTCTTTATTTTTAATTGTTATTTTAACATTTTAAAATAACACACCCTCCCTATCGTTATTTCCGATAAGGAGGGTATGTTATTTCATTTTCTATGAATTTGTTTTAATGGAGGTGGCTCTTAAGGTTTAACATCATCAGCGTGGCTTCTTCTCGGCTCGCCGTTCCTTTTGGATCGAAGACATTGCCGCTTCGTCCGTGTAGTATTTTTCGAGCCGTCAATCCCGCCACGGCTTTTCGATAGACGGGGTGTATTTTTTCTCTGTCTTTAAAGGGCAGGCGCATCACACGATCGTCGTATTTCATGGCGACGTAGACGATGCGCGCCATTTCTTCCCGAGTTATCAACTGATCCGGGCGGAATGTTCCGTCGCCGTATCCATCGATCAGGCCGGCGCTTTTCGCCGCCCCGACGGCATTTTTGTAATAGGCATCGTCTGAAACATCCCTAAAGCCCGTTTCCCCGTCGTGGACCGGCAGTTTCATGGCGAGGGCCATTAAGAGGGTAAACTCGCCGCGGCTCATGGGTTCTCTTCCCTGAAAACTGGAAAGATGTCTGTATGCCGCCGTATTCATTCCCTCATGTTCTGCACGCTCCGGCACCTGATTCGCCCACGAGGAGGTGGTGTAAAAGTTCATAACGTAATTTAAAATAGCCATGGTGTCGTAGTAGCGCTGATCTTTTCCCTTGGAGCCCATGACCACGGAAATTAAATGGCGCCCTTTTTTCGTGTAAGTCGCCGTCAAACATTGGCCTGCAAAGGATGTGGTGCCCGTTTTAAAACCGTTGATTCCTTCAAAATGGCGGAAGTTTCTGTAAAATCGATTGGTCGAGCGGTACACCTGGTCTTTATAAAGTACTTGATGTTTCGATGTGGTATTGAGAATTTCCGGGTATTCGCGAATAATGGCGCGGGTTAAAAGGGCCTGTGCTCTCGGCGTGACGCGATTAGGTTTGAGCCCGTTCGGCTCGGTGTAGTAGGCATCGATGCCCAGAGTTTTCGCCTTTTCATTCATCAGCTCGGCAAATTGTTCCTCCGATCCGCCGCCTAAATATTCCCCTATGGCGATGCCCATTTGATTGTTGCTCTTGACTAAAAAGGGCTCGAACAAATCGCCTAGTCGCTCTTCGTCGTCGAAATTTGTTTTATCCCAAGAGGATTTGGTGCGCGCATTGTCCGAAATGGGAATCATGGTATCCCACGTGATGTCGCCGCTGCGAATAGCATCCAGTACTAAAAAAGCAGTCATGACTTTGGTCATGGACGCGGCGGAAAAGGGTTTGTCTCCGTTTTTTTCGTAAAGTATTTGTCCCGTGTCGTAATCCATAACGATGGCGCCCTTTGCGCTGATATTCGGCGCTTTCGCCGCAAAACTCGCCGTTGGCGTCAGCAACATCACGACGGCGAGAAATAATATCACCGGTTTGTTAAATTGTTTCATTCCGTCTCCTTTCAAACACAGCTTGTTCTATTTTAACAAATTCTCACAAAAAATCCCCACGGTTTTTCCGCGGGGACTCCCTCTTTATTCACTTTCAAATACACTCATGAGTTTAAAGGGGCTGAAGCCTTCCACTACTTTTCCGTCTACTTCGATCATAGGAAGAGAACGGTAGCCTTTCGACTGAAATTCTTCCAAGGCTTTTTCGTCGATACCCACGTTCTTTTCCACATAGGCAGATTTTAAAGTGTCGGTTAAAAATGCTTTCGCCATGTTGCAGTAATTGCAATCGTCGCGAGTGTAAATGACGACGTGGCGTTTTTTACGTACGGGCGGCGTGTAATCTTTGGCGGCTTTTGTAATTCTCGCCATTTCGCTTCTGCGGATGGGGCGATCACCTTCGAATTTTCCGTCGCTTCCCTCCGGCGCCAAGACATTAATCTTCACAAGAGCTGCCACATATTCCGCCACGGGCACCGGTTGATCGAACTGGTCGCCGATGGTACCTAATGCGTCGAGATCGGCAAGTTTTAATATGCTGAAGTCGGTATTGCGAGGTATGCGAAGGGCGCGAGCGTAATAAGAGGCAATTTGTCTTCTCGTCGGACAGCTTTTTTTCGGTTGTGCAAAAGCACCCGCCTTACTCGCATCCATCATTTGTTTTTCGGTGATGACCCGTTGCTCCAAGGCGTAAGCTGCAGCCTCATACGCCCAATTTTCTACACCTGCGCGGCGTACGATATTGCCGTAGGAAAGTACGGCTTGTCGCAGTTCCCCTTCTGTAGGATTTTTAATTCCCTTAATAAGAGAGAACGTTTCGGATAAGGAAACGGGATCGTTGGGCTTAAAAGTACCGTCGGGGAATCCTTTTAAGACGCCGGCAGACGTCAATTCTTCAATATAGGGCCGCGCCCAATGGGTATCGGGAACATCGGTAAAAGACGATGCATAGGCTACTTGCGTTAAACCGGTTACGAGAGCCAAGCTGCACAGTGCGATGCTCCCCCATTTATTTTTCTTCATGTTCATTCCTTTCCTTCTTCATCTGAATCACTAAATTCGGATCGATACGTTTTTCATGTTCGCGCTCCGCTTCTTCTAAGCGGCCGCGGATGTTGTCGATACGCTCTACAGGCATTTCCCCTGTAAGAGCGTAAACCACGGGAATCACCTCAAAATGAAGACCGCCTGCAGTATATTTGTCGACATAGAGGGCCAAAGGCTCAAAGCTTTCCACGCGCGTTCCCTTGTCGTCTTTGATAATGGATGCGCGTACCATCTGCCCGGTTTCTACATCGCGGCGATTCATATATTCCCGTCTTTGATTGGATACGAAGTTCCCCATGGAATAGGCGACAAAAGTTTTTCCATCTTTCGTCACCACATTATCCACCCCTTGAGGAACGTGGGGATGGGATCCCAGTATAAGCGCCACGCCGCGTTCTGCTAAAAAACGAGCTTGCGCTCTTTGTAGATCGGTAGGCTCTTTGCGATACTCTTCGCCCCAGTGTATATAACAAATTATAGCATCTACGCCTTTTTCTTTTAAGTAGCGAATATCATTTTCCACCTTTTCTTCGGAAAAAATACTGACGGCAAAGGGCTTGTCGCTATTTTTCAAAAGATTATCGAAGCCATTAAGTCCGTAAGTATAGCAGATAAAACCCAACTTTATGCCGTTAACCTCTTTTATTAAAGGAGGCGTGTCTTCTATTTGCGTACCCATGACATCGAGGCCGGCTTCTTTTAAATAGTGATAGGTGCTTTCCACTCCGTCCATTACTTTATCGTAACTATGATTGTTGGCGGTGGAGATAATATCAAATCCCACGTCTTTAAAATCGCGGGCCGCCTCTTTAGGGGAAGAGAATACAGGATAGGTCGTATAGCCCTTGGAGCCGTCGGTGAGCGTCGTTTCGAGATTAATCATGGCAATATCCGCCTCTTGAATATAGGGCGTTAAATAGCGAAAGATAGGCTTAAAATCATAACCGCCATTTTTTTCTGCCGCACGTAATTGCGGATGATGGAGCATGAAGTCTCCCAGGGCAAGAATATCGACTCGTTGAACCGGTTGCTGTGCCGTTTTTTGTGGAGAGCTTTTCTCCTCCGGTGCACATCCCGATAACATAAAGAGCAGCATAAAAACAAGCAGTATTTTTTTCATCCCACACTCCTTTGAAATATGTACAAAAAAAGCGGAGGATTCTCCGCTCTTGTCGACTACGTCTATAAGCCGTGTTTTGTATTCGTTAACTATCTATCTGGACCTTCCGTCACCGGAGGCTCTAGCGACCTACCTATCCGGAGGCGACGAGTAATCGCCTTTAATCCACTTTGGTCTTGCTTCGGATGGGGTTTACATAGCCGCATAGTCGCCTATGCGCTGGTGAGCTCTTACCTCACCTTTCCACCCTTACCTTTTCAGGCGGTATCTCTCTGTTGCACTAGCCTTAGGGTCGCCCCCACCGGACGTTATCCGGCATCCTTACTCTGTGAAGCACGGACTTTCCTCGCATACGCGCAGTTAACCGACGTACTCGACTTCTTATTTTACCATAGGGCTCTTTAAATATCAAAGACAAAAGGACTGTTCATGACGACGTGAGCCGTCGCGTCTGAAACGTCTTCCGCCCAAGCAGCCATGGCTTCTAAAATTGCTTTTTCGCTGTGAAAATGACCGATGTCCAGGACCATAAGCCCGATTTCGTAGGCTCGTTGGCCGTCGTGATGTTTCACATCACCAGTAATTAAAACATCGGCTCCTTTAAACGCCGCTTCATCTATAAAATCCGCGCCGCTTCCGCCTACAAACGCAACTCTCTGCACGCGCTCTTTTTTCTGCCCGTAACAACGAATGCCGGTAATGGATTCCCTTTCGAAAATATCCTTTAGATCCTTTAAGCTTAAAGATGACGTGCCGAGAATTCCCAGCTCTTCCTCATCACTCAGTACCGTTACGTCTTGAAGGCTCAGCTTTTCGATCCACTGATCGTTCACGCCGCCTTTTGCTTTGTCCATGGATGTATGGGAGGAGTAGACGGAAATGTTGTGGCGAATGAGATCGCACACCATTTTTCCTCTGAGCGTCCTATCCTCTACCATTTCCAGGGGCGAAAAAATAAAAGGATGATGGGTTATGATGAGCTCCGCTCCTTTTTCCATGGCAAGATCGACCACATCGCGGGTAACATCCATGGCCACGACGACATTTTTCACCTCTCGCTCTCCTAATCGCAATTGCCAACCCGTTTTGTCCCAAGGCTCCTGCAATTCTTCCGGCGCCCATGCTCGTAATTTATTGATGAGTTCTACTGTATTCAAGATAATCCTCCCACACCTTTACATCGTCTTGCGCTTTTTCGATGACATCCGCCCGCCCGCTTTTTTCAACGGCGCGTCGCACACCGCGAAGTCTTTCCAGTTCTTTTTCCGCCATAGGAATAAAATCAACTCGTTGAGCAAAACTTTTCCAGCCGATGGTCGAGCCGTCGCCTTTTTTCACGAGAAGAACGGGATAAAATTTTCCGCGCTCTTCCACAAGATCCGATTGTAGTAATGCAAAACCCGATGCGTTCAAATAATCGAATAGATCTTCCGCTCCCTGCATAGGTTGTAAAATCAAATACTCCAAAGCAGCCGCTTTGTCCGGATCACGTTGCAAAATATCGGCAATTAATCGGCCGCCCATGCCCATAATAATGGCCGCATTCATCTCGCCCACTTTCATGGGCTTCAGGCCATCGCCTACTCTTAAACTAAATGATTCTTGAGGAAATCGCGACGACAAAAGACTCCTCGCTTTTTCCAAACTGGGCGCAGAAATATCGCTTGCGATTACTTTTTTCGCGAGATGCTCCTCTAAAAGAGCATAGGAGATATAGCCGTGATCACAGCCGATATCTCCTATGCAGTCCACGGGTTCAACCAGTTCAAGCACCCGCTGAAGGCGTTTTGATTCCGGCATCATTCGAGAAAATCCTTTAGTTTTTTACTGCGACTCGGATGGCGCAATTTACGAAGAGCCTTTGCCTCAATTTGACGAATCCGTTCCCGGGTAACGTCAAATTCCCTGCCTACTTCTTCCAAGGTACGGGCGCGCCCGTCTTCCAAGCCGAAGCGAAGGGTAAGGACCTGTTTTTCTCTTTCCGTAAGCGTCGTCAGCACGTCGCCTAATTGTTCTTTTAAAAGCGTAAATGTCGCCGCTTCTTGAGGAGATAAAATATCGTCGTCGGGAATAAAATCACCTAAGTGAGAATCTTCCTCTTCCCCAATAGGCGTTTCCAAACTGACGGGCTCTTGAGCGATTTTTTGAATTTCACGCACTTTTTCCACGGTAATGCCCATTTCCTCGGCGATTTCTTCCGGCTGAGGATCTCGACCTAAATCTTGCACCAATTGACGTTGCACTCTTACTAATTTATTAATGGTTTCCACCATGTGTACGGGAATACGAATCGTACGTGCCTGATCGGCAATGGCGCGGGTAATGGCTTGACGAATCCACCAGGTCGCATAGGTAGAGAACTTGAAACCTTTTTTATAGTCGAATTTATCTACGGCTTTCATTAATCCGAGATTGCCTTCTTGAATTAAATCTAAAAAGCTCATGCCGCGGCCCACATAGCGTTTGGCGATGCTGACCACAAGACGCAAATTTGCCTCGGCAAGTTCCCGCTTGGCAAGCTCGTCTCCCTCTTCCATGCGCTTGGCGATTTCAACTTCTTCGTCGGCTTCCAAAAGGGGAATCTTCCCGATCTCTTTTAAATACATGCGCACCGGGTCGTCCACATTGCCGCTTCGTACAGGGCTTTCTTTTTTCTTTTTATCCTCGACCTTGATCTTTTTTTCTTCTTGATCCTCGTCTTTTAAAATATTCACGTCAAGATCTTCGAATTCGGCGTAAATGTCGTCCATTTCGTCGCTGGAAAGGTCGATATCTTCCAGGGCGTCGACGACTTCTTTAGTCGTTAAACTCCCCTTTTGAACGCCTTTTTTAAATAATTTTTCAATGGCCGGATCTTTCTCCATAATATGTTCATCAAACTCGTGCATTTGATCATTGCTCTTAGTCATCTAAGCGAAATCCCCCTTCTCCATATCGTGTAGTCGCGTATTTATTTCATTAAGTTCAAGTAATCTTTGATTCAATGTTTCGAGAGCCTGCCCGTCACTTTCGCCGCTTTTCTCGATCGCCTCAATATTTTTAAGAAGCTGATCCCGACGCGTCTTAAGGCCTTCTTCATAAATGCGATCGATAAGTTCGTTGACAATCGCCTCGCCTTGTATTAGATCCATACCCTTTGTAAGCGACGAAAAACCCTCAATTAATTCCGGGTACATGTCAAAAAAACGTTGCTTTCGCTTATCGCCCGTAAGATCTTCTTTATAGAGATCGCCAAGTCGTTGAAAAAGTTCGCCTTCTTCTTCGCTCAAAACATATTTCCACTGTTCTCTTTTAAGTAAAATGGCATAGAAATCTTCTTCCTCCAGGGCATACTGAAGCAATCTCAGCCACAAACCGCCATGAGGATTCTTATTTTTTTGCTCTTTCTCTTTTTTCGGCTTCGGCGTAACTTGTTGTGCTTTGATTTGCGCTCGGAACGATTCCGGACGAATGCCGTAAGCTTCCGCGTATTTCGTCGCAAAGACATCCCGCTCCACGGGACTCTTTATTTTTTCCAATACGACGCTCACCTGATTTAAAAAATCGGAAAGAGACGATGCGTCGTGTAAATTGTATTCTTTTTCGAGCATCGTCACTTCGTAATCGGTGGCGGCGAGCCCTTGAGTGATTTTGCTTTCAAAGGCGATTTTCCCGTAGGTTCTAATGTAATCGTCGGGATCGTGGCCACCATCTAAAACGACGATGCGCGGCCGCATATCTTCCGCCATTAAAATATCGATGGCACGCATGGTGGCTCGTTGCCCTGCGCTGTCGCCGTCGTAGCAAATATAAACCTGCTTGCCGTAGCGCTTCATCATATGGGCCTGTTCCTGTGTAAGAGAGGTGCCGAGGCTTGCCACGGCGTATCCTATGCCCTGAGCGTGGAGGGAAATAACATCCATATAGCCTTCTACCAGTAAAATCCGCTCCCGATTACTTACTTTCATCAGGCGATTTAGGCCGTAAAGCTCTCTGCTTTTTTTGTAGAGAGGCGTATCGGAGGAATTTAAATACTTAGGCAAGGAATCGTCCAACACCCTTCCTCCAAAGCCGACGACCCGCGATTTCGTGTCGATAATGGGAAAAATTATGCGATTGCGAAAGCGATCGTAATAATGATTGCGCTTTTCGTTGTAGGACACGAGATTAGCCTCGACCATTTCCTCTTCCGAATAACCCTTATTCGACAAATGCTTTAAAATCTGGTCGCCTCCGGCCGGTGCGAAACCTAAACCGAAAGCGAGGATCATGTCTCTACCGATGCCGCGATTTTCCAAATAACGCAAGGCGTAGGGATTGCGGCTGAGGATGCCCATGTAATACAGCGCCGCCTCCCTATTCATGGCGGCAATACGCTCACGCTTTTTCGTCACTTCGTCATTTCGGTAAGCCGGCTTTAAATCGATATTCAGCTCTCCGGCCAAACGCTCCACAGCCTCTATAAAGCCCAGGCCTTCTTTTTCCATGAGGAATTTAATGACATCGCCACCGACGCCACAGCCGAAGCAATGGTAATAACCTTTTTCCGGTTGCACAGAAAAAGAGGGCGTCTTTTCTCCATGAAAAGGACACAGCCCCATATAGCTTCGTCCTTTTTTTTGAAGTTTTGTATAACGCCCTATGACCTCGACGATATCCGATTCGCTTTTTACTCGCTCGATAATCTCGTCGTCGATGATCGATGCCATGTCCTCACCCCACTTTTAAAGCGTATGCCAATCTTTTGGTACAAACAATTCTTTCCAAAGATTTATCGCGAAGCGATCGGTCATGCCGGCGATGTAATCTGTTACCGTATCCTCGTCGCTTACACCGTGTTTTTCCGCAAATAAGAGATGCTCTTTGGGAATGGCGTCGCGGTGTTCCATAAAGTAGAAATAAAGATCCTTTATGAGCCGCTCCACTTTTCCGTCTTCGCTCTTCACCTTTTTGTTGAAATAGACATTTTGGAACATAAACTGCCGCAGCGAAATCATCGCGCTGTAAATATCCTCGTCCATTCCCACGACGTCATCGTCAATTCCATAATCGATAATGCTCTTTACAAGGGTGGTTATTCTTTCGGAATGGGTCGTTCCGAGAACCTCTGCCACATCCTTTGGTATATCCTCTAGTTTCAGGACGCCGGCGCGTATGGAATCGTCGATATCGTGATTTAAATATGCGATGCGATCGGCGAATTTAATAATCTGCCCTTCCAGAGTGTGAGCGGGATTGGCGCTCTGCTCCTTAGAGTGGTGTAAAATACCGTCGCGCACTTCCCACGTTAAATTGAGACCTTCTCGCCCGGGTTTAGATTCCAAAAGATCTACGATGCGCAAACTTTGTTTAGCGTGATCGAATCCTTTCGAATTCAGTTGCTCCAATACCGCTTCTCCGGAATGACCGAAAGGCGTATGGCCCAAATCGTGTCCGAGCGCAATGGCCTCAACCAGGTCTTCATTTAAGCGTAAGCCTCTCGCCATCGTTCGCGCAATTTGCGCCACTTCCAACGTATGGGTCAAGCGGGTGCGGTAGTGATCCCCTTCTGGTGCAATAAACACGTGGGTTTTGTGTTTTAAGCGGCGAAAAGCCTTGGAGTGAATAATGCGATCCCGATCGCGCTGATAACATGTTCTGAATTCGCAAGGCGCTTCATCTTGCAAACGTCCTTTTGAATCTGCCGCATGGGCCGCCTTTTCGGAAAGAATTGCGTTTTCGACCTGTTCCCAGTGCTCCCTTAAAAGCATACGATCACCTAAAATCTTTCCATCATGTAGTCGTTAATGATTTCCGCCGTCTCCTCAATGGCCTTGTTGGATACGTCGATAATGGTGCAGCCGATATCGCGCATAATACGCACGGAATAGTCCACTTCCTCTTCGATGCGATCTACATTGGCGTATTTTGCAGAGGAATTAAGCCCGAGGGCGCGGAGGCGTTCTTCGCGAATGGTGTAGAGTTTTTCGGAATTCGCCACGAGACCGAAGAGGCGTCGATTATCTTTTTTATAAACCTCTTTCGGCACCGGCACTTCCGGTACCAAGGGCACATTGGCGACCTTATAAAGCTTGTTGGCGAGATACATGGAAAGGGGCGTCTTCGATGTACGGCTTACGCCTACGAGGACGATGTCCGCCTTTACAATACCTCTCGGGTCTTTACCGTCGTCATATTGTACGGCAAACTCGATAGCTTCTACTTTTTTAAAGTAGTTATCGTCCAGGCGGCGAATAAGTCCGGGCTCACGCATAGGTTCGTATCCTAAAATCGATTCCAGCTCATTCATAGGCGGCCCCATGACATCCACTGTATGGAGATGAAGCTCTTCTTTTTTCCGCTTAATGTAAGCTCTCGTTTCCGCGTCCACATTGGTGTAGACCACCAATGCTTTTTTGTGTTGTGCCGCTTCTTCCAATAAAGGCTTAATTTGATCCACCGTGTTGGTATAGGGGAATCGCTTAATCATAAATTCCGTCGTATCAAACTGTTTTACCGACGCCTTGGCAATGAGTTCGCCCGTCTCGCCGATACTGTCGCTAATGACGTAAACCATTAAAACATTGTCTTGGTCCGGCTGATTACTGTACATCGTCTCCCCCTAAATCTACCATTAAACGGTTAATATTGGTCTTGGTAATGCGCCCTACCACTTTTAAATCTTTCTCTCCGGAAAGCACAGGCAGCGCGTCGATTTCACCTTGCTCGATTTTAATGCAGGCCTCATAAATGGAATCTTCGGGCCCGACACTAATAATATTGGGCATGCGGGTCATAATCATGGAAATCGGCGTCTTCTCGAGATCCGCCGTTCCGATGGCGGAACGCAATAAATCTTTTCGCGAAACACAGCCGACTATTTCCCCGCAACGTGTAATAAAGACCGTGCCGATATTTTCCAAAAAGATCGTGCAGATCACGTCGTAGACGCTGGCTTTTTCGTCTTGCACGACGGGTACGCTCATAATATCTTCCACTTTAATGGAATCGAGCACATCCCGTATGCGCACAAGTTCCGGCTTGCCTTTGTAATAATATCCGACTTTCGGCCGGGCATCTAAATAACCGAGCATGGTCAAAACACTGAGGTCATTTCGAATAGTCCCTCGGGCAAGTTCCAAACTTCCGGCAATATCGTCGCCGATAATCGGGCCGCGATCTTTTACAATGGCGATAATTTGCTCTTGCCGCTCCGTCAGTTTCATTTAGCACCTAACTTTCGACAATTTGCTTCCCGTTAAATTCTCTTTGTACTAAATTATTGATTTTTTGTACGAGTTTCAAGCGATTGATCTTAAGCTCTTCCTCTTCCGCCATAACCATTACATCGTCGAAATAGTTGTGAATGAGTTCGGTTAAAGTAGCCAATAACTCGAGATAATCGTAATCTTTTCGCTTACCGTAAAGTTCGTTAAGATCGTCTTCGATGCTGAGAACGCCGCGATATAGGGCAAATTCCGTTTCCGTCATTAAGGATTCGTCGATAGCGCCTTCGAGGGGTTCCGCTTTTGCCGCCAGGTTTTCTACCCGAGTAACGGCTTCTAGGAAGGATTTGCGATCATCTTCTGTAAAGAATACTTGAAGAGCCTTCGCTTTTTCAAAAATACGTAAACTGTCTTCTCCGTGAATATCGTTTAGGGCTTCGACGATGTCGTAACGAATACCGTCTTCATCAAGCATGGTGGAAATACGGCCGCGGAAGAAATCCAAAATTTGTCCGCTAACTTCTTCCACATCGAAGACGAGACCCATAGAATCTACAAATCCAAATAAGGACGCTTCGATACATTCGCTCAAAGGAAGTTCCCAACGTTTTTCATTGATCATGCGCAAAATACCGATGGCTTTACGACGAAGGGCAAAGGGGTCTTGACTTCCCGTCGGCACTTGACCGATGGCAAACAAGCCGCAGATAGTGTCAAATTTATCTGCCAACGAGACGATGGTACCTGTTGTAGTTTCGGGAAGTTCGGCGCCACTTGCGACGGGCATGTACTGCTCTTTAATGGCTGAGCAGACAATGTCTTCTTCCCCGTCGAGCTTGGCATAAATGCTTCCGATAATCCCTTCAAGTTCCGTAAATTCCTGTACCATGTTGGTGGTAAGATCGGCTTTGGAAAGATAGCATGCCCTTTGTGCCGATTCGACCGTCTTTTCATTAACGGCTAAAATTTCACCGATGCGCACCACGAGATTGGAGATACGTTTGGATTTATCCGCCATGGTACCCAGTTTTTCCTGGAATACGATGCCGTCTAAAGCGGGCACATAGTCTTCCAACGGACGGGAGCGGTCGTTTTCGAAGAAGAAACGTGCGTCTTCTAAACGTGCCTCTAACACTTTTTCGTTACCTTCTGCCACGACTTCCTGATAGTCTTCGTTGCCGTTGCGAATGGTAATAAAGTAAGGTAGAAGATCTCCTTCCGGGCTGTAAACCGGCGTAAAACGCAGATGTTCGCGCATGGGCGTCGTAATAACGACAGCAGGCAGTGCCAGGTATTTTTCCTGAACATTACCGAAAATTGCCGTGGGATATTCCACGATGAAAGTAAGCTCTTCCAACAAATCCTCGTCGGATCGAATGTCGCCGCCGTTTGATTTGGCCATGTGACGAATTTGGTAGAGAATTTTTTCTTTACGCTTTTCGTGATCTAAGATGACGTAATTCTTTTCGAGAAGTTCTTCGTAATGTGCCACGTGATCGATTTCAATAGCACTGCTTCCCAAAAAGCGATGACCTCTGGTCACATTACCCAGTTTAATTCCCTCTAAATCGAAGGGAACGACCTTATCATCGAGCATGGAAACGAGCCAGCGGATAGGACGGGCAAAGCGAATGTTCTTGCCGCCCCAACGCATGTTTTTCGGGAAAGGAATGTGGCGAATGGCTTCGGGAATAATATCCGCAAGAATAGCTTCCGCCGATTGACCTTTTTTATGAATGTGGGCGTAGACATAATCATTACCCTTTAATTCGCGAACTTCCAAATCATCTTCCGTTACGCCTTGGCTCTTCATAAAGCCCAGTAGCGGTTTGTTAACGGAGCCGTCTTCCAGATAGGCGATCTTTTTGGCAGGTCCCTTTACCCATTCTTCTATATCTTCCTGAGATTCGGCAATGCCGTAAATCATCAGACTCAAGCGGCGCGGTGTCGCATAAGCTTCGATGTGATCAAAAGCCAATTTGTTTTCATCCAAACGCTTTTCCACATCGTCACGGAAAGCATTTAATGCATTCCGAACGTAGGAAGAAGGTAACTCTTCCACGCCGACTTCGATTAAATAAATTCTTTCCGGATTACTCATGATCATCCTCCGCTTTCTTTAATAGAGGGAAGTCCATAGCCTCTCTCTGTTCGATGTATTTTTGTGCAGCGAGCCTTGCGAGATTACGCACCCTGGAAATATAGGATGCCCGTTGGGAAACGGAAATGGCGCCTCTGGCATCGAGTACATTAAAGGTGTGGGAACATTTTAAAACATAATCATATCCGGGCAATACGAGATCAAGCTCGAGTACGCGATTGGCTTCTTTTTCGTAAATATCGAAAAGATTTCTCAGCATATCCATATCGGCTACTTCAAAGCTGTATTTTGAGTGTTCGTATTCCGCTTTTTTAAAGATATCACCGTATTTAATGTGGCCGTTCCAGTCGATGTCGTAAACCGTATCCACATTTTGAAGGTACATGGCAATACGTTCCAAACCGTACGTAAGCTCCGCACTTTCCAAATCGCAGTTAATGCCGCCTACTTGTTGGAAATAAGTAAATTGCGTAATCTCCATGCCGTCGAGCCAAACTTCCCAGCCGAGGCCCCACGCACCGAGGGTGGGAGATTCCCAGTTGTCCTCTACAAAACGAATATCGTGTTTTAAGGGATCGATTCCCAACACTTCTAAACTTTTCAGATAAAGCTCTTGAACATTTTCAGGGGACGGTTTCAAGATAACTTGTAACTGGTGATGTTGATAGAGACGGTTCGGGTTGTCGCCGTAGCGGCCGTCCGCCGGACGTCTCGACGGTTCTACATAGACCGTACGCCAGGGTTCGGGACCCAATGTTCTTAAAAAGGTGTGGGGACTCATAGTACCGGCGCCTTTTTCCGAATCGTAGGCTTCTAAAACCGTACATCCCTGTTCATTCCAATAAGTTTGTAATTTCTGCATCATGGCTTGAAAATGCATAGTTTCCTCCCCCCTACATTCTTAATTGTAGAGATTGAATCTTGTCTAAATCCAAATTGACTTTCAAATAATTCGTAAGCAGCCGATAGGTCTTTTCCACCGTCTGCTTGTCCGTCGTGGCCAAATTTATCTTATCTAATGAAGTATATAGCAAATGACGAAATGTGTAAATATCCGCAGGATCGACGGCGACGCCGCCGGTGGAATTTTCCCCCTCGACGATTCCCCGATCCGATGAAAAATACGCTTCTACTTCATCTGTGGAAGGAATAAGGGGCCGGTAGCCCATAAACGAAACGTATTTAATGACGAAACCTAAAAATATGGGAAGGGGTTCTTTTCCGGAACTTAACTCATGAAGGGCTTTTCGCAGCAGAGAAAAAATTCTCGCCGTTCCTTCCCCCTCCATACTGCTTCTGTCGACAATTTCCACAATGGCCGATGCGTAAATTAATCGGTCATAAGAGGCTCTCAACCCTAAATTGGCCTGTAAAATTTTGCCGCTGTTGAGATAGTAAATTGATCGGCCGCGACTTAATCGGTAAAGGCCGAAAGTAAACACTTCGCTTAAAGGCAAAAAACGCGAGCGTCTCGATTTGGCGCCTTTTACGATCACCGACACTTTTCCCTTTCGCTCGGTATAGAGCCTTAGGATACGATCACTTTCACCGTAAACCGTCTCGCTTAAGACGATGCCCTGGCACTCAATCCGTTCGGTAACCAAAGGCTTTCACCTTTTCAGCTTTTTCGCGCCAGTTTTTGCTGACCTTTACCCAAAGCTGCAGATTGACCGGGCTGTCGAGAAACGCTTCGATTTCCTTGCGAGCTTCCATGCCGATACGTTTCAACATTTGTCCGCCCTTGCCGATAATAATCCCTTTATGAGAATCCCGTTCCACATAGATCGTCGCTTGAAGATCCAACATGTCCTTATCGTCATAGGGGCGCATGCGGTCAATGGAAACGGCGACGCCGTGAGGTACTTCTTCGTGTAAATTGAAAAGAGCTTTTTCCCGAATGATTTCCGAGACGATAAATTTTTCCGGCTGATCAGTAATCATATCTTCCGGATAGTATTGAGGCCCTTCCTTTAAATAGTCGAAAATCGTGTCGATCAGGTGTTCGATATTTTCATCTTTCAATGCGGAAACGGGAACGATATCTTTAAAAATACCCATTTCCGAGAAACGAGCGATAATGGGAAGTACCTCATCTCTCGGCGCCGTATCCACTTTGTTGATGACGAGAATGGCGGGCACGTCTTTTGCCAGCTTTTCCATGGCTTCTAAGATCATTTTGTCCTTAGCGCCCAGGTAATCGCTCATGTCCACCACCATGACCACTACATCCACCCCTTCCAAGGAGGATTCGCTGGTCTTCAACATGTAATCGCCCAATTTATTGCGAGGCGATTGAATACCCGGCGTATCGAGAAAGACAATTTGCCCGCGATCGTCGGAATAGATCATGGTAATTTTATTGCGCGTGGTTTGCGCTTTATTCGATGTTATGGAAATTTTTTCTTTTAAAATGCGGTTCAGCAATGTGCTCTTCCCCACATTGGGGCGTCCCACTACGCTGACAAAACCCGATTTATACATGTTATTCTCCTTTTAAACTTTCCGGCCCGAAACTGTGGGGCAACAGATCGTCGAGACGATAGACGGCGTATTCTTCCGTATTCCGCGCCACGATAATCTCGGCGTCTTTTCCGAATTCGCGAATGACTTGGCGACACACGCCGCAGGGATAGCCCATATCCTCTCCCGCGACGATGGCGATTTTTTTGATGCACTTCGCCCCTTCACTCACGGCTTTAAAAATGGCCACGCGTTCGGCGCAAATCGTCGGTGAAAAGGCGGCGTTTTCAATATTGCAGCCTTCATATATTTCCCCGTCGTCTGCTATTAATGCGGCGCCCACCGGATAATGGGAATAGGGTACATAGGCTCTTTTTTGCGCTGCCATGGCGCGCTCGATCAACTCTTTCGTTTCTATTTCTCGATTCATATCAACCCATCCAAACAAAAATAATGACGGCGATGGCGATTCCTAAAATGGCTCCCGCTACCGTCTCCATCGGCTTATGTATTTCCCCTTCAATGCGGCTTTCCGCCACTAAAAAGGCAAGGCCGAACGCCAACGCGGCGATAAAACCGTTCATGGATATAAAGGCAATGGAAGCCGCAATGCAAAATGCCAAAGCGGAATGGCCGCTGACGGCGCCGCCCTGAAAGTAACTTCCCCCGTTTTTTCGATGATACAGAAGCTTAAACCCTACGGTTAAAATCAACACGATGACGATGGCTACAAAGGTTAAGTGAGGCCCGGAATTTTTAATTCTTACGAGAACCACATCGGAAAAACTCATAATGCGATCGAAGAATAAAAGATAGCCCGTCACGGCGGCGTTAATCCCCGCAAGAAGCACGGCGCCGGCGCTAATGTCTTTAACGAGCTTGGCGATGGGATGGTATTCCTGAGTGACCATGTCCACCACTCGCTCGATGGCCGTGTTAAATAACTCCGACACGATGACAAAGGTGACGGCAAATATCAAGGATATAAATTCGATGCGTGATAAGTTGAAAAACAGACTGAAGGCAATGACGCCGAGAGCCGCCAAATAATGAAACTTCATGTTTCGTTCCGTATGAATGGAACTGATAATGCCTTGAACCGCATAGTTAAATGATTTTATAAAATTACCGCGCTTCATAGTCTTCCCTTTCAAATGCGGCAAGAAGTTCTTCTTCCCTTTCCCGCATGATTCGCTTTTCATCCTCTTCCATGTGATCGTAGCCTACGAGGTGGAGCAAGCTGTGTACCGTAAGATAGGTAAGCTCCCTACGGTAAGAATGGCCGAATTCCTCCGCCTGCTCCTTCACCTTTTCAGTATTTATGATCACGTCTCCGAGATTGCGATAGTCATCAAATGCCATGTCCATAGGGAAGCTGAGCACATCGGTGACCCGATCCACCCCTCGATAATCGCGATTAAGTGCTCGAATTTCCTCGCCGTCTACGAAGCTGACGGAAACTTCCACTTTGTCCTCGTCGCAAATTTTATCCGCTACAAAAGCGATCAGACGTTGAATGAGGTTCCGATCTTCCTCTGCAAGGGCGAGAGCCTTTTGACGATCGTCGATTAAAAGATCAAGATGACGCATTGTCCTCACCTTTATCCTCGTTCTTCTTCTCTTTCCCTTTTTCTTCAAGCTCTCTGTCGTGTCGTTCGTAGGCTTCGATGATTCTTTGAACCAAGGGATGACGCACGATGTCCGTCCGGCCCAGGCGAATAATATCCACGCCCTTTACCCCGTCTAAAATACGGAGCACAGTTTTTAAGCCCGATTGCTTTCCTCGAGGAAGGTCGATTTGGGTGACGTCGCCGGTAATAATAGCCTTGGATCCGTAACCTAAGCGCGTTAAGAACATTTTCATCTGCTCGTTGGTCGTATTTTGCGCTTCGTCTAAAATAACGTAGGCATTGTCCAGCGTACGGCCTCGCATATAAGCGAGGGGCGCCACTTCGATAAGACCTTTTTCAAGATATTTTCCGAAGGCGTCTTGCCCTAAAATTTCAAATAAGGCGTCGTACAAAGGCCGTAAATAGGGATCCACCTTCATTTGTAAATCGCCGGGTAGAAAACCTAAGTTTTCTCCGGCTTCCACTGCAGGGCGGGTGAGAATAATACGATTCACTTCTTTGTCTTTAAAGGCCTTTACCGCATTGGCCATGGCGATATAGGTTTTACCCGTACCTGCCGGCCCGATGCCGAAGACCACATCGTTGCTGCGAATAGCATCGAGATAGCGTTTTTGCCCCAAGGTCTTCGGACGGAGAGGGCGTCCCATTTCCGTATAGACGATGACGTCGTCTAAAAGGGAATTAATACTGTCTTCGATGCCGTCGTTTACGAGATCGATGCTGTAGCCCACATCCCGCTTGTCGATCTTTTTTTGTCTTTGTATGGCTTCCAATAAATTATGGAGCACAATTTGCGCCTTATGGCAGCCTTCTTCCCCGCCTTTTACCTTGAGCCCTCCGTTATCCTGAACGATGGTAACCTCAAAGGCCTTTTCGATCATTTTAATGTTTTCATCCAAGTAGCCGAACAACTCTTTTAACATGCGAGGATCATTAATTCCTATTTCAAAAGTCTCTTGCAAGAACTTCTCCTTTACTTCCGTTTACACTTCGGTTGACCTATGATTTCCTGATAAATAATCGGGCGCACCGCCGGATCGTAAGATTCCACGAAATCCAGAGGCCGGCTTTCTTTTTGTAAAACCGGCGGTTTCTTTAATTCCTCATGTTGAACCAAATCGAGGACTTTCTCTTCCGCCTCTTGCGTTTTCACTTTCGGTTTCGATTGTTTCTTTTTCTTACCGAAAGCCGTGGATTCTAAAGACGATTTCGGCGGCGTCTTGCCACGAGCAATGGCCTCTTGCACTTCAATGGGAACGCCTTGAAAATCCTTTTTAAGAATCTTCTTTCCCTTCGCCTTGACACTCTGTTCATCGGCGAGCTTTTTCACATTTCGAAAAATCGCCCAGCCCAGAATGAGCAGCCCTAGAAGCGAACTCATGCTCGATCGCCGCCGTCGGATACGATTTTATCTCCACTTTTGGCAATGGCTTCGCGCATGGAGGTATCGCTCTTCATGTTTTCAAGTTCGTAATAATCGTTGACGCTCATGGAGCCGTTTTTAAGGGCTTCCGCCAAGGCTTTGGGAACTTCCGATTGCGCTTCTACGACGCGAGCGCGCATAGCTTCCACTTCCGCGCGCATTTCCTGTTCCCTGGCGATGGCCATGGAGCGGCGTTCGCTGGCCTTCGCCTCGGCAATACGCTTGTCCGCTTCCGCCTGATCGGTTTGAAGTCTCGCACCGATATTGCGGGCCACATCCACATCGGCTATGTCGATGGAGAGAATTTCGTAAGCGGTGCCGGAATCCAGTCCTTTTTCCAATACCACTCTGGAAATATTATCCGGATTTTCCAAAACCTCTTTATAGGTTCTCGAAGAACCGACAGTAGTGACGATGCCTTCCCCGACTCTGGCAATAATGGTTTCTTCACCGGCACCGCCGACTAAGCGATCGATATTGGCGCGAACCGTAACCTTCGCTATGACCAGGACTTCGATCCCGTCTTGTGCCACGGCGGAAATTTTCGGCGTTTCAATAACCTTCGGATTGACGCTCACTTGTACTGCTTCGAGAACATCCCGTCCCGCCAAGTCGATGGCGGCAGCTTCTTCAAAATTAAGTTCGATGTCCGCCCGTTGTGCGGCGATTAACGCGTCCACAACGGCGTCCACATTACCTCCTGCCAGGGAGTGGCCTTCCAAAGCGCCGATATTTAATTCCATACCTGCCTTCGTCGCTTTAATCATGGGATTGACGATGCGGCGAGGTCGTACGCGACGCAGACGCATGCCGATAAGATCGCTTAAACGCACTTTCACGCCCGAGAAAAAGGCCGTAACCCATAATCCCACGGGCACCATCGTTAAGATGATAAACAAAGCGACGACGATTAAAAAACCAATTAATCCCGCCAGTATTATACCGATTGTCATTTAGGAAACCTCCTTAACATAAACAGATTTACCGCGAACGGCGACGATGACCACGTCGCTGCCCTTTTCTATAAAAGAGCCTTCCGAGTGCACCGTTAGTTTCTCCCCGTCGAACACGCCGGTTCCCGTAGGCCTTAGTGCCGTTAGGGCGACGCCCGTTTCTCCCGGGTTGTGTCCGAGCATTGCTTGAGGATGGGCCACCTCTTTTGAAATCAACGGCTTAAGTAATGTAATCTCCTCGCCGCGCTGAATAAAATTCTTTACCATAAGGGCGATGATCACGGCGGCCACGAGAAACGTAATCGCGGCCTGAATGCCGCCGCCTATGGAAAGGGCGATGGATAAAAGAAATAGAACAATGCCGCTTATTCCCGCTACGCCGAAGCCGGGAAGAATCAGCTCGAGGAAAAAGAGGGCGCCGCTAATTAAAAAAAGTAAAAAGGTAAGAGACGACGCCATCCCCGTTCCCATGCCGAGAACAAAATAAAAGAACATGGCGCCTAAACCGAAGATCCAGCTCTTGGATCTGCTCCCGGAAAAAAGTGCATTGACGAGGGCGACCAGGGCGAGAATGACCAATGCCGAACGTATCAATTGAATGATCGTAAGCATTTCACTCGGAATATTGTAATTGACAGCTGTTAAAAAATAACGACCCAGTAGTTTAAAAGGCGCTTTCATGTCCATTCCTCCTAATGGATTTATACCCGTCAATTTACCCTATAATCGAAAGTAACCCGGAGAACAAATCCCCGGGTTAACTTATTTTAGAATGCGATTTACAATTGCATTAACTGCTTTACCGTCGGCGCGTCCTTGAACCTTCGGCATTATACTTTTCATCAGAAGACCCATTTGCTTCTTTTCGGTAATGTTGTTTTCTTCCATTACCTTTCGAATCATCGCTTCGAGTTCTTCTTCCGATAATTGTTCAGGCATATAGTTTAAAAGAACGTCAATTTCCGCCTTTGTAGAATCGACAAGATCATCCCGTCCGGCTTTTTGAAATTCTTCGATGCTTCCGCGTCGCTCTTTAATTTCTTTCGCTATGACTTGGATAACGCCATCGTCGTCTAGTTCGACACGTTCGTCGACTTCTTTTTGTTTAATGGCGGCGCGTACCATGGTAATGGTATCTTTCGTTCTCTTATCCTTATTTTTCATTGCAGTTTTAAGATCCTGCATTAAGGTTTCTTTTAAAGACAAAACAACACCTTCTCAACGATTAGTATTTACGTTTTTTTCTGCGTGCTTCCTCAGATTTTTTCTTACGCTTTACACTGGGTTTTTCATAATGTTCACGCTTGCGAACTTCCTTTAAAACACCACTGGAAGCACATTGTCTCTTGAATCGTTTTAAAGCGGATTCTAAAGACTCGTTTTCTCCAACGCGGATTTCCGACATGTTTTTCCCTCCCCTCTTTAGAAAAGAGTGATTAGTCTTTTCGACTAAATTCTTAACTATTATACACGTTTAGGGAGTTGAATTCAACAAAAGCTGTCGTCTTAAATTATTTAACCCGGAGGCCATTGTAAACTTCTTCCGCCTAAAACGTGGAAATGCATATGTTTTACCGACTGACCGCCGTCTTCGCCGATATTGTTTACGACGCGATAACCTGCGGAAAGATTTTCCTGTTTCGCAAGATCGCGAATTTTCTTGAAGATATAGCCGACTAACTCGCCATCCTCATCTTCCAACGCATCGAGAGAATCGATGTGTTTTTTGGGAATAACCAAAAAATGAGTGGGCGCTTGAGGATCGATATCGCGAAAGACGAAAATCTTGTCGTCTTCGTAGAGACAATCCGAAGGGATGTCGCCGGCAATAATTTTACAAAACAGACAATCCATGCTCATTCTCCTTTCCGATGCGGCCCGTTAACTGGCCCTCATCTTCTCCCTCAATTGTAACATATTCCAGACGATTATGAAGGTTTTTATCGCTACGCACGGCGATACGCAAATAATTTGGCGTATAACCGAAATAGAAATCGTCTTTTTCTTCTTCAAAGAGCACGGGATAGGTTTTGCCTGCAAGTTTTTCAATAAACGCATGATGCATCTTATTGCCCAGCTCGATCATTTCCCGGGCCCGCTCTTTTTTCACATCCCCGTGAATTTGATCGCTCCGCTTGGCTGCCGGTGTATTTTTTCTGCGACTGTAAGGGAAGACGTGGAGATCGCTGAAGGCCATCTCTTTTACAAAATCGTAGCTTTCCTTAAAATCCTCGTCCGTTTCCCCGGGAAAGCCCACGATAACGTCGGTGGTAATGCCTGCGTCGGGATAATACTCGCGAATGCGCTTCACCGTTTTACGGTATTCGTCGGGCGTGTACTTGCGATTCATTGCCTTCAGCGTTTGAGTGGCGCCGCTTTGAAGTGACAAATGGAAATGAGGCATAAAACCGTTCAATTCTTTCACTCGTTTTAAAAACTCATCGGTAATGGTCATAGGTTCCACCGACGAGAGGCGAATGCGATCGATTCCCTTCACGCCGTCGATTGCTTCGATTAAGTCCACGAGGGATAAATCGCCCTCTAAATCTTTGCCGTAACTTCCGATGTGAATCCCCGTAAGCACTACTTCCCGGAATCCGTTTTTCCCGAGGCGCTCCGCCTCTTTTACGGCGTCTTCTATATCTCTTGAACGAATGAAGCCGCGGGCGTAGGGGATAATGCAGTAAGAGCAGTATTGATTACAGCCGTCCTGCACTTTCATGTAGGCCCGAGTGCGCCCTTCCACTTCTTTAATGGCAAGGCTTTCAAAGGGATCGCCTTGGGCGTGTTGTTCCACGTCTACGATTTGATCCGACCCTTTAAATAATTCATCTAAATGGCGGGGAAGTTCTCTACGATTTTTCGTGCCGAGGACCAAATCTACCCCTTCGATTTTCGCCACTTCCTCTTGGGAAACCTGAGCATAACAGCCGAAAACCACCACTTTGCAATGAGGATTTTTTCGTTTGTGGCGCCGAATAATTTGTCGACTCTTCCGATCGCTCTCGTTGGTGACGGTACAGGTGTTAATGAGCACCACATCCGCATCCTCTTCCGTGTCGAGGATATAGCCTTCGCCTTCGAGCATTTCCTCCACGGCTTCGGTTTCGTATTGATTCACTTTGCAGCCCAGCGTATAAATTTTAAAGCGTCTCAAGCTCTTCCCCTTTCCATTAAACGGCGCACAACATAGGAAGCGACGATGCCCGCCGTTTCCGTTCGTAAAATCGAATCGCCCAATGTGACGAATATTCCCTTCCCCTCGAGCAGTTTCACTTCCCTTGGAGCCAAGCCGCCTTCCGCGCCGATTAAAACGTAGACCGTGCCTTTTTTCTCGAAGGAAAGATCCATAATATCCCGTTCTTCTTCCCCTTCGTAACAGACGACGAGAACGTCCTCTTCACTCAGATTGTCCACGAGATCGTCTACCGTCCACAGGTCGCCGACGTCGGGAATGAGCCGTCGATTGGATTGTTTCGCCGCTTCTTCGGCTATTTTTTCAAACCGCTTGCGCTTGCTGTCGTATTTCTTCGAAAGATTGGCGACGGAACGATCGGTTTGAATGGGAATGAAGCCGTCGATGCCGCATTCTGTTGCGTGTTTTAATACGAGCTCGGTCTTTTGGCTCTTCCCCACGCCTTGGCAAAGGACGAGGCGACTCCCCTCACCCTCGTCCGGAAGTTGCTCCTCCACCATGACGAAGGCTTCGTCTTCTATGATGTGAAGTTTTCCGAGAAACTGCGTTCCCTCGTAAGCGAGGAGAATGTCCGCGCCCTCTTCCTTTCGGAGCACGCGAAGAAGATGGAAACTGTCCTCTCCATCCAGTTTTGCGTAATTTCCTATAACGGGTTTGTCCTTTACGAAAAATTGTCTCAATCTAATCTCCTCGCTGCCACCGCCGACCAATCGCCGTCGGTTTTATCGTCGAGAAGTTCAAAGCCTTCTCGTTCAAGAGCATCGATGACATCCTGAAGCTTTTCTTTTAAAATCCCCGACGCGATGTAAATGCCGCCGATCTTTACGTGTTCCTTTACATCGTGGAGCATGCCGATAATCACCTCGGCAAAAATATTGCTTACTACCACATCGGCAGACTCCGTCACCACGCTGAAAAGATCCCCTTTACGCAAATCGATGCGATCGAGCATCTTGTTTTTTTCGGCATTTTCCTCCGTGGCGATCATACACTGAGGATCCAAGTCCACTGCGATAACCTTCTTTGCGCCGCTTTTGACGGCGACGAGGGAGAGAATACCGCTGCCGCAACCGATATCGATCACGCTATCTCCGGGACGAATGTAGTCCCTTAAATAACGAGAACAGAGGAAGCTTGTGGCATGATTGCCGCTCCCAAAAGCCATGCCCGGATCTAAAATAATAATCTCTTCTCCGTCTTTTACATCGTAATCTTCCCAGGAAGGCACGATGGTCAGACCCTCGTCAATGGAAATGGGATGGAAGTAAGATTTCCAGTCATTGGCCCAATCCTGATCGGGCACATCCCCCTCTTCCACTTCAAAGCCTTTTTCCATTGCGCCTTTTTTTACGGCGAGCCTTTCTTCCTCTTGAGAAGCATCGAAATAAGCTTTTAACTCGAAACGATCCGCATCAATTTCCAGCACATCTTCGTCGACGGCATCCCAAATAAAACCGCCTTCTTTTAAATTGTCGATGGCATCTCCCGAAATGACTTCGTAACTGTCGACGCCCTGTTCCTGTAGAAAAAGTTCCCCTTCTTCTTGGCGACTGTGATCGCCTTTAATCGTAAGCATTTTATATTGCATTAGTCAAAAAAGTCCTTTAGCTTTTGTAGAAATCCTTTTTCCTGCTCGGTCTTGGTTTCGCCCTTTTGATTGCGAAGTTCTTCTAAAAGTTCCCGCTCTTCGTCGGAAACCTTCGTCGGTACGAGAATCTTAACGGTAAAGAGTAAATCTCCCGCCCCTTTCCGTCTAAGGAAGGGAACCCCTTCTCCTTTAATAGTGAAGGTCTCGCCGCTTTGGGTGCCGGCGGGAATATCGTAGTCGATAATTTCCTGCAAAGTAGGCACTTTAATCGTGCCGCCTAAAACGGCATCTTCGTAGCGAATAGGAATGTCTACGTGAAGATCATTGCCTTCCCGGCTAAACACGTTGTCCTCTTCGATGTGAAGATAAATATAGACCGTGCCCGGTTGGCCGCCGTTTTCTCCGGCATGGCCTTCTCCGGACATGGTGATCACGCTTCGGCCATCTACCCCTGCGGGAATACGAATGTGAAGTTTACGATTCACCGTTTCCCGTCCGCTGCCGTGGCAATGCTTACAGGGCTTTTCGATAACAGTACCCGTGCCGCCGCAATCGCTACACGGCACGACGCGCATAAAACGTCCGAAGGCGGAAGATGTGGCTTGGCGCACTTGGCCGCTGCCGCCGCAGGTTTTACACGTATGCACGCTCTCTTCGTCTTCCGCGCCGCTGCCGTGGCAACGGGAACATTCTTCCGTGCGGCGAATTTGAATATCTTTTTCCGTGCCGAAAACCGCTTCTTTAAACGTAAGATTTAAATCGTAGCGAATATGGGCGCCGTCCCGGGGGGCCTTTGCCGTGTTGCCGCCGGAAAAGTTGGCGCCGAAACCGCCACCGAACATATCGAAGATGTCGCCGAAAATATCGCCGAATCCGCCGAAGTCGCCACCGCCGGATGCGCCGAAATCATTTTTAAGCCCATCTTCCCCGTAGGTATCGTAGGTTCTTTTTTTTGTTTCGTCGGAAAGCACTTCGTAGGCGAAGTTCACCTCTTTAAATTTCGTTTCCGCCTCTTCGTCGCCGGGATGCAGATCCGGGTGGTACTGCTTGGCTTTTTTACGATATGCTTTTTTTATTTCTGAAGATGTCGCCGTGCGCTCGATCTCCAAAACCTCGTATAAGTCTCTCATAAACACCATCACTTTCTAGTCGCTCAAATAGTGTTATCATACCTTAAAATCGGCCGCTAAGGAAGATATAAACTAAAAAAGGGCACTCTCGTGCCCCTTATTAGCTTGTCGGTTTTATTTGTCGTCTTCATCGACTACTTCGTAATCGGCATCGACGACGTCGTCATCTTGAGCGGCTCCCGCTTCAGCGCCGCCTGCTTGTGCTTGTGCTTGTTTGTATAATTCTTCCGAAACAGATTGGAAAGCATTTTGAAGTGCTTCGGTCTTGGATTTAATAGCGTCGAGATCGTCGGTATCTTTTACGCTCTTCAAATCTTCGATGGCGTCTTCAACTTTTTTCTTGTCATCGTCGGAAATCTTGCCGTCTACATCTTTTAACGCACTTTCAGAAGCGTAGATTACAGAGTCTGCGTTGTTTTTGATTTCGATGGCTTCTTTTTTCTTCTTATCTTCTTCCGCATGTGCTTCCGCTTCGCGAACCTTTTGATCGATTTCATCTTCGGTCAAGTTGGAAGAAGAGGTAATGGTAATGTGTTGTTCTTTACCCGTACCCATATCCTTAGCCGATACATTGACGATGCCGTTGGCGTCGATATCGAAGGTTACTTCGATTTGGGGTACGCCGCGACGAGCCGGTGCAATGCCGTCTAATTGGAAACGACCCAGGGTGACGTTGTCGCTTGCCATTTGACGTTCACCTTGTAAGACGTGAATGTCGACGCTGGTTTGATTGTCGGCTGCCGTCGTAAAAGTTTGGCTCTTCTTCGTGGGGATAGTGGTGTTACGTTCAATTAAGCGCGTAGTGACACCGCCCATGGTTTCAATACCCAAGGAAAGGGGTGTAACGTCTAAGAGTAACAAGTCTTTAACATCGCCGCTTAAAACCCCTGCTTGAATAGCGGCACCTAAAGCGACACATTCGTCCGGGTTAATATCTTTTTGGGGATCTTTGCCGACGATGGATTTAACCAATTCTTGTACGGCCGGTACACGGGTAGAACCGCCGACGAGGAGAACTTTGTCGATGTCCGATGCGGAAAGATCGGCGTCTTTTAACGCTTCTCTTACCGGTTCTTCCGTCTTCTTAACGAGGTCGCCGGTCAATTCGTCGAATTTCGCACGGGTAAGATCCATGTTTAAGTGTAAAGGACCGCTGGCGTTGGCCGTAATAAAGGGAAGGTTGATATTGGTGCTCATGGTCGAGGAAAGTTCTTTCTTCGCCTTTTCTGCAGCTTCTTTTAAACGTTGTAAGCTCATACGGTCGGCCTTTAAGTCGACGCCGTTTTCCTTCTTAAAGTTTTCGGCGATCCAGTCGATGACGCGTTCGTCGAAGTCGTCGCCCCCTAATTTATTGTTACCGCGAGTAGCTTGTACTTCGAATACACCGTCGGACAGTTCCAAAATGGAAACGTCGAAAGTACCGCCGCCTAAGTCGTAAATCATAACGGTGGTGGAGTCTTTGTCCTTATCTTCGCCATATGCGAGGGCTGCTGCCGTCGGTTCGTTGACGATACGTTTAACGTCTAGACCGGCAATACGTCCTGCGTCTTTTGTCGCTTGACGTTGCGCGTCGGTAAAGTAAGCGGGCACGGTAATAACCGCTTCGGTAATGGTTTCACCTAAATAGCTTTCTGCGTCGGATTTCAATTTTTGAAGAATCATTGCGGAAATTTCTTGAGGGGAATAATCCTTGCCGTCGATAGTTACTTTGTAATCGGTACCCATGTGACGTTTAATGGATGCGATGGTTCTTTCCGGGTTGGTGATAGCTTGACGTTTTGCCGTTTCACCGACGAGGCGTTCCCCGTCTTTAGTAAAGGCGACGATGGACGGTGTCGTCCGGTTACCTTCAATATTCGGGATAATAGTGGATTGTCCACCTTCCATAACGGCTACTGCCGAGTTTGTTGTACCTAAGTCAATACCAATAATTTTAGCCATAATAAATCCTCCTGATTTAAACTTTATTTTTTCTTTAATCTATATTAATTACTTTGAGACTTTGACCATACTGGGTCGGATCACGCGATCGCCGAGTCGATAGCCTTTTTGTAATACATCGGTGACAGTGTTCTCGTCGACCCCTTCCTTTTCTTCCATTACCACCGCGTGGTGTAAATTGGGATCGAAAGGTTGGTTTAAAGCGTCGATTTCCACGATGTCGTTTTTAGCAAGTTCACTGCGGAATTGATCGGCGATCATTTCCATGCCATTGTAAAACTTTTCGTCTTGAACATCGTCTACCATAAGGGCCCGTTCGAAATTGTCGAGGACGGGAAGAATATCCAGGGCTAATTTTTCCATGCCCATGGCGTGCATTCTCGCTTTTTCCTCCGTGCTCCTTCTGCGGAAATTACTGTAATCCGCTTGCAGGCGAAGGTAACGATCTTCCAGTTCCTTGTACTTCTTTTCGTCTTCGCTTTCTACGACCGCTTCTTCATTGGCTGTCGCCTCCGTGGTCGCCTCTTCATCTATTGTCGTATGTTCTTGTTCATCGATCGTTTCACGATCATTATTTTCTACTACCACTTCTCACCTCAACGTTCCTTCCCAAGGCGCCGGCTCAAGGCGTCTGTAAACGCCACCAGCGCATTTGCCGATTTCCTATAATCCATGCGTACCGGTGCAATCAACGCAACCTTGCCCACATTTGAAGGGCTTAAAGGATATACTCTTCCGAGTAAGCTGTTGCCCTGCATCACATCGGCGTCGTTTTCGCTGCCGATTTTAAACTCTACATCGGAACCTGTGGAAAGTTCATTAAATAGGCGAAGGAGGTTTTCCTTCTCCTCGATGTAGCGCAAGAGGGACTGCACTCTGGAAACATCGTTAAATTCTTCGTATCGGAAAAGATTTCCCACACTACTGATCGCCACTTCCATATCGTCCACATTGCCTGCAATTTGAGAAAGCAAGTTTGTAATATGGAGCACAAAAGATTCGTAGCGAACCAATTGGCCGGATAAAACGAATTTGACGCCGTCGATATTATCGAAGGATGTTCCCACAAATGCTTTTGAAAGCACGCCGGAAATATACTCCAAATCTTCTTTATCCACGGAAAATTCCATGGGAATCATTCGTTTGACCACGACACCACGGTCGCCGACGACCAGCAACATGACGAAGTAATCCGAAACCGGAATTAAATCGAGATACTTAATCTTTCGATCGCCGCCTTTGGGCATCATCATCAACGCCAAACTGTCGGTTTCATGGGCCAGCGCCTCCACGGCGCGACGATAAAATTCGTCGGTGCCGAGCAGATGCTCGGGCATGGCGTCGATGAAACGCTCGACGAGGGAATCTTCACGGTTGATCTCGGGAATTAATTCGTCTACATAAAATCTATAAGCAGTTTCCGAAGGAATCCGCCCGGCGGAAGTATGCGGCTTCATTAAAAAGCCGAGAGCTTCCAAATCGCTCATTTCGTTTCGAATGGTCGCCGATGAAACGGAAAGACCGGATTCTTTTAACAGTGTGCGACTGCCGATGGGAACAGGCGATGCGATGTAAGACTCGATGATGCGATTGAGAATATCTAATTTTCTCTTGTCCAACATCTTGTCGCGCCTCCCTTCTCTTTTTAGCACTCATTTTATTCGAGTGCCAATTGCTTATGGTTTAAGTATACACGGGGTATTAGCACTTGTCAAGCCAGAATGCTAAAATTTAAAAAATCGCCGATATTTTTTATTCGACGATTTTCAAAAGCAGTTCGTTTATAAAATTGTGCGTTTACTCTTCATTCAATTGGAAAAAATCTACCTCTACCTGATTGGAAAGATCCCTTCCCTTTTCCGTCAGCAGAATATGGTCGTCGCAGATTTTTAAAAGTCCTTTTTCCACATTGCGCGTAACGGCATCTCCGTAGCGTTCCTTGAAGAGCATGCCGGAGGGAAGTTTTTTATTGAGATCGATCCCCTCATTTAATCGAATGTTGAGCATCATTAACTCGTTGTCTCCATCGAGAGATGTCAATTCTTCCGAGTAACCGATCGGTTTTTCTCCGCGTTTTATAGCAGCGGAATATTCCTTGAAGTCCGCTACATTGGTGTAGCGCGTATTTTGAAGATAACCTCCTGCCCCGGGGCCCAAGCCGATGTAGTGCCCTAACTTCCAATAATGGAGATTGTGGCGACATTGAAAGGCCGGTTTTGAAAAATTGGAAATTTCGTATTGTCTGTAACCCATGGCGGCGAGCATCTTCTCGTAGCGGTGAACATGGCGGCGATCTTCCCCATCGTCTTCCTGCAGGCGGCCGTAGCGTTTAAAAAAGGGGGTGCCCTCTTCCAAAATCAAGCTGTACACGCTGACGTGTTCCGGATTTAATTCCTCGATGAGGGAAATACTCTTTTCAATATCCTCCTCCGATTCCGTGGGTACGGAGGAAATAAAATCCAGATTAATATTTTCCGCGCCCCCTTCTCGCAAATGGCGAAAAGCCTTTCTCCCATCTTCCACGCTGTGAATCCGCCCCATAATATTTAAAAGACGATCACTTCCGCTTTGAATGCCCATGCTGAAACGATTGACGCCGCCGCCAATAAGTTTTGGAATGTCCAATCGAGGTACGCTTTCGGGATTACATTCGACGGTAATCTCGCCCCCTTCTTCCACATAGGGCGCAATGTGGTTTAAAATTGCGAGCAATCGTTCCGTGCCGAGCATGGAAGGGGTGCCGCCGCCGAAAAAGACCGAACTTGCCTTTCCTTCCCCCAGTTCCTTTTTATAAAACGCCCATTCCTCCAACAAAGCTTTTACATACTCATCCATTGTGCTTTCTTTTTTCGGCGGAAAGGAATAGAAATCGCAGTAACCGCATTTTTTCTCGCAAAAGGGCACGTGAATGTAAATCGAAAGAGATCGGTTCATCTTGCCTCCAAAAAAACGGACCCTTTCGGATCCGCTCTCTTAATCTTCGTCGTATTTCAACACGGCGAGGAATGCCTCTTGAGGCACTTCGACACTGCCGATATTGCGCATACGTTTTTTACCTTCTTTTTGCTTTTCGAGGAGCTTCCGCTTTCTCGAAATATCGCCGCCGTAACATTTCGCCAATACATCTTTTCGAAGGGCACGGATCGTTTCCCGAGCGATAATCTTCGAGCCGATAGCCGCCTGAATGGGCACGGCAAATTGGTGGCGAGGGATGACGTCGGTAAGCCGTTCGCAGATCTTTCTGCCCCGCTCGTACGCCTTTTCCCGGTGGACGATAAGGGAGAAAGCGTCGACTAATTCCCCGTTAATCAACACATCCATTTTCACGAGATCGCCTTGTTCGTAACCGATAAGCTCGTAATCGTAGGAAGCGTATCCCCTGGTTTTGGATTTCAACGCGTCGAAGAAATCGTAAATAACTTCGTTTAAGGGAAGTTCGTAGACGATATTGACCCGCGTTTCTTCCAAATAATCCATATTGATAAAGCGGCCTCTCCGTTCCTGGCAAAGCTCCATGACCGTTCCTACGTAATCCGTCGGCGTCATAATTTCCGCCTTAACGAAAGGCTCTTCCATGTAGTCGATGGTGGTTGGATCGGGGAGATTGGTCGGGTTTTGGATTTCCAGCATCTCGCCGTCTACCGTGTGCACGCGATAAATTACCGAGGGCGCCGTGGTAATAATATCCAAATCGAATTCCCGTTCCAAACGCTCCTGAATAATTTCCATGTGGAGAAGACCTAAGAAGCCGCAACGGAAACCGAAACCGAGGGCAACCGACGTTTCCGCGTCGAAAACCAAGGCCGCGTCGTTGACCTGAAGCTTTTCCAGGGCGTCGCGAACGTCGGTATAGGATTCCCCTTCCGCCGGATAAATGCCGGAGTATACCATGGGCACCACTTTTTTATAGCCGGGAAGAGGTTCCGCCGGCGGATTTTTGGGATCGTAAATGGTGTCGCCGACGCGAGCCTCTTTTACATTTTTAATGCTCGCCGTAATATATCCTACATCTCCGGCGCTCAATTGGGGCAAGGGAATGGAGCCGTTGGCGTTGACGCCCACTTCCACCACTTCAAATTCTTTACCCGTCGCCCACATTTTTATAATGTCGCCGGCCTTTACCTTTCCGTCGACGATGCGCACGTAACACACCACGCCGCGGTAGCTGTCGTAAATGGAGTCGAAGATCAGAGCCTTTAAAGGGCCGTTTTCATCGCCGTCGGGCGCCGGTACTTCTTCGATAATGGCATCTAACACATCGTCGATTCCGATGCCGTTTTTCGCGCTGATTAAAGGTGCGCTTTCCGCATCCAGCCCGATAATGTCTTCAATTTCTTTTTTTACTTCATCGACGCGGGAGGAGGGAAGATCGATTTTATTGAGGATCGGCACCAGTTCCAAGTCCTGATCCAATGCCAAGTACACATTGGCGAGAGTTTGCGCCTCCACCCCTTGGGTTGAATCCACGACGAGCAGCGCCCCTTCACAAGCCGCCAGGGAGCGGGACACTTCGTAATTAAAGTCCACGTGACCCGGCGTGTCGATGAGATTTAAAATATACTCTTCCCCGTCTCGCTCGTGAACCAGGCGAACGGCCTTTAGCTTAATGGTAATACCCCGCTCTTTTTCGAGGGCCATGGAATCGAGAACTTGCGCATTCATTTCCCGTTCCGTCAACATGCCCGTCTTTTCGATGAGACGATCGGCCAGGGTACTTTTTCCGTGGTCGATATGGGCAATAATTGAGAAATTGCGAATGTTCTGTTGACGATTGCTCATTCTTCCTCCTTAATCATTTTGTCCGTGAAAAACTGTAAATTTCGAGAAAGGATAATAACGAAGGGCCGCGCGGGAACGAATATGTTTCTTTTCTACGGGCCCGAAATAGCGACTGTCGATGGACATGCCCTCGTTGCGATTATCTCCCATGACGAAAAATTCATCGGGCCCTAAGGTCCATTCATCGCCTTGATAAGTACCTGTTTCGACGCCGGGATGAATATAATCTTCCTCAATGCGCACGCCGTTGACGTAAACCTCTCCCGATCGAATGGCTACCTGATCCCCCGGCGTTCCGATGACGCGCTTCACATACTCCTTACCGGATCCGTCCGGCGCATCGATAATGACAATATCGCCCCGTTCGGGATCTGAAAAATAATTAGGAAAGACCAAACAAATCATGCGCTCGTTTTGATGGAGGGTCGGCTCCATACTTTGTCCGATGACCATCGTTGTATTAAAGACAAAGTGGCGAATCAAAACGGCGAGTACCACGGCGGTAACGACTAATTTTATAACTTCAATCGCCAAGTTCGGCGACTTTTCTTTTGATTTCAAAATTTTTCCCCTTTCTTCGCTTAGCAATTCATTTTACCACAAAAGGGAGTTTCTCACACGCCTCTCGAGAATTCTTGCAAAATCTACAGGTCTGTGATAGAATTCTACAAGTTAAGGTATCCCAAGGGATAAAATCATAATCGGAGGTGAACCATGGCAAATATTAAATCCGCGATTAAACGTATCGGCACGACCAAAAAAGAAACGTTGCGCAACAAATCCGTCAAAACAAATGTTAAGACCACGATCCGCAAATTCGAAACCGCGCTCGATAAAGGCAATCTTGATGAAGCGAGAGAACTTCTCCAAGTCGTCGACAAAACTTTAAAGAATGCTGCGTCGAAGAACGTAATTCACAAAAATGCTGCTTCACGCCGATTAAGCCGTTTAACCAAGAAACTCAATAAAGTTAAATAAATAAAAAAACTGAAAACCTGCGTTTTCAGTTTTTTTATTGCTCTCCTATCATTTGAAGCACTAAAGTTTCCAGCACTTCCCTATCGCTCGCCCCTGTGGATTTCATGGCAAGCTCCGCTTCTAAAAGCAGTTCGTAATGATGCTCGAGGGTTTTCTCGTTATAAAGTCCGCTTTGAGCGGCTATTTTTTTGCCCTCATAAGGCTTGACGCCCATAAATTTAAAAATATCTCCGTCCATGGAATGGGTCTTTTTCATGGTTTTATAAAATAAAAGATTTCGCGTCTGTCTGCCGATCATATAGAGAATCCTCGGCGCCGGCTCTTCCTTGGCGTCGAATTCTTTTAAAAGCCGAATCACATCCCGCGCCCGCTTCTTCGCAATAGCGTCGAGTAAATCGAAGATCGTTTCCGTTTGAAAGGGATCCAGGAACGTATCCACCGCTTCCACAGTGACCTCGTCACCTGAAATACTGGCGATTTGATCTAGCGTCGTTAAAAGAGATTCCAAATCCCCTTCGTAACGGCGATCACCGTAGCCCGAAAGGCGAATAAAATGCTCCAATACGTCGGGCTTAATGCGGCGGTTGATTTTTCCCAAATACGACGCCAAATAAGAGCGTAACGCCCTGCCCGACAACCGTTCCATTTCCATGACCCGCCCCATTTTTTGAAAGCGCGTGTAGAGCTTTTGATTCTTCTTAATGGCCGTATCCGTTTCCATTAAAAGAAGAATCGTGGAATCGGGAATAGAAAAGACCTCTTTCAAAAAAACGTCGAGCTTTTCGTCGCCGCTTAAAAGCCCCGCGTCTTTTACGACCACCATCCGCTTTTCGGACATAAAGGGCAGCGTGTTGGCCTTCGCTAAAATTTCCCCCACATCCTCCGATGCCACATCGTAATTTAAAGCCCGCATCTCGGGGGCAATATACTGTTGTTCTATTTGACGCCGCTTCTGCTCCATACCGTATTTCTCCGGCCCGTGGAGTAAATAGGCGCCGCCGAAATCCATTGGTTCCATATCGTCTTTCTCTCTCTTAAATAAATCGAAATGATCCACGCTGACGCACCTAAGAATATCACGTTCCAAATAAAAAAGATAGCGTCGCCGCTACTTTCCGACGCCTCGTCGTAAACGGACACCTGTATTTTACCCCGGCGAAAAGCCAAGGATATGGCGCCGTCTTTCGTTTGCAAGTAGGGAATGTGGTGTTCTTTTAAGCGATCCAACACTTCTTTGTGCGGGTGGCCGTAGCTGTTTCTCGCGCCGGCGGAAATAAGTGCAAGCTTGGGGTGGACAGCCTCCAGTAATTCCTCGGAGCTCGACGTTTTCGAACCGTGATGCGCCAATTTTAAAACCGTGGACTTCGGATCCAATCCCGTCAACATTTTTTCTTCCGCCGCCGGGAGATCCCCTAAAAATAAAGCGTGGGCACCCTTGGACGAAAGTTCCATCACCATGGAAAGGCTGTTGCCCTCTTTCCCCAGTGACGGATACACTTTGATCGTGCCGCCTTTCATGGGAAATATCCCCTCGATGGAATGAATCTTTCCCACTTCCTCCTCAATTTTTTTACCCATAGCTTTATCTTCTTTACCCGTAGCTACGGGCCCGTAGATCCTATTTATTTTCATGTCCTTTGCTATGGTAAAAATACCGCCTACGTGGTCGATATCGTAGTGGGAAAGAAAAACGCCGTCTAAATGGCGAATATTCCGTCGACGCAAATAAGGCGTAATGTAAAAAGCTGTAGGATCTTTTCCGAAACCACTTCCTCCCGTATCGATTAACGCCTTATAACCCGGAAATTCCACGAGGGCGCAATCTCCTTGGCCGACGTACAATTGATGAATAAGAAGATCATAATCGGGCGCTCTGAAAAAGAAAAGCGACACAGCTGTACTTAAAAGAGTGTAGCCTATTAAAAAATAGCCGCTCTTCTTCGTCAAGAACCTAAAGGGAAAATAAAATCCTATGAGCACCACGGCCATGTAAAAGAATCCGTCGTAGACAGTAAAACTCGGCAAGGGCACGCCGGCGCTGAAATCGGCGAAGAAACCGACGAGCCCGTTGAACAAGGCCATTGCCATTTCAAGGAAAAGAGCAATGATCCCGGCGAGCGGCTGAAACACAAGATGAAACACGCTCAGTGCCACGGCGCTGTAAAGTAACAGAGAGGCCAATGGCAATACGAATACATTGGCGACGATGCTCATAAGGGAAAATTTCCCGTAAAGGCTGCTTAAAAGAGGCACGATGACCAGGGTAATGGTCGCCGACAGCAACATTCCTTCCGCCCACTTCCCCTTGCCCCGGGCCACATACTTTACCTTCGGATAGAGGAATAAAATGGCGAAGACGGAAAGGAAACTGAACAAAAAGCCGTAGTGATAAATATAAAAGGGATTGGCCAGAAGAAAAAGAAGGCCACTAAAGGAAAAGGCGTATGTAGGATCCACAGGCTGTCCCAGAGCCTTCCCCCAATCGGTAAAGAGGAGCGCAAAATAGACCCGCATACCCCCTACGGGAAAGCCCGTTAAAAATAAGTACACGAGCATGGAAAAGTGAATGGCGATCTTTGCCCAAGCGATGGGAAGCGTCAAAAGCTTCGACAATTTTTTCAGCATGACGACCATAAGCCCGATGTGAAGACCGGAAATAGAAAGGATGTGAATAAGGTTCAGTGTATTTAAATCTTGGAACTGATCCCAGTCGGAATCGGTTCCGTAGACCATGGCGGATAATAAATCGGCCTCCCCCTTTGGAAAATAAAACCTCATGGTGTTTCTGCCGTAGCGTTGGAAACTTTCCCGCAAGCCATAACTTCTACTCAAAAGAGAACGGCTTTCTCCCACCTCTTCCCTTATGGGCCGCACAGTATGTTTTATTCTATGGGAAAGTTCGTAGTGAACGCCGTTAAAACCGCCGGGATTTTGAGGCAACTCCGGCTTCAGGATCTTCCCCTTCAAACGAACGCGAGAACCTACCGTCGGCGCTTTTCTCGAAAGGACGCGTACCGTTTTAAAATAAGGTATGGAAAGATCGTAGCTGTTCTCCCTCGATTCCTTTACGATGCCTACGGATTGAAATTCTCCGCCGTGATCTTTCGCGCCGTACATAAAACTTCCCGTTAAAAAACTTGCGAGAGCCAATAAGACGAGGGCGCTTCTGCGAATGTCCGCCTTCCAAAGGACGAGCAGAAAAATAAGCGCACAAAAAGCCACCCCGTAAAAAACGGGGATGCGCCCGGCAAAAAATGCGCCGCTCG
Source organism: Aedoeadaptatus coxii (assembly GCF_001553115.1). Lineage (GTDB taxonomy): Bacteria > Bacillota > Clostridia > Tissierellales > Peptoniphilaceae > Aedoeadaptatus > Aedoeadaptatus coxii. The sequence goes on from NZ_KQ960172.1 coordinate 124,452, forward strand.
CCACCGCGACACTTAAACATAACCACAGTTGATTCATGGGGACCTACTCTCGTAATTTCTTCAGATATGATAAAATAAACTAAACCATCAAAGGAGGCGTTTATGGCCCTATATTTATCGGAACCCTATCGCAAGACGATGAACATTACCGTTCCCGACACCGTAAAAAGCAAAGGCTACCATTATTTTTTATTAGACGATAGTATTGTGGCGCCACCCATCGAAAAATATTCCGTGGGAGATGCCCTTTTCATAAATAAGCAACCGGTCGAATACACCGTCACCGACGACGGCCACATTCAATGCAAAGCGGAAAGCGCCGACAGCGGAGAGGAAAAGGAACTTTCCATCGACTGGCCTCGTCGTCTGCAACATATGCAGAATAACATCGCCCGCATTTTACTTATCGCCGCCGTGGAAAAATTAATCCACTGCAAAATCCTCGACGCTGAAACGGCGGAAGAATGTTTCGTCCTCGTGGACACCGACGATATCGGCTTCATGGCTCTCGAAAAAATAGAGAACTTTGTAAATCATCTTATCGAATCTAATTTACCGATTCAAGACCATTTGAAATCCGTGGACATCGCCACCGTCGGCGAAAGAAAAAGTTACGGCCCCGTCCTGAAACAAACGGGAGAACTGGCACTTTTCGCCGTGAAATCCGTCGAAAAAACAGAAGATGGCCTTAAATTAAATTTCGTCACGGGAAAAGCGGCGCTGGACGATTACCGCAGCCATCGCTACCTTACGAAAAATCTCTCCATGTATTTAAACGTTCACACGACGAAAGAAATTTGGCAAGGCGTTAAAAAACTTCAGGGAAAAATCGACGATCAGAAAAAAGCCATCGACTCTCTGGAAGCGCAACTTGGCTTGGAACAAGTTCAGGAATTTATGGCGAGACGACGATTAGTCGACGGCGTAGGCTATATTTACCTGACCCTGGAAAACATTAATTTTAAAAACTTTAAACACCTTACGGAATCCATTCAGAAAAAACCTAAGACCGTACAAATTTACGGCATACCCAACGGCAGCGACGCACAAATTCACGTCATTCGAAGCGCCGATGTCAATGTGGATTTAAAACAAATCCTCGACGAAATCAATACCGGCGATTTAGACGGCACGGGAAACCTCTATCGCATACAGGCCAATGTGTCCCACGAACGCATGGCCCGCGTCATGGAATCATTCCTCTACCGCATTCAAAAAAACATCGCCGAAGGGAAATAAAAGAAGCCCTCCACCGGTTTTCCGGCGGAAGGCTTTTTTGTTACATTAATTTCGTATCTTCCAATTTTTCTTCGAAAACTTCGTTTAAATGCATTAAGGGCTTTCGAAGGACGAGCCCCAGCAAAAGAGACGCCGCAACATATACTTGCAGGATCATAAGCTCTTTGAAGTAGATATTGCCGTAAAATCCGGCAATAGTTTCCTTCATGGCGTTCATACTGTGAACGAAGGGCAAATAGACGTAGAGATTTCTGAAGAAAGAGGGGGCCACGTCGATGGGAAAAGTCCCGCCGGATCCCGCCACCTGGATGACCATGAGCACGACGCAAATCGCCTTGCCGATATCGCCGAAGGAAATGGTCAAGGTGTAGATCAGGATCGTAAAGACCATTCCTGCGACCCATGAAGCCAGGAGAAAATATCCCGGATGGAGACATTGCACGCCGAGAAAATATAAATTCCCGAGGGTGATGAAGGTGCTCTGAACCAAGGAAATGGCGATAAACAAAGCTAGCCTTCCGAAATAGGTTTCATGGGGCTTAAATTCGCCGTATTTTTCGATATAAGATTTCGGCGTCGACACATTTATAAGCGCCACTTGTATGACCGCCCCGACCCAAAGGGAAAGAGTGGTATAAAAAGCCGCCATGGCGGAGCCGTAATTTTCCACCGGGTAGAGGCGATGGGTATTGGTACCCACGGGTCCGGAGAGGAAGCGGCTCAAATCTTTCGTATCCTGTTTTAAGAAAAGATTTAATTTTTCTACGCCATCTGAATGTTCGAGGGCCACCGTGCGATTGTATAGATCATCTACTCGTCCCTTGGCGCCGTTTAAAAGGGCGATGGACTCGTCCATGGCGGCGGAAAGCTTTCCGAGATCTTTTTGTATGTCAGCGGAAAGGGCTCGCACCGAATTCACAGAACCCTCTGCATCGCCCCAAAGATCGCCCATGGAGCCGCGAACGGAATCAAAATCCCTTTCCACCACGTCGAAACGGGCGAGAATATTCCGGGAAAAATCGCGACGAAGTGATTTTAAATTGGCCACATTCTTGTCTCGATACTCCATAAATTCTCTGCGAGCTTCCCGAACTCTCCCGTCGGATCTTTCGTCTTTTGCGACGACGCGTTTCAGAGAACTTACCATTATTTCTTCATATTCTACGCTTTGGAGGATCTTATCCTCTGCCCTTTCGAGCCCTCTGAGAGGAATGGGGAGCTTTTTATTTAATCGGTCGATTTTTTCCCCGATCTCTTTTTTATCCGTTATATCCTTTTCCAGAGCGGCAACCATAGCCTCCCCGTTTGCTCGCGTCGCCTCCCTACTCTTTTCTCCTTCACTAAAGAGCTCCTCCACGTTTCCACTCAATGCGTTCATATAGTTCAGATTCTTATCCAGAGCTTTTTCCGCGATGCGGTTTAAAGACTCCAAGGAACTGCCCATAGTCTGAAGATCTTTTTTGTTTGCCTCCATATTGCTCATGCCGTCTTTTACCGTCTGCGCCGAAAGATCCATAAAGCCTTCGCCGGTTTTCAGTACATCTCCCGATGAGCGAGCCAAGCTTTGGAAGGAACGGAGAGTCGATTCCTGCACGGCCAAGGCATCGGAACTTTTCTTCAGCTGCTCCTGAAGGGCTTGCCACATTTCCTCGCCACCTACACTTTTCGTCTCGTCGGACAGAGCCATAAGGCTTTCGAAGGATGTGGCGTATAAAGTCTCGGTAAAGGCATTCCGCACCGTTTCCGTTACGGCGCCGGCGCCCTTCCCCGTTACCTTCGGAGCGATGGCATTTTTCTTTTCATTGACATAATAGTGAAGTGAGGGTGCTTCCGCTTCGGATGTGGTGAACGAAAACATCTTTTCGCTGAAATCCGGCGGAATGACGATGGCAGCGTAATACTTTCCGCTCCTCACCCCCTCTATGGCATCGTCCCGATCCGTAAAGATCCAGTCCATTTGTTCGTTGACGCCGAGGTTTAATTTAATTTTATCGCCGATAGTGATGTGGGCTTTAATTAAAGAAGGGGTGTAGCCCTCGTCGTCATTTACGACAGCGATGCGAATCCCCTTCGTTTCCTCGTAAGGATCCCATGAGGCGGCGATATTGAACCAGGCGTAAAGGCAGGGAATTAAACTGATTCCCAGAATAACCACCAACACAATACTGTTGGATTTGATCCTGGAAAAATCTTCTTTAACGTGATTCCAAATCATTTTCATGATCGTTCCTTCTAATATGATTCAGCAGTTCCTCTTCGGAAAGGTTCATGAGCTTTCTCTCGTTTTCGTAGCGATCGTAGCGGAGCTCGAGCCAAATAAGGTAAGTGGCGAAGGCAATAATGGATATTACCCACGTGACCAAATAGCGAATCTTCGTCTCCATATTAAATAACAAAATCAAACAGATGGAGGGTATAACAAAGAGTGCCACGAAAGCATAATATTTTCGTTTTTTATAGGTTTCAAAGAAATGCTCCTGTTTGTAACGAATCTTCGAAAGCATAGCCTCATCTCCTCGAAGAATTGTCACTACCAGATCTCCGTCAGTCGGTTCCTCGTCGTGGGGATAATCGGCGTGAATTAATTCACTCTCCGCCAATCGCCCGTCGAAGGTACGGCTCAAGCTGCTCAGTATTTTCGGTCCGTATAGGCCCAGCAAAAAGGACAAGGGGATGTAACTGATTAAAATCAACCAATCCTTCGCAAAATGAGGCCAATAGATCCCCATCATAGTTTCCCGCAAACCGTCGATTCCGTAGTGAAACGGCAAGAAGGGATAAATGGATTGGAAAAAGGGCGCCATCATTTCGATGGGATAGGTCCCCGATGCACCGGGAATTTGCAAGATCAAGACGATAACCGCTATGGCCTTGCCGATGTTTCTAAAAGTCCCCGTCAGAGAAAAAATAATAGATACATAGGCGAGGGATGAAAGGAGAGCCGTCGCCACGAAAAGTACAGGGTTTTCGCACTGCACTTTTAAGATCGCGAGATCCCCCACACTTACGATAAAAGCCTGCACGAGGCCCAATAGGACGAAAAGTTTAAAGCGTCCCATATAGCCTTCTGCAAAGGTGAATTCGGGAATGTCCTCGTCTCGATCCACGTCGATTTTTAAAATGGAAATTAAAATCATGCCGCCGACCCAAAGAGCGAGATTAGTGAAAAACGGCGTCATGGCACTTCCGTAATTGTCGCTCTTATAAATGGCGTGTTCCTCCATGTGTACGGGCTCGCCCATAAAGGCCGAAAACTTTTCGGAATCCATAGCCGGGATCTCCTCTATTTTTTTATAAAGAGGGCCCCGGGCTAATTGGGAAAGATCGACGCGAAGAGTTTCCACGGTATTTTCCGCCCGTTCCAAGCTGGTAAGGCTCGTGTCGATGGTCTTCCGAGAGTCGTCGATTAAAGAGTCCATCTCTCCCAATACCTTGTCGAACTCGTCGAGGAGCAAGGGCATGGTGGAAAGTGTGGACGAAAAGCGGCCGTGTACCTGATTTAATAAATCCATATTCTGCATAAGCATAGGCGGCACGGCAGTGCGAAATTCATCCCGCGTCTGCCGGTGATTCTTCGACGATTCGTCTAGGAGATCGCTCATTTGATCGTAGCTTTTCTCCAAAGCATTTAATGAATTTTCGACCGTCTTACGTTGCGACTCGAGAGTGGAGAGGATTTTACCGTTGCGATCGTGAATATTTCGCCACTGACCCGAGAGGTTTAAAGGCTTCATCTCATCGGGAATGGGATCGATGGATTCAAACTCTCTTAAAATCTCGCCGCTCAATGTGTTGACGCGCTGAAATCCACGGAGGGCCGCATCACTTTCCCGCCCCGCCAGGCTTAAGTCTTTATCCAGAGATTGGTATTTCTTCCCGGAGTAATTTCCCGCCAGTACATTCATTCGCTCCATATCGTTCATTAAATCGTCGTAGGCGCGAATGATTTTTTCACTCTCTCGCCGGGTCTCGTCGAGAAGAGCCTTGGAGTCGGCGAGGGTCAGCTGACCTTTTTTTACAACCCCTTTCATGGAGACCACCTGCCGGCGCACATCTTTCATCAGCCCCTCCATGCGCACCAGTTTGTCGTCCATAGTCTTTAAATTTTCGTGATAGGATAGCAGATTGCTCTCCACATTCATTAAAGAATTCAGGGCGTCTTGTCTCTTCTCCCCTTCAATCTCCACAAATTCGCCGGAGCCTTTTTTTAATTCCTCGGCCAAAACCTCCGATGTCATGGCCACAAACTTGCTGTTGATCTGCGTTTCCAAAGCGTCCAAACCGCTGGAAGTAATCTTTGGGGCGATGGCGTTCAGCTTTTCATTGACGTAATAATCGAGCTTCGGAAAGCGAATCTCCTCGCCCTTCATTATAGAGACGAAAGATTCGGAAAAGTCTTCGGGAATGAAGATGGCGGCATAAAAGTCGCCCCGCTTTAAGCCATCCATAGCTTCTCTTTGATCCACAAAAGTCCAACCTAGCTGATCGTTCTGCTTTAAATTTTTTATAATGTCATCGCCTACAAAAATGTCTCGTCCGTCGAATGTTGTCGGGCGATCTAAATTCGTCACAGCGATTTTGACCCCTTGTAAATTCCCGTATGGATTTTTGTTGGCGCCGATATTAAACCAGGCGTACAAAGATGGCAGAAGGCAAATACCTATAATAACCAGGATGGCGGCCATATTACGGCCCAATCTGTTGATATCCCGTTTTAAAATTTTATTCGATTTTTTCATAAACGATCCTTCTAATGCCGTAGAACGGCTCACCTATGATTGTCATTTCAATTTATGTATCTTATTATTTTAACACGACTGAAAATTATTTAGACCCTGCTTTTTGAAACTTTATACATTCGTAACAAAGCAACAAAAAAGGAACCCTTTCGAGTTCCTTTACTTAAGCCTTCATCACTTCCGCACCTTCATCGGTGGTGTGTAAAATGCGAATATCCCATGTGGCATCCAGTGGATCTGAAATTTTTTCCCATGCAACCTTAATTTCTTCTAAATTGTCTCCGTGTTCGGTAACGAATAGGAGCGTAGGGCCGGCGCCGCTAATGACCATTTTTCCGGGATAAACTTCTTCAATGGTTTTCATAGTATTGTAGCCTGCAATTAATTCCGAGCGATAGGGCTCGTGAATGCGATCTTCCAAACCGAGGAAAATAGATTCCACATCGCCGGTTTCCAAACCATGTACGAGAAAAGCCATGCGGCCGATGTTGGCGACGCCGTCGGGATAGGTTAAGGCTTTCGGCAAAACGGCGCGGGCTTCGGCGGTGGAGAGATCGAAATCCGGAAAGGCGGCGATGGTGGAAATGGCGCGGCTGCCCGCCATTTTGCGGTAAAGCACCTCGTCCTCCGTGCCGATGCTGATGACACAGCCACCTAAAAGAGCGGGGGCAATATTGTCCGGATGGCCTTCAAAATCCGACGCCATTTTTAAAATCTCTTCTTTGCTGAAAGGTTCGCCTAAAAGGGCATTGGCGCCGAGCATACCGCCGACGATACAGGTGGCACTGCTTCCCAAACCGCGGGCAATGGGAATGTCCGCCTCCACGCTGTAATTAAACTTTTCCATGGATTCTCCGGCGCGATCGAAGACCACTTTCGCCGCCTCGTAAATCATGGAGCCGCGATCCACATTGTCGCCGTCCATGGAAAAAGTAAAAGTGTTGTATAAATCAAGCGCCATGCCGATAACGTCGAAGCCGGGGCCCATATTGGCCGTCGTAGCAGGTACACGTACTTTAATCATCAAATCCCTCCCTTACAACTCTCGCCATGTCCTCAATGTCGATGGCATTTTCAAAACGTACTGGCTTTTCGAAAACCTCGAGCAATTCCTCGGGAATGGCCATGTGGGATGTCTCCTCAATAGATTGAAGCAATTCTTTTTCGTCTCCTGCCTTTTCCAAAGAAAGAGCATCCGCCACAGTTTCCGGGAATTTATAGGGGCTTGCCGTCGCCATTAAAAGCACGTGACGGTTCGATCCGTGTTTTTTAATACCGTCGTATGCCACCGCCGTATGGGGATCCATTAAATACCCCGTAGCGTCGAATACCTCTTTAATGCGCGCTTCCCCTTCATCATCGGTAGACCAGTAACCTACGAGTTTGGCGCGGCGAATAAGGTCTTCGGAAATCTCGAAGCGCCCCGTTTCTTGAAGAGATTCCATTTTTTCGCGAATCTTGTCGTTATTTTTAAGAATCAATTGCAGGAAACGCTCAATATTGCTCGCCACTAAAATATCCATGGAAGGGGATGTGGTTTTGTAGAAATCCCGGTGAGTGTCGTAAACCCCGGTTTGAATGAAATCCGTGAGCACGTGGTTTTTATTGGATGCGCAAATAAAATCGCCAAAGGGAACGCCCATGCGCTTGGCATACATTGCCGCTAAAATATTGCCGAAATTACCTGTAGGCACGCAAACGTCCACCTTATCCCCCATGGCGATCGTGTTACGCCGCACAAGTTCGAGATAAGAGTAAATATAATAAACTACTTGAGGAACTAATCGCCCGATATTAATGGAGTTGGCGGAAGAAAACTCGATGCCCGATGCCCTTCCCTCTTCCCGAAGCCCTTCATCGCGGAAGAGCGATTTCACCGTGCGCTGAGCGTCGTCGAAATTGCCGCGAATACCGAAGACGTGCACATTATTCCCTTCCTGGGTCGTCATTTGAAGCTTTTGCATGGTGCTCACGCCATCTGCAGGGTAAAAGACGAAAATATCCGTGTTCTCCACGTCTTGGAACCCGGCGAGGGCGGCCTTCCCCGTGTCGCCGCTGGTGGCGGTTAAAATACGTACGCGACGGCCGTCGGCGGAATCCGCCATTAAGTACGGGAGCATTTGAAGGGCGAAATCTTTAAAGGCCGCCGTGGGCCCGTGGAAAAGTTCCGCCACGGTGATGCCGTCGAGATCATGATAACCTACAGCCCCTTCCGCTTTAAAAGAAGCGTACGCTTTTTTCGCACTCTCTTTCAAATAAGCGGGATCGAAATCGTCGAAAAAAACATTTAAGACCGCCGCGGCAAGTTCTTCATATTTGGCGTTCAAAAAATCCTCATAGGGAAATGCGGGAATCGTTTCAGGCACGTAAAGGCCGCCGTCGTCTGCAGGGCCGCGGAAAATCGCCTCTTTCGCCCTTACCCTTTCGTCCTTGTTGCGTGTCGAATAATAGTTCATAGTCCCTCCTCCAATTTACTTTATTAATGTATCACAGTTTACGCTAAATCTGACCAGGCTTCAAGGCTTGGTAAAAAGATATCCATCCCTTGGAACGTGGATATTCAAACTATGATCTATTATAATAGATTCACAGAGTATGCATGGGAGGAAATTATGTTTAAAATCTTGGAAAAAAAGAATCTCGCGCCCAATGTATTTTTAGTGCGCGTGGAAGCGCCCCGAGTGGCAAAAGCCGCTCAACCGGGCCAATTCGTCATCGTCATCGCCGATGAACACGCCGAACGCGTGCCCCTAACCATTGCCAACTTCGATCGTGAAGTCGGTTGGGTGGATCTCGTCGTGCAGGCATCGGGCCCCTCGACTAAAAAACTTTCCGCTAAAAATAAAGGCGACAATTTAAAAGATTTCGTCGGCCCCCTCGGCGTTCCCTCGGATTTCACGGAACTGAGCGACGACGAACTGAAAAAAAAGAAATTCCTTTTCGTCGGCGGCGGCATCGGCGCAGCACCTGTCTATCCCCAGGTACGTTACTTAAGTGAACGTGGCGTTCACTGCGATGTCATTATCGGATTTAAAAACAAAGAGGCCGTTATTTACGAAGAAAACTTCAAGGAACTCAATTGCGATCTTTACGTCTGCACAGACGACGGATCTTACGGGTTCGACGGCATGGTCACCAAAAAAATCGAAGACCTTATAGAAAACGAGGGCAAAGAATACGACACCTGCGTCGCCATCGGCCCCATGATCATGATGAAATTCGTCTGCCTCACCACGAAAAAATACGATCTCCACACCATCGTATCCCTCAACCCCATTATGGTCGACGGCACGGGCATGTGTGGCGCCTGCCGCGTGAGCATCGACGGCGAAACGAAATTCGCCTGCGTTCACGGCCCCGAATTCGACGGCCACAAAGTAGACTTCGATCTCGCCATGAAACGTCAACGTCAATACGTCAATGTCGAAAAAAATAAAGGCCAAGACACCGGGAGGGATGCATAATGGATCGCTTTACGAGAATTCCTGTAAGAGAACAGGATCCCAACCAACGGAATAAAAACTTCGAAGAAGTCTGCTACGGCTACAATCACGAAGAAGCCGTGGCCGAAGCGAAACGCTGCTTAAATTGCAAAAAGCCCATGTGCCGCACGGGCTGCCCCGTATCCGTCGATATCCCCGCCTTCATTCACCACATCGCAAACGACGATCCCGAAGGCGCGGCAAAAGAACTATCCAAACACACGGCACTCCCCGCCGTCTGCGGCCGCGTCTGCCCCCAAGAAAGCCAATGCGAAAAATACTGCGTCTTAAATAATAAAGGCGATTCCGTGAGCATCGGCAAACTGGAACGCTACGCCGCCGATTACGCGCGGGACAACAACATACAAACCATGGAAGTGGAAGCCCCCAACGGCCATAAAGTTGCCGTCGTCGGCGCAGGCCCCGCCGGCATTACCGTCGCCGGCGAGCTCGTGAAAAAAGGATACGACGTTACCGTCTTTGAATCCCTTCAACAAGCGGGCGGCGTATTGGTTTACGGCATTCCCGAATTCCGCCTTCCCGACGAAGTGGTGGCGAGCGAAGTGGAAAAACTGAAAGACCTCGGCGTCAAATTTGAAACCAACACCATCGTCGGCCGTACCATGAGTTTAGACGGCATTCGTGGCGAAGGCTACGAGGCGATTTTCCTCGGAACCGGCGCCGGTCTTCCCCGCTTTATGAACATTCCCGGCGAAAACTATAACGGCGTCTTCTCCGCCAACGAATTTTTAACTCGCACCAACTTAATGCACGCCTACGAAGCAGGCTACGACACGCCCATTATTGCCGGCAGACGCACAGCCGTCATCGGCGGCGGCAACGTGGCCATGGACGCCGCCCGCGTCGCCAAGCGATTAGGCGCACACGTTACCGTCGTCTACCGTCGTACGGAAACGGAACTTCCCGCCCGTGCGGAAGAAGTGCACCACGCCAAAGAAGAAGGCATCGAATTCCATTTCTTAACCAACCCCATCGAAATTCACGCCGACGAAGAAGGCTGGGTTAAGAGTATGTTGCTTCAACAAATGGAACTTGGCGAACCCGACGAATCGGGACGCCGTCGCCCGGTCCCCATCGAAGGCAAAACTTACGAAGTGGAAGTGGATACGGTCATCATGGCCCTTGGAACCAATCCCAATCCCCTGATTACCTCCACCAATCCCGATATTGAAACGAACCGCAAGCAAGGCATCGTCATTACAGAAGACGGCCAAAGCTCGGTTGAAGACGTCTTCGCCGGCGGCGACGCCGTTACAGGCGCCGCTACCGTTATCCTCGCCATGGGCGCAGGAAAAAAAGCCGCCGAAGGCATCGACCAATACATTAAAGAAAAATACGGAAACTAATGCAACGAAAAGAGGGAAGGCACACGCCTTCCCCCTTTTTAATTTTAACAGAACTAAATCCCAATAAATCTGTCTGCATCTAACAAGAACACCCGTCGTCGTCACAATCGCATCCATGGTCGTGAGGATGGTCATGATGATGTTCGCCACATCCGCAATCGTGATCGTGATGATCGTGACGATGGCCGCAACCGCAATCGTGGCCGTGATCGTCCTCGCCGCTCATCTTATGGGCGATTTCATGTAACTTCCCGTGATACTTGTCGTCGTGGAAAAGAGCTTCCAAATTAATGTAAAGATCCATGGCGAGTTCCATATTGCCCTCGTCCTCCGCCTTTTCCGCGAGACGCTCAAGCGTCGTGGCGCGCTCCTGACTTATCGTGCCCGTAATCTTGCGCTCCTTCAAATAATCCGTAAACGTCTTTTTCGACGCCGGCTCCACATCGGGGAAGCGACTGGCAATCATCATTAAATTGCCGTCGGCTTCGTCGTTTTCATCGTCATATTCCTTGGCGATCATACTGCAGGATAGAGCGAGAGAAGGTCTGTTTTCCTTATAGAGGAAATAACCCTCGTTGCTGAAGCAATTAGAAAAATCCGCCGCGCGGTAGGCCGACAAAAAAGCCTCCCGATTATATGCTTTCGCCTTGTCTATGTCCTCCTTCATGCGATACACTTTAGAAAGGCTCAAGCGATTGGCGGTGGACATCGGGTTCACCTTAATGGCTTTTTCCAAATAAAAAATCGCATCGTCATAGCGTTTCAATTCCAACGCCATGCCGCCCTTTAAACTCAACCAAATTTCCGTTTCGGGCCCTAAAATCGGCACAGGCTCCTCGACATTTTCCACACGGTAAAGAATTTCTTCCGTCATGGATTGGAAAGAGCGGAAAATTTCCCCTTGTTCCAAAGCATCTAAGGAAACGGAAATAAAACCCACTTCCTCTTCCATGCGATTTAAAAACCCATCGGCGCCTTCAAAATCTTCGTCCAAAACTTTGGCGAAAATTGCATCCAATAGGGTATAAAACTTCTCGACATCCTCATTATTGTCTTCCACACTTCTAAAGTCGTCGTCGCGCCCTTGGTGCTCGGCAATCATTTGCTGTCCGTATTTCAAAAGCTGATCGGCGAGTTCACTTTCCCCTTGCGCCGTTAAATCGCGGACGGCATCGGAAATGGCGTTTAAGTCTTCCACATAATCGCCGCTCAATTCATTTATAAAATCTTCGTAATTTTTCATCAGTACCTCCGCTTACAGTATACCAAAGAATAAAGGAGTTGTTATGGCTAGTAACGTAACCCACTATTTTTTTGCACGCAACATGATCAATCGATTACCCGAAGAAGCCCGGCGCGTCGTCGAAAAATACCCGCGACACTTTATCATCGGCAATCAGGGCCCGGATATTTTCTTCTACCACATGACGTCGAAAAACCATAAACTCGGCGGCTACATTCACGAGCGACCCCTCCAACGCCTGCTCCTGTTAAATCGCCCCTGGCTAAATAAAAAACCGGTCGATTCCCCCACATGGGCTTACTTTTTAGGCTTCCTCTGCCACTTTTCACTGGACATCGCCTTTCACCCCTACATCGACGAAATCGAGCCGCACCTTGCCATCGATCACATTACCATGGAGCGTGAAATGGATCGGTATCTCTTGGAAAAAGCGGGCTACGCTTTCGGCGAATTTTTAGAAACCGAAGCCATCCCCCATCCCAAATACGTCGCCGACGACATACTCCCGATCTACGCGCCCTATTGGAATATCTCCATCCACGATATTCGCAGATCCCTTTCGTCCTTTAGAATCGCCATGCGATTTTTCCACACAAACTCCGAAAAAGATTATAAAATAAAAAAAGCACTCCTTCGTAACATGGGCCTGGACAAATCCTTCGGCGGCATGCTGATGAACCCTCGCGGATTCGTTGAAGCTGAACAGATTACCACGCCGGCACTGGAAGAGCGAATGGAGCGCGCCTATTCCATCGCCTACGATGCCATAAAAGCAATCTACGGCGACGAAAAAGACTACCCCGCCTTTTTCCAACTAAACTTTAACGGACAATAAGGAGAAATTCATGTTCAAAACATTTACCCCGAAAGAACGGGATTGGATGCTCTACGACGTGGGCAATTCCGCCTTTATCCTCTTGGTCACCACCATACTCCCCATTTACTTTAAAAGCCTGACAAAAGACAGCGGCATCACCGGCACCGAATACTTCGCCTACTGGGGCATGGCCATGACCATCTCCACCCTTATAACCTCCGCCTCAGGCCCCCTCCTCGGCAGACTGGCAGACGGCCCCGTGGGACGCAAAAAAAGCTTCCTCTTTTCCGTCGTCCTCGCCGTCGGCGCCTCCCTCCTCTTTCCCTTCTTTACATCGTGGAAAATCTTTCTCGCAGCCTTCGTCGTGGCGAAAGTAGGCTTCAACATATCCCTCATCTTTTACGACGCCATGCTCGTGGATACCACCGATCACAATAGAGCCGATCGCGTATCCGCTACGGGATTTGCCCTGGGCTACATCGGCAGCTGTATCCCCTTCGTCATCTCCCTCGCCATGATCATGCTCCTGCCGAAAGCCGGCATCTCCATGACCTTCATCATGACCGTCGTCTTTATACTAAACGGCGCGTGGTGGTTTATCTTTACATTGCCCCTATTAAAAAGCTACGAACAAACCCACCGCGGGGAACATCGCGTCGATATAAAAGGCATTAAAAAAACACTGGCTCACATTTACAGAGACAAAGCCCTCTTCTTTTTCCTCGTCAGCTTCTTCTTCTACATCGACGGCGTCTACACCATCATCAACATGGCCACGGCATACGGCGAATCCTTGGGGCTGAAATCCGAAGGCTTACTCCTCGCCCTCTTGGTCACCCAAATCGTCGCCTTCCCGGCGTCCCTCATCTTTGCAAAACTTTCAGATCGCATGGCGAGCCAAAAACTCATCGCCATATGCATTGCAGCCTACACCGCCATCGCCCTATTCGCCGTGCAGTTGGATAACCTTACGGAATTTTGGATCCTCGCCATCGCCGTCGGCCTCTTCCAGGGAGGCATCCAGTCCATCAGCCGCTCCCACTTTATGCGGCTCATCCCCGCCGAACAAAGCGGCGAATACTTCGGCATCTACGACATCTTCGGAAAAGGCGCCTCCGTCATCGGCACCTTCCTCGTCTCCTCCCTGACCCACCTGTTGGGCAGCCAATCCAAAGCCATCCTTTCCCTCGTCGTCCTATTCATGCTGGGAGGCATTTACTTTAAAAAATCCCTGTGCTACACGAAAACAAACTAAAAACAACAAAACAAAAGACCTGTGCAAGCAATAAAGGCAAAATGCACAGGTCCTTTTAGATGACAAAGCAAAAAGCTATGAGCAACACACTCATAGCTTTTTGTATTGGAAACATTCCTTAACGTTTTACACGTTGGAAAAGATCTTGGGTAATGGTCAGGCCGTCAATGTTCACATTGAAGATCACATTATCTTGCGTAATGCCGTGAGCCTTAAAGAATCGACCATCGTGCATAAACGTATTGCTTGCAAGAAGAATGTCGTCATAAGACCACATGGAGGGATTGACGTCGCGATAATGGGTCATATTCTTATCGTTGCGACGAATATAATCCCGATCCATTACACGGTTAAACGCACGGTTACTTACAGCCGCAACCTCTTCACGAGGCATGGGAGTGTCCGCTTTAAATGTAGCGAGACCTTGGGGGTAAATACCGAGCCAGCCTGCTTTATAAGCGGCTTCAATTTCTCCCGTCGCCCAGTGACCAGTGCGTAAATTCATGTGATTGCCGTCTTCCTTGGCAATTTGTTGGAAACGACGTAGCGTCGCAATCCATTCGACCGTAGAAATCTTATCGTCGGGGCGGAAATACCCGTCGGGATAACCGACAAACACATTGGCTTGCGTCGTAATGCGCACCGCTTCGGCATACCAATTCTTGCCCACGTCTTTATAGGCGATGGGATAATTGGGATCATATTTGTAGCCGTCTTCTCTCAGCGCATTGGCTAAAATTTGAGCAGCTTCCGAACGCTTCAAACCGTCGTGGGGACGGAAATCGCCGCCGAAACCGCACATATACCAAACTTCCTTGCGATAATTGCGATCGCGAACGGGAACTTCAATCACCCGCGTTTCCACACGCGTGTCGACGATACGTTCAGGTTCCTTCGGCTTTTCAATCTTGGAGAAATTAGCTTCAATTACAGTATCCGTTCTGTAATAGCGCGGAAGATTTCCAAAAATTGCCTTTTGCGGAGCCGTCATCGACCAGCCGTTATGCAACCAACCGTCGATAGGTTCAACTGTCGGCAAGGGAAGACTTAATTCTTCATTGGGGTTGACCCAGAGAATAATATTCTTTTTATCCTTCGCCTTATCCGTCGGCACGATGGTAACTTTTACAAAGTTATCCGGCACCGTCGACGGCTTGTCATCGCCCGGTTGTTCCACAATATTCTCGGTGACACGATAGGGAACATCAACAGTTCTCTTCTCGCCATTGGGATAGGTTATCTTGATAGTAGTCGTACCTTCTCCCGGATTAGCCGTGTTAGGTTCCTTGCCCGGAACAAATTCAAATATCGTTCCCGGCGGCAAGTTATCTTTGTTATTCGGATCATTGTCGTTGTAAGGATTCTTGATGAAATCCTTCGGCGACGGTTTGGAATCCTTGGGAATAACAACATTGTCTTGAGCTTTAGGTTCTACATTTTTGTCTTGCTCATAGGTTGCAACAATCGTAGATTCCTTTTCCGTGAAAGTATCCGTAATGTTAGATCCATGGTCATAGAATTTTTCGGGATTACTTCCTACCAATTTCCATTGTTTGAATTTATTGGTTTTCGTTACACCTTGTTCATCTATCGCTTTACCCGTAGGATCTAGGATATCGGGAATAGTAACTTCCATACCAGGTTTCACCCAGAATACTTTCGTGAACTTGGTGTTGTCCGTAGCCTTGTCTGTTGTGTTTACCGTAACCTTGACGTAGTTTGCAGGTACCAATGGTTTTTGTCCATTTTCGCCACCAACTTGGGGAACGACATTGTTCACCACTGTAACGGGAACGTCGATAACCGTCGTCTTGCCACCCGGATATTCGATTTTCACCTTGGCGGTTACTGTTCCGTCTTTATTAACGGATGGTTCGCCATTATCCGCATAGCTAATCTTGCTATCCTTGGGCAAGTTGTTTGGATTGGTCGGGTCATTCGGATTGAATGGATTGACAATCAAATCTTCGGGCTTTGGTTCATCGCCAACGGGCGTAACTGCATTTTTCTTCGGAACCGGGGCGGCATCAATGATGCCTTGATCCACCTTTGTGTTGTAATGAGCGGTAATTTCCGTATCTTGGATAAACTTGCCAGCAATGGTTTCATTATCCCAAGATGCAATAGTGCCTCTTGTTACCGTCCAACCTTTAAAGGTATAGGTGTACTTAATGTCATTAAGGGTTTCTTCCTTCCCGGTGGGTTTGCTTGTAATGGAAATATCCGTATTGGCCTTGACCCAGTAAGACTTATTGGCTTTCGTTTGATCTGTCGCCTTGTCTGTAGGAATCAAGGTCACGGTAACATAGCCTTCCGGTCTGGCTTCGCCTTCCACAGCAGGAATGACATTTTCTAATTTAACAAAGCTAAACTTAAATTCTTCGTTTTCCGTGAAAGTTTTCTTGAAGTTCGTGGGTGACCAAGTGCCGCCTTTTACCGTATAGCCAATATTTGGCTTTTTGGTCATGTTTTCGGCGGTTTGGGTAAAGTCCGCTTCCTTGTTGGGGTTGACGAAGTAGGTCGTCGTTCCTCCCAAGCTTCCGTTTCCGTCTGTGGTAAAGGTGACGGTCACATAGCCCTTGGGCTTTTCGGAATCGTCGGCCTTGGTTTTTGGAATGATGGTGTCTTCTTCGGCATAGATTGCCGTAATTTCATAGGTCGGGTCACCTGCGCTTGCCGTAACGGTTAAAGACTTATCCCATTTGTCGAACTTGTAGCCGATATTGGGTTTTACCGCAGGCGCGGGGACGTTGACTTCCACACCGGGCTTGATCCAGTATTTCGTTGTACCTTTTAATTCACCATTGGTACCCGGTTTAAATTCAACTTTTACATAACCGGCGACTTCCGTTTTGGAAATAGTACCCGGTTCATTGTAAAGAGCGGTAATCTTATCGCCATCCTTGTATTGAATGGCTCGTTCAATGCTTGTGTCCCATCCTGCAGATTTATAGCCGGTGTTGGGCTTGATTGTCGGTGCTTTATCCTTTAACACAACAGACTTATTGGGATTGACGTAGTAAACCGTCGTGCCCTCTAAGGAACCGTGATCACCCTTTACGAAGGTTACGGTAATATAGCCGTCAGGTTTCGTGTTTTCTCCGCCTTGGGGTTTATCTTTTGGCACGGCATCGTCGATTGGATCATATTTTGCCTTAACGATAACATATCCCGGTCCCAAAATTTTCATTGAATCCGCTGTATCCCACGCATCTACACCGGCTTTTTGTTTCCAACCGGTTTCTGCTTTGACCGTCGGCTTCTTAATTTCACCTATGGTCTTTGCAGGATCAGCCTTCGGATTAACGTAGTAGACCGTTTGGCCCGTGATTTCTTTACCGTGGTCACCCTTGTCGAAAGTGACAGTGATATAACCGTCGGGCTTGGCATTGGGCGTGCCGTCATCCTTTTTTTCTGGAATAATGTCATCAAGCTTTGTAAAGCTACCTTTTATTACAGTATCTTTAGTATATTTTGTCCAATTTAACTCCGGATCCCAGTCGTTAAACTTATATCCTGTTGCCGGGAGAACCGACGGACCTGTCAAAATCACTTCTTTGTTCGGATTAACGAAATATACTGTGGGTTTAGTGTCGCTTAGAGCTCCACCCTCACCTACGAGCTCAAACTTAACCGTTACATAACCGTCCGGTTTTTTAATTTGATCATTGACTTTGGGGATGACATCTTTCAACTTGTTAAAGTTTGCGGTGATAGTAGTCACCGGATCTTTATATTGAGTCGGAATCTTCGCATCTTTATCCCATGCGCCGAATTCATAACCGGTGTTGCCCTTCGCTGTCGGCGGAGTGATGGTGACATACTTGGTTGGGTTGACGTAATAAACTTTTTCCGCAATATCTGCATTATTTTCAGTCAACTTCCCATTTTCCCCGGCGACAAACTTCACTTCCACATAGCCGGTAGGTTTTTGTACGCCATCCTTTTTCTCTTTCGTGTCGGGCAGGATCGTGGCTAATGCCTTTACAACCACATCCTCTGTACCAAGAACCAAATCATCCTTCTTATCCCACTCTTTAAATTCATAGCCCGTCTTGGCTGCTGTGGTGGGCTTAACAAGCGCTGGATTGCCTAAGGTAATCTTGGCGCCCTTCTTGACATAGTAAGCCTTGACATTGGATAGGGTCAGGCCTTCTTCCGCTTCAAAAGTGACGCGTACATAGCCTTCGGGCTTAGTCTTAGGATCTTTGGGGTCGTAGGCAATAATGTCTTCTGCCTTGTCATAGGTGGCGGTGATGGTTGTTTTTTCTGCTGTAAATTTTTGAGCAACAGTCGGTTTGTAAACATCGCCGTCAGCATTTGCCCCAAGCTTCCATTCTTTAAAGGTGTAGTAGGTCGTCCCCTTGGGGTCGGTAACAGGAATGGTGACTTCTTTTTCAGGATTAACCCAGAAGGTTTTTGTCGCCGTGTCTACTGCCTTGTCCGTAGGAACAAAGGTGACTTCTACATAACCTTCCGGCTTGGTTTCGCCGTCCTTTTTCTCCATAACATCGGAAAGAGGGGTGGCCTTTGCCGTTACGACAAGGTCTTTGTCCTTGATCACTGTAGTATCTGCAGGATCCCAATTGTCGAACTTGTAGCCTTTCACCACGTCATAACCGGGATAGCCTTTTGTTGTATCGTCCTTAATGGTTTTTAAAGTAACTCCGGCATCTTTCTTAACATAGTATGCCTTGGAATCTTTAAATTTCAATCCCGTTTCTGCTTTAAATGTTACTTTTACATAACCTTCAGGACGAGCCATGGGATTGGCATCTTCAGGATTAAAGGGAATGATTTTTTCCCCTTCGGTGTAGGTGGCGGTAATAGTGGTTTCCTGTTCGAATTTCTTGGCTTCGCCAGGTTTATAAACCGCTCCCTCTGCATTTGCTCCAATCTTCCATTCATTAAAGATGTAGTAGGTTTTTCCTTTGGGATCCTTAACGGGAATTTTGACGTCGACTTTGGGATTAACCCAGAAGATCTTGGCGCCTTCCATGGTTCCGTTATCTGTCGGTATGAAAGTTACCTTTACAAAATTATCCGGCACGCCGTCAGGCTTGTTTGCCCCTTCTTGAGGGACAACGTCGGCGGAATATTGAGCCGTGATGGTGGAGGCTTTTGCAAATTGATGTCTGTCGGTGAGTTTGTAGTCTTCTCCCTTAACATTCGCTGCCGCATCGTCGAGCTTCATGGTCCATTTAATAAACTTGTTGTCGTCTTTCCCCATTGGGTCTTGACCGGGAATAACCACTTGCGCCTTCGGGTTGACATAGTAATAGGTCTTTTGGGGATCTTGTGCCTTGGTGGTGGGATCCAGGGTGACCTTTACATAGTCTTTCGGTACATAGAAGGGTGGCTTTGTTTCAGTCTTAGCTTCGTAAATGTTTTTAATGACCTTAATGGGAATGTCCACTGTTTGGCTCGTACCATTTGCATGAGTAACTTTTGCCTTAACAGTTTCTACTCTGGTAGGTTCATCTTTTGGATTATCTTTTTCTTGTAATTTTCCGTAAAGATAATCTTTTGCCGCTTCATCCGTCGTGTACTCATTTGTACCATCGACGATGGCAAGGGTGTCGCCATTTGCCAGAGGTTGCGGATTCCCATCAGCGTCCATAATCTTCACTTGTCCTTTTAAGGTTTCAAGTGTCGGAATAAAGTCGTTGACATAACCCGTGCCGTTTTTAAATGATTCTTTAACCTTAAGTTCCTCTGCTTGGATCTTATTGTTGTCCCAAATAGCGTAGAGCGTCTTGGCTTCTTTGATGTTTTTAAAGACGTCGTCTTTAACGGGGTCTTTTCCATCCTTGGTTAATGACCATCCTTTAAAAGTTTCAAATGGCTTCGCGGGCTCTTCCGCCTTGTCAGCTAACGTGCCATCGTATTCCACTTCCTTGACGACCTTTTGCTCTGCGGCCGGATCTGTAATAGACGCAAACTTCCCGCCATTGGCGTCGAATGTCACAGGCAAGATCTCCGTCATGGTGAGCTTCCCGCCGTTAATGACGTCGTAGGTTAAGTCATACTTGAACTTATGCTTTTTATCTAAGGTCGTGATCGTTTTGTTTGTTTTGTCTATATTATAAGTCGGCGTACCTACTGTGTCATTTTCATCTGCAAATTCTATTCCTTCAGTAACTTTTACCTCGGGAACACTTAATAAAGACAAAGGAGAATATTCCGTATAGCCTGGATCTTGATAATCCGAGTTGTTGACCAAATCATTTCGAATAACGATGGATCCCCCATCATCTTTTGAGAAAGGAAAATAACCTGGGCCCTCATCGCTTTTATTGTTGAATTCGCCATTCACCGGTGGTCTTCCATCTTTTGCCACACCTGTGTGCCACTCAGAAATAAATTTCGTTGAAGCTGTTTGGCCTATTTTCAAATAAAGGGGAATGTCGGCAACAAGTCTTCCTTCACTGTCCGTAGTGTAGGAGGAAGTTTCACTCCCTGTTTCTGATAAATCCACGGTCAGTAGGGTTACTTTTTCCGATACGCCTGTTTCCAGCTCCACATCGTATTTGTAAGGCTCTAGGGCCTTGGAGTACAAGGGTAACTTGGCAGGCTTTCCATACAGATCATTTAAACTGTATTTCCCCGCCTTGTCGACGGTTAATTTAAAGGTGGCCATTTTTTTGTTGGTCTTGACATCCCTTTGAACGAAGTAAATATTGGCCGTTCCGGGATTGCCGTTGGAATCTGTGCCGAATATTTCATTCCATTGGAAGGGTTTTATAATCCCATTGTCTTTCAAGCCTTCAGCCACAAAATCTACACGTAAATTACCGTAAGCCGCCGCTTTTTCATCGTTCGGCGGATTTTGTCCGGGCAGGTAGGGGCTTCCTACTGAAAAGAAGCCGCTCCTCCCCGTTCTAAATCTATTTTGATTGTTTCTTGCTTGTTTTTGAATTGCTAAGATCGCCTTACTATCCAGTTTAGGATACCTTTTGGGATCTAAAGCACCCATTTTTACGAGTTGAACCGTCGTTTTCTTTGTCGGTTCACCCGATTTCGCCCGAGCCACTTCCGGCGCAATCACTTGCGCCAGCATGAGCAGGGCCAGCATTAATGCTGTATATCTTCTTTTCAAAGTATCCTCTCCTTACTTAATGGTGATCTCTTTGATGTTCGATTTCATCGTGTCATTTTCTGCCCAATGACGAATTAGGTCTCCGGATTGTAGCTTGCCTGCTTCCGCGGGAATTTTAAATCCGAACTTAACATCCTTTTTGATCCGTCTTCCGATTCTTCTTTGAGTGGTGTATTCCTGAGCAGGTTCAGCGACAAATTTTTGATCGCCGCGAATAATTTCCAGATGGCCCACTACGCCTGGTGCCAGGCTTTCTTTCTTAACTTCGACAAAATCAAAGCCTGCCTTAGGAACCACTATTTCCATTTCCGTAAGAGCTAAGCCATTGGCGAGAATCGACGTGTCTTCAGTATAGGTTCCTTTCAAAAGTCCCTTGTCATCGAGATTTACCTTTTGCCAGCCGTCAAATTTATCTTGTCCGGGACGATTGTAAACTGTCGGCGGTGTAATGGTGACTTCTTTATTAGCTGCAACATAAAATTTGCTGGATGCCACCATAAAGGCTTTTGCATCGTCAACTACAAATTGAACGAGAACCATGCCTTCCGGTTTTTCATTTTTGATAATTTCCGGATCCGTTACTTTCGGATCGATGGGAATAAGATCAGCCTCGGGTGCGTATTGGGCTGTGAAAATTACATTTTGTCCTGCAAGCTTCAATTCGCTATCCCAACCGGTGTTGGCTTCTTGTGCCTTGTAGTATTTGTTCGGTTGAATTCCGGGGACTTTCATGCCTTGTTTTACAGCTTGATCAAAGCTTAAGTCTTTAGCAACCTTATATATTACGGTTTTTGCCTTTACATCTTGCTTATCTTTGTCGGGAACCAGTTGTCCGTGATCGCCTTGTTTAAAGGTGACTTTGATGAAGTGCTCTTTATCGACCGTGTCCTTTTCGTCAATCGGTTGAACGGATTTTTCCCATTGGGCGACGAGGGTTTTGTCTGCCTCGATCGGAGTCGTGAAATCAAAGTAATTTTCATCACTTGCATTTTCTTT
Source organism: Aedoeadaptatus coxii (assembly GCF_001553115.1). Classification (GTDB taxonomy): domain Bacteria; phylum Bacillota; class Clostridia; order Tissierellales; family Peptoniphilaceae; genus Aedoeadaptatus; species Aedoeadaptatus coxii. Next base: position 146,689 of record NZ_KQ960172.1, read on the forward strand.
CCAACCCATAAAGACTTTTCCGTCTAATTTTGGTTCTTTAGGTTGTGTTGCAGTCTTTCCATGTTCTACTTGTTGGCTATCAACCTTGCTTCCGCCTTTTGCATCGAATGTTACTGTATGATTTACAGGCTTCCATTGGGCGGTGGCAGTTCTTGCTTTTTCAAGTTTCACTTGGGCGCCTGGTTGGTAGATGGTTTCATCGTCGTCGAGCTTCCAGCCGGCAAATTCATGGTTCGGCTTTTCAAGGGTTCCCTTGTTTGCCAAACCTACGGTTTCTCCATAATTAACTGTTACAGGTGCAGGTACATCTCCAGTTACATCTTCTCCACCTTTAGCATAAGTCAAGGTGACTTGACCTGACTTAAAGATGGCCACGTGAATTCTTTCACTTGTGATGGGCGTTGCTTCGTCGATAGCTTCTTGCCATTCTTTGAAGACATAGTTTTCATTGGCTGTTGGTGTCGGAACGACCAAGATTTTATCGCCGGTTTCTTTTCCTAATTTAATGTCGGCATTCGGATTGACATAGTAGATCTTTTCATCTTTACCGTCTACCTTACCATTGCCGTCTGTCTTGAATGTGACTTTGACGTAGCCTTCGGGAATGACTTGGTTAGGATCATCGGTTTTTTCGACGATGTCTTTATCCTTAACGAAATTGAAGGTAAATTCCGTTTCGGCTTTAAAGGTATCTTTTAATTTCTTGGTTTCACTCGTGTCCCAATCACCGTTAATATAGCCGATATATGCTTTCTTGGTAACCTTTCCTGCAGATTCGGTCATATCGACGACCACTTCCGGGCTTACATAGTAAACCAAGTCGCCGCTCACGGATCCGCCTGTGCCTGCTTTGAAGGTGACTTTGACGTAATTTTCGAGGGCATCTTTCGGTTTTTGTCCACCCGGTGCTTCGGGGATGATGTTCTTATGAATTTCTACGGGAATGACGACGGGGTTGTCGCTGGTACCTTGGATGGTTCCGTCTGTATAAGTGACAATTACCGTGGCTTTTTGTTCGCCCGGTTTTGACGGATCTGGGTTGTTAATCACTTGAATTGACTTAATTTCTTTACCTTCTTGAGGCGTAATTTGTTTAATTAAATCGTCGTTTGTTATTTCTTTGCCTTGAGGCGTATCTAGCTTTGTGGTCTTCAAGGGCTTTTCGATTTTCCCGGCTTGAATAGACTTTTTGTAAGCCGCTTCGATGACGGTCACTTTGTCGGTATACCTGTTCTTGGCTAAATCAATTTTAACAGCCGGATCAACTTTCGTTAAGTTGTCATCAGTTTCTCCGATTTGTACTTTTTGCCATTCTTTGAAGATGTAGTTTACATCTTTTTCTCCGAGTCCGTCGAAAGTGTACTTTTGATTTTCTTTACCGACAGGATCTGTTACTGGAATAGTAACTTCTTTCGTCGGATTGACCCAGAAAGTTTTTTCAAATACATCTGTCGCCTTGTCCGTCGTCTTGACGATAACTTTTACAAAGTTATCCGGTACCTTCGGTTTGTCTTCCCCTTCTTTTTGTTCCACTACATCATCAGTGAATAGGGGTTTGATAAGTGTTTCTTCTTCAGTAAACTTATGACGTTTAGTGAAGTCGAAGATTCCGTTTTCTTTTTTATTTTCGTTTTGATTTTTTTGATCCGCTGTCCACTTTAAGAAGTCGTTTTTATCCTTGTCGTCTTGTGACCATGCGACTTCAGGAATAGTAACCCAAGCATTCGGATTAACATAATATACCTTGGCATCTTTGTTTGTATTTTTTTCAGTCGGCTGTACCGTGACCTTGACATAGTTGCCGGTTACATCGCTTAATCCGCCTTCTTCAGCTTTTTTGCCTTCAGCTTCTTTTAAGAAGAGTGGTTTATCGCCAGCCTTGTTAAGGGCTTCATAAACGTTTTTGTAAACCGTGATCGGGATAGTCAGTTCTTGGGGTTCTTTTCCGTCTTTAAAGGTGACTTTCGCCTTGATATTTACTGTGCGAACAAGTTCATCCTTGTCGGCAGCTTTCTTTTCATTGACTAAATCATATACTTGAGCGTCTGTTGTTAATTCAGTACCAGCTTCGTCATATAATTTTATTTCAGTTCCTTTTGGAAGATCTTTTACTTGGTCTTTTTCTCTCCAAACAAGTTGTTTCTTCAAGTCCTCAAGCTTCGGAGCAAAGTCATTTGTCCATTGGCCCTTGGGATCTTTAAAGGCTTCTGTTTTTACTAGGCCAGATGCGCTTAAGCCTGACCATTCAAAGTAGGCTGTGAAAGTGTGGTTTACGTTTATAATTGTGTTTTTGTTTAATAAGGCTTTGTTGTCCCACTTCGTAAATTTCTTTCCGGTCTCCGGTGTAATGTAGTGCTTGTTAGCATCTACAGTTTCACCTTCTGCCAATTCCTTTGGAACGGGAAGCAGATCGGATTTAAGCCCCTTGATGACATCGTAGTTAAGTTCGGTAATATCATTTCCTTCAGCATCTTTACCAAAAGATCCTCCCTTTTCTGCCTTAAAGGTAACTCTTACATAACCATCTGGTGTCACGCCATCTTTTGGAACTTCTATTACTCTTACGTCTTTATAGTAGAAGGTAATTTCTTTTTTACCTGTTCCGTTAATGCCTAAGAACTCATTTGTATCTTCATTGACATCAAAGAATAGTTGTTGTTGTGGGTCGCTTACAAGTTTCCATCCTGGGATAGGTCTGTAATTTCTTGCATCAAAGTGACGGTTACCGTTGGAAACGGCTTCTGGGTCTATAATAACCGCGCCTTCTTGTGTCTCTTTGCCCTTAAACCGTTCATCAATATAGTTGACCTTGTATTCACGAGTTCTAAATGGCTTGTAGAAGAACTTAAATACATTGTTTTCTACTTTAGGATTTGGAATTAATTTTCCACTGCCATCATCAATCTTTTCTGGTTCAACTTTGAATTGTTGGAAGAAGGTGTTATCAGCCATTACTCTATCATTATAATCTTTGTAAATACTGTAAACGTCTGAAGTATCCTTGTGAGCTTCAAGCTCTTCATGAGTTGCCAAGATATATTTATCATCTTGCCTATCTCCAGTTGTAGCAACTAAATAGTTAGCACGTTTATCTTCTAGTGTATCTTCGTCAGGATTTTTATTTATGCTTGTATCTTTGTTAAAGTCCTTGTCCAAGAAATAATGCTCTACCTTTACATCTACTCTTGCATTTGGTACCCAAATTGCCTTTAGGTAGACTGGTGCTACTACGTCATTACCAAAGGAGTAAAGTTCCGGAACTTTATAAGTGTCTCTATAGCTTGTGTCTTGCTCGTTAGTGTAGTCGCCTGTCTTGGCATCCTTCTTATAACGAATGACTTCCCAACCCATAAAGTCGTAGCCTTTCCTCGTGGGCTTAAATTTCGGCTCTACGAGTTTTTGTCTTTGGATGACGGTAAAGACTTGCTTGTCGCCGTCGTTCTTTTCTTTTTTCGCATAGGTATTTATTTCTTCTTGACCTATATCGCCTTCTTGTATCTTTTTGCGGCTTGTAGTTAAGTTATCTTCTTTAATATTTCTTAAAGATCCACCGTTCGGGTCGAAAGTTACCTTCCATTTATAATCTGGTTCGCCCCACTTAGCATATAGGTTGACTGGGTGGTTAGGCATGATTTCGCCTGGGTTTTCCCAGATAAGCTTAGTGCCGGCAGGGTCTAGTGCCCAGCCTTTGAAGACCATTTGGTCTGAAAGATTGTCGGGACGCTTAACTTTTAACTTGCCATTTGCTGGGTCTGTAAAAATTAAATCATTAAGGTGTAATTCTTTTAACTTTTCCGGATTATCCAATAGGTTGGCAGGATTTTCTTTTTTATATTCTTCGTTGCCTTCTAAATCAGGGCTTAGAGCCTTTAGAGGAAATTCGTAGAAAGTATTTAATGAGTTAGTACCATTAAAATAACTATCATCTCTAGTGATTGACGGGTCGTAGTTAAACCTTAGTGGATACTTGTTACGAGTGTATTCAAATTTAAGGTAGCCATTTTTGTCGAAGGCTGAAACTATAGGATTACCATTTTCATCAGTCAACGCGTCGCCAAATTCATCAACATTGCTAAAGAAGAACTTAATAAATTTCATCTTACCTAGAGGGAGCTCATCTCCAAGCACTGTATATGTCTTAGCAGGGAATGGGATTACTTCTTCACGCTCGTCGTTTTTATCATCTACGCCACCTTCATCAAGAAATTCCGCTGGTTCATTAGCTCTCTTACCGGTAAAGCCTTGAACCTTAGGGTATTTAGGCCTATAAGATTCAGAATTGGTATCTGCCTTGGACCTGTATAGGTCGTAGCGGATAATTGTTTCACCCGGCTTAAAGCCGTCCATCCAAAAGTCCATGTGGTGAGGCATAGAGTTTTCGGCCTGATTTATACCAAAGGAAAGAGTTGTAAAATCGTATTTATCTAAATCTATGCTTGTTCCATCACCCTTGTCTATCTTTTTCGTATAGCCGCCCCACCTAATGTAGTTTGGCATGTCCAAAAATTCATCGGCATTAAGTCTATAAGGAGGTGTATCTAAGTAACCTGGCCAATTTGGTGTATTATAGTTTGGTCCCCAGCCAAAAGATTGATAGCCAGGGGTAAAGCCCTTAGTTTGCATGGCGTCGTTTGGCCAGCCTAGCATTAGCTGGTTAAACCTTGCCTTGTAATGGTAAGGATTGCCGGGGCCGCCCTTCTTCACTACCTCGCCTTGATCTTCATCATATCCCCAAATTTCCGGGTAGAAAGTGTTGGCAGCAGGTTGAGCATTAGACTTCGTAAAGTATAGGTCGTAGACTTGTCTATCGTAGTAGATATTGTAGACAGTCTTACCTGTTGAATCAACAGACTTGACTAGGTTTACATTTTCAGGGTCCTTATTTTGGTCATGCGTTAAGGCTTGGTTGTAGACATAGAATTTGTTTAGATAAAGATCTTTGCCACGATTAAATCTTGCGTTAGCCCATATCTTATTTAGACGAGCTTGGTCTAAGTCCGTAAAGACGATGTCTTTTACAGGTTCATTATCCAAGTCCGGCCTCGAACCGGTATCTTGGTTTGTATAGACACGAGTGCCTATATAGTCGTACTTATCTAATAGAGAAGCACCATCTGCGTGGTCTGCCTTTTCTGCCCAGAATTGGACCGCGTAGTCAGCCTTTTCCTTGTCTTTCCACACGGCGGTGAAAGTAACCTTACTTGCCGGCATAATTAATTTCGCATCAAGATTTTTGATAGGGCTGTCGGTTCCAACTTTAATTATTTCATTTGCCTTATATGTTTTTCCATCCTTTGTTTTTAAATCAACAGATGGTTTCCAGCCTAAAAAGTCACCGCCGACTTTTGTAGGGATATTTGCATCGGCAATTTTAGGCATCTCTTGTCCATAGTAAAGTGTACGAGCCGGAATTGGTGTGCCGCCTGCGGTGTCGAAAACGACATCGTAGTGGGCGCGGTTGTAGCGGTATTCCAAAATAAAGTTCTCGGCATTTTCCGGTACTTGCATGGTGATATAGGGTGCTTCCGGAACAAAGCCTTTTCGATTTGGATCACTGTCACCTAAAGGGATGACTTCCATAGTTGAACCGGTGTTTCCATCTTGAGTGGTAATAAGTTCTCCAGTTTCTCCAACACTTCCATCTGGATTTGTGTATTTGCTAAAGTCTTCTAAATCTTGGAAGACGTGTTTGATTTTAATTTGATTTGACTTGGCCTTGTAGCGAAAATCTTCATTAGCTTGGTATCTGATTCCGTTGGTCTCATTGCCCGTCTTGCCTTTACCGTCTGCCGCAGTTTTTACCATATCGTAGGTGATCTTATAATTGTCCTCGGGCTTTTCGTAGCCGGAAAGGTCCGGAAGGTCGATGGTTTTATCGATCTTTTTTTGTTCATCTTTCGTGGCAGCTGCCCCTACGCTTGCAATATAAGGTTGGTAGTCAACCTGATACTTTTCGCCTCTTTGAACCTTATAATCTATGCGTAAGGTGTAAATTTTAGGTTGATCCGGATTGTTTATTAATTCCTTGGCCGTTTGACCTGTCTTCAGTTTCGCCGGAGAAACGGGCGTTTTATTATTGATAATCGCAGATTGATCCCTGCCTAAATTATCGTAGTCGTAGCTTGCGGCGAATGCGTTGTATGGAAACGATGTCGTGACCATAATAAAAGCCATTGCCATCGCTAAAAAACGCTTCGCAAAAGTGCGCATGTCCATTGTGCTTACTCCTTCCTTTTTTATCTCAATTTCGGCACGCCTTTGAGTAATCAACAGTGTCCCGTCAGTCTTCAGTTTTAAAGACAAGAAATACAGTATTGCTTCATATATTTTCACAAATCTATCATAGCACAAAAGGCCCTGAAAGATTTAGTCAATTAGTGAACTTTAGCTATATTTTTAAACACTTTGTTCGATTTATTTAATTATGAATATCATTTCTATCAAACAAAAAAAACGACACCCCGTGATGTCATTTTTCATCTTAAGCAAATGCGATAAAAAGCAAAGGCTAAAACCAATAAACCTAAAACAAAGAGAAGGCTTGCTGCCGATTTTTCGCCTTTTTTATAATGTTTATAGATGGTGCTGATCCACTGAATTATGTAAAGGGCCAATGCCGCAAAGGTACACAGGAGCCCCATAGGCGTAAGGATTTGGAAAAGCATGTCCGGATAGGCGGCGCCGCTTAACACCACGGCGACCAGGGATCCCACGCCTATGACCGACAAAGCGACGGCGATTTTTCCGCTATTTTTCAGAATTTTTTTCACGGCTCACCTCCCGAATTTTGTCGATGGCTCCTTGACCCGAAAGGACAAAGAGCACGCTGTAAACCAATCGCCACATCATATTGGGCGCGGTGTCTATGAGGCTCGCAAACACCATAAAGCTTGCGACGAAGTAAAGTAGGTATATTTTCTGTTTCATGGGTTTATTTTACTCCGTGCCCTGCAAAAATTCAATTGTCCGATTCCCTTTGAAGGCTTTTTCTAAGGATGATGCGCGCCACTAAATAGATCGCGCTTAAAACGTTGGCGGTGATGTAAAAGGCGTATCGGCTTGTAAAAAAGAAATTGGAGACGCCGAGGATCAGGGCGCTGTTGTTAAAGAAGCCGCCGTTCCAATTTTCGGCGTAAGCGTAGAACATCCCAAGATTCTTTTTGATCTCCATGCCGGCGATCACCATAGATGCCAGGAACAGAATAAAGCCTACGGTAAGGCCGATGGTATCGGGCAATGCCGGGTGAAAGTATTCTCTCAAAAAGCCGAAGAGTAGGGACACTCCTAAAGTGTAAGCCGTCATTTTAATGTCGAGTTTTTGAATCATAAGCTCCTCCTTTTCTTTAGTTTAGCATTCACCTACGATCGATTCAGTTAACTTTTTACTCTTTTAAAAGCTATCGATGTAGCCGATGGTTCGGGCGCGCTGTACCATTTCCTGATAGTTCTTTACGTTTAGTTTCTCGTAAATCCGATTGAGTATAACGGCGAGGCTCGAGGTGGAGATAAAACATTCCTCCGCCACTTCTCGGCGGGATTTTCCCACGGCGTAAAGACGAAGTATTTTCAGCTCGCCGGCGGTAAGATCTTCCCATGTTTTCTGACTACGGAAAAAGTATTTTTTATCTTCCTCTACAACGGCTTTCATGATCTTCATAAGCTTTTCCGTGGTTTCTTCTTTGGAAATAAAGCCGTAGCATCCTATGCTCTCTGCTCGCTCCCGGTAATATCCCCGATCGTAGCCGGTCAAGATGAGAATCTTCGCTCCGTAGATCTTAATAAACTTTTCGCTGACATCCAAACCGTTTTCTCCTTTACCGTAACCGGAAAGATTAATGTCCATTAGAATGAGATCGTAATCATTATTTTTTAACTCGGCTTCCGCCTTTTTTACGGAATCGGCGATGTGGATAGTACATCCCTGAGATTCAAAATCGGCTTTCAAGCATTGGGCCAGCATTTTATGATCTTCGATTAATAAAATCTTCATAGATTCGCTCCTTTGAAATGGGGATCTCGACGTAAAATGCGAGCACCGGTTCTTCTCCTTCCTTTTGTTCCGAGATTGTAAATTCTCCACCCAGTTTTCGCGCTTCCATGGTGAGAAGCTTTAAGCCGATGTGTTTCCCGCCGTCGTTTTCAGATTCCAATTTGTCGCCCATATTTTTCATATGAAGGCGGAGAGCGCCATCTTCTGTGTGAAGCTCCATGGTGCTATAAGATCCTCTGGAATGTTTAAAGAGATTGCTTACCAGTTCCCCTATGATTTTATAGACTGCCCGATCGTAAGGCGGCGGCAATACCAATTCTTCCGGGCAGTTAAAATCGATGAGAATGTCTTTGTTATCGTATTTTGCCCGCAACTCGTTTATCAGCCTATAATAGTGGTCGCTTAAACTGTCTACGTAGTTTAAAAGAGGATCGTTTAAATTAATCTCTTCCCGAATGGTTCGAATGCTGTCTTTTAAAACTTTTTCGATTCGTTCCTTTTCATCGAATGGTTCCGCCCTTTGGGTCAGCTTTTGTGCGAGGATAATATCCTGTAGAACATCGTCGTGGAGAAAGCGATTGGTTTTTTGGATGTAAAGCTGATCGTATTCTTCGAGAAGCATGCTCTCATTCCCCATTTCCCTAAAAGTTTCGGACGTATTTTTTATAAGATGTAGGTAGGTTCCGTAAGATCGGATCATGAGATAGATAAAGGTGAGCTGAAGCCCTTGTACTGCACTCGCCTTATAATCTGCCAAGTTCACTTTTACGAGAAGAATGGAGATAAAGGCGATAAGAAAGGTGATGATGTGAATTTTTACGAGGGAGATCACTTGTTTTCCTTCAGGCTTACTTCCCTTGACCATAAGAACAATCAAAAGAATCATAAGGGGCGTCATCATGGTCATTTCATCAAATATTTGCGAACTTTGAAGGGCGCCTCCTTTTAGGTGGTAAAAAACGAGATAACCCATTAAAAATAGGGACATCATGGGGATGATCTTTGAACTATAGAGGGTATGGCGATGAATATCTCTTAAATTGAGAAGATAGAATGCGGTAGGAAATCCGCAGAGAATAATCATACTCGCCACGTAGAGGTAGTGAGCATCAAAGCCATAAGCTGTTTCCAGTAGAAAGATGCCGAGAAAGTACGCCCCTGCAAAGAGTCGAAGTGACGTAAGATTGCGGCGACCTTCCAACAATATTTCCATGTAAGAGGCAACGAATAGATAAAGAATGAAATAGCGTACGAGGTAAATATCACGAGTATAAAAATAAAGCATAGGCTCCAGCAAAAAATAAAAGGCCGGCACTAAAAAGCTCATATTGCCTCGTTTAAAATATTTCCGCCCCTGTTCTTTTAAGCAGATGTAAAAAGTAATTTGATTGGCTATGGCGAAAAACATAATAATGGATTCGTTTCTGTTGCCGCCAAAAAACCAAAGTGCTATGTATAGAGCCATTTGTAAGAAGATGTTTGCCGCCAACATCCCTCTCCATTCCCTCGATTTAGTTTTCATTCTTTCACCTCTTTTCTGTATTATACTTAATTTTTTCCTCGGCTTCAGTTAACTTTTGGTTCTTTACATAAAAATCCCCCGAACCTTTCGGCTCAGGGGCTTATATTTGTGTTTATGCTTTTCGTGCGGCGATGATTTCTTCCGCCAAGTGAGCGGGCACTTCTTCGTAGCGTTCAAAGTCCATTGTAAAAGATCCGCGGCCTTGGGTCATGGCGCGAAGATCAATGGCGTATTCAAACATTTCCGCTTGAGGCGCTTCCGCCATAATGAGTTGTTCGCCGGCGTGTTGATCCATACCGAGGATGCGTCCGCGACGCTTGTTCATATCGCCCATAACATCGCCCATGTATTCGTCGGGCACGGTGACTTCCACGCGCATAATGGGTTCCAGTAGAATGGGGTTGGCTTCGGCAATGCCTTTTTTGAAGGCGAGGGATGCCGCCATTTTAAAGCTGACTTCGTTGGAGTCGACGTCGTGGTAGCTGCCGTCGTATAATACGGCTTTTACGCCGCGCACGGGGTAGCCTGCGAGGACGCCTTTTTCCATAGATTCTTCCAAGCCTTTTTCCACTGCCGGGAAGTAATTTTTCGGTACGCTGCCGCCAAAGACTTCTTCGTCGAATACGAAGTCTTCTTCCGTCGGTTCGAAGCGAATCCAAACGTCGCCGTATTGGCCGGCGCCACCGGATTGTTTTTTGTGTTTGCCTTGTACGGAGGCCGTACCGCGAATGGTTTCTCTGTAAGGAATGATGAAAGGCACTTTCTTGACTTCGACGCCGAAGGTGTTTTTCAATTTGTCCAGAATGACATCTAAGTGAACGTTACCTTGGCCGCCGATGGTCATTTGCTTGGTTTCGGGATTGCGATCGATGACGATGCCCGGATCTTCGTCTTGTAATTTGCGAAGAGAGGTGGTGAGTTTTTCTTCGTCGTTTTTCGATGCCGCTTCGATGGCGTAGAAGTATACCGGTTGGGGCATTTTAACCCGTTTGTAAACCACGGGGTGTGCTTTATCGCAAAGGGTGTCGCCGGTTTTGGTGGCGGTGAGTTTGCCGATGGCGCCGATGTCGCCGGCGTGAATGGCTTCTACAGGGAATTGATCTTTTCCGCGAATGATGAAGGGACCGGTGTTCTTTTCGTCTTTTTCCTGAGAGGCGTTAAAGAGGCCGGTTTCTTTCGTCATGGTGCCGCTTAATACTTTGTAAACGGAGATTTTGCCGACGTAGGGATCGGTAATGGTTTTGAATACGACGGCGGAGAAGGGTTCGTCGCTGGAGATGCTGCGCTCTTCCCCGGATTCGTAGCGGAATCCCGTGTGGGCGCGTTCGTCGTCCGGAGCGGGCATGTAGTTGACGATGGTGTTAAGCAAAATATCGATGCCTATGCCTTTTTCCGCACTGCCGACGAGTAAGGGCACGGCGTCGCCTTCTAAAAGAGCCGCCGTCACGCCGCGAAGGAGTTCTTCACGGGTGAATTTTTCGCCGTTGAAGTATTTTTCCATGAGGACTTCATCGCTTTCGGCGACGACTTCGGCGATTTCTTCATACATACGCTCGGTGGCTTTAATTTGATCGTGGCTCAGTTCCACTTCTGCGGGAGCGGCTTCGGAGTATTTAAACCCTTTTTGGAAGATAACGTCGGTTACGCCGACAAAGTGTTCGCCTTCGCCGATGGGTACGGAGAAGGGAATAACTTTTTTACCGAAGAGGGTTTCGATTTGTTCCATAAGGTTGCGGAAGTTCACGTTTTCGCCGTCGATTTTGTTGACGAAAATAATACGGGGCAAGCCGATTTCTTCCGTATATTTCCACATGCGTTCGGAGCCCACTTGCACGCCTGCTGTGGCGTCGATGATCATAAGGGCTGCTTCCGCCGCGCGAAGGGCGCCGATGGATTCGCTGATAAAATCCATATATCCCGGCGTGTCGATAATGTTGAGTTTCATTTTACGCCATTCGATAGGAATGATGCTGGTGCCGATAGATGTTCCACGATCCTTTTCTTCTTTTGTGAAGTCGGACATGGTATTTTTTTGATCGACGTGGCCGATTTGTTTGGTCGCGCCGGATTGATAAAGCATGGCTTCGGTAAGATTGGTTTTACCCGATCCGCTGTGACCGACTAAAGCCAAGTTACGCACTAGATTGGTATTATAAACTTTCATCTGAATAATTCCTCCTATCGTGACATTTCCTGAAGGGAAACGTTTTTATGTTTTGATTATATCATAGACCGATTTAATTTTCATTGCGAGGTTTTCATGTTTCTCTTTTTCTAAAATGTTTCTGTGATTTGTGAAAGAGTTGCAGTATTCTCCCCCACTCTCGGCTTTTTCCAAATATATGGGGAAAAGGTTGCCGAGATGGGGTTTATAAAACTCACTTTGTAGCAGAAGAAAATGCCTTGCGGTATTTCCCCCATCTATGGCATTCAACCGTAGGTCACGTTCTTCATTTGGGCAAAAATCAAACTCTCTTTGCGTCTGCAAAACTTCTCACCTCAAACCGATTAGCTCTTTTGGTTATAGAACCTGATTCAATCTTTCAGCATTCACCGTTGAACATTTTATTAGCGTTAAGGCATAGACTGTAATAAATAAATTCTTTCTCTGTTATCTTTTATTTATGTAACACAAAAGGGAGCGCGGTTTTCCGTGCTCCCTCGTGTTTTTTATTTTATTTTCTAAGCAGCATTTCCATTTGTTCTCTCGTCCAACCGAAAGCGCCGCCGGAGTGTATAAAGAGGATATTTTCTTTTTCGCTCCAATGGTTGTTCATCAGTTCGGAAAAGAGACCGTACATGGCTTTGCCCGTATAGACGGGATCTAAGATGATGCCGGTTTGAGATACGAAGTCCCAAATAAATTCCATTTCTTCCGGACGACTTTTGGCGTAGCCGAGGCCGACGTAATCGTCTAAAATCGTCACGCTATAATTCGCCACGTGATGGCCCGTCAACTCGTTCATTTCGTCGATAATGGGCGGCAGTGTTTTTTCCGTAATGTTTTCTTTCGTATCCAGTACGGAAATGCCGACGATGTCTTTTTCGCCTCCCGCCAGTGCGTTGCCGTAGACGAGGCCCGCCAACATACCGGCCGATCCCGCCACGCAGACGACGGTGTCGAAGGTAATACCCATTTCTTTTTCCTGATCGAGGATTTCGTTGAAGCAATCGAGATAGCCTAAGCTTCCCAGGCCGTTGCTCCCGCCCATGGGAATGATCATGACGTTGCCGCCTTTTTCTTCGATTTCTCGTTTCACTTTTTCCATGAACTCGTCGGGATCGTCGTCTTCTTTGCCGATAATGTGCACATGGGCGCCAGCCAATTGATCTAAGAATAGATTGGCTTCGCTTTTTGAATCTCGATGCCCTTGTAAGACTAAATGGCAGTTGATTCCCAGTCGCGCCGCCGCCATGGCCGTGGCGCGGGCGTGGTTGCTCTGCACGGCGCCTCGTGTAATGACGTCGGTAACGCCTTCTTCCAGTGCTTTTTGGAACAGATATTCCAGCTTGCGAATTTTATTTCCGGTAAATCCGACGCCGGTCATATCGTCCCGTTTAATATACAGATGGGCCGGTAAATCGGCATCCATTAATTGGATCTCTTCGATTCGCGTCGGCGTATTGGCCAATGATAATTTTTTCATAAGAATACCTCAATAAGATAGTCCGTCCTTTTGATCCGCTCGTTGAAGCACTTGCCACTTTCCCTTTTCGCAGCTCGCTATGGTAAGGCCCATGCTCTTTGCAATGGGTCTGTGCCAAAATCGGGCGACGGGCACCCCTTCCAGGACATTTAAAAGGGCGCGAATGCTGACGCCGTGGGCGACGATCAGGATATGCTCTTTCGGTTCGCTCTCCAATCTTTGGATGAACTCTCCCATACCTTTGTAGAGATCGTGAAAGTTTTCAAGGCCCGGAAGGTGGAACTGATCCGGCGTTTGAAAATACACTACGCTGTTCGGATCGTTTTGGATATCTTTAAAAAGTTTTCCCTCCCACGAGCCGAGGGGCAACTCTCTCAGTGCTTCTTCTTCTATTATCGGAATCTTTCGGTTATTAATCAAGCCCTCTGCCGTTTTCTTTGCCCTGGGAAGATCGGAAGTGTAACAGATGTCGATGGGAATATGGGAAAGTCTGTGTGCCATCATGGCAATGTCTTCCAGCCCTTTTTTCGTCAGCGGCGAATCCATTCGCCCCTGGACGCGATCTTCTCTGTTCCACTCCGTTTCTCCGTGGCGCAGAATATAGAGTTTCATCTTAGAGTTTTTTTAATTGGAAACGTACGGTTTCGCCGTTTAGATCTTGATCGTCGCCGTCGAGTGCTTCCAAGGTCATGGATTCGGCCAAGGTTTCGTCGCAAATTTCAGCTTTTGCCGCTTCCAGCACGTCTTTCACTGTGCCTTCGGCATCGTAGGCGATGGCGATGTGATCGGTAACTTCATAATCGTTGGCTTTCCGTTGATTTTGTACTTTCGAGATAAATTCGCGCACATAACCTTCTGCCAAAAGTTCGTCGGTAAGTTCCGTATCGAGGATGACGAAGAGATTGTCTTCCATGCTGACGTCGAAGCCTTCTTTGGCGTCGATATCGACGAGAACGTCGTCGACGACGACTTCTGTTTCTTCGCCGTTTAAGGTCATGGTGACGCTTTCGTTGGATTTCAATTGATCGTAAAGTTCTTTGGCATTGCTTTCGCCCAAGATCTTTTTGAAGTCTTTAATCTTCGGACCGAATTTTTGGCCTACTTCTTTAAAGTTCGGCTTCAAGCTGTAGGTCATGTATTCCGTCAAATCGTCGCAGAAGTAAACTTCTTTCACGTTTAATTCTTCTTGGATCAATTCCGTTAAATCGCCGATGATGGGTTTGAGATCGGCGTCGACGAGAACTTCTTGAAGGGGTTGACGCACTTTGATCTTGGCATTTTCACGGCCTGCACGCCCTAAGGTTACGAGGGTACGGACGATGCGCATTTTTTCTTCGAGTTTTTCGTCGATAAAGGATTCGTCCGCCACGGGGTAAGTTTCCAAGTGGATACTTTCGCCGCCGACGAGGGTTTCGTAAAATTCTTCGGCGATGAAGGGCGCCATGGGGGCGATCATTTTACATAGGCCGAGCAAGACGTCGTAGGTTGTCTTAAAGACGGCTTTACGAGATGGGGTATCTTCTTCGCTCCAGAAACGGCGACGGTTTCTGCGGATATACCAGTTGGAGAAATCTTCGGAAACGAAATCTTGAATGTCGCGAACGACTTTTGTAATTTCGTGGATTTCCATGTTTTCTACGACGGATTTTAAGAGGCTGTTGTACTTGGAAAGGATCCAGCGATCGATTTCGTCATATTCCACTTCTCCCGCTTCTCTCGGATCGACGCCGTTAATGTTGGCGTAAAGTGTGAAGAAGTTGTGGATGTTGCGCAAGGTGCGGAAGAATTTTCCGTTCACTTCACGCAAGCCGTCTTCGTCGAATTTTGTCGGCGTCCATGGGGGCGAAACGTACATCAGGTACCATCTCACCGCATCGGCGCCGTATTTTTTAAAGAGTTCTTCCGGCGACACGGTGTTGCCCCGGGACTTACTCATTTTCTTGCCCTCTTTATCGAGGATCAAATCGTTGACGAGGACGCTCTTATAAGGTGCCTTGCCCGTCATATAAGTGGAGATGGCGAGAAGGGAGTAGAACCAGCCGCGAGTTTGGTCGATACCTTCGTTGATGAAGGCGGCCGGGAAGAGTTTGTCGAAATCGTCTTTGTGTTCAAAGGGATAGTGCCATTGGGCGAAGGGCATGGAGCCGGAATCGAACCAGCAGTCAATAACGTCGGTGACGCGGGTCATGGTGCCGCCGCATTCGCATTTAATGTGAACGTCGTCGACATAGGGGCGGTGAAGGTCGATGGATTCGTCGATATCTTCTTCCGCACGTTCCACGAGTTCTTTGATGCTTCCTACGGAAGTGGTCTTGCCGCAGTCTTCACAGCGCCAAATGGGGAAGGGTGTACCCCAGTATCTGGAGCGGGAGATGGCCCAGTCGTTTAGGTTTTCCAGCCAGTTGCCGAAACGCTTTTCGCCGACGAAATCCGGATACCAGTCTACGCCATTGTTGTTTTCGATGAGTTTTTCTTTCATCTTGGTAACTTCAATGTACCAGGAGGGGTGTGCGTAGTAGATAAGCGGCGTCTTGCAGCGCCAGCAGTGGGGGTAATTGTGGACGATGGTTTCTTTCGAGAACACTTTATCTTGGCTCTTCAGGTAGTCGATGATTTCTTCGTTGACATTGTGAACGAATTTGCCCTTCCATTGGGTTTCGGTAAAGTTTCCGTCGTCGTCTACGGGTTTTAAGAATGCCAAGTTGTTGCGGCGACCGGTTTGATAGTCGTCTTCCCCGAAGGCGGGAGCGGTGTGGACGATACCCGTACCGTCTTCTGTGGTGACGTAATCTGCCGTGACCACGACGAAGGCGTCTCCTTCTTCCACTTTTACTTGGTCTAATAATTGTTCGTAACGGCGGCCGGCGAGTTCTGCGCCTTTCACCGTTTCAAGTACTTCGTATTCCCCTTTTAATACGGCGTCTTTTAAATTATCGGCGAGATAGTAGACATTGCCGTCTTCGTATTTTACTTTTACGTAATCTACATCGGGATGCACGGCGAGGGCCACGTTGGAGGGCACGGTCCAAGGGGTTGTGGTCCATGCGAGGTAGTAGGCATCTTCGTCGGTGCATTTGAATTTCATAGTAATGGTCGGCGTCTTGTCTTCTTGATAGCCTTGGGCTACTTCGTGGGATGCAAGGCCTGTGCCGCAGCGTGGGCAGTAAGGTAAGATCTTATGGCCTTCATAGATCAGGCCGTCTTCAAACATTTTGTTGAGGATGTACCAAACCGATTCGATGTAGGAATTGTTCAGGGTGATGTAGGGATCGTCCAAGTCGATGAGGTAACCCATGCGCGACGTCATTTTGCGCCAAAGGCCTTCGTATTCGAACACGGATTCCCGGCATTTTTGGTTGAATTTTTCGATGCCGTATTTTTCGATGTCTTGTTTATTGTGGAGACCTAATTTCTTTTCCACTTCGATTTCCACGGGAAGTCCGTGGGTATCCCAGCCTGCCTTACGGTTGACGCGATAACCCTGCATGGTTTTGTAACGGCAGGTCATATCTTTTAATGTACGGGCCATGACGTGGTGAATGCCCGGCTTGCCGTTGGCTGTCGGAGGGCCTTCGTAGAACACGAAGTCTTCTTGGCCTTCGCGGGTTTCGACACTTCGTTTCAAAAGATCGATGTCTTGCCAATACTTGACGACACGTTGCTCACGCTCGTCGACCAGGTCTTGAGATAATGTCTTAAACTCTGTCATTTTCTTCTCCTTTTCTAAATCAAAAAGCGCCCCAATCGTCGTTAGACGAAGGGACGCTTTTAAACGCGGTACCACCCTACTTATAGGATTCTATCACTCGAAGCCTTAACGCGGCGAACGCCTTACGGTATCTCGGAAGGTGATGCGACTCATCGTATGTCGATGCTTCTCAGCTGCTGCATCTCTCTGTAAAACAGGGACGATCAATCTTCGGCTTCCTAATCGATAAAGTTTGTAATTTTTAAGCTTTGTAATTCTTCGATGATATTTCGTTGCACACCGTAAATGCTTCTGTGGAATTTACATCCTTCGATCCCGTGGCCGTTAAATCGGTTGCAATATGGATCGTTGGCGTGTAGACAACGGGAAAGTTCGATGGGCCCGTCGATGGCCAGGATTATATCGTAGAGGGAAATGGATTCGGCAGGTCTATTGAGAATATAGCCTCCCTTTGCGCCTCGCTTGGACAGCGTTAAACCGCCAAGATTGAGTTTCCGCAAAATCCGTAAAGTGAATCGTTCGGGTACCGTCATGGCTTCTGCAATTTTCGGCGCACCTACAACTTCACCTTCGTGAGCTGCTAAATGTGCAATAATGCGAAATGCGTAATCAATTTCTTGAGTTAATTTCACAGCGCAAATCCTCCTTCTTTAGGTTCACATTATAGCACGTTAATACTCAATGGTAAAGAATAAAATTTGTTGTGCTCCTTGACAAACATTTTAAATAGTTTACTTTCGTCATCGAATTCCACATCTTCAAAGCGAATAAAGTCGCCTTTTTTTATTTTTTGCTTCACTTTTACATCGCCGGTAATGAGGCCGATGGGCACGTAGTTGTTTTGATAGACTTCGCGGGCGTCCATTAAGGAGCCGTAGGCCGTGTCGCTGCCGATGCCCGAAAGGTCATCTCCCGGTTCCAAATCTTTTTTCGCTACGGCGACGGTGTGGGCGATGTAGCCCTTTTCAGGGGCGATGGTGGCTTCCCCGTATAAAACGGCTTTCGCCAAGGTAAGGGGCGCTTCGATATTGGTCAAGTGATAGGGTCTGTAAAAAACATATCGCGGCCCGTCGCCCATGGAAAGATAGGGCATTTCTTCGCTTATGACGGGATCGTCGGTTTCCACGACGACGAACACGCCGGGGGCGATGCCCATGACGTAATCCAAAACCCCTTTGTTTTTGAAAAAGCCCCCTTCTTCTTTTAAGCGAAACTTATCCGCCAAGTCGCCGATGGCGGATTGGATGCCGTGGCAGCCGGTAATGTCGGGCAAAAGACCGGTGGCGTTGGCGACGGCGTTTAACTCGATCATGGTATTGGTGGCATCGACAAAGGATGTGAGCATGCGGGGGCTCAATCCTTTTTTCTCCGCCTTTTCTCTCAATGTTTCCGGGGTCGCCTCTACGTCCATGGGGTTGTTTTTTCCCTTGCCGGCGGCGACGACGTCGAAGCCTAAGAAAGTTGCAAAATTATAGAGCTCCATAATGGCGCCCGGTTCGTCCCCTGCCGTACCCGTGTAGCACAGCCCTTTTTCTTCCGCCTTTTTCATAAAATAGGGGCCGAGGAGTACGTCGCATTCCACATTGAAGCTGACGATGTGTTTGCCGTGGTTCAGCCCCTCTTCGTTAATGACGGCGCCGGCTTCCGTATTGCCCGTGCAATCCACGATGACGTCGACGTCATCTGAAAGCCATGTCATGCTGTTGTCTGTAGTCAATGCCATGCCGTAGTGTTTAATATCTTCCGCCACTTCTTTTTCCGTGCCGCTGATGTGAAGGGCTTTTTGCGGTAAGCCCACTTTTTTTGCCGCCTGAAGTAAGGCCTCTTCTGTTCTGGACGACCACAAGGTAACGTCCATTCCTTCCAATGTATTTAATTGCGCAACCAAGCCCGTTCCCATTAAGCCGCAGCCGACGACGGCCACGCGGATCGGTCCGTTTTTTCGCAAATCAGACATTAATTTCATCCATCTGTCCTCCATTCATTCTTAAAAATTATAGCACAACTCGCCCCCGTCTATCGGCGAATCTGCACCAATCTTTGCGCTTCTTTTGATATTCGTTATTTTCTTCGGGTATAATGATGGAAGAATAGGAGTGAACTATGAATAAATCTTATAAATTAATCGACAAGAGAAACATTCCTGAACTTCACGGGGACGTTTCTTTTTTAAAACACATTAAAACCGGCGCCGAGCTTTTGCTGCTGGACAACAAAAATCACAACAAGACCTTTGCCATCGGTTTTAAAACGCCGCCGGAAGATTCGACGGGCGTCGCCCATATTGTGGAGCACTCCACGCTTTCGGGCTCGAGGAAATACAAAACCAAGGAACCTTTTATGGACATGGTGGCGAGCAGTGTGCAAACTTTTTTAAACGCCATGACCTATCCCGACAAGACGCTCTACCCCATTAGCTCCCGAAACGACAAAGATTTTCGCCAGCTTATGGACGTTTATTTAGACGCGGTATTCTATCCTGAAATGCGTGAAAATAAAAAAATCTTTTATCAGGAAGGTTGGCATCCCGAAATCGAAGAGGATCGACTCATTGCAAACGGCGTGGTCTTTAACGAAATGAAGGGCGTCTATTCCGATCCCGCCAATCGCGTCTCGGATATGGTGCGTGAAAAACTCCACCCCTCCGGAACCTACTCCCACGATTCCGGCGGCAATCCCGACAACATACCCGACCTTACCTTCGAGAATTTTTTAAATTTCCACAAACGGTATTATCACCCGTCCAACAGTTACATTTTTCTCGCAGGCGACATGGATTTCGAGGAGCGCTTGGCTTATTTAGACGAGGCCTATCTCTCCGCCTTCGACGCCGTCGATCCCCAATCGGACATCGTCGGCCACAGTATGTATGACAGCCCCAAGGAATTTAGCGGCACTTATGATCTTTCGGAAGATGAAGATCCCGACGGCAAATCTTATTTCGCCCTTTCCTTTTTCTCGAAAACCGATCCAACACCTGAGGATTTACTTCTTCGAAGTTTCTTCCAGGAACTTCTCGTGGAAAGCGAAAACGGGCTCATTAAAAAAAGACTTCGCGATGCGGCCATCGGCGAAGACGTGTATTCGGAACTTTCCACTTCCAACACCTTGGACTTTACGATTTACTGTTACCACGCAAAAACGGAGCGTTACGACGAGTTTAAGCGCATCGTCATGGAAACATTGGAAGATGTGGCCAATAAAGGCATCGACGAAGATGTTTTACAGGCGACTCTCGAAAAGTTTGAATTTACCGTCCGTCGCGGCGGCGGCGCCCACGCCGATTTAATTCAATACATCGGCGCGTTAAATACTTGGCTCTACGGGCAAAATCCTTTAGATGGCATGGAGCTTTCCCCTAAACTGGATGCCCTACGGGAAAAAATCGGCACGGACTTTTTCCAAAAAGCGGTAAAGGAATACTTCCTCGACGTTCCCCATCGCGTCGCCATGCGCATCGACCCCGAAATCGGGAAGGAAAAGCGGATCGAGGAAAAACGCAGAGAAAAGCAACGAGCAGCTTATGCGTCTCTCTCCGCTTCGGAACGGGAAGAGATTATGGCTCTGTCTCAAGACTTAAAGGCCTATCAGGAAGCTCCCGATTCAGAAGAAGCCAAGGCTACCATTCCCAAGCTGGAACTTTCCGATCTTTCGAAAAAGATTACCTCGATTCCGAGAAAAGTGACGACCCTTTCGGACATTATCGTGACCACCAATCCCTTAAATACCAACGGCATTCTTTATACCAATTGGGCATTTAACATGAAGCATTTGAACCTGGACGAGTTGGCCTACGCTTCCATTCTTTCCGATGTATTGGGTAAAATCGCCACGGAGCATTACTCGGAAGCGGAACTTGAAACGGAAACATTCCTCTCCGGCGGCGGCTTTACTTTCGATACGCCGGTAGAGCAAATGGACGACGGCTACGTGCCCTACTTCTTTATTTCCACCGGCGCCCTTCCCCGTCAACAGGCGCGTGGCTACGCCGTCTTGGAAGAAATGCTTTCCAAGAGCAAGCTCCACAACGAAGCGCGCATTAAAACTATTTTGGAAACGATGAAGGCGGATATGGCGGCGTCCTTCCTGCAATCGGGACACTCCATCGTTTCCAATCGCGTCCGCGTTCGCTACAGCGAGGCCGCTTATGTGAACGACGCTTTAAATGGCTTGGACTTTTATTTCTTCGTCTGCGATCTCATCGAAAAAGGAGATTATAAATCTGTCGCCGACAAATTGGAAAAAGTGGCGAAAAAAATCTTTACCGCTTCCCGCTTGACGGCCAATCTCATTGCCGATGAGGAGGATATTCTCATGGCGGAAGCCGCCCTCGCCGATCATCTGCTCCACTTCAAAAAAGATTCCTACGACGATGCTGTCATTTCCTTCGAGCCGAAGGATGTCAACGAAGCCTTTACGCTGAATTCCATGGTAAATTATGTTTCTAAAGGCGGCAATCTGAAGGAAACGGGCTATGCCTATGACGGCAAGCTCGTCGTCCTCGCCAATGTGTTGAGCAATTTATTCCTCCACAAAGAAATTCGCGCCAAAGGCGGCGCCTACGGCGCGGGCATTCGCATAACGCGCTTTGGCGACGTGGCGACTTATTCCTACCGGGATCCTCAAGTGGAAAAAACCGTGGACGTTTACGATCATATGGGCGATTTCTTAGAAAGCCTCTCCATGAGCGATCGCGATCTTACGGATATGATCATCGGCGTTATGAACGTCTTCGATCCCCACTTGGCGCCTTCCGCCTACGGCATTTTAGACTTTAAACGCTTCTTAAACGGAACGACGGCAGAAGATCTGGAAACGCGAAAGGCGGAAGCCATGGCCACTACCGTCGACGATCTTCGCGGCTTTAGCGATTTGATTCGAAAGATTATGGCACAAGACCATATTGTCGCCATCGGCGACGGCGAGCGATTAAAAGCTACCGAACTCTTCGACGTCTATCGCTCCCTTAAACAATAAAGAGAACCATAAGAAAAACCATTGGGGAAAATCCTCAATGGTTTTTTGATGCTCATCTAACGGTCGACAGAAGGCGAATGATTCAGTTTGCCCTAAAATCGTTGCACTTAAAAATCCCAAAGGTTTCCGCCCTTGGGATTTCTATCGTTTAGTTATCGTCTTTTTTATCCAACTCTTCCGCTACTTCTTTGGAAAGATCTTCTTTTTCCAAACGCACGCCGCTGCTGTAATCATCTTTTTCTACAGTCTCGCCGTTAAAAATAGCTTCAAATTCTTTGCCGCTAATGGTTTCCTTATCCAACAAAGCATCGGAAACTCTTAGGAGAATGTCCAAGTTCTCTTTTAAAAGATCGTGGGCTTTATTGTAAGCGTCGTGTACGAATTTTTGCATGGCGCGGTCGATTTCGGCTGCCACTTCTTCGGAATAGTTTTTCGTGTGGCCCATGTCTCTGCCGATAAAGACGGAATCGGAGTCGCTACCGTAAGTGAGCGTTCCGATGTCGTCGCTCATGCCGTAGGTGGTGACCATTTCCCTGGCCATCTTCGTCGCCCGTTCAATATCGTTGCTGGCGCCTGTGGAAATATCGCCGAGGACGAGAGATTCCGCCACGCGGCCGCCTAAAAGGCTAACCAATTGATTGAGCATTTCCGATTTTGTGGTGTAGTGCATAATATCGTCTTCCGGCAAATAGGCGGTAAAGCCGCCGGCACGTCCTCTGGGAATGATGGTAATCATGTGGACGGGATCGTGATCCGGAAGAAGCCGGGAAACCACAGCGTGTCCCGCTTCGTGAACCGCCGTAAGTTTTCGCTCTTTTTCTTTCATAACGGAGCTCTTCTTTTCGGGGCCGGCGACCACTTTAATGCTCGCCTCGTTGACGATGTCCATAGAAATCTTTTTCAGATTTTCCCTGGCGGCTAAAAGAGCCGATTCATTCATAAGGTTTTCCAGATCCGCCGGCGTAAAGCCTGCCGTTCGCTTGGCGACGACCTTCATATCCACATCGTCTGCCAAGGGTTTTTTCTTGCCGTGAAGTTGTAAAATTTGTTCGCGGGCACGAACATCGGGAAGGCCGACGAAAATTTGGCGATCAAATCTGCCCGGGCGAAGAAGCGCCGGGTCTAAAATGTCCGCACGGTTGGTGGCCGCCATAACGATAACGCCTTCGTTGGTGCCGAAGCCGTCCATCTCCACGAGCAATTGATTAAGGGTCTGTTCCCGCTCGTCGTGGCCGCCGCCTAAGCCTGCGCCCCGTCTGCGACCGACTGCATCGATTTCGTCGATAAAAATAATGCAGGGTGCGTTATTTTTCGCCGTCTCGAACAAATCCCGTACGCGACTTGCCCCGACGCCGACGTACATTTCCACGAAATCGGAGCCGCTCATAATATAAAAGGGCACTTTCGCCTCGCCGGCCACGGATTTTGAAAGATAAGTTTTACCCGTTCCCGGAGGGCCGACGAGCAACACGCCTTTTGGAATCCGCGCGCCCATGGATACGAATTTCGCCGGATTTTTTAAGAAGTCGACGATTTCGCCGAGTTCTTCTTTTTCTTCTTTTAAACCTGCCACATCGTCGAAAGTGATTTTTTTACCGTCTTCTTCTTCCATCATACGGGCTTTACTTTTGCCGAAACTCATCATCCGGCCCCCGGCGCCTTGCTGGGTGCGCATGAAGCTGAAGAAGAGATAGCCCATAAAGAGCATGACGATGAAGGTGGGCAAGAAGCTCGTAATCGTCGTGGTGTTTTCCGTTGCAGGTGTGGCGGAGAAGGTGATGTCGCCATCTTCTACCGGTTGTTGCAAATGGTTTTTATAGAAAGAATCCCAGACCATAGGAGGGATACTGGTGCGCACAATGTCCTGATCGTTTTTTGTGATCACCGCTTCCGTTCCCTTTAAGTCGATGGACTTCACTTTATGTTCATCTATTATATTAACGAGCGTCGTGTAGCTGATTTCTTCCACGCCTCGTTGATTGGGTTTAAATAAGTAAATCCCGAAGATCAACATGGCGAGAAGTGCGAGGTAAAATGCCACGCCGCTCCATTTTCTATTCAATATGATAACCCTCCTTTACATGGTAATTTTTAGTATACCATAAACGGAAGTTCTACACTATTTTTCATAAATCTCCGGTTTTAACACGCCTACAAAGGGAAGATTGCGGTACTCTTCCGCATAGTCGATGCCGTAGCCGACGACAAATTTATCCTCCACTTCGTAGCCGATGTAATCCACATCGACGGCCCGTTCTCTCCGAGAAGGTTTCGTAAGAAGGGTGGCGATGGCCACTTTTTTGACGCCGCGGCTTTCCATGACTTTCGTCAAGTAGCTGAGGGTCAGCCCCGTATCGACGATGTCTTCAACGATCAACACGGATTTTCCTTCAACGGTTATGGAAAGATCTTTTAAGATGCGCACTTCGCCGCTGGAAGTGGTGGATGTGCCGTAGCTGGATACGTCCATAAAGTCGATTTCCATAGGCAGATCGATGGCCTGAATTAAATCTGCCATAAAGGCGAAGGCACCTTTCAGGATACCGATGACGATAAGATGTTCTCCTTTAAAATCTTCCGTAACCTGTTTTCCGATACGTTCTACCGCCGCTTGAATTTCTTCTTTTGAAATTAATACCTCGCCTACATCTTGGGCGATGGAATCCACGTGAGTCTTTTCCATTCTTTTTCCTCCTGTCTCGCACTTTTTCTAAGGCCTACGACCCAAATTATTTCCCCGTCTTCCTCGACGATGGGCCAGCGATCGCGCTTCGACCGCTGTATTTTTTCGTCGATGAAGAGATCCTTTAACTTCTTACTTCCTACTTTTAACTTTATTTTATCACCCGGGCGACGGGTTCGAATACATAGGGCGTCGGGATTTTTTACCCCGATGCTCTCTTCCCCTTCGCCTTCTATTTCAAAACGGTGGCCGTTAAATTCCGCCCTGCCGTTTTCGAGAAATACCTCATCGGCAAAGGATGTATCCTTCCGTTCTTTTGAAATCATAAGGGTGCCGTAAGAATTGGCGATGCGGCAGCCGGGAAGGTCGACGCCCTTCCCCGTTTCCGCCGATTTCAACATTTCCAGGGAGCGAATATGGTCATAACGTATATTTTTAAGATCCCCGCGCACTTCTTCAATGGCCAAACGCAACACGCGGCTCCAAATGCTCGGGGGCAAGTCGAAAACATCCCTCGTTAACAGAACCTGCCCGTCGCGAACCTCTTTATTTTCTTCGTAAAAACGAAGAGCTGTGGAATGTAAGTAATCTTCATCCTCCACTGCCATGGAGCGAAAGCTTTCCATAACCGCCGAAAAATTCGGATTAATCGATTCCGCCGCCGGCACAATGTCGAGGCGCACTTTATTGCGCGTATAAATCCCCTCGTCATTGGTGTGATCCAAAACATAGGGAATCTCGTGTTCGCGGAGATAGTTTATAATATCCGCCTTCCGCATGTGAAGAAGAGGGCGAAATAAATCTCCTTCCCTTACGGTCATGCCGCCGATTCCCTCGATGCCCGTGCCGCGAATCAAACGCAGCAACATGGTCTCCACCTGATCGTCCAAGTGGTGAGCAAGGGCGATGACACCCCCTTCCCTCTTGCACTCTCTGAAAAATCTATAGCGCAATAAGCGTCCGGCTTCTTCCACGCCCATTTTATGCTCTTTCGCGTAATCCGCCACCTGCACCTGCTTTTCGTACAAAGTTACATTCCATTGTTTGCATATGGCGCGGACAAAGGCGAGGTCTTCGTCGGCTTCTTTTCGCAAACCGTGATGCAAGTGAGCGGCTTCCAGTAGAAAAGGAACCTTTCTGCGGTATTCCACGAGGCGATGAAGCAAATACATGGAATCCGGACCGCCGGAAAGGGCGAGAAGGATGTTGGAATCTTTATGAATGATTTTTTTAAAGATCGCTTCCAAGGGAACCTCCCATCAAAAAAACGCCGCAGGGCGGCGCTTCTTATCGTCTTTTCGTCTTTCCTTGTCGCACATTACGGCGTTGTTTTGCCGATTCAATCTTTTCATTGCTGACTTTCATGAATTTGTTTAACATATCGTCAAAGTTAGATGCGTCGGATTTGTGCACTTCTCTGTTCAATTGAACCGCCTGGGGAAGGTCTTTTCTATGTTCACTTTTCGGCTGCGCCCGTTTAATACTTAGCGCGATCTTTCCATCGGATTCGATGTTTAAAACTTTTACCTTAACCTTTTGGCCCTTTGAAAGGATATCGGACACTTCCTTGACATATTCGTCTGAAATCTCCGAAATATGTACCAGGCCACTGTTTTCTTCATCCATTTGAACGAAGGCACCGAATTTTACAATTCCCGTTACCACGCCATCTAAAATACTTCCCACTTCAATTGCCATAGATTACTTTAAATCCTCCTTATGTTGATCGCCTTCGCGATCTTTTGCTTTGTCGATATAGAGGACTTCTCGAGGTTTCACCATGCCGAGATCCTCCCGCGCCACTTCTTCCGCAAAATCCAAATCGTCGCTCCGCCGAATGTCCTCGCCGGTGCGTTTGATTTCTTTGGCGCGCCGCTCAATTTTTTTACGATTTTCCCGAAGCTCTTTTCGCCTCACAATGGTCATTTGATAACTTCGAAGGGTAATGAAGGCACAAACAAAGACCGCGACGAGAATTATCCATCGTGCCGTTTTCATAGGCAGTCTATGAACTTGTTTATGCTCTTTCATCTCATCACCTCAATGAATATAGTATCGCACGTTTACGCCATATTTTCAATCCTCGGAAAGGATTTCATACAGATCCTCAGCGCCTTTTTTTTGCACATTGTCCTTAATGTCTACGACACGTACTTTTTGGCTGCGATTTCCAAACTGTACTTCGATAATATCGCCGATGGTTACTTCATCTCCTGCTTTCGCCGTCTTGTCGTTAATCTTGACGCGGCCGCCGTCGCAGGCATCTTTCGCCACGGTGCGACGTTTTATGATGCGGGAGTTTTTTAAAAATTTATCGATCCTCATATTTCTTCCTTTACAAAAAAAGAGCTCTTGCGAGCCCTTATCTTATTTATTGACAGATTCTTTAAGTGCTTTACCTGCGCGGAATACCGGAGCTTTGGAAGCGGGAATCTTAATAACTTCTTCGGGGTTTCTCGGGTTTCTACCTTCACGTGCCTTGCGGTCGCGTACTTCAAAGGTACCGAAGCCAACTAATTGTACTTTGTCACCGTCGGATAAAGCTTCTTCGATGGTGCTTAAGAAACCGTTTAATGCGTTTTCTGCATCTTTTTTAGATAAATTGCTTTTTTCTGCAATGCTTGCGATAAGTTCAGATTTGTTCATGATTATCCTCCTAAATTTCAGTTTCCTTCTTCTTTGCCGCGAACATCATTTTCAAAGGCTTTTAGCGCCACGGAAAAAGACGTTTCCAAATCGATTCCTTCTTCTTGCGCCTCTTTTAAAAGACGAAGCAATTCACGGACATAGCGTTCTTCGCCGCCATTGACATAGCTTGCGAAAAAGCTATCCATGGAATCTTCCGCCTTACGGAGCATTTTTTGCCCGCGCAAAAGGGCGGGAAGGCCGTGTAAATGCTCAAGCTTCTCGGACAAGGTTTTGTTCCCCGTCTCTTCCGCTTTGAGAGCCTCCCAATCGCGGTGACCTTCGCCGAAGACGTGGGGATGGCGATGCACCATCTTTTCCACGAGATTCTCGACCACCGTTTCGTATGAAAAAGTACCTTCTTCTTTGGCAAGTTCCGAATGGAAAATAACTTGAAACAGTACGTCGCCGAGCTCTTCTTCCAAGCGAAAACTATCGCCTGCTGAAATAGCGTAAGCGGCTTCATACGCCTCTTCAATCAAATTGGCTTTCATGCTTTCATGACTTTGCTCTCTATCCCATGGGCATCCGTCTTTTCCGCGCAATCGCCGAACAAGTCGCATGACATCGCCTGTGGCGACGGCTCGACTACTCTTCGGCACGTATACCGTCGTTTCAAAGCCGTAGTCGTCGTAGCGATCCAGCATATAAAGCGGACGACGAAGAATGGTTTCCTTCTTCGGATGACCTGCGTGGTTTAGAATGTAGACCTCGTGTTCGTCGCCGTAAAAATCGGAGAGAACCAGTTTTACATCGCTTGCGACGCGCCTGTTGTAGACTTGCGTCATAAGCATATCCACGTGTACATCGATGTCGAGATCGGTGAAGTTGTCGCCGTCAATAAAGCGCAGACCCTCCACGGGATCTTTTTTGACGCCTCGTAAAACGGGCTCGATGAAACTTAAACCGTCGACAATGTCGATGTGGGGATCGTGTTCCAATAAATAGACCACGGTCTTTTCCGCCACCAAGGGATGGCCCGGAACAAAGTAACTGATCTTACACGTTTTGGAGCGCTCGATTAAGTCCTCCGCAATGGCGCGGTAGACGGAATCGAAATCCTCCATGGTGTCGTATAAATGATCATAGCACGTATAAGGAATGGCGTGGGAACGAAAATACTCTACGGCATCGTGATGTTCCGTGCGCAGAAAATTTTCCGAATCGTCTTCAATGGCGGCGATGGCTTCTGCCGTTAAGCCGCTTGCGTCTGTAGGTCCGAGACCTATAATTCGCAGATTTCCCATAACGTCCCCCTTTTACCTTTGCTATTGTACTATTCCGCAGCTTTTTTGTCTAGTCAAATTGCCATTTTTCCCCTATTTTCAGCCATTTTCCGCTCCAAAAATTTTTACACAAAAAAAAGAGCGCTTCTCGCGCTCCTTTTTAAACTATTTTGAATTATTTTTGGAATTTTCTGCCTTAGCTTCCGCTTTGGCTTTTCCGTTATTTCCCTTGTTCTTTCCCGAATCTGCGCCTTTTTGGGCTTCTGCTTGTTCTACGGTAACGGGAATATCTTTAGCGGTATCCACATAGCGTTTCACTTTTGCTTTTTTACGAAGCTTGTCGTTGTGTTCTTTGAAACGTTCTTTAATCATAGCTTCTTTTACGGCATCTTTCGACGCTTCAAAGCTGTCGTTGATCTTATCGAGTTTAATAATGTGGTAGCCGAATTGCGTCTTGACGGGATCGCTGATTTCGCCGGGCTTCATGGAGAATACTTTTTCGTCGAATTCCTTCACCATTTGGCCGGAGCCGAAGCTACCTAAAGAACCGCCGTTTTTAGCCGATTGAGTATCCTTGCTCTTTTCTTTGGCAAGTTTTGCAAAGTCGGCACCGCCGTCTAATTCTTTTTTAATGGCTTTGGCTTCTTTTTCCGTTTCCACTAAAATGTGGCTGGCTTCTACGGTTTTAAATTCGTCTTTGTGTTTTTCGTAGTAAGCCTTCATTTCGTCTTCTTTGGGCTCGAGGTCTTTCAGCATCTTTTCTTGATACTTACGCATTAAGAGATTGGTGGAAATGTATTCTTTTAATTCGTCCATTCCCATTTTGTTGGCTTCGAGAACTTTTTTGAATTGTTCTTCTCCGCCATACATCTTCTTCATGTTGTCGAGCTCTTTGTTAACCTCTTCGTCGCTGACGGTGATCTTGTTTTTCTTAGCATCTTGCTTGATAACTTCAAGGCTAATGAGGTTTTCCAAGGTGTTTTCGCGCATCAGCTCGCCCATGGTTTTTTTGCTGCCGTCTTGAGCTTCTTGTTTTAAGAAGTCTGCACCGTATTGAGCAACGGCTTGTTGCGCTTGAACTTTGTACTCTCTTTCATAGCGTTCCAAGGGAATATCTTCCCCATTGACCGTAGCCGCTACATTGGCTTTATTGCCGCAACCTGTTAACAGTACCGACGCTGCAAGGGTTACGATACCGATTTTTTTAATTGTCTTAGAAAATGTCATAACTGTCCTTTCTTTCTTTTTATATTTCCTGTTTATTATAACAAGTAATTATGGTTTGCGTGTGTGGGTTTTGTGTATTTTCATCAGCTCTAAAAGTTTTTCAAGGGCATCGAGGGGCTCTTCCTTCGCCGTAAGGGTAATGGTCGCCCGCTCGCCGAAGCCGAAAACCACTTTTTTTCCAAAGACGCTCGTTATCTCGTTCATAAGGGCGAGGGGGAGTTCGTAGCCTTCCAAAAATTCCAGGATGTAATCGTCCTTTTTTTGCTGCACCGTTTCCACTTGAAGAGTGGATGCCATGTGGCGAATTTTTGAAAGATGAATTAATTGCAACACGGGCTTCGGCGGATCGGAGAAGCGGTCGATGAGCTCGTCGATCATATCCCGCTCGTCTTCATCGTCTGCAATAACGGCGATTTTACGGTACATTTCCATACGCTGACTTTCGTCTTGAATGTAATGTTTGGGAATGTAGGAATCAATGAGCACATCCATAGTGGTATCCGCCGTTTCCACATCCTCTTCTCCCTTGGCGCGGCTGACGGCTTGGCGCAGGAATTTAATATAGAGATCGTAGCCGATGGCATTCATATGGCCGTGTTGGCTTTCCCCTAAAATATTTCCCGAACCGCGAATCTCTAAATCCCGCATGGCTATTTTATAGCCACTGCCGAATTCCGTAAATTCGCGAATGGCGGCGAGCCGTTTTTCCGCCACCTCCGAAATGCTGGCATCCCGCCGGTAGGTGAAGTACGCGTATGCCATGCGATTGCTCCGTCCGATACGGCCTCGTAGTTGATAAAGTTGGGAAAGGCCCAAGCGGTTCGCCTCCCACACGATCATGGTATTGGCATTGGCCACGTCCATTCCCGTCTCGATAATCGTCGAGCAAAGGAGGACGTCGATGTCGTGTTCCACAAATTGGAGCATGGTGTTTTCCAGCTCTCGCTCGCCCATTTGCCCGTTGGCCATGGCGAAGAGCGCCTCGGGCACCAGTTCCCGTAAATCTGCGAGGATCTTTTCCATGGATTGCACGCGATTGTAGACGAAGTAAACCTGTCCGCCTCGATCCAATTCTTTTAAAATCGCCTCTCTTACCATCATGGGATTGTATTCCACCACGTAGGTTTGCACGGGGAAACGCTCTTGAGGCGGCTCCTCGATCACCGACATATCCCGAATGCCGGCGAGGGACATTTGCAGCGTCCTGGGAATAGGCGTCGCCGTTAAGGTAAGAGTATCCACATTTTCTTTTAACAACTTCAGCTTTTCTTTATGACGGACGCCGAAACGTTGTTCTTCGTCGATAATTAATAGCCCTAAATCTTTAAACTGAACATCTTTTGAAAGCAGACGATGGGTTCCTACGACAATATCCACGCTGCCGTTTCGTATGGCTTCGAGATCCCGCTTTTGTTCTTTCGCCGAACGAAAGCGACTTAAGAGGGCGGTTCGCAAGGCGAAGTCGTTAAATCGCTCCCGCATGGTGTTGTAGTGTTGCTGAGCGAGAATGGTCGTAGGTACGAGAAAGGCCACTTGCTTTCCGTCGAGCACCGCCTTAAAGGCCGCGCGAAGGGCGACTTCCGTCTTGCCGTAGCCTACGTCGGCGCAGAGCAGGCGATCCATGGGCTTGTCCTCTTCCATATCCTGTTTAATTTCCTCGGCGGCGAGAAGCTGGCCGTCGGTTTCTTCAAATTGGAAAGAATCCTCGAATTCTTTTTGCCAAGGCTGATCGGCACTGAACGCAAAGCCCTTAACATCTTCCCGCTTTGAATACAGGCGAATTAAATCTTCCGCCATTTCTTCCACGCTGCGCTTCGCCTTCGCCTTGGTATTGCGCCAGGTTTGCGTGTTGAGGCGGTTGATTTTCGGCGGCGCATCGTCGCTTGCGATGTAGCGGTGGATAAGGGAAAGCTGATCCATGGGTAAAAAGAGCTTGTCCCCGTCTTTATACATAAGGGAAATGTAATCCCTCTGTACGTTTTGTACTTCGAGATTGGTAGTGCCCAAAAATTTCCCGATCCCGTGGGTTTCGTGAACGACGTAATCTCCTACGTGAAGGGTGCCGAGATCGATGACGTCTCGCTTTTTCTTTCGCTTCTTTTGCCGCTTAAAATCACCGAAAATTTCCGTGGAGTTTAAAAGCACGAAGCGCTCGTGTTCAAATTCAAAGCCGCCGTGTACGTGGCCCTCGTCCACTTGAATGACGCTGGGCTTTAATTCACCTGTAATGGGGGTAGTGGCAAAGCCCATATCTTCCAAGGTTTTAATGAGCCGCTCCGTCTTTTCTTCGCTGCCGCCTAATAAGACGATGGTGTAATCTTCTTCGATGTAGCGCTGAATTTCTTCTTTGAAAATTCGGAGCCTTCCGCCGAAACTGGTGACGGTTTTAATGTGGAAATTGGCGACTTCTTTTAGATCTACGCTCTCCTTACTGCGCACAATATGGCTGGAAAGCACGGTGTCGAATCGGAAAAGATCCCGTTTGACGGCATCGTAATCGATTTGAATTTTTAAATGGGATTTTAAAATTTCACCGGCGTCGGCGAGATCCGTCAACGTGTCCACCAAGGAAAGTTCCTGCTTTTGGGCGATTTCATCCATGCGGCGAGGCTCGTCCAAAAAGACGATGGGCTCTTCGGCAAAATAATCGATGACGCTTGCCCGATCCTCTTTCGGTATATAGGGCAAAAATAAATCCGTATGGCTTACGCGCTCGCCAGTTCCCAAGCCTTCAATAAGAGGCTTGAATTTTTCCATCGCCCGCTCTTTCGACACGAGGGAAAGTCTGTCGGTTTTTTCCAGATCTTTCTCGATGCCCTTCGATACGATCTCGCGAAGGCGTTCATCCAGAATAATGTCATGGACGGGAAATATATCCGCGGAGTCCACGCCCTCTACAGAACGCTGGGTCTTGCTGTCGAACAGGCGAATAGAATCCACTTCCACGTCGAAAAATTCGATACGACAGGGAAGATTTCCCGGCGGATAAATATCGACGATGCCGCCGCGCACGGAAAACTGACCCATGCCCTCGACGAAATCCACGCGCTGATAGCCTGCCGTAGCAAGGCGCGCCATGAGGTCGTCGATTTCCATACTTTTCCCTACTTTTAGGGTAAAGGATGCATTTTTTAAGTAGTGGGGCTTTAAGAAAATACCGCCGAGAGCCTCCGGTGTAGTGACGATGATTTTCCCTTCCCCATTTAACATGGCCTGTAGGGTTTGAAGGCGACGGGCTAAAAGTTCATGGCTTCCGGCATCGCGCTGAAAAAAGAAAAGCTCGCGGGCAGCCAAGTGGTACACGCCGCCCTCTGCAAAGTAACTTAAATCTTCCACGAGCTTCGTCGCCCTTGCCAAATCCCATGTTACGAGTAAAACCGGGCGTTTACATTCTTCTTTCACGGTTTCCGCAAAAGGCGCGATCACCTGCTCCGGCAAACCGTAAACGCCGATGGGCGTCTCCCGATCCTTTAAGCAGTTTAAAACCCGTCGGAAAGAAGGATTCGCTTTTAATAATTCATGGTAAATACTCGTCATAATGCCTCCTAAAAAGCAGCCCAATTCCTTGAGCTGCTTCCTATTTCCCGTTCCAGGAATTCATGGCGCTGTCGATGCCCTCTTTTAAAAAGCTGAGCGTCGCACCTTTCGCCTTTTCCAATGTCTCGTCCATGACGGGAATTTCTTCTTTTGAAAAACCGGACAACACGAAATCCGCCAAATCCATATGGGGATTTTTCTTTCCTACGGCGATTTTCAGCCTTGGAAATTGATCCGATTGAATCTGATAAATAATGGACTTCAGTCCGTTGTGCGTGCCGGCGCTGCCGGATTTACGTAAGCGCACAGTGCCGAATTCGATGTCGATGTCGTCTACTAAGACAAGGACTTCCTCCGGCGCAATTTTAAAGTATTGCATACACTCCCGCACCGATTGTCCGCTTTCATTCATATACGTCATGGGCTTTAAGAGGCGCACCTTTTTTCCGAGGATGCGCCCCTCGCCGTAAAGCCCTTTAAATTTAATGGTGTTGACCGGAATGGATAAATGATCCGCCACGCGATCCAATGCCATAAAGCCCACATTATGGCGCGTGTTTTGATAGCGATCTCCGGGATTACCGAGTCCTACGATCAGCATCTTATGCTTCTTCGAAGATCTTGCTAATGGATTTATCCGTATTGACGCGGCGAATAGCCGTTGCAAGAATAGGCGCTACGGTAACGACGTCGATTTTGTCGATATGTTTTTCCGGCGGAAGGGCGATGGTATCGGTGATGACGAATTTTTCCATAAGGGATCCGTCGATACGTTCGATGGCGGGGCCGGAAAGGACGCCGTGGGTTGCGCAGCCGTAAATATTGCGGGCGCCGTATTTGCGAAGGGCATCGGCGGCTTTGCACACCGTGCCCGCCGTGTCGATAATGTCGTCGACTAAAATGCAGTCCTTGCCCTCGATGGAACCGATGACGTTCATAACCACATTTTCATTAGCCTTCGGCCGTCTCTTTTCGATAATGGCAATGGGCGCGCCGTTAAGTTCTTCCGCGAATTTACGAGTTCTAGATACGCCGCCTAAATCGGGGCTGACAGCGACGATGTTCGAGGTGTCGATATTTTCCTTAAAATACTTTGCAAGATAGGGAATCGCCGTCAAATGATCTACGGGAATGTCGAAGTAGCCTTGAATTTGTCCGGCGTGGAGATCCATACAGATCACGCGATCGGCGCCGGCTTTTGTCATTAAATTGGCCACGAGTTTCGCCGTAATAGGCTCTCTCGCCTTTACCTTGCGATCTTGACGCGCGTAGCCGTAATAGGGCACGACGGCGTTAATGCGACCGGCAGAGGCCCGTTTTAATGCGTCGATTAAGATTAAAAGCTCCATCAAGTGATCGTTCACCGGCCCGGAAGTGGGTTGGATGACGAATACATCCTTGCCGCGAACGGAATCCATAATGTCGATGGAAATTTCTCCGTCGCTAAATTGATTCACCGTACACCCTGCCAAAGGAATTTCCAAATCCTTACAAATCTTGTCGACGAGATCCGGGTTGGAGTTTCCGGAAATAATGACGATGTCTCCGTGATTAGCCATATTAGCGATCCTTTCTTTTTGCCCATCCGGGAATGTTTCTTTGTTCACTACGTTCTACGGCGAGGGCGCCGTCTTCCACTTTTTTAGTAATGGTACTGCCGGCGGCCACATAGCCTTCTCTTCCTACAGATACAGGCGCCACTAAATTGGAATTGGAACCGATAAAGGCGCCGTCTCCTACGACGGTTTCAAATTTTTCCTTGCCATTGTAGTTACAGAAAATAACGCCGCAACCGATATTGACGTTTTTCCCCACATTGCCATCGCCGATGTAGGCGAGGTGGCCGGCTTTTGTGCCTTCTCCTACGTGGGATTTCTTCACTTCCACAAAGTTTCCGATGTGCACGTCTTTTTCCAACACGCTGTTCGGTCTTAAATGGGCGAAGGGTCCGATGGTCACATTGTCGCCGACGTGGGATTCTTCGATAACGGAATTGTCGATGACGACGCCGTTTTCGATGCGACTGTTGCTGATTCTCGAAATGCCGCGAATGTAACATTGCGCGCCGATAGACGTATTGCCTTCCAGATGAACGCCGGGATCCAAAACCGTGTCTCTGCCGATGGTAACGTCGAAATCTACCATCGTCGCTTCCGGGTTTAAGAAGGTGACGCCGTTTTCCATGTGCATTTGATTGATGCGACGACGCATAATGTGTTCGCATTTCGCCAATTGAACGCGGGAATTAATGCCGAGCATTTCCTCTTCATTGCCGATGGTATAGCCGCCGATGCTCTTTCCTTTTTCTCTTAAAAGGGCGATGACGTCGGTTAAGTAAAGTTCGCTTTGGCTGTTGTTCGTGCTTAAATTGCCGATGTTTTCTTTTAAGGCGCTTCCCTTAAAGGCGAAGATGCCCGTATTCACTTCCGTAATGGCTTTTTCTTTATCGCTTGCATCTTTTTCTTCCACGATGCCCGAAATATTCGAATCTTGTCCGCGAATAATGCGGCCGTATCCGAAGGGATCGCTTACGATGGCGGTTAATACACAGCCGTCATAATCGTGGGACGTGGCGTAATCGATAAATTTGCCGATGGTCTCCTGGCGGAAAAGGGGTGTGTCCCCGGTTAGAATAAAGACCATGTCCTCATCGCTAAATTCGTCCATGGCACATTTCACGGCATACCCCGTGCCGTAGGGAATGCCCTCGCCTACTTTTTGTTCGATGCAGATTACATCGTCGTTTTTAAAACGCTTTATAACTTCTTCTTTTTTGTGACCTACGATGACGACGGTTTTGTCGATTTCGTTGGCCTTGCAGTTGTCGACTACATAACTCAAAATAGCCTTCCCTGCAACCTGATGCAGCACCTTGGGCATGGAGGATTTCATCCTCGTGCCTTCGCCTGCCGCTAAAATAATTGATACATTCACGCTTACACCTCACTCGTAATCGTTCTCACACTATTATAACGGACTGAGCACGTTCCCTCAACAAGAGCGACGAAAAAGGCAGTTGCCTTTGCCGTTACGGCGCGGGCAATCTGCCTTGTTTTAAAAATCGATTTTATCCAATATTCCCTTGGCTGCGGCGATCACCATGCCGTAATTGGTAATGTGAACACCGGCTTCCCGAGCTTTTTCAATGCGCGATTGCACGACGGGACGCTGAAACATACAGCTTCCGCACATGACCACGACGTCGTAATCGGAAATGTCCTCGGGGAATTGAATGCCTCGCGAAAAATCGATGGTAATGTTGTCGCCTAATTTTTTTCTGAGCATACGGGGGATTTTGACCCTGCCGATATCTTCTTCTTTCGGCGCGTGGGTACAGGCTTCGGACATTAAAATCCTCGCATTTTCTCCGAGGCCCATTAAGTGGCGAGCTCCCTCGATCATAATCTCCTCATCCCCTTTTGCCCGAGCAAAAAGAATAGAAAAAGACGTGATCTTCGAATCTTTCGGCTTTTTCTCGTAAACTTCCGGAAAAACCTGAGAGTCGGTAATGATCCAATCCGGCGCTTTTTGTAAATGGCGAAGGCTTGCGTCCATTGTCTCCAGTGTGGAAATGGTAGCGGTATACCCTCTGTCCAATATTTCCCGCATGGTTTGAACTTGGGGAAGGATGAGCCGCCCCGCCGGAGCCGATTCATCTTGTGGCATGACCAGGAGAAAATGCCCTTCCCCGATGTCGAGGCCGTCTAAAAGACCGGGGGCTTTCTTTTTTTCCTTCAGTAAAATTTTCAGCTCATTTAAAATTCGTTCTTTCTCCGGAAAAGGATAGCGCAGGGAAAGGGTGGGGATGTTTTTCTTGTAAATTCTTTCCAGAAATTCGCCGTCCACCCCTTCCAGCAAAATGGCGCAGTCGATTTCGTCGATGACCTTTCGGGTGCGTTCCATTCGCTGTTTCCCCAGAGTCGTGTCGTCTAAAAATCCCGCCGTGTCGATGAAGGTGACGGGGCCGATACCGTCGAGCTCCATGTTTTTATATACCGGATCCGTCGTGGTGCCCGGCGCATCGGACACCATGGAAACTTCCTGACCGGTCAAAAGATTCATCAGCGTGCTCTTACCGCTATTGGTTTTCCCGAAAATAGCGATGTGGAGCCGCATTCCCTTGGCCGTTTCCATTTTAGAACCTGAAATCCCGTTCGCCGCTTTGAATACGGCTAACGTATTCAGCGGCCTTGTTGCGCAAATCGTCACGTTCCACTAATTGCAGAAAATCCTTCATCTTCGATTCGCCCAGGGCGCGAGTTTCCGGCGCGGCGTAATCCGACAAATATTCCTGAAGGGTCATAATGGCGTTCGGTTGACAGAATTTTGCAATTTGAAAACTCTTTACTTCTTCCATAAAAGTTTCCCCCGTGCGGCCGGCGCGGTAGCATGCGGTGCAGAAGCTGGGCAGGTAACCCAGTTCCATTAACCAGTAAATAACCTCGTCCAAACTGCGGGTGTCGTTGGTATCGAATTGGGCGGAGTTATCCTCTTCTCTGCCTTCTTTGTATCCGCCGACGGATGTTTTCGAGCCGCCGCTGATTTGGGAAACGCCGAGCTCTAAGGCGCGTTCGCGCATACCTTGGCTTTCGCGGGTGGAAATAATCATGCCCGTGTAGGGAACGGAAATGCGAATTAAGGCGATAATATCTTCAAAAAGTTCATCGGGCACGCCGTTTTCGAATTCGTCGGGATTAATATCATCTGCCGGACGAATACGGGGTACGGAAATCGTATGGGGGCCTACGCCCATGTATGCTTCCAAGTGTTCCGCATGCATAAGTTGACCGACGAAATCGTATTGGTAATTGTTTAAGCCGTATAAAACGCCGAGACCGACGTCGTCGATGCCGCCTTCCATGGCGCGGTCCATGGCTTCGGTATGGTATGCCCAGTTGGATTTCGGCCCCGTCGGATGAAGCTCTTCGTAATTTTTCTTGTGATAGGTTTCTTGGAAGAGAATATAGGTGCCGATTTCCGCTTCTTTTAATTTGCGGTAGTTTTCCACGGTAGTAGCGGCAATGTTGACGTTGACGCGACGAATGGCGCCGTTTTTATGTTTAATGGAATAAATGGTTTTGATGCTGTCGAGAACGTATTCGATGGGATTGTTCACCGGGTCTTCGCCGAGCTCCAGCGCCAAGCGCTTGTGCCCCAAATCTTGAAGGGCGATGACTTCCTCGCGAATTTCATCTTGCGTCAACTTGACCCTGTCGATGTGTTTGTTTTTGTAGTGATAGGGGCAGTAAACGCAGCCATTGACGCAATAATTTGAAAGATACAAGGGTGCGAATAGGACGACGCGGTTGCCGTAATATTTCTTCTTAATGTCGATGGCCAGTTCTTTATAGGCCTTGCGAACGTCTTTAAGTTCCGTCAACAGCAAAACGGCGGCTTCTCTGTGACTCAGCCCTTCCATTTTCCGCCCTTTTTCGAGGATCTCCTCTTGCAGTTTTCGATTGTTTGCATTGTCTCTGGCATAAGCCAAAGTATCCATAATTTCGTCGTGATTTATAAATTCTTCCGCCTTAGGCGATTTTACATTGTACATTTATGACTCCTTACCCATATAATCTCCGCGGCTCATGACGATTTCATAGCCTAACGCCGCGATTTGACGCTTTAATTCTTCCAAATTTTCCGCCGCTTCCAATTGAAAAGCCGCCTTGTCGTCGTAAAGTGCGTATTGACCGCGCACCGCGGCCGGCGACAAATTCGGCATAAACACATTGGCGCCCGCTAATATACCCCGATTGCGTCCGTCCTTCGCCAAGGTTTGCATGGCCGTGGTCGACGGTAAATTGGCTTTTGGAAAGAGCAATCTTAAAATAGCGATGCAAATGGCCGTGCGCTCCACGCTTCCGCTCGGGAAGTTCTTAAAGGGGGTGGCGTGATGGGTTACGTAAGGACCGATGCCCACCATGGCGGGCTCGAGTTCTTTTAAAAAGCGAAAATCCTCAACGAGATTTTCCACCGTTTGATAGGGGCTCCCCACCATAAAACCGCTTCCCACTTGAAAGCCCAATGATTTTAAATCCCGAAGGCATTGAATCCGATGCTCCCTTTTCATGGAAGAGGGATGTAATTTTTTGTAATGCTCGGGATTAAAGCTTTCATGACGAAGCAAAAAGCGATCGGCGCCTGCCGCCTTCCAACGGGCATATACGGATTTCGGCCGCTCCCCTACGGAAAGGGTAACCGCCGCATCGGGTTCGATGCGTTTAATGGCGTGAAGCCACTCCGTAATGTCCTCGTCGGGAAATCCCGGGTCTTCTCCCCCTTGCAGTACGAAGGTTTTAAAACCCATGGCGGCTCCCGCCTCTACAGTATGCTCCATAACCTCTTTTGAAAGGCGATAGCGCTCCACTTCTCCGTTGCCCCTGCGAATGCCGCAGTAGTAACAATTGTTTTTGCAGTAATTTGAAAATTCGATCAGGCCCCGCACGAAGATTTTTTTATGGAAATAGCGTTCCGTAATCTCCCGCGACTTTTTAAATAAAGGCTCTCGCGCCTCGTCCTCGTGTTCGAGAATGTAGCGTATGTCCTCGTCGCTTAGGGTGCCTGTGTCGTCGTAGTGTTTTAAGATCTCATCGATCATAAAACACCTGCCAGCGTCGTTTTCACCGTAACGTGATCCAGCATGCCCAGTTTCCCGGACAGCGCGTTGATCTGATCCTGCTCGCCGTCTACGGCGATGCTGATCAACGAAAGGTTTCGTTTCGGATAAGGAATGCCCAGTCGGCCGACGATAATGTGGCGGCTCTCGTGTAGGAGCTTGTTAATGCTCTCTACGACAGATTCCTCGTTGGACTCGACGATGATGGCGATAATTCCTAATTTTTCGTTCATAATACCTCCTACCTCTGCTTAAAGGAAACCCTCGAAGAAAAGGTGCATTCATTCTAACGTCATTATTTTATCATACCCAGTCCTCCGTTTGATTTAGTGAGGGAAAATATAGAGTATTTTTTTATTGAAAAAGAGCCGCCGAGGCGACTCTTCTTTTAAAAAATCATTTGATTGATGCCGATGCCATCGTGATAGGTTCGATGGATGGCACCGTCGATTACGCGAATAAAAATTTCCGCCGTGACGGAG
The DNA here is from genome assembly GCF_001553115.1 of Aedoeadaptatus coxii. Classification (GTDB taxonomy): domain Bacteria; phylum Bacillota; class Clostridia; order Tissierellales; family Peptoniphilaceae; genus Aedoeadaptatus; species Aedoeadaptatus coxii. The sequence goes on from NZ_KQ960172.1 coordinate 186,990, forward strand.
ATCACGCAGCGATCTAAATGGCCGCCTTTTACCACGCCGTCTACGCCGCCTAAATTAATGTGGCTGTGGAGATAGGCCTTTCCGTCTTTTCGGGAAAGGTTGCCGGCGATGGCTGTGATTTCAAAAGGCTCGGTATAGTGGGTCAACTTATATTCTTTGGCGTTTAAATCCATAATGCCGATGGTGACATCGTCGGTTGCGCCGATGCCTTCGATGGTGGCCGCTTGAATATTTTCTTTTTCCCCTACTTCCAAAATAGATGCAATCATTTCATCGCCGGGATCCAATCGAAGGGCGATGACGGGCTCATTCCCGTTTGCAAAGATTTTATATTCCATTTTATCCTCCCGCTATTTCGTGCGCTTGTAGGGAATGCCGTTGGCGCTGGGGCCGCGAGCTTCGCCAACGAAGAGCACCATGGAAATCATGGTAATAACGTAGGGCAACATGTTTAAGAGATTAGGCGAAATGCTGATGGAGGTGGAACCCATAAAGATTACGAGACCTTCCGCCGCGCCGAATAATAAACACGCCAGGAGGGTGGTGTGCGGTTTCCAACCGCCGAAGATAACAGCCGCAAGGGCGATAAAGCCTTGGCCGGAAATCAGCGTTTCTCTAAAGTTTGCCACGACGGCGAGGCTTAAACTCGCTCCGCCGAGGCCCGCTAAGAAGCCCGACGTCAAGACGCCGATATATTTTAATTTATACACGTCGATACCCAATGTTTCCGCCGCGTGGGGATGTTCCCCTACGGAACGCATACGAAGGCCCAACTTCGTCTTGTAAAGCACGAAGAAGACGATGGCCACGAGTAAAAAGGCGATGTATACCGTAATATATTGGCTGAAAATCATATCACCTACGCTTCCGGCGGGGAAGACGTTGGTTAAAACGCGGGGCATTTTATTTTTAAAGGGAATGGGTTTGGTCATGGCGGCGCCTTTGAAGAAGAGGCGCGCGAGGAAAATGGAAAGACCGGGACCCAATAAGTTTAATGCCGTACCGCTGACGACGTGATCGGCGCCGAAATGAATGGTGGCGATGCCGTGTAAAAGGGCGATGGCCATGCCGCCGAGACCGGCGCTGAAAAAGGCGATCCAGGGGTTTCCCACATAATATCCTACAATGGCACCGACGACGGCGCCGATGGTCATCATGCCTTCTAGGCCGATGTTGACGACGCCCGTATTTTCACTGACCACGCCGCCCATGGCGGTGTAGATTAAAGGAGCGGCGTAGAGCAAGGTAATGCCGAGAATACCGGCAATATTCACTAAAAGATTATTCAAGTTCTTCCCCTCCTTTAGCTTTCTTGGAAGCGAACTTTAGGCGAATCCATTCGAGGAATTGCGGCATGGCGATAAACAATACGATGATACCGATGACGATATTAATAACTTCAGACGGTGTGTTTAACGCAGAATTTAGTTTTCCGCCACCGTAGCTTAACGCTGCAAACAGAATGCCCGACGGAATACAGGCGATGGGGTTGTTCGCCGCGATCAAAGACACGGCGATGCCGTTAAAGCCGTAGCCTTGTTGCGCCGCCAAAATACCGATATTGCCCGTAACGCCTAAAACTTGTACGGCGCCTGCAAGACCGGCCATGCCGCCGGAAATGGCCATGGAAATGACGGTGCTTTTCTTAATGTCGATGCCGCCGTATTCAGCTGCAAAGCGATTAAAGCCCACCGCTTTTAATTGATAGCCTAAAGTGGTCTTTTTCAGAATAAACCACACGAGGATGGCGACGAGAACGGCGAGAATAATTCCCCAGTGAAGGGGCGGATTTAAAATGCCCTTTAAAAATGCATTGTTCTTTAAAATCGCCCGTCCCGCTTCCGATTGTTTCCATTTACCTAAAATGCGAATGCTCGCCGAAGGTTCGATGTTAAAAGAGTAGTTGCTGTCCGGCTTTCTGAGGAAAGCTTTCGTCAACATATAGTTGCTGAAGTAAAAGGCGATCCAGTTTAACATGATCGAAGAAATAACTTCATTTACGCCCCGTTTCGCCTTAAAAATACCGACGAGTCCGCCCCAAATGGCGCCGACGATAATGCCGGCTACAAGGGCCACAATGCCGTGTAATACCGGCGGCAGCTTGACGACGACGCCGACGATGACGGCGCCGAGGGAGCCCATAATAAACTGACCTTCCGCGCCGATATTAAAGATGCCCGTTCGAAAGGCAAAGGCTACGGCGACCCCGGTTAAAATAATGGGTACCGCTTCGACGATGGTCCACGACAGATACTTCGGCTTTCCGAAAGCACCTAATATCATGACTTTATATGCTTCCAAAGGATTGACACCGATCACTAGCAAGATGACGGCACCGACCAAAAGTCCCAATAAAACGGACATAAAAGTATATGACAACATACGCTTATTCACGGTGATCACCTCCTGCCATATAGTAGCCTAATTCATTTTGATCGGCTTCACCCTCTGCAAAGATCTTCGTAATGGCACCTTCGTAAATAATGCCGATGCGATCGGAAAGGCTGATAACTTCATCCAGCTCAAAGCTGATGAGCAAGACGGCCTTTCCCCGATCCCGCTGTTGCACGAGGAATTTGTGAATGTTTTCGATAGCGCCGACGTCCAGGCCGCGAGTAGGTTGGGCGGCGATTAATACTTCCGGATCGTCGTCGATTTCCCGCGCGAGAATAACTTTTTGTTGATTCCCGCCGGAAAGATCTCCCGCAAGATAGGAACTCTTTCTCGGGCGAATATCGAAAGCTTCCATGAGCTTTTCCGCGTGAGAATGAATAGGTTCGTCTTGTAAAATTCCCTTTTTGGAATAAGGCGCGGCATAATATTCATCGAGAATCATATTTTCCGCCACGGTAAATTCCTGCACGAGCCCGCGTTTGTTGCGGTCTTCGGGAATGTTGTTCATGCCCGCTTCGCGAATTTCTTTTGGAGAAGCGCCGGTAATATTCTTCCCTTCCACGGTAATCGTGCCGCTTTCCACTTTTCGTAGGCCCGTTAAGGCTTCTAAAAGTTCACTTTGGCCATTACCGTCGACGCCGGCGATGCCGAAGATCTCTCCTCTTCGTACGTCGAGATTGAGTCCGCGCACCGCTTCGATGCCACGCACGTCCTTGACCCGCAACCCTTCTACTTTTAAGGCGACTTCGCCGGGAACGCAGGGCTTTTTATCGACTTTAAATTGAATGGAACGGCCTACCATCATTTCCGCAAGTTTCGCCTCGTCTACAGAGCCTACATCCACTGTGCCGATGCGTTTCCCCCTGCGAATAATGGTGCATTTTTCCGCCAAGGCTTTAATTTCTTTTAATTTATGCGTAATGATGATAACGCTTTTCCCCTCTTTAGCGAGGGCTTTAATAATGGCGATAAGTTCCTCAATTTCCTGAGGTGTGAGCACCGCCGTGGGCTCGTCGAAAATTAAAATTTCCGCATCCCGATAGAGGGCCTTTAAAATTTCGACACGCTGTTGCATACCGACAGAAATGTCTTCGATTTTTGCATCCGGGTCGATTTTCAATCCGTATTGATTGGAAAGTTCCATAACCCGTTTGCGCGCACTTTTTTTATCTAAGACGACGCCGCTCGTAGGTTCTTCGCCTAAAATAATATTTTCCACTACGGTAAAAGGTTGAAAGAGCATAAAGTGTTGATGCACCATGCCCAACCCTTTTTCAATAGCATCTTTCGGTCCTTTAAAATCCACCGGTTCCCCGTTGACTTTAACTTCTCCCGACGTCGGATCGTAGAGACCGTATAGTATGTTCATAAGCGTCGATTTTCCGGCGCCGTTTTCTCCAAGTAAGGCGTGAATTTCACCTTTTTCCACGACGAGATCGATCGCGTCGTTTGCCGTAAAGTCGCCGAATTTCTTCGTAATTCCACACATCTCTACAGCCGGCGCAAAATTTTTTTCAACCATCGTTTTCCCCTTTCATATACTTGTTTAATTATACACTATCGGTCTGTAAATTTAAAAGGTTATAAAAAAAGGAGGGCGAATGCCCTCCCCTTTTCGATCAAATTTATTTTGCTTCAAATGCTTTGTATTCTTCTTCCGTTGTCGGAACTTTGATTTCGCCCTTAATAATGCGTTGTTTTAAGGGTTCGATCTTCTTCAGGATTTCAGGTTTCACGTTCTTGTCGCTGGTAGGAGCGATGTCGACGGTGTCGCCTTCTTTAAGACCGAAGCTTAAGTTTTGTCCGCCGGGGAATGCTTCGCCCTTGCTCAAGTTTTCGAGCACTTTGTAAACGGCGCTGTCGGCACGTTTCATAGCGGAAGTTAATACATTGTCGGGAGCAATGGAGCTTTGGTCACGGTCTACGCCGATTGCCCATTTGTCCATGTCTTTTGCAGCTTCAATAACGCCGTCGCCTGCGCCGCCGGATGCGTGGAATACGACGTCAGCACCTTGTTGGTACATGTTGGTCGCAATGCTCTTGCCCTTAGCAGCGTCGGAGAAGTTGCCGACGTATTGGCTGATAAATTCGATCTTTTGACCTTTTTCCTTAGCCGCTTGATCTACACCTGCGTGATAGCCTACTTCAAACGCTTTGATTAAAGTGGATTCTTGGCCGCCTACGAAACCGACTTTGTTGGTTTCGGTAGTAAGACCTGCAATGTAGCCTACTAAGAAGGAAGGTTCTTCCGCCTTAAATTCAAGACCGGTTAAGTTTTCGATGCCGTCTTTGTTAGCAGCATCGACGATGAGGAATTGAACGTCGGGATTGTTTTTAGCAGCTTCTGTTACAGCTTCTTCAAGGTTGAAACCTGCTGCTACGATAATGTCGTTGTCTGCATCGAGTAAGGTTTCGATGTTCTTTTCGTAGTCGCTGGCTTCTTTAGATTCTTGGTAAGAAACTTCGTAGCCGAAATCGGCATGTGCTTTTTTCAAGCCTTCCCAAACACCTTGGTTAAAGGATTGGTCGTTGATGCCGCCTTCATCGGTTACAAAACCAATTTTAAGTTTTTTGCCGTCGGCTTTTTCTTCGCCTGCATTGGCTGCGGCATTTTTATCGTTGTCTGCTTTATTGTTGGCTTTGTTGCTGTTAGCAGCGCCGCCGCAAGCAGTCAAAACGAAAATGGACACCATGGTAAGTGCGAGTAATAGCGTTCTTTTCTTCATGAATTTCCCCCTTTATTTGATCTGATCATATTATAGTATGTACCATTTATATTTTCAATAGGATAAGGTTTGCAATTAAAAAAGCGTGCCGAAACACGCTTTTAATATTAGAGATAGAATCCTTTTGTGACGGCGAACAAATAGGTGGAGATGACGAAAATCAGAATCGCCATGCCAACACCTTGTCTGAAGTCCACAGACTTAACTTGGAAATTCGGACGCTGCATTAATTTAAATAAAATGTAGCCGCCGAAGGCGAAGAGAGGGAAAGCCACAAAAGTAGCCCAGTTGTTAGGCGACTTCAACATGGCTTTGGGAAGTGCCAGTAAAAAGAGCATCATGGCTCCGTAAATGCCGGGAAGCAATTTTTTTCTATTGGTGAAAATAATCAAAAGACCGCATACGGCGGAAGCGGCGCAAATAATAACCGAAACACTGCGCAGCAAGGTCAATCGCGATTGAACCCCGCCGTCGATAAGTTCAAGGGAATTAATATAGGTACCCGATTGAGTTTTCGTCGTAATTTGCGGCTTGACCCCTTTGTCTTTAACATCCAATGCGTCGGTAAATTTATCCATTTTACCGTTGGTAATAAAGACGCCCACATCGGCGAGGGTTCTTCCCGAGCGTACAGCTACGGTGGCAGGCTTTGTAATGACGGAAAAAACGTAATCTTCCGTATTTTCATCTAAGGGAACGCGAAGTTCCGATGCAGGTTGTAATTTATAACCGAGTTTTTCCAAAATCTTATTCAGCTGCAACGATTCTTTCACCGCCGAATTAATTTTTTCGTATTCGCCTTTTAGGACGACCTTACTTTTTGAGGGTGAGGTGCCTTCCGGAAAGAAAACGGGCTCCGCCACTTTTCCGAGGATACGTAAATTGGAAGGGCTGCCTTCGTAGTGAAATTTTACATCGTAGCGATAAAGTATCGGGTCGCTTCCTTCCAAGCGACGGGTAATCTGCAAGTGATCGATATTGGCGGGCTCGTCGAAAATAAGACCGTCGAAATCGGAGCGGTTTAAGTCCTTTGTTAAAAAGAGCGATTGTTCCGATACCAAGGGTGTCAATGTCAGTAGAAAGCAAAGTAGTAAAAATACTACAAAAATAATGCCGTTTTTCATCTGTTTCTGCATGGTTTTCCCCCTATTCATTGATAGTTTTTTCCATCATATCATAAAGGTTACTTATTAGCACGGTAAAATTCCAAGGCGATTCTCAACTTTCCCCCGATGTGCTATACTGATGGCGGAGGTAATTATGACCATTGACAAGAAGAAATTTCTAAACATTTTAAAGTCCATCGATACATTCAGCATCGTCTTGGCTTTATTTTTAGCGTTCACTCAGCCCTATGTCCACATCTACGATAAAGCGGGCAAAATTGTGGAACACAACGCCATGCTCCAAGTGCTGATTGTTCTCCTCGTAATCATCGGCATCGTTCCCATTTTCAGAAACGAAATTAAACAAATTCAAAAAAACAAAAAGCCCTTCCATATCACTAAAAAAATTAATTCCGTCCATATGGAGCGTGTGAACTTTATCGTCGCCATCGTGTTCGCCCTCTGCCCGCTGGTCTTCGTGCCCTTTGCGGTTTATCGCTATGCGGATCAGGGGCTGCGCGCGCAAATGTTTTATGCGGCATTTTACGTCTTCGTCTACATCGGTATCGGCTCCAGACTGCAAATGAAAATCGCATTAAATGCCGGCAAATAAAAAAGCCCTTCGAAGCTTTCCTGCGAAAGTTTTCGAGGGCTCTTTTTTTATTCTTTTTCCTTTTTAAAAGGATATTTCACGTTCAATGCCTCTTCGATGTCGGCATGTTCTTCCACGAGTTTTCTGTAGGTCGTCATGGCTTTGGTGTCGTGATATAAAATCACGCCCGTAACCTTGCCGTCTTTTGCAAACAAGCGGTGATGCACGTCGCCGTCGTCGTAGAAGTAGACGTCTCCTTCCGAAACATTGCCGCAGCTGAAGACTTGAATGTCGCCGATGTCGAGCTTCGTAAAAAGTTTCGGATCGTCGTAAAGGGCTTGGCCGCCGGTCATATTCGTCGCCGCCACTTTTCCCATGGCGCGGGATGCAGGCCAGATGCCCATGGTGCGGCCGTCGATTTCGGCAACATCTCCCGCCGCCCATACATTGTCGATATTAGTTTTAAGTTCCCGATCGACGACGATGCCCCGATTAATTTCCAGGGGCGTATCTTTAAACAGCCCGATATTGCTTCGAACGCCGATGGAAACGAGGACGCAATCTAAATCCACGACGGTGCCGTCGTCAAATTCGATGCCCGTGACGTGATCATCGCCGACAAAACCTTTGGTCGCCGTGCTGGTATACACCATAAAGCCATGATCTTTCATTTCTTCATTAAGCAACATTCCGAGTTCTCTGTCCAATTGCTTGGAAAGAAGATATTCTTCCATGTCCACAATGACGACGAGGTGGCCTTTTTTCTGCAAACTCTTCGCCGCTTCCAAGCCGAGCAAACCGCCGCCGATAACGCCGACGCGCTTCGCATGTTTTAAATAGGACGAAATCGACAAGAGATCGTCGTAACTTCTTAAAGTGAATACCCCTTTTAAATCGCTGTTCTTAAAGGGCGGCAAATTAGCGTGGCTTCCGTTGGCGAGGAGGATTTTCTTCCCTTCCACTTCTTCGCCGTCTGAAAGTCTCAAGATCCTTTTCTCGAAATCGATGGATTCGACGGACACGCCGAATTTGCATTGAATGTTGATTTTATCGTTCCAGCCCTCTTCATCCAGTGCCGGAAGAATCGGATCGTCTTCTCCCAAAAGTTCGGAGAGCTTAATGCGATAATACGGAACTCGCACGTCGTCGCCAATGAGTAAGACGGAGCCTTCTTTATCTTTTTTGCGAATTTCTTTTGCCGCCGTAACGCCGGCAATGCCGCTACCTACAATTACATAATCAAATGCCATGACACATCTCCTTTATACATCGTTCCGAATTTATTCCGCCGTTACCTCTGTCCAGATGCGGTCGTAGACTTTTACCAAATCGCCGGGATCGCGGTACACCTCCAAAGGAGGCAGATGATCCATGTCCGGATAGGCTGTTTTATTCTCGCGAATTTCCTTGGGCAACAAAGTGATGGCTTCGGGAATCGGCGACGCATACCCTACATTATACTCCGCATTTTTAGCGGAAATATCCGGGCGCAACATGAAATTAATAAATTTCATGGCTCCGGTGGGGTTTTTTGCGTTCTTCGGAACAACTAATGAATCATACCATATATTACTACCCTCTTTCGGGATAATGTATTCCAGATTTTTATTTCCTCTGCACATCAGCGCCGCGTCGCCGGAATACATAACGGAAAGAGCGGCATCGCCTTGGCTCATAACGTCCCGTCCGTCGTCGGCGAGATAGGCGTAAACTAAGGGTTTTTGTTTAATCAGCGCTTCCTTCGCCTTTTCCAATTCGGGAATGGAGTGGCTGTTCATGGAATATCCGAGCATTTTTAACGCCACGGCAATGGAATCCCGCTGAGAATTGTACATGATGATTTCATTTTTATATCGAGGATTCCATAAATCTTTCCAGGAATCGATGGGCGTATCCACTAATTTTTTGTTCACGACGATGCCCAGAGTTCCCCAGAAAAGAGGAAGACTGTAGCGATTGCCGGGATCATATTCCATATTTAAAATGCGCTTGTCTAGCTTTTTGCTGTTGGGAATGAGGGAATAATCCAAGGGCATGAGCATGTTTTCGCGAATTAAACGCTCCACCATATATTCCGACGGCACCACGACATCGTAAGGATCGCCGGATTTTTTCAACTTTACGTAAAGGTCTTCGTTAGAGGCGAAGGTGTCGTAGATGACGTGAATGCCCGTCTCTTTTTCAAATTGCCGAAGGGTGTCCAGGTCGATATACTCGCCCCAGTTGTAGACGTGAATGGTTTCTTTTTTGCTTTCCGGTTTTTTTCCGCAGCCTGCAAGGGTTAAGAGAAGCAGCAGACAGATTATCCATTGTAATCGCTTCATACTACACCTCGAGATCGATAATATCCACATCTCGGCGATTTAACACGAGAAGAAGGATCATGACGACGACAAATAAAATCGTGGAAATAGCGTTCATGGACGGATTGATTCCCGCCTTCGCCATGGAATAGAGGGTAATGGATAAATTGGAAACCCCCTGCCCCGTAGTGAAAAAGGAAATAATAAAATCGTCGATGGACAGCGTAAATGCCAAGAGCGCCCCGGTGACGATGCCCGGTTTGATTTGAGGAATAATGACGTGGTAAAGCACTTCGTGAGGTTTGGCGCCTAAATCGAAGGCGGCTTCCACAATGTTTTTATCCAGCTGATCCAATTTCGGCAACACGGAAATAATCACGTAGGGCAAGCAAAACACGATATGAGAAAGAATCATGGTAAGCAGCCCCTGCTCCATGGCAAGAAAGCCGTACAAACTCATTAGGGCTACTGCCGTGACGATGTCCGGGTTCAGCACCGGCAAATAGTTAATGTTTAAAATAAGATGCTGTGTTTTTTTGCTAAACGCGCGAATGCCGATGGCGGAAATCGTGCCGACGATGGTGGCCACCGCCGTGGAAATGACCGCCACGATCAATGTAACGTAGAGGCTTTTTAAAATCACGGGGTCACTAAAGAGATCCACATACCAATGGGTGGTAAAGCCCGCCCAAACGCCCCTTAGCTTCGTGTCGTTAAAACTGAAGACGATGAGCACGAAAATCGGCAGATAGAGAAATAGGAGCATAAGCCCTAAATAAAATTTACGTAGTTTATTTCCCACGGCGAACTCCTTTCTCATCTTTACTTTCCAGCAAGCGAACGGCAAACAACATAAGGAGCAAAATAACGATCAATACCACGGCAATAGCGGAGCCGAAGGGCCAATTTCCCGTTAAGCGGAACTGTTGCTCGATAATATTGCCTACCAAATAATATTTATTTCCCCCGAGTAAAGAGGAAATGACGAAGGTGGAGAGCGCCGGAATAAAGCACATTAAAATGCCGCTGTATACCCCGGGAAGCGAAAGAGGAAGAATAACTTTTAAAAAAGTTTCTCTCGAATTGGCACCTAAATCCTTCGCCGCCTCGATAAGGGAATGGTCCATTTTTTGCAGGATTGTGTATATGGGAAGCACCATAAAGGGCAGGAAATTATAGATCATGCCCATTAAAACCGATCCCTGATTGTACATCATATCGAAGGGCCCAAGGCCGATAAAACCGAGGACGCGATTGATAACGCCGTTTCGCCCGAGCAAGGTGATCCATGCGTAGGTTCTCAGCAAAAAATTCATCCACATAGGGATTACGAAAAGCAAAATCATCGTCGACGATGCCTTCGGCTTTAATCTCGAAATGCTGTACGCCGCCGGGTAACCTAAGAGCAGACAGATCACCGTCGACAGCACGGCGAGCGTGACCGAGCGCCACATGATACGCAAATACATGGGCTGAAAAAACCGCGCGTACTGCGCCACAGACAGGCGATACCCTTCCATTGTCATAGTTTCTTCGCCGTTAAAACTGATGAAGACCACGAGCAAAAGGGGCAGTACGATAAATAAAATCGCCCACGGAATATAGACTAAGGAGAAACGCTTCATTCCCTTTCCCCTTTCATAACGTGGAAATTATCAGGCTCCACATAAATGCCCACTACATCCCCCGGCTCTTTCGCCACAGTGGATTGTACCATCCATTTTTCGCCGCACACGTCTAAAATCATTTCATAGTGCACGCCTTTAAATACCACGGATTCCACGGTGCCCGACAGGCGATCGGTAGTGTCCCGTTTAAGTTCCACATCTTCCGGTCGAATCACCACTTGCACCTGTTCCCCCGGCGCGAAACCTTTGTCCACACACTGAAATTCCCTTCCGTAAAAGGAAACTACTTTATCTCTTACAAAGCGGGCCTGAATAATATTGCTCTCGCCGATAAAATTGGCCACAAAGGCGTTGACGGGCTCGTTGTAAATGGAGATAGGCGTGCCGATTTGTTGAATGGATCCGTCCTTTAACACGACCACCGTGTCGCTCATGCTCAATGCTTCTTCCTGATCGTGGGTGACGTAAATAAAGGTAATGCCTACTTGCTCCTGAATCCGCTTTAATTCAAATTGCATTTGTTTGCGAAGTTTTAAATCCAAAGCCCCTAAAGGCTCGTCCAAAAGGAGGATTTTCGGATCGTTGACGAGGGCTCTTGCAATGGCAATACGTTGTTGCTGACCTCCTGAAAGGGATTGAATTTTTCGAGAGCCGATGCCCGAAAGATTGACGAGCTCCAGCATCTCATTGACTTTTTCACGAATTTTTCTCTTCGGCATTTTCTTAAGCTTTAAACCGAAGGCGATATTATCGAAAACATTGAGGTGAGGAAAAAGGGCGTATTTTTGAAACACCGTGTTTACCGGCCGCTCGTAATGCTTGATCGCCGTAAGAGGCTTTCCGTTGTAAAACACTTCCCCGGCGTCGGCCTCTTCAAAACCTGCAATAATACGCAAAAGCGTCGTCTTCCCACAGCCGCTCGGCCCGAGTAAGGTTAAAAATTCCCCGTCATCTATGGAAATATCGATTCCCTTTAGCACGGGATTGTCGCCAAAAGATTTTTCAATTCCCTTAATGGTAATCATCGAATTCATTGGTCACCTCCTAAAAATTCGGCGGGTTGGAAACCCAAATAAGTTCCGCCGTTTCTGAACCGGTGTTTTCAAAAAATACTTCCCGGTCTCCGTTGCCATACACCGTGTCGCCCCCTTCGGCATCGTAAATATAATTACCGTAATGAACGGCGAGGCTTCCCTTTAAAATATAGGCAAACCATTGTCCCTCGTAAAGAGAAAGCACTGCCGAATGCCCCTTGGGCTCAATATGCCAAAGGGTGGGCTCCATGGTATTTTTCTGCGCATTGGGCACGATATAATCGATGGAATAGCCATCCGATTCCGATGTAAAACTGGACGCATCGTCGGATGTAAAGACGATTTTCGGCTCGTCCATATGGCGAAAAAAATCGTCCGGCTCTACGCCGAGGGCATCTAAAATATCTAAAAATGTGGCCACGGAGGGGCTCGTTAAATCCCGTTCCACTTGGGAAATAAAACCTTTTGTGACTTCGCTGCGTTGCGCCAACTCTTCCTGCGTGAGTTGCTGAATCAAACGCAGCCGTTTTATTTTTTCTCCGATTTTCATGTTATCACTAAACTCCAAGATTAATTTACTAAACACAATAGTTAAATTATAAAGGGAGGAACTCTATACGTCAATAAACGACGGTTCCTTTTTTATGACTTACTCGATGATAACGCCCGTTAAATAACATAATTCGACATGATGTCGCCGCGCACTGAATCGAAAATTCGCAGTCACCGAATAGAAATTTTCTCTTCGCCATTCCCCTGCTTTTAAGCAAGAAAAAAGCCCTTGCTTTTGCAAAGGCTTAATCATTGTTCTTATGATACAGCGTCATTTGGTAAAGTTCATCCCAAAGGACATCTATATTTTCCCGCGTCACGGCACTGTAAGGAAAGATCAATTCCTTATATTCCACGTCCAACGCTTTTCGTATAACGGAAATAGCTTTTTGCCGCTGATTTTTAGAAAGCTTATCCGCCTTCGTCGCCACGATCATGCCCGCATAACCGGATTCTACGATCCAGCGGTACATTTCCTTATCCTGAGCCGAAGGCTCGTGACGAATATCTACGAGGAGAATGAGCTCCGCCAAATTCTCGCGATAGGCGAGGTAATCGTTAATGGTCTTCGCCCAAGCGTCTTGATCTTTTTTCGACGCCACAGCATAACCGTAGCCTGGCAAATCTACGAGACGCAACATATCGTTAATGCGATAAAAATTAATGGTTCGCGTCTTTCCCGGCTTGCCGCTGGTATGGGCGAGGTTTTTCCTACCGAGCATGGCGTTGATGAAACTGCTCTTCCCAACATTGGAGCGGCCGCAAAAGGCAAATTCCGGCACGTCCGCCACCGGATATTGCTCTTGCTTTACCGCTACTTTTTCCAGTTCGCAGCTTTTAATTTTCATCGTCATGGACGATCGCCTCTTTCAATACCTCATCCATGGTTTCCACGCCGACGATAGTCAGTTTTTTAATCGACGGGGAATCCATTTCTTTAATATCCCGCAAATTAGCTTTCGGGATTAAAACTTTCGTAACCCCCGCCCGTTGAGCGGCGAGAAGTTTTTCCTTTAATCCGCCGATGGGGAGGACGCGGCCTCGCAATGTTACCTCGCCAGTCATGGCGATGTGACGATCCACAGCCTTGCCCGTCATAGCGGAATAAAGGGCCGTGGTCATGGCCGTTCCGGCGGAAGGGCCGTCTTTCGGCGTGGCGCCGTCGGGCACGTGAATGTGAATGTCTTGTTTCGCTTTTAAGGATTCGTCGAGACCGAGCGTATCGGCCATGCTCCAAAGATAAGTGAGGGCCGCCTGTGCGGATTCCTTCATGACATTGCCCAGTTGCCCCGTCAATTGAAGTTTGCCGCTACCCGGCACGACATTGACCTCGATCCCTAAGATCACGCCGCCTACCGACGTCCACGCTAATCCGTTTACGTAACCTACGAGGTTTTTCTCCTCGATCCGTTGAGCAAACGTCTTTTCCTCGCCTAAATATTTTTGAAGATTACGCGCCGTAATTCTCACGCCGGTTTTTCCCGTTTCCATACATTCCAAATTGACCTTACGAATAATTTTGGCAAGGGACTTGTCCAACATACGTACGCCGGCTTCCTGAGTATAGCCCTCGATAATACCATCGACGGCGCCGTCGGATAAACGAATGTCTTCGGCATCGTAGCCCACTTCTTTTAACTGCTTGGGCCACAAATGGTTTTTCGCAATTTCTCTTTTTTCCTCGGGCGTGTAGCCGCCGAGCTGAATAATTTCCATGCGATCCAATAAGGGCGCGGGAATGGTCTTCGTCGTATTCGCCGTGGTAATGAAAAACACATTGGAAAGATCAAAGGGTACTTCCATGTAGCGATCCGTAAAGGTATTATTTTGCGCCGGATCCAATACTTCCAAAAGGCCGGATGCCGGGTCGCCGCGATAATCCTTCCCTACTTTGTCGATTTCGTCGAGCAAAAAGAGAGGATTGTTTTTCCCCGCCTGCTTCATTAAGCTAATGACCCTGCCGGGCATGGAGCCTACATAGGTTCTCCTGTGGCCGCGAATTTCGTTTTCGTCGGTCATGCCGCCCAGGCTCATGCGCACATAGGGAATAGAAAGGGCGTGTGCCACCGATGCGGCGACGCTGGTCTTTCCCACCCCCGGCGGACCGACTAAGCAAAGAATAGGCGAACGTGCATTTTTCGATTTATTGCGCAAGGCGATAAATTCCAAAATACGTTCTTTAATATCTTTCAGTCCGTAATGCTCGTCGTCTAAAATTTTGCGCGCCGCCTTGAGATCCCTAGACTCTTTCGCGGATTCGCACCAAGGCAGATCTAAAATCCAATCCAGGTAATTGGTCATGCCACCGTATTCCGGAGACGCCGTATTCATGCGCTCCAGTTTGTCCAGCTCGCGCTCCGCCTTTTCCCGTACATGGTCGGGAAGTTTTTTCTCGGCGAGCTTTTCCCGGTAAAGATCCACATCTTCCTTTTCATCTTCCCCGGAAAGTTCGCTGCGAATGACGCGCATCTGTTCTTTTAAAAAGTATTCCCGCTGAGATTCGTTCATACTGGTTTTTACTTTATCGTCGATGGCGTTTCCGATGGTGAGAAGCTCGTTTTCTTTTACGAGAATGCTGTGAAGGCGTGTAAGGCGCTCTTTTAAATCAAAGGCGTCCAAAATTTGTTGAGCATCTTCCACCTTCATGTTCACATAGCCCGCCACCGTGTCGGCGAAGGCGCCGGGATCCCGATCGTCGATAACCGAATCCAAGAGCCCGGGATACACCTTATTATTTTTTTCCGAGTATTCGCTGAGATCGTCTTGTGTCATTCGGAAGAGGGCTTCGATTTCATTATCGTCCATGGCCTCTTCGTCGTCTTCGTAAGGCTCTACTCTTACTTCCGTGAGCTTATCCCCTTCGTCGATTTCGTTGATTACGCCGCGCGCAATACCTTTTACGAGAACGCGAACGATGCCGCCAGGGAGACGTAAAATTTGATTGATCTTGCAAATCGTACCCGTGTCGTAATAATCTTCCACGTCGGGATCTTCCACATTGGGATCGCGCTGGGTCACCACAAATAAATAGCCGTCCGTATCGTCGGCATGTTCGATGGCAGCCACCGAACGCTTTCTCGCCGCGTCATAATGGGTTACCACGTGAGGTAAAATCACCATATCTCTCAACGCTAAGAGAGGATAAAGTCCATTGGCGCTTAGTCTTGTCATAATATCTCCTTAAATAAAAAAGCTCACCGCGGTGAGCCTTTCTCTATAAATCGGACGATGCTTTTTTACCAGGCTCTTTACGCTCCATAATGGGAGTTTCTTTACCTTCGACGCATTTCTTCGTCACGATGACGCGGTCCACGTCGTCCATCGAGGGAATATCGAACATGGTGTCCACCATAATTTCTTCGATGGTGCCGCGAAGGCCGCGAGCGCCCGATTTTTTCTTAATGGCCTTTTCCGCAATGGCTTCCAACGCGTCCTCTTCAAAGACGAGTTCCACATCGTCCATGGCGAAAAGTGCTTCATATTGCTTGACCAATGCATTTTTCGGTTCCGTAAGAATGTGAACCAATGCATCTTTGTCCAATTCTTCAAGGGTAACGGTAACGGGAAGACGACCGATAAATTCGGGGATTAAACCGTATTTTAAAAGGTCTTCCCCTTCCAAATGCTTTAAAAGATCTTCTTCGTCGTGTTTGCTACGCTTGATTTCCGTTCCGAAACCGATTCCCCCTTGCCCTAAGCGGTTTTCGATAATCTTATCTAAAGAATCAAAAGCGCCGCCTAAGATGAAGAGAATATTGGTCGTATCCACTTGGATAAATTCCTGATTGGGATGCTTGCGTCCCCCTTGAGGAGGCACATTGGCTTCCGTACCTTCGATAAGCTTTAAAAGCGCCTGTTGCACGCCTTCGCCGCTGACATCGCGGGTAATGGATACATTCTCGGATTTTCGCGCGATCTTGTCGATTTCATCGACGTAAATAATGCCGCGCTCGGCAGCTTCTACATCGTAATCCGCCGCTTGAATCAGTTTCAAGATGATGTTTTCCACGTCTTCGCCTACATAGCCCGCTTCCGTTAAGGACGTGGCGTCGGCGATGGCAAAGGGAACATCGAGAATGCGGGCCATGGTTTGGGCGAGAAGAGTTTTCCCGCTACCTGTCGGACCCACCATTAAAATATTACTTTTTTGTATTTCTATATCATTATTCGTTGAATTTGCGTTTTTTTCCTGTGAGCGAATGCGCTTGTAGTGATTGTAAACCGCCACGGCGAGGGCGCGCTTGGCGCTTTCCTGGCGAACGACGTAATCATCCAAAGTCGCTTTTATTTCCGCAGGGGTCGGCAACTTGCCCGGTTCCTTGGAACCTTTTTCGTTAACCGCTTCCTGACCTAAAATAGATTCACACAAATGGATGCATTCGTCGCAAATATACACATCGGGGCCGGCAATCAGCCGTTCCACTTGGTCTTGCGATTTGCCGCAAAAGGAACAACGCAAATCATTGGAATTGTTTGGCATGAACGCTCCTAACTATTGACGCTTTTCGATAACATCGTCGATGATGCCGTAAGCTTTAGCCTCTTCGGCGGACATGTAGTAATCTCTGTCCGTGTCTTTTTTGACTTTTTTAAGGGTTTGCCCGGTTCTCTCGGCGATGATCTTATTTAATTGATCCCGTGTCTTTAAGATTTTTTCCGCGTGAATTTGAATATCTGCCGCCTGACCTTGGGCGCCGCCTAAGGGTTGGTGGATCATAATATCCGCATTGGGCAAAGCGTAGCGCTTGCCTTTTTCACCGGCCAGGAGCAAAAACGCACCCATGGAAGCCGCAAGACCCACGCAAATCGTGGAAACATGGGGCTTAATATATTGCATAGTATCGTAAATTGCAAAGCCGGCACTTACGGATCCGCCGGGAGAATTAATATAGATTTGAATATCCTTGTCCGGATCTTCCGATTCAAGGAATAATAATTGTGCGACGACCAGGTCCGCCATTTGATCGTTGATCTCCCCGGTTAAGAAGATAATGCGATCCTTTAAAAGTCTCGAATAAATATCGTAACTGCGTTCGCCGCGATTGGTCTGTTCGACGACCATAGGGACTAATGCCATTGTATGCCTCCTTCATGAGGCTCTCATAGCCTCTTACTTGTCTTCTTTATCTTCTGCCGCTTCCACTTCTTTCGCATTTTCTACGAGGAAGTTGACGGCTTTTTTACGTTCCAAATCCGATTTTAAAGCGTCGGAATTGTTTTCGATCATGGTTTTAACCATTTCTTCTTGTTTGTCTTCGTCGCCTTTAAAGTATACGGCTGCCGTTTCGCGAGCGTAGTCTTCGATTTCTTTTTCGTTGACTTCAAATTTTTCCGCTTCGATAACCGCTTCCAAAGCTAATTGTTTGCGCACTTCAGCTTCGGCATCGCCACGCATAGATGCCTTAAAGTCATCTAAACTTTGGCCGAGCATGCCCAGGTATTGTTCCAATTGAATGCCTTGGCTGCGCATATTGTTGTCCATTGTGCGAACTTGCTCTTCAATGGCGTTGTTGACCATAGCGTCGGGAACGTCTACTTCCATATTGTCCGCTACTTTTTCCAAGACGCGGTTAATACGTAGATTTTCCGCATTAGCTTCCACTTCGGCGATTTTCTTTTCGCGAATGTCCGCTTTATATTCTTCTACAGTGTCGAATTCGGAAATATCCTTAATGAATTCGTCGTCCACTTCGGGAAGTTCTTCCTTGCCGATGGAGTTAAGGGTAATGTGGAAGACGGCTTCCTTGCCCTTTAAGTCTTCGTTAAAGTAATCTTCGGGGAAGGTTACATTAATGTCGAATTCGTCGCCGACTTCGTGGCCTACGACGCCTTCTTCAAAGCCCGGAATAAAGCTTCCGCTACCGAGTTCCAACTCTTGGTTTTCGGCGCTGCCGCCTTCAAAGGCTTTGCCGTCCACTTCGCCTTTAAAATCGATGTTAACCTTGTCGCCTTCTTCGGCTGCACGGTCGTCGATGTTAATGTGGCGAGCATTAAGGTGACGTTGCTTGTCGATTTCGTTCTCGATTAATTCGTCGCCGACTTCGGTGGGAACCGCTTCGATTTCCACACCTTTGTATTCGCCGAGTTTCACTTCCGGTTTTACTTCCACGTCGATGTTGACGATAATATCTTTTTTACGATCGAACTTTTCTTCGTCGATGTCTACATTCGGTTGGTCGATTACTTCAAGTTTCAATTCGTCGACAGCCGCTTGATAGTGTTTGGGAAGCACTTCATTTAAAGCATCTTCAAAGAAAATGCCGTCGCCGTAGAACTGTTCGATAATCTTTTTAGGTACGTGGCCTTTACGGAAGCCCGGTACATTAAAGTAGTTCTTGTTTTGTTTATAGATCTTCATTTCCGCTTCGCGAATTTCTGCAGCGGGAATGGTTAAATCGAAGTAAACCTTATTCTTTTCTTGCTTTTTAATCTCTGTCATCGATATCCCTCCATAATTTATATCTAAAGCATTATACCATAAGGCCATTAAAATCGACAGTTTAAGGGCAAAAAACACCCTTCAAAGGGATTTTTCGCCCTATACGCGCCGTTCATAGACGAAATGACAGTAAGGACACCGTATGGAAACTTTACCTTTGCCCTTGGGAACTTTCGCCAACTTATTACAGGACGGGCAGTGAACATAGCGATAGTATTTTCTGTTTTTAAAACGGACCCACATGGTTTTGAAAGGAGCTACGAGATCGCGAAACCGCCCGTTTTCTTTTCGTCGCTTGCCATAATTGGCGGAATAGGCGCGAAACAAGGCGATGAGAATGACGATATAGGAGAAATTAAACAGGACGCGCCGCTTCAAAAAATAGCAAAGAATAAGGGCCGCAAAGCCTACGATATAAAGGGCCGTATTTAATTCATCCCATCCGTAGCGTGTTCGCAAAAACTGTTGAAACTTTAATTTCGCTTTATTCCACACCGGTTTGGTAACTCCTTACGGTTTCGGCGCTCTTTCGATATTTTTCCAATTCTTCATCGGTTAAGTTCAGGGTAATGATTTTTTCTACGCCGTTTTTGCCGATCACGCAAGGCGTGGAAACGTAGACGTCATTTACGCCGTATTCCCCGGAATGGAGAGCCGATACTTGAAGGGATTCCTTCGAATCGAAATGTACCGCATCTAAAATATCGTTCACCGTGTTGGCGATGCCGTATTGGGTGCTGCCCTTGCCGAAAAAGGCGCGGTGACCGCGATAGACTACAGATTCTTCGATAGCCTCTTTGTCGGCGGTAACGTGGTTCTCTTTGAGGAATTGATCGAAGGGAACGTGATTAATTGTAACTTGAGAATAGGGAAGGAATTGGCTGTCTCCGTGTTCGCCAAGCATCATACTGTTTACGGAGTGAACGGATACGCCGTAAGTTCTCGCGAGAATGGTTTGGCTTCGTTCGGAATCGAGAGCCGTACCGCTTCCGATGACGCGGGAAGCATCGAGACCGGAATATTTCCATACGGCGTAGGCGATGGCGTCGCAGGGGTTTGTTACCACGACGAAGACGCCGTCAAATCCCGCCGCCATAATTTTCGGGATATAGTCTTTTACATCTTCGTGATTATTTTTAAATTCGTCACGACGTTGTGCATTTTCCGGGATACGACCGCTGGCTATGACGATGTGATCCGCCTTCGCCACATCGCCGATGGTGCCGGCGATAAATGCCGTGTCGTGAGGGTAAAAGCGATTGGCATCTTGCAAATCGCTGACCACGCCGTCTAAGCGCTTGTCGTTAATATCGTAAAAAACAATTTCGTTGTAACCGCCGCGCAAAGCCGCCGTGTAAGCTACAATTTCCCCTACATGGCCTGCGCCGATAATACCTAATCTTGCCATATTATCTCCTTTTATTTAATCAATTCTCTCAATGCGTTAAATTCATCGATACTTAATGTAATGCCCTTGGTCATACGGGAATGATCTTCATTCCAGCCACGAATATCGAATTTCGCCGGAGCCCCGTTATAAGACACGCGGTTTAATTCCTTCGTCCAGCCGTTATTCGGCGAGCCAAGGACACCTAAATGTTCTACAATTTCAAATGAAAAATCAGCCATGATGCCTCCTAATTGAAAAAAGCGCCTTAGGCGCTTTTTCTATGCCACCGATACGACCGTATAGCCGGCATCTTCTACCGCTTTTTTAAGCACATCTTCCGAAAGGTTTGCGCCTTCCACTTTTGCTTCGCCCGGTTCCAACGTTACCGTGGCTTTTACGCCGTCCAAAGCATTTAAGGCTTTTTCAACGCGGCCGACGCAGTGTTGGCAGCTCATGCCTTCGATGGTTAATGTTTTATGTTCCATAATCTGTTCCTCCTTTATACTTTCTTTGTCTTTATACCCCTTTGCGTGGGGATAATCAAGTTTATTTTCATCTCTTAAAGAAATTAATTTCGGTTCCACGGAAATCTCGTCGCTTTCTGTGCGATCCGCCTCTTCCAACGTCACGAGATTTAAGCGGAGTGCGTTTGTTACGACGAAAACCGAACTGAAACTCATGGCGAAGGCGGCGATCATGGGGCTAAGTGTTAAGCCGAAGGACGGGTAAAATACCCCCGCCGCTACGGGAATACAAATCACATTGTAAAAGAAGGCCCAGAATAAATTCTGCTTGATGTTGCGAATGGTAGCTTCGGAAAGTTCCACGCCGCTCACCACATCTAAGAGATCGCTGTGCATCAACACCACGTCGGCACTTTCCATGGCGATATCCGTTCCGGCGCCGATGGCGATGCCCACATCACTTCTCGCAAGGGCAGGAGCGTCGTTAATGCCGTCGCCCACCATGGCGACCTTTCCCTCTTCCTGATATTTCCGCACAAAGGCCTCTTTTTCATCGGGCAGGACGCCGGCGTGAATTTTATCGATGGCGAGATCTTTCCCGATCACTTCCGCCGTCTTTTCATTGTCTCCTGTGAGCATAATAATACGCTTGCCCATGGCCTTTAATTTTTCCAGGGCCTCTTTGGAATTTTTCTTCACCACATCTTTTGCGGCGATAAAGCCGAAAAGTTCTTTTTCCGTGGCAAAAAAGAGGGGCGTCTTTCCTTCGTTGAGCGTGCGTTGAAGTTCGTCCTCCACACCCTCTAATGAGTGGCCCAGTTCCTCCATTAGGCGAATATTGCCGCCGTAAAAGACTTCGCCGTCGATGGTCGCCTTCAGCCCTCTACCGGGGAGAGCTTCGAAATCTCTTACATCTTCGGCCACTTTCTCGCCATATTTTCCTTCAAAGCTGCGAATAATGCCTTCCGCCAAGGGATGTTCCGACGGTTTTTCCAGGGCATATGCCAATTCAAAAAGGGATTCCGCCCCTCCCTTTATCGCCACTACATCGGTGACAAAGGGCTTACCATTGGTAATGGTGCCCGTCTTATCTAAAATCAGCGTGTCCGCTTCGTGGAGCAGCTCTAAACTTTCCGCACTCTTGTAGAGCACACCTGCCTTGGCGCCTTTCCCCGTACCTACCATAATGGCGACAGGGGTGGCGAGGCCGAGGGCGCAGGGGCAACTGATGACGAGAACGGAAATGGCCAGACGCAGGGCAAATTCTTTATCTGCGCCGAGGAGGAGCCAGACTGCCGCCGTCACGAGGGCGATGGCGATGACGATGGGCACAAAGACCCCCGCTACACGATCGGCGATTTTCGAAATGGGTGCCTTCGTCGCGTTGGCATCTTCCACGAGTTCGATGATTTTCGAAATGGTCGTGTCGTCGCCTACACGAGTGGCTTCCATGATCAGGCGGCCCTGCCTGTTGGTCGTCGCCGCCATCACCTCGTCCCCCGGCCCTTTTTCCACGGGAATGGACTCGCCGCTAAGGGCGGATTCGTCGATGGCACTTAAACCTTCGATAACTCTTCCGTCTACGGGCACATTTTCTCCGGGACGGAGGACGATTTTATCGCCGATGACGATATCTTCCACCGCCACGACCATTTCCTCGCCGCCGCGAATCACCGTAGCTTCCGACGGCGTCAAATCCATGAGGGAGCGAATGGCGTCGGATGTGCGGTGTTTGGCACGGGCTTCCAACCATTTACCGAAGTCGATTAAAACTACGATCATGGCAGCCGATTCAAAATAAAGTTCGTGTCCGTAGTGAAGCACGCGCTCCATGTCCCCGTGGCCGAAGCCGTAGGAAAGTTGGAAGATGACGATAATGCCGTAAACGTAAGCGGCGCCGGAACCGATGGCGATTAAGGCGTCCATATTCGGGTGGCGCTTCGCCAGGGATTTAAAACCGTTAATGTAATAGTGGCGATTTAAAAATAAGATGGCCGTCGCCAACATAAATTGCAGAAGAGCAAAGCTCATTAAATTTTCCGTTCCTGCTAAAAAACGCGGAACGGGTAGCCCCATCATGGGCCCCATGGCGATGTAGAAAAGGGGAAGAAGCAAGAGAGCCGAAGCGAGAAGCCGCTTCTTTTTTTCTGCGAGATCGACTAAAAAGGGATCTTCCGCCGGCTCCTCTTTTTTCTTTCCCTCTGTTCTCTCGGGAAATGCCTTATAACCGGCGTCGTCTACCGCTTTTAAAATTGCTTGTTCTACGCCGTCGTCGGCGACTACTTTCATGGAATTGGTCAGAAGATTCACCGCCACGGATTCCACGCCTTCCACTTTAGAAACTGCGCGCTCTACGGCGGCGGAACAAGCGGAGCACGTCATGCCCTCCACTCTAAATTTTTGTTCCATAAAACCTCCTTCTTTCGTTAGATTATTCATTCTTCATATGATTTAATCCTACCAATCTACTCGGTCATTGTCAACGCTACCGGCGTTTGCGAGGAGTTTTTCAATTTCCCTTTCCTCATCCGCCGTTATGTCGATTTTATGGTAATCTCCGTCTGCGGAAGTCCAGAGATAGAGATCGGGCATCTCCCCTTTAATGGCTTCGTAAGCTTTTCCGTAAAGGCCGATTTGCAAGCGGTATTGATCGATGAGATGAGAGCCGATGCCTCGCTCCCCGGTTTTAAAGTCGATAATGGCCACCCGCCCGTCCAGGATGCGAAGCTGATCGTAAAATCCTTCCAAGGTTACCTTTCCGAAATTGGCAGAGAACGGAACTTCCGTGCCGAGTATTTCCGCCTCTTCCAGCGTTTTATCGTAGCGATCCATGGCGGCCTTTAACCGCTCCCCGTTAACGCCGAGTGATTCGCCGCGCTGTAAAAGTCGCGCCTTTAAATCCTCGTCCGGAGCTGTGGCGCGCTGGGCGTAATGGTGAAAGAGCGAACCGAAGGCCAGGTAATTTTCTCCGCTGCCCTTGCCCTGGGCGAGAATTTCCTCTTCCTGTTTGCGCAAAAGACCGCTGGCGGATACCACTTTCCGCTTTTCCAAGTGAATGGGCTTTCGCTCCTCTTGAGGTACGGCGGGATCATCTTTCGTCGCAGTCGATGGTATCTCATGGACATCCTCTTCATCAAATTCGATACCATCCAAATAAGATAAAAGGCCCGATGAACTTTCCTTGGATTTGATGAGGTAGAGATAATTTTCCGCCCGCGTCATGGCGACGTAAAGCAGACGACGAATTTCGTCGCGATTTTCCGCTTTTTGAATCTCCCGATTCAAATTGTAAACCGCGGACGCGTCGGGTCTGTGAATGCCGACGCCGTATTCCTCCGAGTAATTAAAAAGCCCGCCTTCCCCTCGCTCCTTAGCGAAGAGATGGCCCATATAAACTCTTTCGTACTCCAACCCTTTGGCGCCGTGCATGGTGGAAATGTCGATGTCCGCTTCGCCGCCGAACACCGCTTCTCCCACTTTTTCACGCTCCGAATCTTTCTTGATCTTATCTAAAAACCCTTCGATGGTATGGCCCTCGTGTTCGTAAGATTCCGCAAGGGATAAAAATACGTCTACATTGGCGACTCCCTGTTCGCCTCTTTTGCGAAATACACTGTCATAATAGCCGCTCCAATGAATGAGTTCCTTTAAAAAAACATAGGGTGAGCAAAGGGATTCCCGCTCTTTTAAAAATTCCTCGAAACGCGAACGGCGATCGTGTGCATCGTCCCCGAGGGGCAGTCCCTTTTCCGAGCGATAAAGATCTTCTCGAGACCAGCCTACGAAAGGCGAACGCAAAGCGGCGAGGGAAAGATTTTCCTCGGCCTGAGCTTCTAAAGCGATGACGAGATCCCGCACCTCTCGCGCGTCGTAAAAACCGTCGGAACTCCTGTTGCGATAGCGAATCCCCTGCTCGCGAAACACTTCTTCGTAAACACTCATCCATTTTTTTCGCCAAAGGAGAAGGGCGCGGGAAGAGGCAGGGTGCTTGCGAATGTCCTCGGCGATCCAAAGGGCTTCCCTACGAATGGAATCTTCGTCGTCTTCCCCTTCTCCTACGTCGATGCCGCGAAATTCCCAGTCCCCTTCCCCGTGGCCGATAACCTCATCGTCGCCGAAAAGATCATCGAAGTAATCTTTTATTAAGGCCACAAGATCGGCGTGGGAACGGTAGTTGTTCACGAGGGACATGGACGTCGCCCCGTCTTTTACCATGTCCTCGCCGAAAGATTCGCTCGTCAAACGATCGGCGCCGCGAAAACCGTAAATCGATTGTTTTTTGTCGCCGACGATAAAGAGGGTACTCTCGCCTTTCAACGCTTTCAGCAATCGAATTTGCAAAGGATTCGTATCCTGAAATTCATCTACGAGCAAATGATCATAGGCCGGCGCAGCTACACCGGATTCTAAGAGAGCCGTGGCTTTTTCCAAAAGATCCTGAAAATCCACCGCGCCTTTTTCCCTCTTCGCCTTGCGGTACGATGCGTCTAAATATTTCAGCGCGCTATCGATGGCTTCAATATAAGGTTTGTTTTCCCCTTCATATAAAAGGCCGAGCTTTTCTTTCAGTGCTTTAAATTCCTCGTTTAGCTCGCCTTTGGCCGCGGCGAGCCTGCCGATAGGGGGAAAGTTTTCGAAATAAGCTAATTGTTCCTCACGGCTCCATGTCTTTAGAGATTCCACAGTCGTCGTTTCCAAATACTGATGCACTTGGGAACTTCCGAAGCCAATCGCTTCCGCCAGCCTTTCCACAAAATCCAACCACTCCCCAAGAACCTCGCCGCCTATTTCATCTCGCGGCGAGATCTTATGGAGAGCCCCTTTCGTGCGGTACTTATCGTACGCTTCCACGAGTCCGTATTTCACACCGTCCGGCGATATGTCCGACGCCTCCATCAAACTCAAAAGCATCTCGTCGGAAAAAATCCGAGGCGCTATCTCGTCGAAACTCCATTCCAAAAGGGCGCGGGCTTCCCCCTCGTTTAACTGCTCCATGGCTTCCAAGGTGTCCGCTTCAATATCGTAAAGGGAAAGGAGATGGCGGCAAAAGCCGTCGATGGTCATCACCGTCACCCTGCCCGGCGCAATCTCTTCGAGGGCCGATTCGATTCGCGCGGCCATTTCCTCGGCGGCGCGATTGGTAAAGGTGATGGCGAGGACGCGGTCGTCGGTCTCTTCCAAAATATGTTTCACCCGCTCCGTCAGCACCCGTGTTTTTCCGGCTCCTGCACCGGCGGTAAGAAAGATCGAGCGATCGTAGCCTGTGGCGGCCGCCTCTTGTTCTTTATCTAATCGAAACATAAACCCTCCTTTCTGCAAAGATCGATGCAATCACAATATTGACACACGCTCTCTTTGTTAGGCGCCGCGGGAAAATCCCCGGCGACGATAGAGTCGATGGTTTCATGAAGGGCTTTTTCCGCCCCGTCTAAAAAAGCGTCGAATTCTTCTCTTGAAAGCCTCCGCTCTTTCCGCAAGCGATAATAACTACCTGCTTCTTCAACATTGCGAAGCATCACCGATTCCGTTCCCTTTTCGATGGAAACGTACTCGAGAGATACCACCTTTTTGTCGATAAAGCGGCGAGCCCCTGCGTACATGGCGAGCTGCATGGCGTCGTACGCCATAATGGAATCGAAGGAAGGAGTGTTCTTCGTCTTGTAGTCGACTAACACCTCTCGTCCCTCGCCGTCTTCGTCGATGCGATCGATAATGCCGCGCACCGAATACTCGCCGAAGGGATAGGTAAAGGGCGCTTCAAACCGCGCCGGCCGAAAGCCCTTATTTTTCTTTTCGTCGGCAAGACGGTTTTCCTCATTTTCAATAGCGGCGAGAAGAGCGCGGAGCATATCCCGTTTCAGAATCGGGCGAA
This sequence comes from Aedoeadaptatus coxii, assembly GCF_001553115.1. Classification (GTDB taxonomy): domain Bacteria; phylum Bacillota; class Clostridia; order Tissierellales; family Peptoniphilaceae; genus Aedoeadaptatus; species Aedoeadaptatus coxii. Next base: position 213,490 of record NZ_KQ960172.1, read on the forward strand.
GATACTCCGCCACCGTGTAGGCCACCGTATCGTCGAATTCTTTTTCCAGTGCGTCTTGCAGCTCCCCTTTCTCCAAATCTCCCTGAAAATAGCGAGCCAAGAGATCGTGGTAAAGATTCCCCACAGACAAACGGCGCTCCCCGGAAAGACCGGGAACATCCCGGTTCAACACGCGCTGAGCGAAATACTTAAAGGGGCACGACAAATAAAGATCCACGGCGGAAGGCGAAAAAGAAGCGCCTTTCATTTCTGCCAGTCGATGGGCGCAAAGATCTTCGCCGAATCCTTCTTCCGATGTAAAAAGGATTCCTTTGTTGGGAAACACTTCCCCCGCTTCGTCCAGATCCACCACATCCCCTTTTAACTGCGCAAAAAGAGATGCCTCTTCTCCGTCGCCCCATTTGTAGAGGAGCGCTTCCTTCGCCGAAGCGATGGAATAGGATAGAGCCAAGCTGTCCCGTTCGGGGTCGAGATAATCGGGGAAGAGTCCCGCCTTTTGTAACGCAAAAATCGTACCGTGATGTACCAAATCATTTTCTCCGGCGACGCGGGGAAAGCGGTGATCCAGACCGAGGACGTAGAGTACGTCGTAATCGTAGCCGAAGCCTGCCGTAAGAGAGATTATGTTTACCCCCTCTAGCCGTTCCCCTTCCATGGCGCTTCTGAGAATGGACTCAAATTCCTCGCCGGTCAGCTCGCCGTAATCTCCTCCTCGAGATTCCATGGCACGGAGCAAAATCAACCCGCTTTCGGAGTCGAGAGATTCCAAAATTTCTTTGGTGCGTTCGGCAAAATCATAAAAACTTCCCTTACCGAAGCCGGAAAGTTTCGCCAAGCCTTCCATGGAGCGGAAGAGCAACTCTTTTTCGTCCTCCTCCAAAAAAAGACGAAGGGCTTTACGCGATTCCCATTGGGAAAGATCGTCGATCCCTAAGTTTTCCAATATTCGAGCCAAGGCTTTGCCCTCTTCCATAGTGCATAATGGGGAACGCAAAAAGGCAACCAGGGTAGGGATGTCGTCGTTCAATCGCCAAAAAAGGCGAAGCAAATCGAAGACCCCGTTCTCGTCAAGGGGAAGAACTTCCCGCGCCACGGGAATCCCTGCAAGCTCCAAACTTTTCTCCACCCCTTCCCTGTCTGACCGGTGAAGTACCATGACACCTACATTCAAATCCGGCTGGGCGAGTAAACGGCGATATATATCCTCCGTTACATGGCGCAAAGCCCGCTCCCGTTGGAGGGATTGAAAAGCTGTTACTTTCGTTTCGGCTGCCTGCCCTTCTATAGAAGTAGCAGGAGGCAATCCTTCCTTTAACACGCGCAGCGCCCCGTCGTCGTAACCCTTAAAGGGCAAATAGACGCGCACATCGCAAACACCGTCCAACTTATGTAAAAGCGCCCGTTCGTCTTGGGAAAAGCCCGTGAAGCCGAACACATCGTAAACTCGCTTTTCATACACTTTGGAAGCGAGGGATTCTTTCATAATGGAAAGTTTGCCACGAAAATTCCCTTCGCCACATGCTTTTTTATAACAGGTGAGCAACTTCGGAATATCCCCGCGCCAGGAATAGGGAAGTTTCTCCCAATCAGCTTTTTCCGCGTCAATTGCTTCCAACAACCGGAAGAGAGACTGTACTTTTTCGAGAGATTCCACAGATTGAAACACCGTGGCGCCTTCCCGCAAATACTTGCGAAAATAAAAAAGGGATTCCCCTTCCCCGCGAGGAGCGTCGATGGCGAGGATCTCCGTCAAATCATCGAAAGTGAAAAAATCCACGCCGAGAAAACCGCCTCGCGATCGTAAAAATTCCTTCGCCCGTGCGATTTGCGCGAGATTGGGCATAATGACAGCCCGTCGGCCCGGAATGTCTTCCTTGAAAAGATATTCCGGCCCGGCGCCCATAGGCAATTCAAAACACTTCACAAAAACCCTCCTACTTGTAGCGCAAGTCGATAGACATCATGGCGCCTTGGAATTTTCCCCTCGGCTCACATATGACCGTCTTCTCGGAAAACGCACCGTAATCAGAGGGGGGAAACACCAGGCGATAGGCGTGGAGCAATTGGTGATGCAATTCCGGAAAACGACGACTCTTCTTGCCGTACTTTTGATCGCCGACGATGGGGTGGCCGATGGAGGCGAGCTGCTGGCGAATTTGATGGGTGCGCCCGGTAACGAGCTCCGCCTCTACAAGGGTGAAGCCGTTTTTGAAATCCAAGGGCCGATAAATTCCCTTGGCAAACTTTCCATCGTCTCCTTCCACCATGCGGTTTTTATCCTCTTCCTTCTCCAGGCGATTTTCCACCGTCCTTTCCGATTCCAAATGGCCTTCCACAATGGTGAGATAATACTTTTTCAGCTTCCGCTCCCGAATCCATCGGTTGGCATCTCGGAGCCCTTCCGCTGTCTTGGCGCCTAAAATTAAACCGCTTGTATTTCGATCCAGGCGATTGCAAATCGAGGGAATAAACGTATTTTCCAAGCGGGGATTATAGGACTTCTCGTGAATCAAATAAGTAAGCATGTCGTCTACCATATTGCGCTCAAATTTTTTCCCCGTGCCGTGACTTAAAATTCCCACAGGCTTTTCCATGACGATAAAATCATCGCTTTCCGCCACGACCTTCGGAAAATGGCCGGCGATTCGCCGCGGCGTCTTGGAAAACTTGGAGATGGTGTCGTCGGAAAAATAAACCTCCACCTTGTCGCCTATTTCCAAAACATCTTCTTCCTTCGCCTTCTTGCCGTTGACGGTAATGTTCTTTTTCCGAATGGATTTATATAAAAGAGACGCCTTCGCCTTTGGAAAAAGCTTGCGCACGTAACGATCCAAACGCATGCCGGCGTCATTTATGTCAATTTCGTAACTGGTCACGGGATCCTCTCCTTCTGTGGAATTCCTATGGTATAATGATTCTATATATTGATTATAACGAAATCTCGGATAAAAAGGAAAAGAGGCACTATGAATTTCAACGGAAAACTATCCAAGGCCTTTGTTGGCATTTTACGCTTAATCGGCGTGCTGCTCATTATCCTCGTTTTGCTCTTTATTATTAAATGGCGCATGAACCACATGTTTTCCATGATGACGCCGGAGGAAAAAAAGGAAACGAGTATCACAGAAGAAATTAAATCGTCGAAAGATCAATTGAATAAAATCAGCGACGTGGCGAAGGACGCTTCCAAGGAAACCACTCTCATTAAATTTGAAAACACCGACGTAGGCGCCGTCGCTGAAATGCTGAAAAAAGAAGGGCTAATTCGCGATAAAGCCGCCTTTATCAACATGGCGACGCAATCCGGCCTCGGCAATTACATTACGGCGGGAAGTTACGAAATCCCGGCAGGTACATCCCCCGAAACCATTCTTAAAAAACTGACGGAAACCGGCGTACAAAAAGCGACGCGCACGGTAGTTATCGAAATACCGGCAAATGCCAACGATCAAATGATCGCGAGCATTGTGGCGAAGGAAAACCTCGTGGCCGACGAGCAAGCTTTCCTGGAAATGATACGGGCAGAGGGCGCCGTACCCAGAATCAAACCGGGCGGCTACACCATTCACGCACCCCTTTCTCCCCAAGAACTGCTCAATACCCTTATGAAATACGACGGAACTCAACCGGCGCAATAAAACGTAAACGAAACCCCACCATCTAAAAGAGATGATGGGGTTTTTTCATGCCCAAAATATCCTCGACTTTTAGAAAACCGCTTTTGGAAATAAAAAAGGAATGTCTCCCGTTATGAACAGGTGACATTCCGCTTTTATGCCATTCAATTGTTTGGGTTTCGCGCCATTTCCGCGAAATGTTTTTTTCGCTTTACTCTAGCGTTCCGCGTACGCTTTCGCGAGGGCCGCGCCGAGCTTGGTGTTGTTGTAAACCAATGCGATATTGGATTCCAAACTGCTGCCGCCGGTAACTTCCAATACTCTTTGCAGTAAGAAGGGTGTGGATTCTTTGCCGCTAATGCCTTCTTTTTCCGCATCGTGAAGTGCCTCTTCAATGGCTTTTTCAATAACGACTTCATCCATTGCGTCTTTTTCGGGAATGGGATTGGCCACTACGATACCGCCGTGGAGACCGAGGTTCCATTTTGCCTTCATAAGATCGGCGATTTTGGCAGGGTCGTCGTAGCGATAGTCTAATTTATGGCCGCTTCTTCTCGTAAAGAAAGCGGGCATTTCTTCCGTTTCATAGCCGACGACGGGAACGCCGAAGGTTTCCAAATATTCGAGGGTAAGCCCGATATCCAAAATGGATTTGCAGCCTGCGCAGACGACGGCGATGTCGCTGGTAGCAAGTTCTTGAAGGTCGCGGGAGATATCCATAGTGGTTTCCGCACCGCGGTGTACGCCGCCGATACCGCCGGTGACCAAAATGGGAATGCCTGCAAGACGCGCCGTTACAATGGATGTTGCCACAGTTGTGGCGCCATTTAATCCGTTGGCGACGATGTGGGCGTAATCTCTCGTGGAGCTTTTAATAATATCCTTCGAGGTCGCCATAAATTCGATTTCATCTTCCGTTAAACCGACTTTAATGCGGCCGTTAATAATGGCCGTCGTCGCCGGCACAACCCCTGCCTCTCTTAAAATGGCTTCGCAGTGTTTTGCCATTTCAACATTTTTCGGATAGGGCATGCCGTGAGAGATGATGGTGGATTCGAGAGCGACCACCGGTTTTTTTGCATCCAGTGCCTCTTGAACTTCTTGGGCAATGTCCATGTACTGTTCCAAATTAGATAGTGTCATATTGTATCTCCTCTTTCTCTTTTTCCCATTGGCGTCTGTCGAAAACGCTCAAATCACTGTGATCACTTTTGAGAACCATACGGGATGCCGCCATAGCGCCGACGATGGCTTCTTCAAGAGATTTCCCTTGAACCAATTCCGCCGTCAACATGCCGACAAATGCATCTCCCGCTCCCGTGGCGCCTTTGATCGCCATGGGAGAAGTTGTGAAATGTAAACCTTGATCGGCGGAATATAAATACGCTCCGTCGCTTCCGGCGGTAATAAGCACATGCTCCGAGCCCTTCGCAAGAAGTGCTCGCCCGCAGTCTGAAATACTCGCCCCGTCACCTAATTCGGACAATGCTCGGGCTTCCAGAACGTTACATTTTAGCACATTTATTTTAGAAAGGAAAGGCTTAAATTTTCCGACCTTTACGGCGCTAACGCCGTCGACGATAATCTTCGTGTCCCAACTGAAGACAGTTTCGAGAGCTTCTTCCTTTAAATTGGCATCCACTACGGTGTAGGACGCTTTTTCCGCCAATTCCCGTCGGGAATCCATTTCCTCTTTTCCCAGTTTGTCAACGGCCTTCATGTCGTTGACCGCCACATACATTTCTCCTTCATCGTCCAACACGACCAGGTAACTTCCCGTGCCCACGTCTTGAAAGGTAAAGGACCATTCGAAATTCAGTTTCTCCGGCGCATTTTGAAGAATCAATGTTTTTTTATCGTCGTCGCCGAATGCCGTGACGATTTTCGCCTCGATGCCGACGAGGGCAATGTTGGCGGCAATATTTCGTCCAACACCTCCCGGCGTCATGCGCACATCGCCGGGATTGGAATCGTGGAGCAAAAGCCCGGCCTTCGATTTTCCGCTAATGTCCATATTGCAGCCGCCGAAGACGGCGACATAGGCTTCGCTCATTGTTTCATTCCCTCCCCTCGATTTTTAATCCGTTTATAACATGCGCGGCAAAGCGGCTCGTATTTTTCCGTAGCGCCGATGACCACGCGATCAGATTCTTTCGTGGTGCGGTGGCTAACCCAAGCGTCGCTTCCGCAATGGGCGCAGACAGCGTGGTGCTTTTCCACATAATCGGCTACCGACATAATTTCCTTTACGATTTCAAAAGGATGGGCTTCGTAATCCATGTCGAGCCCTGCGCAGACGATGGTCTTTCCCTCGTCCAGCAGCGTATCAAATGCCGACAAAATCTTTGCCGCATCGCCGGTTAAAAATTGCACTTCGTCGATGGCGAGTACATCCGCCTTTTCACGATTGGCCGCTTCCACGACATCGTCGATATCTTCCACAACCACCGCCTCCAGAGAGGTGTTGTCGTGACTCGTAATGGCAGAGTGGATAAAGCGCGTATCCAAAGTAGGTTTTAATACCAAGGTATTGTACCCGGCAATGCGAAACCGCTTTACTTCCCGCTCTAAACTCGATGTCTTTCCTGAAAACATGCTTCCCGTGTGTAATATTAAACGTCCTCGATATTGATGCATCTCGTCCTCCTCGAAAAAATTATACCACAGCCTCGCGGACTGGCGCTAAGGACATTACAGATCTGAAATTATTCTGTATAATGAATGTAGATACTGAACCTACGACAAAGGAGCTGCCATGTTACATATCGATCATCTTTCAAAATTTTACGGCAAAAAACAAGTTCTTTTCGATATTAGTTTTTCTCTGGATCCCGGCGATATTTGCGCCTTTATCGGCTCCAACGGCGCCGGTAAAACTACGACTATAAAATCCGCCTTGGGTCTTATCCCCTTTGATTCCGGCACCATTACCATCGACGGCCACAATATCGAAACGGAGCCTATGGAAGCAAAACGCATTTACAGTTACGTTCCCGATAATCCGGAGCTTTATACTTTTATGCGGGGAATCGACTATTTAAATTTCATCGCCGATATTTTTGAGTTAGACTACGATACGCGAAAAAGGGGCATCGACACGCTCTCGAAAGATTTCGACATCCACAATCGTCTCGGCGAGCCTATTGAATCTTACAGCCACGGCATGCAGCAAAAACTCGCCCTCATCGGCGCCCTTTTACACGACCCGAAACTCATCGTCTTAGACGAACCCTTCGTCGGCTTAGATCCCTTGGCGACGAAAAAAATTCGCGAACATTTTAAGCGTATGGCAGAAGATTGCGACACGACCATTTTATTCTCAACCCACGTTTTGGAAGTGGCGGAAAAATTATGCAATAAAGTCGCCATTATCCGCGAAGGACGCTTAGTCTATTTCGGTTCCACACAGGAAGTACTCGCCAAGGGAAGTTTGGAAGATCTCTTTGTGGAAAGGATGCAAGACCATGCTTAAGACCCTGATCCATTTGGAAATCAGCCGTATTTTTGCTCAATTTAAAGGGGGCAAGCAAAAAGCCTTTGGCATTTTCGTCTACATTATGAGCCTTTGGGGCATCTTCGGCCTAGGTGCCCTTCTCCCCCTTTTCGGCTCCTCCGGCATCATTTCCACCATGCCCAAAGGAGAAGAATTTTCCGTTTCTGAACTTGTTCAGCGGTTCGATCTTATATCGACGGCGGACATCACCGTGGGCATTTTATTTGTCGCCGTTTTTTTCCTGGCATTTTTTCAAATGAAAAATACCTTTTTCCACCGTTTCGATCAATCCACTTTATGGTCCCAACCTATCGAAACGAAAACCATTATTTTATCGAAATTTATCGGCTCCTGGATCGTAGGCATTCCCATGATCGTCGCCTTTTCTCTCGGCTCTTTGGGCATTTGCTTTCTGTCCACCGGCTCATTGATTAAGACTCTTATTTTGTTCTTGCTCTTTCTTTCGGCGGAAGTGATCGGCGAGTGTTTAGGTTATTTTCTGCGCACCCTGTTTACCCGCGCCAATCGCCGTTTCCGCACGCCGAAAATCGTAAAGACCCTTGTAAAGGTCATCCTCTTCGCCGGGATCATGATGGTGTATTACTATGAAATCGCCAATAATTTTAAAGATATAGCGCGATTTTTAATCTTCTTCCGTTCTCTGCCGACGGCCTTTCGCATCATGTCCTTTATTTTGGAAAAGCATATTTTCCTTGCCCCTATTCCCATGCTCGTCGCCCTCGCGCTTTTACTTTTGTTTGTGCGCTACATGGCAAGTCACTTCTTCGCCATCGCCGAAACCATGGAAAGTCGAGGCAGCAAGAAAGTGATGGCGCAAAAAGATTTAAAACCTAAATCCAGAATCGCAGCCTTGATTACAAAGGAGCTCAAACTTTACTGGGATAATTCCACCGTGGCCATGAATACCTTTTTCGGTGCTCTCATGCCCCTTATCCTCTGCCTTCTCCTCCTCGTGCCCGTCATTCACGACGGCTTTACGGATTTCTTGTACGAACAACACTATGTGCCACCTTATGCCGCCCTCTTCCTCATTTTGCTTTCCCTTGCCGGCGTCATGAATGTGGCGGGCTACAGTTTTAGTTTGGAAGGTAAATCCGCTTATTTAACCTACACCCTTCCCCTTACGGGGCGCATGGTCTTTTTCGGAAAACTCTTGGCCTATTTGGTCATCCTCATTCCACTCTATACACTGAGTTTTATTGTGGCCATGGCGATTTTGTCGCCGGATCCCCGCTACATGATTCTCTATTTTTTAGGCCCCGTAGCTTATATTATTTTCAACAACGCCGTCGGACTTCTCTTCGACTGGAAGTTCGCCAACTACACCTGGACCACGCCTCAGGAATTTGCGAAAAATTCAAAACAGGCTTTCTTTTCCGCCTTCGGCAATATCGGCGTAAGCGCCCTCATTATTTTCGTCGGCATGACGATTATGACGACCTATCCCCTTTTATACGCGGGGATTATTACGGCACTCCTTATAATCGCCGACATCATTCTGTTTCTTCTGACGAAGAATTTGAAAATCTATCACATTTAAATCTTTCCATGAAAAAACCACGCTGAGTTTTTTGCTCAACGTGGTTTTTCTTATCCTTCAAATGTATAGGTTTGGGCCCGTTCGATGACAATATCCTCATCCGGTCTATCCATACTGTTTCGTTCGGCAGCGGCAATGGCATCCACTACATCCATTCCTTCGACCACTTGACCGAAGACGGTGTGTTTTCCGTCGAGCCAAAAGGCACCGCCTTTTTCCTTGTAGCCGTCGATAACATCTCGGCTATAGCCTAAACGCTCTCCGGCAGCTTCCATTTGTTCGATAATATCGTCGGCGACCGTCGGGCCGTGAACGATGAAAAATTGACTGCCGTTGGTGTTGGGGCCGGCGTTGGCCATGGAAAGAGCGCCCACAATGTTGCGGTAATCTTTGTGGAATTCATCCTCGAAGCGTTCGCCCCAAATACTTTCGCCGCCTCGGCCGGTGCCTGTAGGGTCGCCGCCTTGAATCATGAAATCGGGAATGACGCGGTGAAAAATAATGCCGTCATAGTAACCGCGATCGATTAACGTCGTAAAATTTTCAACTGTCTTCGGCGCCGCTTCGGGAAAAAGGCGCAAGACGATGTCGCCTTTTGTGGTGGAAAGCTTCGCCATTTTGTCGCCCGCTTGGGGCGCTTCCAATTGTTTTAACATTTTATTCTCCTTGTTCCGTTAAGACGATGACACCGTCTGCTGTTACGGCGAGGGTGTGTTCATATTGGCAGGAAAGGGAACCGTCACGGGTACGTGCCGTCCATCCGTTATCGTCCATTTTAATGGGCCAATCTCCTGCATTAATCATGGGCTCGATGGTAAAGACCATGCCTTCTTCCAATCGGATGCCGCGCCCCGGTTTGCCGTAGTGAAGGACTTGGGGATCTTCGTGCATATTGGTACCAATGCCGTGGCCTACGAAATCCCGTACCACGGAAAAACCGTTGGCTTCCGCATAGGTTTGAATGGCGTGGCCAATATCTCCTAAGCGAACCCCGGGCTTTACGAGCGCAATGGAGCGGTAAAGACATTCCTTTGTCACATCCATTAGTTTTTTGGCTTCGTCGCTAATATTTCCAACGGCATAGCTCCAAGCGGAATCGGCCAAATAGCCGTCTACATTGACCACCATATCGATGGTTAAGAGATCGCCGTCTTTTAATTTTCGATTCGACGGAAAGCCGTGGCAAATTTCATCGTTGACCGATGCACAAATGCTGTAGGGAAATCCCTGATAGCCTTTTTGCTCCGGATAGCCGCCCCGATCGGTAATAAATTTTTCCACAAACCGATCCAATTCCAAAGTGGTCACACCGGGCTTTACTTCGTCGCGAAGGGCGCGGTGTACTTTTACGAGCAAATCTGCTGCAATTTGCATTTTTTCGATTTCTTGTTTTGTTTTTATAATAATCAACTGTCAACCTCCCGGACAATTTCCTGTAAATCCTCATCTCGCGACGCCCACATTTTGGCGTCGCCGTTTAAAGCGATGGCTTCTTTTAAATCGGAAATCGCCTCATCTCGTTTGCCGAGTCGCATGTAACTGCAGGCGCGATTGTAAAATAGATTCACGCTTCCTAAATCCAGGGCGATACCTCTCGTTAAAATGGCGATGGCATCCCAAATGCGATCGCCGCGCAAATAAATCGCCGACATATTTAAATACGTCGGCGCATAATCTTTATCATAAACAAGAGACTCTTTATAGGCTTCCAGAGCTTTTTCGTCCCAGCCCGTCTTTTGATAGATCACGCCTAAATTATAATAACCGATGCTGTACGTAGGCGAAAGTTGCACGGCCTTTTGTGCTAAGGGCAATGCCTTTTCGTATTCCTTCCGCTCCTCGTAAATCGAGGCAATATCGGAAAACACCACGCCGTTTTCGGGAACGAGTTTGGCACATCTTAAAAAGAGTTCCAACGCATCGTCTTTATACCCGAAACGATCGTACAAAAGCGCCAATTCATAACAGGCACTTTCGTAGGCGGGATCTTTTGCCACAGCCGATTCCAAATAGGCCATGGCCTCCCGATCCCTTCCGCTTTCTTCCAGTAAAACACCGAGTGCGTAATCGGCGCCGGGATACTCTCCCAACGCGCGAATTTTTTCAAAAGTATCTTCCGCCGATTCCAGATCGCCTTGTTGCCAATAAAGATCGGCAAGAGAAAAATAGGTTTCCACCCGGCTGTCTTTATCGGGCGCGAAGATGAGGGCTTTATTTAAAAGTTCGATGGCCTTTTGAATGTGGCCTTGTTCCAATAAATTGTCGCTTAAAATGTGATAATTTTTCCATTTGCCGGACATATCCGCCTCCCGGAAACATTATATCACAATTATTTCTCTCCTTTATAGCGAAGAAGACTCATGGCGATCAGCACGCAAATAAGGGAGACGCCTACGTCTGCAAAGACGGCAAGCCATAAATTTCCGATCCCCGCCATGCTCAAGATGACGACGATCAGTTTAATAATTAGGGCCAAAGCGATATTTATAAAGCTGATGCGGCGAGTTTTTTTAGAAAGGCCGAAGAGGAAGGGCAATTTACCGATGTCGTCTCCTAAAATGACGATGTCGGCACTTTCGATGGCCATGTCTGCGCCGCCCGTTCCCATGGCGATGCCCACATCGCTCTTGGCGAGAACCGGCGCGTCGTTAATGCCGTCGCCTACATAAGCCACTTTGTGGTTAGCCGCCAACGCGCGGTCCATGGCGCTCACTTTTTCTTCGGGAAGGAGGCCGCCGTAAGTTTCGTCGATGCCCAATTCGCCGCCGACTCTTTCCACTAATTCCTTTTTATCGCCGGAGAACATATAGGTTTTAAGATAACGCTTCATGATTTTCAGAGCCCTTTGCACGCCGCTTTTCACGGAATCCGTAAAGGCGATGCGACCCAAGAGGACGCCTTCCCGTACCACATACACCGTCGTCATGGCAATGGGTTCCAATGGATCATGTATTCCCAATGAATCTAATAGGGCGCGATTGCCTACGGCGACTTCTTTTCCGTCGATAGTGCAGGTAATACCTTTCCCTGAAATTTCTCTGTAGCCTTTAATTTCCCCTTCAGGTTTCGCCTTGGCGAAAAGAGATTGAGCGATAGGGTGATTGGAATATTGTTCCGCCGTAGCGGCTAAAGTTAAGAGGCTTTTTTCATCGATGCCGATGGTTTCAACTTTTGATACGGCAAATTTCCCGTCCGTAAGGGTTCCCGTCTTATCGAAGGCGATGGCGTCGGTTTCCGAAAGAATTTCCACCGCTTCGGCGCCTTTAATAAAAATACCGTCTCTCGACGCTCTACCGATACTTGCAAACATGGTAAGGGGTACGGAGAGTACGAGGGCGCAGGGACAGCTGATGATTAAAAAGGCACAGGCTTTATAAACCCAATGATCCCAGCTACCCATGCCCATTAAAGGAGGTACGACGGCGACGATAAGGGCAAATGCCACGACGATGGGCGTGTATTTTGCCGCAAAGCGAGTAATCCAAGCTTCCGTCTTGCCTTTATTGAGGCGCGCATCGGCGACGAGCCCCTCGATTTTGGCCATGGTGGATTCGCCGGCAATTTTGGTAACGATGACTTCGTAAGCTCCGTCTAATGCCATGGCGCCGGCCAATAAAGCATCCCCTTCACCGACGGCAATCGGCGTAGATTCGCCGGTCATGTGTTGGTTTGAAATATGGCCTTCCCCGTGGAAAATCTTTCCGTCGGCTGCGAGAACATCCCCTGCCCGCAAAATAATGTGATCGCCTACGGCTAAATCTTCCGCTTCGACTTCTACCACTTCTCCATCTTTTAAGAGATGGGCTGTTTCAACATCACGCTTCAAAAGCTCCTGAATCGATTCGATGGAACGATCGACTGCCGCATCCTGTAATGCTTCTCCGAGGCGATAGAATAACAAGACGCCGAGAGCTTCCGTGTGCTCGCCAATATAAAAGGCAGCCACGGAGGCGATGGTCATCAGCAGGTTTTCATCGAAAACTTCGCCGCTTCGAAGACCGTTAAAGGCGTTGAAGAAAACTTCTTTACCGGCGACGAGTAGGATCAGGCCGGTAACGACGGTCTCCCATTTTCCTTCTAAAAATGTTGAACTCAATGCGGTTAGCGCAATAAGAATACCAATGGTGAGAATTTCTTTTTTTACAGAACCTTCTTCTTCCGTTTCTTCCCTTTGCGCTTCTACAACCTCCACGCCGTTTTCAATGGAGGTGGCGATCTTTTGAAAATCCTCGAGCATATTGGCCGATTCACCTTCTACGACCAATTGCTTTGAAATAAAATCAAGACTTGCTTTCTTCACATAAGGCAACTCTTGAATACGCTTTTCAATTTTGGAGCCACAATTCGGGCAGCCCAAATTTTTTAAATAATAAGACGTCAACACATTCCCTCCTATTCATATGTTTATCTGTTCATATTTAGTGTATGCTCTCACGTCTCTTTTGTCAACAAAAAAAGAACGCCCGAAGGCGCTCTCGTAAGATTTAAATCGAAATCGTGGCGACGGGTTCTAAGTTGCCTACATCGGCACCTTCGATCAGGCTCCAGGTTTTGTGGGTTCCCGTGCTTTCGAGCATGGCTTCGAAATAGTACATTACCACGCCAATATCCACGTAGCTCTTCACGCCTTTGCTCTTGTCCATGTAGAGGACGACGTTGCCGTCATCTTTTAAGAGGAAGCGCCAAGGTTGAGCGTTAATGTGGCTCGGTGCGAAGCGAATGGAAGAGAATAAATCGAATAGACCGTAGTTTTCCAATTCCGTTAAATCGGCAGGGGTATCCAAATGATTTTTAAAGACCAATTCTCTTACGCTGAAACGGGGGCTTACCCGATCTTCAGAAAATACATCTTGTTCTTCCGGTTTGCCGAAACCGATAATGTAATCGACAAATTCGCCGTCTTCGCCGAATACGGCACGTTTTAAATCTTTGTTCACTTGAATGGTGGTGAGCCAGCACGTACCGAAATTCTTTTCGATTAAAGCGGTATTTACCTTTTCAAGGTAGTAACCGGTGCGAATAAGTTCTTCTTTTTCGTGGCTTTTTGCGCGAAGGGCGATGTAGTAAGGCGCTTTGATCATTACGCCACCGTAACCTGCCTTGCCGTCCAAATTTTTGGCTACGGATTGGCCGTCTTCGTAAAGGGCGAAGCTTACGTCGTTATCTTTGGATTCTCCTTCGATTTTATCTAAAGTATCGCGTAACCATTCCATTTCCAATTTAGATAATTTTGTCGGAGCGAATTCGCGTACCGTGCGTCTTTTTTGTAAGAAATTTGTCATGACCATAATATCTTCCTCCTCTGTCAGATCCAGTTTGCTACGGCGTCATAAACATATATATGTACAACATAAGCGACACCAATGCCTATTATTACGCCCGCCAAAACATCGGTGGGATAGTGCACAGCTAGATATGTTCTTGAAATCGCCACGAGGATTGCCATAATAAAACAAAGGGCGGCGATTTTGGGAAAATAAAGTGAAAAGGTGGTAGCGACGGTAAAAGCGGCCGTCGTGTGCCCCGATGGAAAGGAATAATCCGTTAAGTCGATGCCGTAAGTGTTGAGATTTTTCATCACCCAATAGGGTCTGCTGCGGCTAATGACCCGCTTTAAAAGCTGCGCCGCGAGCGTGCTGAGGACGAGAGCCAGAACCATTTCATAAGCGGCCCCGCCGATCAATCGTTTTCCAAATATCAACATGACAACAGATAAGGCGACAAGAAACCGTGGCCCCGCAATATTGGTATAATAAAAGAAAAACACATCGCAATAGGGGTTCTTTAATTTCCTGTTGATACCATCCATCAAATATTCATCAAAAGCTTTAAATGGATTTTTCATCTTCACCATCCTGTACATACCTACTCCCATCATTATATACTATGTATTTCCTATTGAAAAGGCTATTTCAAAGAAGAAATTTTATACTCTCTCGGAGGTAACGATGCAACTTACGGATGAACAAATGCGCGCCATGGGCCACGATGACGGACCGGCATTGGTATTGGCCGTGCCGGGAAGCGGCAAAACCACCATGCTCCTATCCCGCACGAAGCGGCTCATCGATAAGGGCGTGGATAAAAATAAAATACTCACCATAACCTTTTCCAAGTCCTCGGCGAAGGATTTAGCCGTACGCTACGAAACTCTCTTCGGCGAAGGGGATCGCCCGCCTTTTTCCACTATCCACAGTTTCTGTTACTCGGTGATTAAAAACTACGAAAGGCGCAGCGGCAAAGTCTATACTTTGATCGAATCCAATCGCCACGTCAATAAATGGCGAATATTAAGTGACCTTTGGAAAAGTTATTTGACCCGAAGCCCCAACGACGATCAGATCGAAACCCTTATCGGCGAAATCAGTTATGTCAAAAATAAAATGATCGACCCTGCCCGCTTTGATCAGGAAGCGAAATCGCCTTTGTTTTTAAAATTTTATAAGGGCTACGAAGACATAAAAAAAGAAAAGCATTGGATCGATTTCGACGATATGATCACCCTCTGCCTCGACATTTTTAAAAGCGATCCCGCCCTTTTGCGCAGCATTCAAAAAACATACGATTATGTTCAAGTCGACGAGGGTCAGGATACGTCCAAGGGGCAACTGGAAATTATCGACGGCGTCATTCGCCCCCACGGCAATCTCTTTATCGTCGCCGACGACGACCAATCCATTTACGGCTTTCGCGGAGCGGATTTTAAAGAGCTTATGGCCCTTCCCCGCCGCTATCCGAGCCTTAAAACCTATTATCTTTCCAAAAATTTCCGATCGGCGGAAAACATCGTGGCCATGAGCAGCCGCTTTATCGCAAAAAATAAAGACCGCTACGAGAAAACGCCGGTGGCCGTTCATCCACAGGGTCCCGAGATCCGCGCCTTGACCCTTAACAATTTAGACAAGGAATACCGCTTTATTCTCTCCGAAATTCGGGAAAACAACCTGGGAGACGTGGCGATTTTATATCGCAATCACGTATCCGCCATCGGCCTTGTGGAATGTTTGGAACGGGAAGGGATGTCCTTTTCCACGCGGCGAGGCGGATTGAAATTTTTCAACCACTGGGTCATGAAGGATTTAATGGCCATTTACACTTTCGCCCAAGATCCGTCGGATGTAGAAGCATTTTCCGATTTTTACTATAAAATCCACGGCTACATTTCCAAAAAAATGATCGCCGACCTTTCCAAAAAAGGCGTGCGCCTTTCCGTCTTCGATTCCCTTTTGGAAATGAAACTTCCCGATTATATGCGCAGGGATCTAAAGGCACTCAAACGGGATTTCCATTATTTAAAAACTCTTCCGCCGCGAGAAGGCTTCCGCTTTATTCAAAAAGATTTGGAGTACGAGGACTATATCGAAAACCACGCCGCCACCTTCGGCTCCTCGAAGACGACTTCCATGCGCATTCTCTATTACGCGAAGTACATCGCCGGAAAGAGCAAAACCTATGCCGAATTTATGGGAAGGCTTAAAACCGTGGATCGCTTACTTCGCGGCGGCGCGCCGGGAGAAAAGGGGCTCGTGCTTTCCACCCTCCACGGCGCCAAAGGTTTGGAATTCGACACGGTGTTTCTCATCGACTTAAACGACGATGCCATTCCCGCAGAGCCTTCCGGTGATCTTACCACAGAAGAAGCGCGGGAAGCCCTGGAAGAAGAGCGCAGACTTTTTTACGTAGGCATGACGCGGGCAAAAAACAGACTCTATTTTCTCCGCACGAAATCCGTGGATCGGGAGCCCCTTTCCCCTTCCGTCTTTTTCACGTGGGCGCAGGAGGATATTTTAAAGCAAAGAAAAAACCGGTAGCGTACCGGTTTTTTTGTGCCTTAATTTTTGAAACTGTGAATCGGCGCGGGAATAAATCCCCCTCTTGCGGCAAATCGCGTGCAGTCGTTTCGATGAACGGGCATAATGGGCGCTTCGCCGAGAAGACCGCCGAAGACCGCCCCTTCCCCGACATCTTTTCCGTACACGGGGATGACGCGCACTGCCGTCGTCTTGTTGTTGATAATGCCCACCATGGCCTCATCGGCAATCATGGCGGCGATGGTGGCGTGGGGCGTGTCGCCGGGAATGGCGATCATGTCGAGGCCTACGGAGCAAACACAGGTCATGGCTTCCAATTTGTCCACCGTCAGCGCTCCCGAAAAAGCCGCTTCGATCATGCCTTCATCTTCCGACACGGGAATGAAGGCGCCACTCAGCCCACCGACGTGAGAAGAGGCGTTAATGCCGCCTTTTTTCACGGCGTCGTTTAACATGGCGAGGGCCGCCGTGGTGCCGTGGCCGCCTACTGTGCCGATGCCGATTTCTTCCAAAATCCGCGCCACACTGTCGCCGACGGCAGGTGTGGGGGCGAGGGATAAATCGATGGTACCGAAGGGTGCATGGAGTCGTTCGGCAATTTCACTTCCGATGAGCTCGCCCATGCGGGTAATTTTAAAAGTCATTTCACTGATTACTTGGGCGATCTCTTCGAAGGGGCGATCCTTATATTGTTCCAGAGCGGTCTTGACGACGCCCGGGCCTGAGATCCCCACGTGAAGCACGTGATCGGCGAGGCCTACGCCGTGAAAAGCGCCTGCCATAAAGGGATTGTCCTCGACGGCATTGGCAAAGACGACGAGCTTGGCGCAGGCAATGGAATCCGCATCTTTCGAAAGAGATGCCGCTTCTTTAATCATCTCGCCCATTAAAGCCACTGCATTCATATTGAGGCCGGATTTCGTGCTGCCTACGTTAACGGAAGCACACACTTTTTCCGTCGTCGCCAAGGCTTCGGGAATGGCGCGAATTAAATTTTCCTCAGCAGGCGTCATGCCGCTGTGGACGAGGGCGGAAAAACCGCCGACGAAATCCACGCCGATTTCAATAGCCGCCTTATCCAAGGCTTTCGCAATTTTAATAAAATCCTCCGAAGAACCGTTGGGCAAAAGAAGGGAAACGGGCGTTACGGAAATACGTTTGTTGACAATGGATACGCCGTATTTTGCGCCGACGGTATCGGCGATTTTGACGATGTCTTTTCCAAGACGGGTAATTTTTTCATAGGCCTTTTCCGCTACACGATCGGCATCTTCCGACACGCAATCCAGAAGGGATATGGCCAAAGTAGAAGTGCGAATATCTAAATTTTCATGCTCGAGCATGTGAATGGTCTCGAGAATAGACGATTGATTTAACACGTTGATCCTTTCTAAATATGGTGCATACGGTCAAAAAGCGCCGCGTGTTGCATGCGAATGTCGAGCCCTAAGGATTCGCCGAGTTCCGTGTAGGATTCTACAACTTCTTCCAGTTCGAATCCGTCGTCTTCGTGTTCCACAATGACGATCATGGTGAAGTAATTTCCTACAATGGTTTGGCTAATGTCTAAAATATTAAACCCGTGCTTCGCCAAAAGAGCGGTCACTTTGGCGACGATGCCCACTTGATCCACTCCGAATACGCTTAAAACTGCTTTCATTGAATTCCTCCTTTTTAATTGGATACATTATAACACGCTTTAACGCGCTCATGTATTTCTTTGGTGAAATACTTCATTAAAAAATCCCCCATTCGATGATGAATGGGGGCAAATGGCTTTTGCACTATTCGATTATTTTTCCATAGCTCCGAAAAGATCGACCATTTCAAGCACACTCATAGCGGTGTCGTAGCCTTTGTTGCCGCTCTTTGTGCCGGCTCGTTCGATGGCCTGTTCAATGTTTTCCGTGGTGACGATGCCGAAGCCCACGGGGAGGCCGGTGTCCAAGGTGATCTTGGCAATGCCTTTGGACACTTCGTTGCACACGTAATCGTAGTGGGTTGTGGCGCCGCGAATCACGGCACCCAAACAAATGACGCCGTCGTATTGTTTGGACTCGGCGAGTTTTTGTGCCGCCAAGGGAATTTCAAATGCTCCCGGCACCTTGACCAGGGTAATGTCCTCATCTTTTACTTCGTGGCGAAGCAAGCAGTCCAAGGCGCCATCCACAAGTTTCGAGGTAATAAAGTCGTTAAAACGACTGACGACGATGGCGAATTTACGATCCTTACCTGTCAGCATGCCTTCTAAAATGTTCATTATTTTGCCTCCTTACGTTGACGTTCATGGCAGTTGCAGCCGAATTCGTGTAAATAGTGGTTCATTTTCTTCGCTTTAGTTTCCAAATAGAAGTGGTCGTTTTCGTGGGATTGAATTTCAATGGGTACCCGCTCGACAATTTCCATGCCGTATTGTTCCAGGTGATACACTTTGTCGGGATTGTTGGTTAACAGACGCATTTTCGTCACGCCGAGATCTTTCAAAATTTGCGCGCCAATGTAATATTCCCGAGCATCTTCCGGGAAGCCTAAAGCCACATTGGCTTCCACCGTGTCCATGCCTTGATCTTGAAGGGCGTAGGCTTTGAGCTTATTCAAAAGACCGATGCCTCTTCCCTCTTGACGCATGTAAAGGACAATGCCATTGCCTTCTTCCTCCACTTGCATCATGGCACGTTGCAATTGATCGCCGCAATCGCAGCGCATAGAACCGAAGGCATCTCCCGTTAAACACTCGGAGTGAACCCGCGTTAATACGGCATCTTCTTTCGTAATGTCGCCTTTTACCAAGGCCACATGGTGTTCGCCGTTTAAGGTGTTTTTGTAGCCTACGGCTTTAAAATGGCCGTACTTCGTTGGCATGTCCGCTTCGGCTACCCGTTCGATAAGGCAATCGTGGGTCTTTCTGTATTCTTTTAATAGCTCGATATTAATGAGGGGGACGTTTAATTCCTTTGCCAGTTCGCAGATGCGGTCCCGCTGCATCATTTCCCCATTGTCTTCCATGATTTCACAGCAAAGACCCACCTCCGTTAAACCGGCGAGGCGCAATAAATCCACGGTGCCTTCCGTGTGGCCTTCACGCTCCAATACCCCGCCGGGCTTGGCGATAAGAGGAAACATATGGCCCGGGCGGCGGAAGTCTTCGGCTTTCGAATTGGGATCGGCGGTTTTTCTGGCGGTGAATGCCCGTTCCACAGCACTGATCCCCGTGGTGGTGTCCACGTGGTCGATGGTGACGGTAAAAGCCGTTTCGTGATTGTCCGTATTTTTATAAACCATGGGCTTTAAGTTCAGGCGATCCGCCTCTTTTTTGCTCATGGGCATACAGATCAGCCCTTTGGCGTAGGTAGCCATGGCATTTAATTGCTCCGTGGTGCAGGTTTCGGCGGCGACGATCATGTCCCCTTCATTTTCACGGTCTTCCGCATCCACGGCAATGATCATCTTGCCTGCTTTCAGCGCGTCGATTGCTTCTTCAATTGTGTTCCACATAATTTCCTCCTAAAATCCATGCTTTCTTAAAAAATTCATATCCAGCGGGGAAGCTTCTTCCGCCACTTCATGTTGTCTCAATAAATACTTGCCTACGATGTCGAATTCCACCGTCATGGGGTCGCCGGGTTTCAGCTTGCCTAAATTGGTAGAGCGTAAGGTTTCCGGTATAAGGGAAACGGAAAAATCATTTCCCCCGGCCCGGGCAATGGTTAAGCTGACGCCGTTTAGCGTTACCGAACCCTGAGCCACAAAATAAGGCGCCCACTTTTTTTCCACGGCGATATGAAGGAGATAGCCTCCCTCGTGAGGTTCGATGCCTTGCACCTTACCGACCGTGTCCACATGGCCTTGGACGATGTGTCCGCCCATGCGGCTCGTGGGAAGGAGCGCCCGTTCCAAATTCACAGCACTACCCGGCCGCAACTGATCCAGCGCGGATTTCTTCGCCGTTACCGTCATCATATCCGCCGTAAAACTCCCTTCCGACATAGAGGTCACCGTCAGGCAAACGCCGTTTGTCGCGATGGAGTCGCCGATCTTAGTATCTTCTAGGACACTATCCGCCTTGACGCGGAGGAGAATTTTCTCCCCTCGCCTTTCAAGAGCAGCGACCGTGCCCACTTCTTCAACTATTCCCGTGAACATGGCACCACCCCTCGAATACATAAATCCCTGCCTAATCGTTGGACGCTCGTAATCTCGAAATCCCTTCGATCACTTAACGATTCGATACCTTTTCCTTCGATGGCGGACTTTCCGCCACCGAAAATCGTCGGCGCCAAATAAAGGACAAATTCATCTACAAGCCCCTCATCGATCAAACTGCCGTGAAGCTTGCCGCCCCCTTCCACCAAAATGTGGCCGATAAATTTCGTTTCATAAAGATCGGCCAACACCTTTTCAAGGGGAAGCTTTCCGTCGACGGAGGGAATGCGTTCCACTGTCACACCTCGAGAAGCGAGAATTTTTTCTTTTTCCTCCGCCATATCCGATGTGTAGACAATGGTTTTTTGGGAACCGTCGTAAACATTGGCGTTTTCATCGATGATGCCCCGCCGATCCAATATAATGCGCGTCGGTTGAACCCCTTCGCCGCTACGATTGGAAAGCTTGGGATCGTCGGCTAAGACCGTGCCCGTGCCGACCATAATCCCGTCGACCTGTCCCCGAAGAATGTGGCCGTCCATACGAGCCTCTTCCCCGGTAATCCATTGGCTTTCGCCGGTGTTCGTGGCGATTTTACCGTCGATGGTGGTGGCGTATTTCGCCGTCACATAGGGTCGCCTTTTTAAAATACTGGAGAAAAAAGCGCGATTCAATTGGCGACAATCGTCTTCCAACACGCCGACGATGACGTCGATCCCCGCCTGCTCCAAAATATGCACGCCCCGTCCCGCCACGCGAGGATTCGGATCTAACGTTCCCACGACCACGCGGGTAATGCCTGCATTCATAATGGTCTTAACGCAGGGAGGGGTTTTTCCGTAATGACTGCAAGGCTCCAGATTGACGTAAATCGTCGCCCCCTTGGGAGAATCTTTCGCATTTTTCAGGCAATTCACCTCGGCGTGATCGTCGCCGAAACCGTGATGCCATCCTTCCCCGATAATCTCCCCGTCTTTTACGAGAACCGCCCCTACCATGGGATTGGTTCCCGTCAAACCTCGTCCACGTTCTGCCAATGAGAGGGCGCGCTTCATGTAAAATTCGTCCATAATTCCTCCCATAAAAAAATCCGAAGCCTAGCTTCGGAGATCCATTCAAAAGAAAGACAACCTATGTTGTCTCCATTCTTCTTTCATCCGGACTATACCGTCGGTATCGGAATTTCACCGATTCAATCTTGCGACTCATGGACTATCACCACCGGTGAGGATTTACACCTCGCCCCGAAGAATATTCTTAAATTGTAGGAAATGTTTTCCTGTGAACATAATAGCACGAAGTTTATTCACTGTAAAGAATTTTATATCCCTTCACTTTCCGTCCTATGAAAGGATACAATAAAAAAACAATTTGTCTTGTAATAAATGCCCTCTTCCTGCGTATTAACTTGTGAAGGGAAAAGGAGGTGACACAAATGGATGAAACGAAAACAATCAATCCCTTTCTCGACGACGCCCTGGACTTCGACACAATTTACGATCGTTACTTCGACCGCGTCTTTCAATTTACCCTGTATCGCGTAGGCAATCGAGAGGTGGCGAAAGATCTGGCATCGGATATTTTTCTAAAGATTTATAAAAAGCTACCCACCTATCGGCCGGAAAAAGGTTCTTTCGACGTATGGATCTTTTCCATCGCCGGCAATCACGTAAAAGATTACTATCGAAAAAACAACCGCTTCCGGTGGCTTCCCATCGCCGCTATAAAAGATGTTCCCGATCCCGTGGCGCGTTCGGAAGAACTTGTAGAAGAGCGAGAGGAAATCGAATACTTGCGCCGCGCCGTGAAAAAACTAAGGCCCGACGATCAACTGTTAATCAGTTATAAATTCGGCGCGGAATTATCCAATCAAACCATCGCCGAACTGATCCACACCAACCCAAATCACGTAGGCGTTATGATCCACCGCTTAGTCAACCGACTGCGTAAGGAAATGGAGGCATATTATGAAGGAACGACGTAATATTACGCCGTCTTCCGAAGCCACGGAAGACATGCTAAAAAAATTATACTCATCCACAAAACAAGACAAAGAAGAGGTGCATCTTAAAATGAAAAAGAAAAAGAGAATATCCTATAGAAAACCTGCCGTCGCCGCTGCCTGCGCCCTTATCATCTTTACCCTTCCCTTTACGAGTTTCGGTTCAGAAATCGTAGAAACCGTTAAACGTGTTGCAAGCCCTTCCGGCCGCATCGTCGTCAATGAAGATAAATTTACCGCCGACCCGGAAAAAATGGATCTGCCCGATTATTTAAAAGGGAAAATCTTCGACAAAGACGGCAAGGAAATTACAAACTGCAAACCTCTGTCTGAAGAACGCGCCATATTTTCAAAGGACGGCCGTGAAATATCTTCAATCGATTACGATAAGCTCACCGGCAAAGTTACCTTCGAGTACAAAGATGAACAAAAAGAAGATACAGGCGACAAATCGCCGATTAATGACATCGCCAAAAAATTAAGCTTCCATCCCCTCGTTCTTTCCTCGAACTACCATTACGTGGAATCGGAAATTTACGCCGAATCAGGTAAGCTTTCCGATTACGTCACCTTCACTTACGAGAAAAACGGCAAGACCATTTACCTCCACGAACGAATCTCTTCCCCCGAAACCGCCTATGAAACCGGAGGCGAAGGCAAGATCGACGAAGTCAACGTAGACGGCGTAAAGGTCATTCTCCAAGGCCACAACGCCGACTTCGAACGAGACGGCTTGCTTCTCTCCATTAGTGCAAAAGGCGCAAACAAAGATGAGCTCATCGCCATGGTAAAAGACTTACATCTGCTGAAATAAAATAACCGCCGGCAACCCGGCGGTTTTTTAGATCAATCTTATGGAAAAAATATTTATTCCAAAAATCGGCGCAAAATGTCCCCATAGGCTTTCGGCTCCTCGAAGAGAAACTGGCCGTGGCCCTTGCCGTCGAAAACTCTCGTCTCCATATGAGGCAGGTACATCCGCAACAATCTTTCGCTTTCGGCGGCAATGGGTTCTTCACTTCCCCGCAGGCTCAGCACGGGATGCGTAAAGCTCCTTAGCCCTTCGGGAATAGTATAGCGGTATAAATCTCGACATGCATTTTTTACCGAGCGATCCGATACGCCCGGATAGACCATGGCGCTGACGCTGTCGTTGCCTTTTCCCATAAGGCGATCCATGGCCACTTTGGGAATCCACTTCCCCTTTTTCATTCTGTGAACCCCTGTGGCAAAAACCAGCGTGAGCGGCAAGGCCTTTAAGCCCATGGGAACGGTGACGGCACCGTCTATGAAAAGTCGCTCGGCGGAAATCTTGCCGCGACCGATCAATTCCACCGCCATGGTCGCCCCCATAGAAAAACCGCACAAGCCGTAAACCCCTCCCTCCATTTCGCTAAGTATAAACTCTTCGATAGCGTCTACACTCGCCTTTAAAGACAGGAAATCTCCGGGCTGATGCTCGCTGTGCCCCTCCAATTCCCACAAGATGACATAATAGTCTTTTAAAAACTCAAGAAGGGGTTCGAAACATAACGTCGCCGACGACGCCAATCCGTGAATAAACAAGAGGGACTTATTCTCTTTGTTTCCATAGCTCTGATAATGCATAGCTTTCCCTTTCCCTTATGTTCCCGTTTCATCTTCTACCGCCATTAGATTCTAAGGGATATATACCGCACCGCCACCGGAAAAAACTTTATTGCAATAAAAAAGCCGCATCCGAAGATGCGGTATTTTTGTATCTTAACGTTTGGAGAATTGGGGAGATTTACGCGCTTTTTTCAAGCCGTATTTCTTTCTTTCCTTCATTCTCGGATCGCGGGTTAAGAAACCTGCTTTTTTAAGGATGGGGCGGAAATCCGGGTTCATGTCTTGTAATGCACGTGCAAGACCCATGCGGATAGCGCCTGCTTGACCGGTGTAGCCACCGCCGTTAACTTTGACGAGTACGTCGTATTCGCCTTCGGTTTCGGTAATGGTTAGCGGTTCTTTTGCGACGATACGTAATGTTTCATAACCGAAGAAATCGTCGAGTTCTCTGCCGTTAACGAGGAACTTGCCGCTGCCGGGTAGTAATCTAACTTGAGCGACCGATGTTTTTCTTCTGCCTGTTGCTCTATATTGTTCTGCCATCTAAATCACCCTTCCCTTACACTTCGTAGTTTTCCGGTTGTTGAGCTGCGTGAGGATGCTCGGATCCTGCATACACTTTCAGCTTCGTAAACATGGAGCGACCCAAACGATTTTTGGGAAGCATACCCTTTACGGCGTATTCGATAACGCGTTCGGGATGCTTTTCGCGAATTTCGCTATAAGCAACTTCGCGACGTCCACCCGGGTAACCGGTGTGGTAAGCGTGAATTTTGTCATCCCACTTGTTGCCGGTAAGTTTTACCTTTTCAGCGTTAATTACAATGACGAAATCACCCGTATCCACATGGGGTGTATAAATCGGCTTGTTCTTACCGCGTAAAATATTAGCAACTTCTGTGGCTAAACGACCGAGGACTTTGCCTTCTGCGTCGATGACGTACCATTTTCTATCTACTTCATTGGCTTTCGCCATGGTTGTCTTCATTAGAAAACCTCCTGTTCATCACAAGGGACAATGTTCAAAAGTTTCCGGGGCTTTAAAACACTAGCAATTAGTATAGGTCATTATGCCCGATCTGTCAAGGGGTTTCGTGTCATAATAGTAATAGAGTCAAATAGTTATGTTAAATAAGGAGTTCAAGACTTCTACCAAAATTTAAAGCTCAAAAAACAAATAGTTGGTGTGCTGCTTAGAACAGTTATTACAAAAATAAACATTGTAACCAGTGCATCAGCATAAAGGAGTAATTCTCTTAAAAGATCTTACCAACGAACAGTTGTCTTACAAGTATACAAGTGAAGCAGATATGCTCAATGTAGCCTTGTTTAACAAGAGAGCGTAACAGTGGCGTGAAGAAAATCCTGAGTTAAAGGGTAATATGAGAGAGTATGCAAGTCTGAATGAGTTACTTGTACTTGCCAATATGGAAAGCTATCATGCGATTCTTATTGGAAAAGGTATGGAGCAAAAAGAAAGAATGATGAAACTTAGAAAACTTGCTAGAACACAATTAATGTCACTGCAAAAACATGGTGATAGCGGCATTAAAAGATGGGAAGGAAAGTAATAATAACTGTTAGTTTGTAATTGAATAAATTTGAATTTGTGGAGGAATAGAGAATGAAAGCATTCCTTGAAAAATAAGAATGCCCCAAAGGAGTGATACGTCAAAACAGATATTGGCAACTACAGGATTTGTATTATTTGGCTTTGCACTTGGTGTGTTTCAGAAGTGGATTGACGGCACAACTAGTAACTACTTACCAATGATTTTTCAACAACTTGATATTAGTAATTACTTTGGTAGATTGGCAATATGGATTTTGTTAGGTACGATAATTTCTGTTTATTCGAAATCACCCTTAAGAGCTTCAATTAATACATTTTCGTTCTTTATAAGTATGTTATCAGGCTATTATTTGTTTAGTAATTTTGTTTTGGGATTCCTGCCAAGAACTTATATGATGATATGGATAGTAATGTCATTTGTATCATTTTTTATGGCATACATATGTTGGTATGCAACAGGAAAAGGACCTATTGCCATTTTCATTTCGAGCATCATTATTGGGATATTATTAGCTCAAGCTTTTAGCCTTAGCCCATCACAAGGTTTTTATATGTATAGCCTTATGGAAGTGATTACATGGATACTAGGTATCATTAGCTTATATAGAAAGCCAAAAGAATTTGCTGTTGTTTTAGGATTGTCAATTGTAATTGCTTTTTTGTTTCAATCAGTTATGCCATATTTTGGATAAAAATAAATCATCAACTCCTAATTTGAAGTACTAGTAATCCACCTGAATAGATGGATTATTTACATCTAAAAGCGTTGATCTCACTATACGAGAACAAAACACCATATTTGATACATTTTAACGGCACTGCCGCTTAGGGTACGGAACTCATACTCAGGGGTACGAAAATGAGCAAGGGGTACGAAAACTAATACGCTAACCCTAAAACAAAAGGGACTGACTGCAAACATGAGCTTGCAGTCAGTCCCCTTTTCATAATAATTGGAGTTGCTAAATTAAAATAAATTGGTTCAACTGAGTTGCCAGTTACTTGTCCTATTGAGTATTTTCTGGAAATCTTTATATATTCCTTCTTCTTCTATTAACTGTTCATGTGTTCCCTGCTGTACCAGCTTTCCTTGGTCTATAACTAAAATATTGTCAGCGAACTGTATTGTGTTTAGCCTGTGGGCAATAACGATCAATGTTTTTCCTTTGACCAAGGCGGATATGGCTTGTTGAATTAAATGCTCGTTTTCAGGATCAACACTGGCAGTTGCTTCATCTAATATAACGATAGGTGCATCTTTTAGTATGGCACGAGCAATGGATAAGCGTTGTTTTTCTCCTCCTGAAAGTGTCGATCCGCCTTCGCCAAGCATCGTGTTATAGCCGTTTGGTAAATTCTCAATAAATTCATGACAAGCCGCCTTTTTGGCAGCTTCTTTAATCTCCTCGATGCTGGCTTCCGGTCTGCCGAAACGAATGTTGTTTAATATCGTGTCATGAAACAGATAGACATGCTGAAAAACGATTGAAATATATTGCAGCAGAGTATCACAAGTCATTTCCCTGATATCATGTCCATCGATAGAAATAGACCCATGATTGACATCATAGAATCTGGCAAGCAAATTACAGAGCGTTGTTTTACCGGAACCGGAGGGTCCCACGATGGCTAAAGTTGAATTTTCGGGAAGAGAAAAGCTCACATTCTCGATAACATTTTTGTGATCGTAAGCGAAGGATACGTTCTGATAAGAAATGTCAAAATTGTTTAAAACAATGTCTTTTGAATCTTCGTCGATATAGTTTGCCGTCTTAATTGTTTGAAGTTTGTCCAGCGCTGCTCGCATCATTTCCAAGGTGTGAGAAGCAGTAGTTACCGTTTCCAAACGAGCAAACATAACAAATGAAAAGATCACTATCATGAGCATGATAGGCAGAGAAATTTCACCATGAATGGTTTGAAGGCATACCATAAAAGCGATTGCTACGGAGGTCAATTTTAGGCTTAACTGATAAAGACCGTTCGTCCACATGTAATCATTTTCTATTTTGATGTTGATGTCACGTTGATCGGAAAAAGATTTTTGTAGTTCCGCAACGGCGCTTCCTGTTCTCCCATAGGATTTAATAACCGTTATTCCACGGATAAATTGGAGTGTTGCGTTAATCATGCTATCATTGGCTTTCTGGCGCACCGCTGTGTTTTTCCGGCTATCTTTCACTAGTCGGCGCTGGAAAAATGCAGAGCATAATACACCCACTAAAGCAACAGTTGCCACTTTCCATGAGAAAAAAAGGATGGATAGAATCATGGCAAGAGTCTGCAAATAAGCTCCGATAACCGTATCCGTCATCTTCATGGCATACAATTCCAAAGCAGATAAGTCGGTTGTAACTGCTCCCGCAATGTCACCGGTCTTGTGACGATCAAAAAAGCCAAGGGAAACTCGCTTTAATATATCGCCTATCTCGATGCGCTCCTCGGCTGTTTTTTCATAAGCAATGCTTTCTTGAAAAACAGCCCGCAGATAGGAGAAGAAGAAACGACCCAAAACACAGAAAACCATAAACAAAAGCGCCCATAAAGCTTCCTTTGTGTGCAAACTCCTGAGCCCTGCCGTATCCTGCAGCATAAGGTTCAGAACATAAGCCGCTCCCATCAAGGGAAAAGCAATAAAGAAATTCTCTAATAACGACCAGACGATGCCCCAGTAAAATCTTTTTTTATAAGAGCCTGTCCAATCAACGATACGTTTAATCATGGTAAACATTTATTTATCCGCTCCTTTCTCTTGATTGGATGCCGCCCATGCTTTGGCACCAACATGTGCTTCCCACATGGAGCGGTAAAGGGAGCAAGCCTTCAGAAGTTCATTCTGCGTTCCTTCCGCCACTTTTGTGCCTTCCTGCAAAACAACGATTTTGTCGGCATTTTTTATCGTAGAAAGCCTATGGGCAATCACTAACAGCGTCTTGCCACGCGTTAGTTCATTAATCGATTTTTGGAGTTGAAGTTCATTTTCCGGATCAGTAAATGCGGTTGCTTCATCCAAAACAACGATAGGGGCATCTTTTAGTATTGCCCTGGCAATCGCTATACGCTGTTTTTCACCGCCCGACAGTTTATCCCCCGCTTCTCCAGCCGGCGTGTCCCAACCTTGTTCTAAACGTGAAATAAACTCTTCGCATTGTGCCATATGAGCAGCCTGAAACACCTCTTCTTTTGTTGCGGCCGGATTGCCTACGCGGATATTTTCAAAAAGGGACATATTGAAAAGAAAAGTATCCTGAGAAACATAGCTGATGAGTCCTGAGAGCTGTCCAAGTGGCAAAGAGCGTATATCCTTTCCTCCGATACAAATACATCCCTGATTCACATCCCAAAAACGCAAAAGCAATCGAGATAAGGTAGATTTTCCTCCGCCGGAAGGACCTACCAAAGCTACGAAAGATTCCTCTGGTATTTCTAAAGAAAAATCTTTAACGATAGGTGCTTGATCCTCTTCATAAGAAAATGTGACATCCTTATATGAAATGTCATAACCGGACAGTTCTTTCGACTCTTTTTCTTCCGGAAGCTCTTGCAAGTCTAAGATTTTCTGAACATCCAGCAGAGCGTATTCAATGGATTTATAGCTGTTGACAGCTGTCGTAAAGTATGAAACGGGGCCTACCAGACTTAAGGAAAGGATGATGGTAAGCGTTAGCTCAGCAGGTGTTAGATTTCCTGTAGCATAAAGCAAGATACCTGCCGGAAGAATGCCTAACAGTGTGCTCGGCAGTATCGCCGCTGCAAAATTCATCAGCGGCCAAGTGGAGCGAAACCAATCTAAAGTAAAATCTTTAAAGGACGTGATCGCATTCGTATATTTTTTATAGGATTTACTGGATTGATTAAAAGCCTTGACAACCTCAATGCCTTCCACATATTCCACAATCACACTGTCCACTTTTTTAGAAGCTTTCATATAGCTGTCATATTTGCTGTTAAATGTCTTCATGACGATCGCATAGGCGAGCACGCCAAAAGGAATGCAGGCAACAGATGCCAATGCGACTTTCCAATTCCATACCAGCATGAAAATAAATACGATAACAGGAAAAATCAGATTCGATAAGCCTTCCGGTATCAAGTGTGCCAAAGGTAATTCAATCGTTTCTACACGGTCAACAATAATGCTCTTGAGTTCACCGGCGGTTTTTCCTGTTACAGTTCCAAGCGGCAATCGCATTAATTTATCGGTCAGTCGACTTCGTATATTTTTAAGAATATGGTAGGCGGCATGATGAGACCGATTCGTTGAGATTGTGTGAAACAAGACTTTAAGGCCATATCCTGCGACGCACAAAAGGAACCAAGGGACAAGTGAATGCACAGAAATTTGACTGCTATCTTGTACTTTTGAGAAAAACACAAGAAGGACTTGATAGATCCCAAAATAAGGTAAAAAACCACAGAAAACGCTTAGCACGGCAAATAGAATAGATAGTATAAACTGTGGTTTCGCACTGTCTGCAAAAGACAGAATAATCGGCAATATTCTTTTTTTGCTTTTCAAAATAAAAACACCTCATTTCAAAACTGTTTTGGTCGAAGAGAATTCAACGTATTCTCTACAACAGTTTATGAAACAAGGTGTGGTTCGTTCCACCCTCTAATGGGAAAACAGCCCCATTCAGACAAGAGTTTTTCTATAGTCTCGTGGCGTTAATCCACGAAGGGACTTGAAGGCAGCTGAAAACTTGGATGGGTTTTGGTAGCCTAAATCATTCGCAATTTCAAGTATGCTCTTCGATGAATCTTGTAAGAGCAAAGCCGCTGCATTAACGCGATACTCTTTCATATAGGCATAAATCGATTTTCCATAAATAATTTTGAACGCTTTTTTCATAGATGTGAGTGGCATATCAATGAAACTCGAGCATTCGGTTAACGTATAAAATCGATCAAGATGTGAAGTCAACCTTTTTTCCAAAGATTTGATCTTAGTTACTTGGGCGAAATTTAAAAAGTCGTTTTGTTGTTTTGCCAAAGAAGTATCCATTCCATCCAAATAAAGAAGAAGTTCTAATACCTTAATTTTCAGATAAGAAACTCTATCTTTTTCAGGAATTTGATAAATTTCGGCTAAGATATGGTTCGTTTGTGGATTGGAACGCATAATAAAGGTTTCATAGCCTTTTGATGTTCTACAGAATTTGTTTTTCAAACTTTCCACATCAACCGGAAATCCGTTTAATAATGTCCTAATCGTTTCAGAACCCTGCGGAAATAGAATACTGATTGTGATTCCGTGATAGTGTTTGAGTGGAAAGTAAAACTCTCCGTAATGCTGGGTGCGTACTTCCATCTGCAAATCACCGGCGCTGATATAAGTGTACTTTTCCGGATGAATGCTATTTTCTATTCTTCCTTCTTTGCAGTAATCAATGGTGAACATCGATTGATGTGGCTTGAAAGCTGAGTAACAAGTTTTGAGATGAAAGTCATTAAAAAGTACAAAGACGCCTTCGAAAAGGGAGTAGCAAGTCATCGTCCCCGAGCCGGTTTCATCATGCAAAAAAAAGATAGAACTGCCATCTTCTCGTTTCTGCATTTTGATATTATCTCCCATATTGCCTAAGGCGTTCATTGTGATGAATCCTCCTCTCTAAAAAAATTCTGCAATTTCTGTACTGTCATCTGGTTCAAATCATATTGCTCCTTAATCTGCCCATCTTTCATTTCAACAATATGCTGACAGGCAAGAGCGATAAACTCCGGATCATGCGTAATAATTAAGCATGTTTTTCCTAAAAGAATTATTCTCTTTATAATTTCTGCAAAACGCTGCATGTTTTCCAAATCAAGACCACTGGTCGGCTCATCAAAGATTAAAACATCTCGATTGCTCATCAGAGCGGAGGCTACTGCAACACGCTGCTTTTGCCCTCCTGAAAGAGACATGGGATGTTCATCTTTAAAGTCATCCAGATGGAGTTCTTGGAGTATTGCCTCGGCTGCAGAGTGATTTTCTTCTTCCTGAGAAATCAAAAGCTCTTCCATAACCGTTTCTGTAAACAACTGATGATTCACTTCCTGTTGCACAAGATAGGTCAGATCACGTCTTTTTTTAGGTGGAATAATCTTGTTTTTATAGATCAGTTTGCTTTTATCTTTTTTTACCAGTCCGCAAAGAAGTTTGGCAAAAGTGGACTTGCCGGCACCGTTTGAACCTATGAGAGCTGTTGCCCTTCCCAGAGGAAGTTGAAACTTCGGAATATTCAATACGCTTTGCGTATTGTGGTAGGAAAAATTCACATCGTAAAGCTCTAAAAAATCTTTCGTCGGCGATAATGGATCGGAAGCTCCAAATGAAAGCTGTTTTATGTCCGGAATACGTATCCCATGCGTTTCATAAAACGAACTCGGTAACTCGAAAAAGTTAACGCCTTGATAATCTCCGATCATCTCGCCGGCATCAAGCAATACCACACGATCCACTAAATTTTTTAAATAATGGATGCGATGCTCGGCAATAACGATTGTTTTTCCCTCATCTTTCCAAAATTGTATCATCCCTTGCAAATTTGCGATAGCGGAAAAATCAAGATTAGCACTTGGCTCATCCATAAGAACAAGATTGGGAGAAAGCACAGCCACAGAGGCACAAGCAATTTTTTGTTTTTCTCCGGAAGAAAGATGAAACAAACTCTTTCCCATCAATCTCTCAATATGCAAAGAGGATACGATTTTGTTAAAGCGCAATCGAATATCTTCTTTTGACATACCTAAATTTTCACAGGCAAAAACCAGTTCACTATCCGTATCTACATTAAAAAACTGGCTGCGGGGATTTTGAAATACGCAGCCAACAATCGGCGCGAGTTCATACAGAGCAAGCGTTTGTGGACTTTTACCAAAAACAGATACACTTCCCAAACTTTTCCCTTCATAGTAATGAGGAATAAGTCCATTTAAAGCTCGTATTATGGTCGTCTTACCACATCCGGACATTCCCGTTAAAAGAACGCATTGACCGTCAGGGATTCTCAGATTGATATTTTTAACTGTACTTTGGTCAGAGGATGTATAGGAAAAAGAAAAATTTCTTATTTCTATCATGACGAACCTCCGATCTTATAAAAGATAAGTACACACAAGCTTACCAGGCAAAGCATCAGAAAGAGTATATCCTGCAAATGGAATCCAATTTTACAGACATTGGTGCGCCTAATCGGCGCGCCTAAGCCACGTGTTAAAGCAGATGCGGAAAGTTCGTCACCGATTTTTACGCAGGACACCATCAGCGGAACCAGACGATATTCCACAGTTTTCCACGGTTTTGAACCATCTAAAGAGATGCCTCTCATTTTCATTGCATCGGCTATGGCGTGATACTCTTCCAAGATGGTAGGAAAAAAGCGAAAAACAACGGAAAGTGGAATCGTAATCTGGGCAGGAACACGCATGCGTTCCATTGCTGCCATAAACTCGCTGATTTTCGTTGAGCTGAGCAAATAGGTACCCATGGCAAGCCCCGGCATCATGCGAACAAAAATACCGCAAAAAGCCACCAACAGAAAACCTAAAAATCCGGTAACGAGCGGCAAAAGATATATCTGCCCTACATAGGCCGCTATGAATAAAATGGCATATATGGCGGCATATTTCCACTTGCTTTCAATAAGAAACAGCATAAAGGGAACGGATATAAGGAGTATTCGAATCGGAGCCAGCCAATATCCATGTCCTCCTCCCACAACGACAGCAGCGATGGTGAAGACAAGAAGTATTTTTGTTCGAGGATCAAGAAATTCTTTTTTTGATCGCGTTTGAATAGGCTGCATGATAGATTAGACAATCCCGGCGCGTTCGAACTGTTTTTTTAGAAGGGAACGTCCAATCAAAGCACCAAGGATGCCCGCGATAAACATGCCTACAAGTAATGGGATCAAACTCCAGTCCGGAATAAGCTTCATAAGTGCATCCGCATAGGCCTTTCCGTAGCCGCCTTGTGCTAAATTTTGATAATAAGCATCACGGCTAATAACAATAGGAATATAGTTGCCGATCAGCCATATTGAAAAAATACCTTTGCTGAGAATTACTTTTTTTGCACTGGAATAATCCGAGGATTTTAATAACAAATCCGCTAAAAGGCCTGCGATAAGTCCGGTGAAGGGTGCATATACGCCCATTCCCATGACCCCGATTAGTAGTCCAAGCAAAAATCCCATAATGGTTATAAGCCCAAACTTTTTCGTTTTGCTCACAAACAACACATACGGAATACCGTCAATAAGCGGCACGATGATGCTTAAAAGCGGAATAAATATTGGTATATAACCCAGCATTGCTACTGCCATGCAAAGAGCAAACATAATGGCAGTAAAAATACCTGTGGTGATCAAATCTTTTGCTTTAATTCCAGATGATTTTTTCATACGATTAACCTCCATTGAGTTAGAATAAGCTAACTTAGCACATTTGATTAAACCTCTTTAAGAGCATTTCATTCAACCCCGATTAAAATAAAAAGCTCCATTCGGACATTTTATAGAGTTTTAATTTCTGAGCCATTTCTGAAGGTTATGCGAATATTTTCTTTGCTGAATACCGTGATATGATCTACAAGAGCACAGAAGCTCTGTTCGTCGAATGTTTGCAGAAGCCTGTCTTGTTTTTGTAGCTGCTTCAGGCAGAACTGGATCTCGGCTTTGGTCGCCTGCATCTTTTTAAGCTTTCCTTCGTCCTTCGCTAAGGCCACCTTTTTTCATTGTAGAAGCGTTCCAGATCTTCATACTTTGTTCGGTTTACCGGTGGCTATTTTTGCTGTAACTATATTTCTTTTTTCGGCGGTCTGCGATCGACGCGTACCAAGCTCACGACGGTGAAAAATAAATTGGCGCGGTGATTGTATCCGGTGTATTTCGCTTCCCAGCGGGTGGCGTATTTGCTCTTATAAGTTCGAAGCCCTTCGAAGGAATAAATGTTTCCGCCGAATTTAAACACGAAGTAAGCCAGTTTTTCCTGTAAAAAGCTGTGTTCGTTAATGCCTACATTGGCGAGGGGCGCCATGCCTAAATCGAACCAATGCATTCCCTGCTCTTTGAAATATAAAAACAGATTCAGGAATAAAAAGTCCATGGTACCGTTCGGCGACGTTTCGGGATCGTGACGCATTAAGTCGATGGTGGCGTAGCCTTTTTTGTAGACGGGCATTAAATTGGCGAAGGATACGATGCTCCCCTCTTCGTTTTCCACGACGGCGACGGCGCCGCGATTTAAATAGTCTTCGTCGAAGAAGCCCAAAGAAAATCCTTTTTCCCCTCGATTCCCCAACCATTGATCGGATATGGCCTTGAAGGTTTTTATGGTCTTATCGTCAAAAGGCGGTTCTAAGATTTTAAAGGAGTACCCTTCTTTTTCGAATTTATTTAAAACATTGCGAGCCGATCGTCTGTTTCTACCTTCCATGGTAAATTCGTCTAAGTTGACGAGGGCAGCTTCGCCGAATTTCATAAAATGGAAGCCAAAATCGTGAAGTTTCATTATAAAATCTCGCGACACTTCGTAGAAGACGAGATCGTAACCTAATACGTCGACGTGGCGAATAAATTTGCGAATACAATCGTCAACATCTTCGGGATTTCCCATAGGTTCCCCCATAACGATGACATTGTCCGCTTCGGTCTTTAATTGAATAGCACAGCGATCTTCCCCATCGACGGTGTACCAGTAGAGCTGTTTGTCGCCGAGAAAAACCAGACCTGCATCTAAATCGCCGCCGTAAGTTTCCAGCAAATGACGCACCCGATCCAGATCCGGCGCTTCTCCGACGGTTTCCCCTTTTCCGCGAACGTAATATAAAATCGCGTATAGAACCGCCGCGCTAATGACGATGAGCAAGCTGATCCGCAGCCAATTTTCCTCAAAGGGTATGACGATAAAATCTTTCGCCCGCAATATTAGGCGCATCCCCTTCGCCTTGCCGGCGATGGAAAGTAAATAGAGCATGCCGAAGAATAGGGCGATGCATAAGTCCATGGTTAAGCTTTCGGCGCGGTAGACGAACTGGGTTCTGTAAAGATCTTTTCGCGTGGAAATGGTGAGGATCGTGAGCAAAATGAGATAAGCGTAGGTTATGACGCCGAAGCCCGTCAGCATGGCGTAGAAAAAGGTAATGGCCAGGAAGATCATCGTCGGCTTAAAGGATCTCGTTTGATTTTCAATGTTTAACCGCCCCAGCAGAATAAACACGAGGCCTAATAGAATGCTCGGGAACTGGTACAGTATATTGGCGTGAATGGGATTTAATTTCGCGAGCCATTTAATCGTGCTCACCTGATCGGGAATCGTGGCCGATAGAATCATAAAGATCCCGAATAAATACATCATTAAAGAACAAATATCGTGGCCGATGGATTTTAAAAATTCCGCCGGTATACCGTCGTTTTCTTCGTTAAAGCTGTGGCCGAAATGCTTGATGAAAAAGTAGAGGCCGATTAAAAAGGGCACCACGTAATAGCATACGCGGTATAAGAGAAGCCACGCCAGCACGGTTTCATAGCCGACCCCTAAATTCCCGAGGCCCACCAATGTCATTAAGTCGAAAGAGCCTAAACTCCCCGGAATCATGGACACCATGCCGATGATGCTCGCCGACACAAGGACCGTCAATACTTGGGCGACGTGAAATTCCACGCCCATACATTTACCGATGAAGAGGAAAAGGCAATAGGCACCGCCCCATTCCAAAAACGATGTAAGGGCCAGGCGAGCTTGCGCCCATAGGGGCACCCGCTTCCCTTCCCCTTGTTTTCGATTGGAAAATAAAATGACAATGGGAGAGTATAAGACGCCGCCAATAAGCCAGGGCGCATAAGTCGTAACGCCAGTATCTCGACTCAGTGCCATGTAGAGAAGACCCATGGCCGACAAAATGGAAACGCCGATAAGGTGATAAATATGGGTTTCCAAAATCACCTTTAAAAGCTCCACCTTATTTTTCTTATCGCCGTAATAATAATTTCGAAGCCCCATGTTAATAATCCCGCCGAAGCCGATGAGATTATTCATGGTATTAATGGTAAAGCTCGTCTCGTAAAGATAGCGCTTTTCGTGTTTCCCGTCGATTAGGCGATTTAAAATCACCTCATATTCGAGCATGGGCAATACCGACACGATCCCTGCAAGGACCAAAAGGATCACGATAAAAGGCGACACGCCCTGCAGTACGGCGGTTAATTTATCGTAGGAAATTTCCTTGGATAAACTTTTAAATTCCAAGACCACGAGAATAAACACCGACAGAATAAACAATGGCTCGATGTATTTTTTTATACCTTGAATTACTCTTTTCATGACTCTCCTTTTAAAAATGACAATACGATTTGATTAAAGGTCGGCGCATCGGTGCGCGCCAAGTTATGGCCCTCCCTCGGCACTTCCACAAAATGGCCGTGAGGAAGAAGGGAAGCGATGTATTTCGAATGAGATTCTTCGATCACGTCGTTTTCACCGACGATGACCATGGAAGGCGCGTCCACATCTTTTAATTCCTCCGGCGGCAACACTTCCTCTTGTAAGAGAAGCTTCGCCTGTAGTTTTGAATTCTTAAAGCGACGAGACAGCATATTTAAAACAACATTCATGCCAAATTGCAAATAGGAAAGAAGCCGGCTGTACCACTTCGTGCCCTTAAAAAACAAATTGCCTGAATTTAACACGAGCTTTTGCACATAATCGGGAAAGCGAGCGGCAAACACCATGGCGAGATTCGCCCCGTCGGAAAAGCCGACGATGGATACCTTATGAAGTCCAAGGGCATCTAACGATTCCTTCGTATCTTCGGCCATTAAATCGAAATCCAAATGATCGCCGCAATTGGTGCTCCTGCCGTGTCCGCGACTGTCTAAAAAAACGAGCTGAAACGCCTTTTTAAACGACGCCACCTGATATTGGAAAAAGTGGCTGCTTCCCCCATTGCCGTGTAAAAACAAAACCGGCTCGCCACTGCCGAAAATCGTATAAAAAATTTTCGTACCGTCCTTTACGGTAACATAGCCATTCTTCTTCATAAACGCCTCGATTGCAAACATAAAATGCGAAACCTTATTTATCTATTATAAACTTGCGCACAGAAAAAGACATCTTCCCCGGGGGAAAATGTCTTTCTTGATGACCTTCGACCATGCTTTTAGCTAAAGTCTTTTAAAGAGTTGTCCACCAATTCATTTTCGAGCGGTGTTTTATACTCCGATTCTTTCATGTAGCTGCTGACAGCTTTACGTACTCTCGTCGTGGAGGCGATGGTGCCCATTCCGGCGATGCATCCGCCTTCACATGCCATGCCTTCCAAAAGATATCCGTCTTTTTTGCCGGCCTTTGCCATTTGAAGCATGCGGATACATTCCTTCAGGGAGTTGGCGCCTTCGATTTGAATATCCCGTTCGGGATCGATGCGTTCGGCAACTTCTTTTACCGCTGCCGCCACGCCGCCTGCCATGGCGTATCCTCTCGCCGAGGAGGAGGACTCTACTTCCCCTTCTTCCGTTTCGATTTCGGAAGGTTCGATGTCCATGGCGACGAACATGCCCATAAGCTCTTCGAAGGTGATAACGAAGTCGACGTATTCTTTTACATCACTCGTAATGGACTCAACTTTTTTCGACGTACAGGGTCCGACGAAGCAGACGATGGCGTCGGGGTCTTTGCGCTTAATGTGCTCTGCCGTGTAGCGCATGGGGCTTCCCGAGTCGGAAACGTAATCTTTCATTTCCGGGAATTTGTATTGAATGAGCAGTGTCCACGAGTGGCAGCAGCTCGTACCCATAAAGGGAATTTCCTCCGGCACACGTTCCAAATATTCTTTGGCTTCGTGAAGGGTGGTGTAGTCGGCGCCGAGGCCTACTTCGATCATGTCTTCGAAACCTAATTGTTTCATTGCCGCACGCACTTGTTCCGGCGTGGTTTTAGCGCCAAACTGGCCGATGTAACTGGGCGCGGGAATAGCGTAAATGCGCTTATCTTTTTGTTTAAGTGCCTTGGCCAATTGATAGATCATGGTCTTGTCGCCGACAGCACCCCAAGGGCATTGTACGACACAACGTCCGCAACCGACGCATTTATCGTGATTAATAACGGCGCGACCCATTTCGTCGCTTTCAATGGCGCCTACGCCGCAAACAGATGCGCAGGGGCGATCGTACTCGACGATGGCGTGATAGGGGCAGGTGCGTTGGCAACGGCCGCATTTCACACATTTTTCCTGATCGATTACGGCGCCGTATTTGCCGATGCTGACGGCGTTAACCGGACACACATTGGTGCAAGGACGTGCCATACATTTACGACAGTTATTCGTAACGGTTAATGCGCGGGTCGGGCAGGCTTCGCAGGCAAATTTAATAACATCTACCAGAGGCGGTTCGAAAATACTCGTATCTACATCGACATTGTCAAAGCCGTCGGTAACCGGTATGTATTCTCCGTAATCTCTCAAATCCATGCCCATGGCCAAGCGAATCATTTCTTCGGCGATAGCACGTTTACGGAAAACATCTTCCAAATCATCGGGCGTGTTGCCCGGATAGAGTCTATAACCTACGGTTTCCAATTCATCCAACGGCGTATCAGTAAATGCCATCTTCGCAACTTCGGCAAATACGAGTCTGCGAAGACCCATGACAC
This sequence comes from Aedoeadaptatus coxii, assembly GCF_001553115.1. Lineage (GTDB taxonomy): Bacteria > Bacillota > Clostridia > Tissierellales > Peptoniphilaceae > Aedoeadaptatus > Aedoeadaptatus coxii. Next base: position 252,915 of record NZ_KQ960172.1, read on the forward strand.
TAGCGTAACTTTCTTTCAATGACTTATCCCCCTACTTTTCGATCTTTCCTGCGCGGCGCAGGACTTCTTCACAAACTACTTGCGTTTTAGCTGTGGTTATGATGTCGCCGTCGATACTGACGACCGGCGTTTTTTCAATGCCTTCGGATTTGCAGACTCCGTAGCAATTTTTTTGAACGATTTCCAACTCGCCTTCTTCAAAATAACGCTCTTGTAAATCTTCCAATTCGTCGAGCATGTGGCTCGAGCCCATCATCGTGCAGCGTGCACCGACACAAACTTTTACTTCCATGACATTCTCCTATCTACAGAATCCTATTGAGGGTTCTTGTTGACAATGGATCGGAAGCCCGGGTTCTTTTGGAGTACTTCGTAGACGGGAACGCTGATCAATGTGCAGATAATGACCTCGCTGGCCGCTACGGAAAGACTCATGGTCAAGAAACCGATGATTCCGCCGCCGAAAGCTAGAACTAACTCAAAACCAATAATCCACGCAAATAGGGCGGGCATTAGGCTCGCCACCCACTTATTGTGGACCCTACTCATGAAATAGAGACTGATCGCCGTGTGGAATGTTCCGAACACGAGATCGTATGCGCCTAAGGGCGATGTAATGTTAGATAAAAACACCCCTAAGACGATGCCCGGGCCAAAGCTCGGGTTAAAAAAGACCAACATATTCATTACTTCCGATACGCGGAATTGAATGGGTCCGTAAGAAATTGGTGAAAATACAACCGTTAAGGCATAGTATACGGCTGCTAATACTGCCGTTGTTGCGATCCAACGGGTGGTAAGTTTATGCTTCATGCTTGGCACCTTCTTTCATTCCTTGATTGCTGTGGGCTAATCGGCTGGCAGCTGCTGCGGCTATGGCTGCCACTAAATCATCGGTAAAGGTAGTGACTTCTTTACCTTTCATTTTGTCGAGTTTGTCGATAATGCCGATTTTCTTTTTGTCTAAATAGCCGAAGTTGGTAAGGCCGATGGAACCGTAAATGTTCACTACGGCAAGGCTCAACACTTCGTCGATGCCATAAAGTCCTTCGTCATCTTCGATGATGGACTGAATGGGCTCGTCAAAAAGTTTTTGATCCACAGCTTTGTCGATGGCGAGGGCCGTCAACACGGCGTGAATGGTTTCACGCTTGCGAAGAACTGCCAAGACATTTTCTTCACACATTTCCATTGTAATGGGCCCGTAATCTTTTTGCAACTCGTACACAACGTCTGCAATATCGCGAATAGCGACGCCTTTTTTCTCTAAGGCATCGATACTTTTATTGAATAATTCTTCCATATCGTAACGATACATTATGACCTTCTTTCTTCTCGTTCGCTTATGGGTCTACGTTTAGCCGCCCGTCTGCGGTTACGTTTAGCCACCCGTCTGCGGTAATGCAGCATTCGCTTCCACGCCGCAAGGATCATGGCGATCTGGGCCACAAAGGCAAATGCCATATGGATTTGTGGCGTGTACCGTAAACGCAAAAGTCCCATGACGACTACCTGAGGCAACATGGCGATATCCAGAGGAAAGCGCCACATGGAGCGGAAAGGCCCTCGTAAAAAGGCGTCGCTTCCGCCGCCGAAGTAGGCCGCTACCATTAACACACCCCAAAACACGGCGGGCACAAATAAAAGGCTGAGCACATCGACAAAGGATCGCAGGCGCATGAGTTTCCCCGCGCCGACATATACCGCCCCGACGGCAAGCACTGCCGCGATGCGGAAAATGATATGTCGATACAAAAAACCTTCTAACAAGGGGGCGTGATGGAGGGCGATGGCGATGACCGAACACAGTAAGATCATCACCGCCTGCGTCGCCGCAAAAATTCTACCGTTAGTCCGCATTCGTCGCTCCCTGGCTGTCTAAAGAATCTTTCAGCCCATCGGTAAATTGCACGCTGCCATCGGCGAAGATCCAGTAAGCTTCCACGCCGTCTAAGGAATCTACAAGCTTACGCCCTTTGTCGTAAGGCATACAGAACACGGTGGTGGAGAGGAAGTCGGCATAGCCGCTGTCTTTGGTAACGATAGTGACCGAACGGGCATGGGTGGCCGGCATTAAGGTGTCCGGATCGATTAAGTGATGGTAGTGCTTTCCGGCGACGATGTAAAAACGTTGATAATCGCCACTGGTGACGACGGAGGTGTCGTTGGCGTAAAGAACATCTTTCATGTTGTCCGCGCCTTCCGTACCGCCGATAACGGCTTCGGGATTTTGCAAACCGATGCCGAAATATTTACGATCTTTTTCCGGAGCCGAACCGATGATTTTGACATTCCCGCCGGCACTGATAATCGCCGCCGGACAGCCTTCTTTACGAAGTTCTTCCCCGATTTTTTCCGTAGCATAGCCTTTCGCTACGGCGCCTAGGTCGATTTTAAGCTTGGGATCTTTGATTTCTACCGCCAATTCATCGGGGTATAAGACGATGTCGTCAATATTGGTGTGTTCATTGGCGTCACGTAATGCTTCCATAGGAGGAAGTTTAGCATCGGGATGGCCTTCTTTTAATACCTCGTCGTCGCTCTCCGTTCCACCCTCCGGTGCCACTTCGTATTTGTCGCGGTATTGTTGCCAAATAGAGGTGACGGCGCCGAAAGCAATGTTGGTTTCGCCGAACTTTTTATATTCTTTTATGGAATAGTCGATGAGATCGTAAAGTTCCTTGTCGACGACTACCTTTCCCTTTCCCGCATGATCGTTCAAGGTTTTTAAATTGGTCATGCCGTCGAAATTCTTAAATCCGTTATACAGACGATCCAATTGTTGATAGCGATCGTGAATTTGTTTAAGGTATTGATTGCCTTGTTTTTCGTTATCTGCATAGACCATGGCACTGATCACCGTATCAAATGTATCGTAATAAGTGGCCTCATAACGCGTCAGCTCTTTTTTTCCGCAGCCGCTTAAAAGTAAAAGGCATGCCATTAGAATGGATATTAATTTTTTCATGGTACTCCTTTCATAAAGGAAACATACATAGAAAAAGAACGGGAGATCCCGTCCTTTAAATTCGAATAGACGATAAAAAATCCCAATGAAACACAATCCCGAAGGGTCGATTAAGTAGAGATTTCCTTCTCTATTTTATAAGATAGTTTCATCTCTGACAAGTCTTTCCCCTAAAATACATTGCATACGCAGGCCTCGATCACTTAATGGAAATTGCCGATTATTTTTTGTCGCCGTCTGAAGATACCGTCATGCTATAATGTCTCTATGTTTTTAAAATAATCGGAAGAAGATTCCGTTATCAAATGGTTCATTATCCATTCTGTTTAGGAGGTTTTTATGTTTCAAGAAGATGCTAATCGCTGGGCGGAAGCGGCAAAGAACAAAGTGAATTTGTTGCACTCCCATCCGGGAGGGTATTTTATCGCCTCTATGCTCGCCGGGCTTTTCGTCGGATTCGCCATTTGCCTCGTATTTACGATTCAAGCCCTTATGCCCGCCCCATCGACTAAGATCATCATGGGCTTTTGTTTTACCATCGCCCTTACCCTCGTCGTCGTCGCCGGGGCGGAGCTTTTCACGGGAAATAATATGGTAATGACCCTCGGCCTTGCACGAAAAACCGTCACTCTCCCCGACGCCTTAACCCTTTGGACGGTTTGCTGGATCGGAAATCTGCTCGGCTCGATTCTTTGTGCCGCTCTTTTCGTCGGCGCAGGTTTCGCAACAGGCTCTGCAGCAGACGTCTTCACCCAAGGGGCTCTCGCAAAAACCGAAATCGCCTTTTTCCCCCTCGTGCTCCGCGGCATATTATGTAATATGCTCGTTTGCCTTGCTGTTTGGGGATCGGGGCGCATAGCAGACGGCGCCGGCAAAATCCTTTTTATCACCTTGTGCATCGCCACCTTCGTCATTACGGGCTTTGAACACAGTATCGCCAACATGACCCTTTTCTCCATCGGTCTCATGGCGAAATCCGCCGTTCCCCTCGCCTTTTCAGGCGTCGTTCATAATCTTATTGCCGTGACCCTTGGCAATATGATTGGCGGCATTTGTTTTGTAGGGATTCCCTACGCACTCATTGCAAGAGAATAAAACGAAACCTCCGATGATTCGGAGGTTTTTTCGTTACAAATAAAGTTTTCCACGCATAAAGACGAGAACTAAAAATGCCAAAATTAAAAGACTGCCCATAGTGTATCTATATCCTTTTTTCATGTCAACTAAAAATATGTTACCCGCCAAGGCGAGAGTGCCTACGAGCCAAAGATAGTATTCCATTTCGCCGCCCAGATTGTAAAGTTTTATTCGATTGCCTGCAATAGCGAACATGGATAGGCTGTAAATGATGCTGCACAATGTTCTGACGATTCGTTTCATAAATTTCTCCTCTATTTTTCTATGGATTTATTATAATTTTTTCATTGCGATTCGTCCAGATAGTGATATGGATTTTCTTTTACGACGGCTCCACAAAAAAAGCCGAGAGATACACTCTCGACTTTTCATTACCAGCCCCCGCTGGCGCCTCCTCCGCCGGATGAACCGCCTCCGCCGAAGTTTCCGCCGCCACCGAAAGAGCCTCCGCCAAAGGAACCCCCGCCAAAACCTCCGAATCCTCCGCCCGGGAAGATGAAGGGGCCGGATCTCGGTCCGCGGTAATAGCGTCTGCGTCGTCCTCCTCCGCCGCCGAAGAAGAAATTGATGATGAAGATAAGGAGAATGACGCGCACTATAAGGCCGATGATATCTGATTCACCTTCATCCGATACCGGCACCGGTTCAGGAGTGGGCAAGTTTTCCATGCCGTCGATGGCGATGCCGTATTCCTCGCCGATAAGGTTTAGAATACGGCTAAAAGCGTTCAGAATGCCTTCCTCATAGTCTCCCGCCTTAAAATAGGGGGTAAGGTCGTTTAAGATCTGATTGGCCTTCATATCGGGAATAGCGCCTTCAAGGCCGTAGCCCACTTCGATTTTAAATTTTCTGTCTTCCATAGAGATCAGAAGCAAGATGCCGTTGTCTTTTTCTTTACTTCCGATTTTCCACTTTTCAAATAAATCCGTCGCCGCCGAATTAATGTCTTCCCCTTCGGGCAAGCGGTTTAACACGGCAACCACTACCTGAGCGCCGGTTTGCTCATAAAGGGATTCGTTAGTGGCGATGATTTTGGATTTCGCCTCTTCCGATAAAATATGGGCTTCGTCGTAAACGTAAAAGTCTCTCGTCGGCTCCGGCAGTGCGTCGGCAAATACCGGAGTTGCACATAATAAAACCAGAAAAAAGATGATGAGACTCTTTTTCTTCATAGGCTGTTCCTAGAATTTAACCGTCGGCACTTTGTCGGCGCCTTCAGCTAATTGGAAATATTCTCTCGGGCCAAATCCCAACATTTTCGCCACAAGATTGGTGGGGAAGTGTTTCACCGCTTTGTTAAAATCGGCTACTTTTTCGTTGTAACGCTTCCGTTCCACGGCAATGCGATTTTCCGTGCCCGCCAGTTCCGCTTGTAAATTTTGGAAACTTTCGTTGGCCTTAAGATCCGGGTAGGCTTCCGCCACTACATTGATGTTGCGAATGGCCTCGTTCATTTGCTCGTTGGCTGCAGCATATTCTCCGGGAGTTTTAGCCGATTGCACGGCACTGCGCGCTTCGGTCACTTTCGTAAACACATCTTCTTCGTGTTTTGCATAGCCCTTTACGGTCTCTACCAGGTTCGGGATTAAGTCCGCACGGCGCTGCATGGTGTTTTCCACTTGCGCCCATGCCTGGTTCACATCTTCATCTTTCACTTGCAGTTTGTTGTAAGTGGATCCGAATAAACCGACCACCGCCAGGACGATCAGTATAACGGGTAAAAACTTTTTCATAGATTCTCCTTTGCATTAATATGGGTAATCTTCAGTGTTTCCATAGAGGCATCCAACATGGCCTCAATGTCTAAATTAGCTTCCGAACGTTCCATATCCTCCACCGTCGGGCGAAGGCTCGGGTGTTTCGGTAAAAAGACGGTACAACAATCCTCGAAAGGCTGAATGGACGTTTCGTAGGTTTCGATTTTCTCCGCCCATCGAATAATATCGACCTTGTCCATGCCGATAAGGGGTCTGAAAATAATAGGTTCCGCCACATTATTCATCACCGTTAAGCCGTCGATGGTTTGGCTCGCCACTTGCCCTAAATTTTCTCCGGTTACTACGGATTTATAGCCGTATTTTTCCGCCAAACGATTGGCGATGCGCATCATAAAGCGACGAGAAAGTACCGTCATTTCTTCCGGCGGGCAATTTTTGTTGAGCTCTTTTTGAATGGGCAAAAGGTTGACGCTGTATACCGTCATCTTCGTTACATAACGGGCTAAAATTTTGGCGAGGTCCATTACCTTTTCCTCAGCCCTCGGCGAGGTAAAGGGATAGGAATGGAAGTGGAGTGCGTCGATTTGTACGCCGCGCTTTGCCATTAAAAAGCCCGCTACCGGCGAATCGATGCCGCCGCTTAAGAGCAAGAGGCCCTTGCCGTTGGTACCTAAGGGTAGGCCGCCGTAGGTTTTGATTTTGTGGTGGTAAATGTAAATTTCGTTCTTTATGTCCACGTAAAGATGAAAATCCGGTGCGTGAACGTCGACGGAAAGCTTGTCGCCATAACGGTCGAGTATCACGGCGCCTAAATCCATGTTCACTTCCATGGAATCTTTAAAGAAATCTTTGTCGCTCCGCTTCGTAAGGACTTTAAATGTGGCGTATTCGGGATTTTCTTTTAAAACGTCGCCGACATATTCCGCGGCCCGTTCTTTCAATGTATCCCAATCTTTTTCAAAGCACCAGCTCGGTGAAATGTAGACGATGCCGAATACAAATTGCAGCCGTTTAATTGCCGCTTCTTCTACATCGGGATCGATCTCCACCTGAATTTTCCCCATTTCAGGGATAATGTTTTTATACCCAATATCACTTAAAATACTCTCGATGTTTTGCACGATGCGTCGTATAAAAAAGCGTCGATTGGCGCCTTTTAAAACGACCTCACCTAAACTTAAACTTAAAACTCTCTTCATTCTATCTCCTCATTATATCCCGCACGTCGGCGACGGCAGTTTTCAGCTCTTCTATAAATTCTTCCAGTTCTTCCATGGTCGTGTCGCGACTCAAACAAATGCGAATGGTCCCCTGAGCAAGAGAATCCTTTATCCCCAGTGCCGTTAAAATGGGATTCTTTCCCGTGCGATGGCTGGAGCAGGCGCTGGACGTTGAGATGTAAATCTCTTTTTCCTCAAGCATATGGAGGAGCACCTCGCCTCGCGTGTCGTCGATACTCACGTTTACAATATAGGGACTTGCAGGTTCTATGGAGTTAATGACCACATCCCCGATGGATTCGACACCCTCTTTTAAAAACTGCCATCTTTCACGGGCTTCATCGAGGCAAATTCCTTCCTCTTTCAGCGCGTCAAAGGCTGCGCCTAATCCGTAAATGCCGGGTGTATTTTCCGTACCGCTGCGAAAACCCATTTCCTGTCCGCCGCCGTAAAAATAAGGTGTCATCGGTTTTCTCACGAGAAGACCGCCGATACCCTTCGGCCCGTGAAATTTGTGGCCGCTGAAAGAATAACTGTCGCAGCCGATTTTATCGAAATCGACGGGCAATTTTCCTACGGCTTGCACACCGTCGATGTGGACTTTAATGCGCGGGAATTTTTCTTTTATTTCCGGCACCCATTCCTCGACGGGATTAATGGTGCCCAATTCGTTATTCACGTGGAAAAGAGAAAGAAGCATGGTGTTTTCGTCTATGGCTTCCACTACTCTCTCTTTTGAAACGTGACCTGTGGAATCGATGGGCACATAACGTACCTCCACATCCTGTGCCTTTAAAACGTTTAAAATCGAGGGATGTTCGATATTCGTCGTCACCACATTATTACCAAAGCGCTTACCTTCCAAAATCGCGCTGTTAATGGCCGTATTATTGGATTCGGTAGCGCCTGAAGTGAAATAAAGTTCACCGCTGCAATGGAAATAATCTTTAATATTTTTGCGAATGGCTTCCTTCTTTTTTTCCACCTCGACAGCCGCTATATGTAAACTCGACGGATTGTAAAAGTCTTTTTCTAAGGCCTCCACCATTGCCTTTACAACGGATTCTTTCGGTTTCGTCGTCGCACAGTTATCCAAATAAATCATAAAATCCCTCCCTTTTTCCTATGATATACTACTCTAAGGAGGATACCATGGTCAATTACTTACAACTTTATTGTTCCCATTACGGCCCCGGGGCGCGCCCCTTCGCCTTTATATTGTCACAAAACGGCACGCTCTTTTTCGATTTTGAAAGAAAAGATGCTACATATGATTGGATCGCATCCCTCGATCGGCTCTTAAGAGATATGCCCGAAAACGATGTGCTCTACACTTTTAACAGCGGATTTGAACAAAAAACGGCCGCGCCACTCTTATCAAAAGAATCACTGAGTAAACTTTCAAATTCTGTGGATCTCTACAAAGAGATAAAAGCCCGCACACGCATCGTGCCTTTTAAAAGTTATTCAATGGAAAGTTTATCCCATGAGAAAGTGATCCTCGGGCCTGATCTTCATTTACTCCTGAAAGAAGGGCGTGAAAATGAAGTACAAGAGGCCATGAAGCGTAATATAAAAGCCATGGAACAGATCGGCGCAGTATACGAGCGTCTCGTGGAAGAGCAGAGCGCAAGCGACATTTGGATCGATGCCATTTCGCCGTCACCTTTTACCATTACAGGGCATACCAACGATTCGCTTTCACGCTATATTCAACGAGGAGACGCTCTCTACGAAGAAAAAAACGGATTCTTTCGATTCGAGCTTCAAGCGACATGGCTTCCATACGATCAAAACACAAAAGCTCTCGTCGTGGAAACCGATGTACCCATTCAGTCGATGGTAAATTCGCCGCCCGGTTACCTCATCTTTGCTTTAGGCAAGGAGGTCTTTTACTCTACGATCCTCGAATTTATCCATTATCTACGCCACCTTAGCGACTAAATCAATTGAATACATTTCCATACGAAAAAAGGTCGAGTATCACTCGACCTTTTTTGGCAGGAGTAGTAGGATTTGAACCCACGGCATTTGGTTTTGGAGACCAACGTTCTACCACTGAACTATACTCCTATAATAATAAGTAAATACTACCAGATTTTAAATCCTCATGCAACTGTGCCTTCCGGAATTATTCTGATATAAAAAAACTGCAGCCACTGCTACAGTTACGGGTAACTCAATTGGTGCCCAGAGCCGGAATCGAACCAGCGACACGCAGATTTTCAGTCTGCTGCTCTACCGACTGAGCTATCTGGGCAAATTTGGTGGGCCCTCAGGGACTCGAACCCTGGACCTACCGGTTATGAGCCGGGAGCTCTAACCAACTGAGCTAAAGGCCCTCGTTATGGCGGAGAAGGAGGGATTTGAACCCTCGCGCCCCGTGAAGGACCTACTCCCTTAGCAGGGGAGCCTCTTCAGCCACTTGAGTACTTCTCCAATATGGCGGAGAGGGTGGGATTCGAACCCACGTGGGCGTGAACCCTAACGGTTTTCAAGACCGCCTCGTTATGACCGCTTCGATACCTCTCCTATTTATGGTGATCCATCCGGGACTTGAACCCGGGACACCCTGATTAAAAGTCAGGTGCTCTACCGACTGAGCTAATGAATCATAATGGCTGGGGCGACAGGACTCGAACCTGTGGAATGCCAGAGTCAAAGTCTGGTGCCTTACCGACTTGGCTACGCCCCAATAATTGTTGATGGCGCACCTAGGAGGATTCGAACCCCCGACACACGGATTAGAAGTCCGTTGCTCTATCCTACTGAGCTATAGGTGCTCATGGAGCGGGTGAAGGGAATCGAACCCTCGCAACCAGCTTGGAAGGCTGGGGCTCTACCACTGAGCTACACCCGCAGTTGAATATCGAAATAAGTCTCCCGGTACACGATGATGAAAATGGTGGAGGAGAGTGGATTCGAACCACTGAAAGCTGAGCTAACGGATTTACAGTCCGTCCCCTTTGGCCAACTCGGGAACTCCTCCAAAGAGTGCTTACGCACTGGAGCTGGTGGGAGGACTTGAACCCCTAACCTACTGATTACAAATCAGTTGCTCTACCAATTGAGCTACACCAGCGTAGAATGACAATGCGAACATTGTCATAGTTGTTGGCGACCTGGATCGGGCTCGAACCGACGACC
>NZ_KQ960173.1 GCF_001553115.1 Aedoeadaptatus coxii
GGTTTGGTTCTTTCAAATTTTCCTTTTGCCATGATAAGCCTCCTATTTTAGTTGTTTTTGTTTTTTCCGTTGAGAACTTCTTCCGAAACATTTTTCGGTACTTGTTCGTAGTGATCGAATTGCATGGAGTAGTTTGCACGACCTTGTGTGTTGGAGCGCAAGCTGGTTGCATAACCGAACATTTCAGCCAAGGGTACGTAACAGGTTACGATTTGAGCGCCTGCTACAAGTTCCATACCTTCCATACGTCCACGACGAGAGTTGATGTCGCCGATAACATCGCCCATGTATTCTTCAGGCGTTACGATTTCAACTTTCATAACAGGTTCGAGAAGAACCGGGTTTGCTTTGCTTAATGCATCGCGAAGCGCCATGGAACCGGCAACCTTAAATGCCATTTCCGAAGAGTCGACATCGTGGAAGGAACCGTCGTAAAGGCTTACTTTCACGTCGAGTACTTCGTAGCCGCCTAAGACACCGTTTTGCATAGCTTCTTCGATACCTTGTTGTGTCGGTCCGATGAATTCCTTGGGAATAGCACCACCGACGATGTTGTTTTCGAATTCAAAGCCTTTACCTGCTTCGAGGGGTTCGACCTTGATCTTAGCGTGGCCGTATTGACCGCGACCACCGGATTGACGTACGAATTTACCTTCACCTTCTGCAGAAGAGAGGATACCTTCGCGGTAGGATACTTTCGGGTTACCGATGTTTGCTTCTACTTTAAATTCACGAAGCAAGCGGTCTACGATAATATCCAAGTGCAATTCGCCCATGCCGGCGATAATGGTTTGGCCGGTTTCCTCGTCAGTATAGGTACGGAATGTCGGGTCTTCTTCTGCAAGCTTTTGAAGGCCGATGGCCATTTTATCTTGAGACGCTTTGGTCTTCGGTTCAATCGCTACAGAAATTACCGGTTCCGGGAATTCCATTTTTTCGAGGATGATTTCATCTTTTTCATCGCAAAGTGTGTCACCTGTGGAGGTGTTTTTAAGGCCGACGGCCGCTGCGATTTCACCTGCGTAGATTTCTTCTACTTCTTCACGCTTGTTGGCGTGCATTAAAAGGATACGGCCCACACGTTCTCTCTTGCCCTTGCTGGAGTTGTAGACGTAGCTACCTGCTTTAAGGGTACCGGAGTAAACGCGGAAGTAAGAAAGTTTACCTACATAGGGGTCGGTTACAATCTTAAATGCCAATGCGGAGAAGGGTTCTTCGTCACTTGCGTGGCGAGCTTCTTCTTCTCCCGTTGCGGGATCGATACCGACGATCGACGGAATGTCGACGGGAGCCGGTAAATAATCGACGATCGCATCGAGCAGTAATTGTACACCTTTGTTCTTATAGGAAGAACCGCAGGTTACCGGCGTCATTTCGACGGCCAAGGTACCTTTACGGATAGCGCGTTTGATCATTTCTTCTGTGACTTCTTCGCCTTCGAGGTAAGCCATCATTAAGTCTTCGTCATATTCGGAGACTTTTTCGATCAGGTTTTCGCGCCATTCGTCGGCTTGTGCCTTGTATTCTTCCGGAACGTCAGTGATTTCAATTTCCGTTCCCATGTCGTCTTTGTAGATTTCGGCTTCCATCTTGACCAAGTCGATCATACCGATGAAAGTATCTTCTGCGCCCATGGGGATTTGAATGGGAACCGGGTTACCGCTTAATTTTTCATCAATGGTGCGAACGGAACGGAAGAAATCCGCGCCGGTAACGTCCATTTTGTTAATATGTGCAATTCTCGGAACGTGATAACGGTCCGCTTGTCTCCATACGGTTTCCGATTGAGGTTCTACACCGCTTTTAGCGTCGAACAACGAAACGGCACCGTCGAGAACACGAAGGGAACGTTCAACTTCTACGGTAAAGTCAACGTGGCCCGGAGTATCGATAATGTTGAGTCGATAACCTTTCCAGTGAGCGGTCGTAGCAGCAGAGGTGATCGTGATCCCTCTTTCTTGCTCTTGCTCCATCCAGTCCATTTGAGCACCACCGTCGTGGGTTTCACCGATTTTGTGAATACGTCCGGTGTAGTATAAGATACGCTCTGTCGTCGTCGTTTTACCGGCGTCGATGTGCGCCATAATTCCGATATTACGTACTTTATCAAGCGCCACTTCTCTAGCCACGTAATTTCCCCTTTCTTACCATCTGAAATGCGCGAATGCTTTATTCGCTTCAGCCGCACGGTGCATTTCGTCTTTACGTTTAACGGCACCGCCCAATTCGTTGGATGCGTCCATAATTTCTTTCGATAAACGTTCGATCATGGTTTTTTCGCCACGAGCTCTTGCGTAACGCACGATCCAGCGAAGACCCAAGGTTTGACGTCTTTCGGGACGCACTTCCATAGGTACTTGGTAGTTTGCACCACCGACGCGACGAGCTTTAACTTCCAATACCGGCATAGCATTGTTTAATGCCTTGTAGAATACTTCTAAAGGTTCTTCACCGGTTTGTTCTTTTACAGCGTCCAATGCGCCGTAGACGATTTTTTGTGCCACACCGCGTTTGCCGTCGAGCATGACATTGTTGATTAACTTCGTAATAACAACATCATTGTATACGGGATCGGGCATGACCTCTCTTTTAGGAATATGTCCTTTTCTTGGCATTCTCTTCCCTCCTTAACTATGGATCTGAGAAATATCACAGGTACTCGACCTAAGTCGCGTGCCAAGAGCATCTATATTTATGATTGTGCTCTTTGATGATTAGTTGCTTTTGGGCTTCTTCGCACCATATTTGGAGCGAGCTTGTTTTCTGCCGTCAACGCCGGCGGTATCTAAGGAACCGCGAACAACGTGGTAACGGACACCGGGAAGGTCTTTAACACGACCGCCACGAACTAAAACAACACTGTGTTCTTGAAGGTTATGGCCGATTCCGGGGATATAAGCCATGACTTCATATCCGTTGGAAAGACGAACACGGGCTACTTTACGAAGCGCAGAGTTCGGTTTCTTCGGGGTAACCGTACGAACAGCGACACAGACGCCTCTCTTTTGAGGAGAGTTAACAGCTGTGAGTTGTTTGTCCAACGAGTCGTAGTTGAAACCTAAAGCCGGAGATTTCGACTTCGTCAAAGATTTCTTTCTACCTTGTTTGACTAATTGATTAATTGTAGGCACTTAGTGCACCTCCTTTTATTAAGAATTATGACTAACAGCACAAATCGTTTTAACTCATTAAAAACTACCCGATGATCGGGTAGTTTTTAAGTCAGTCGATTTACACTCCGGTATTATACCATCTGATAATGAAGTTTTCAAGCGTTTTAGCCGATTTCCGGCTTTTTTCTACAGTTTTTCCAAAGTTTTTACTTTTCCCGAGGCAAAAACCCGTTCAGTAATCCAAGCCACGGCAATGGCCTTGACCGTATCTCCCGGTATAAATCCTAAAATGGTCTTAAAGGCAACGGCGATGCCGCCGCTATGATAGCTTAAACTCGGAATCCCCGTAAGGTTAATAAACAGCGCGCCGAAAAGCCAGAATATTATGAAATAATGCCAAATGGTTTTCGGATGGCATTTTTCAATAGCGAGGCCGATAAAATAGGGCGATAATATGTACCCGATGAAAAAGGATCCCGTCGCACCTGCAAAAATGGCCGCGCCGCCACGACCGCCGGGTAAGACGGGAAGACCGATGAGAATACATAAGATAAAAACGAGCACTGTGAGGGTTCCGTGTTTTTTTCCGAGTAAGGCTCCGCCTAAGGCACACACCATATTCTGTAAAACGATGGGAATACCCATGGGGGTCGGAATGGCGAAAAGCCCGCTTACGATAATCATGGCGAGGTAAAGTGCCATCACCGTCAATTGTTTTGTTTTCATGTAAAGCCTCCTTATTTACAATGTTATTGTAAATAATAATCTTTACGATTCTATTTGTCAATTCTTTTCTAGCCAATGGTTTATACAAAATAGTTCCCGCCCATGGTTGTCCTTCCTCTTGCATAGGGAAAAGCATCGCAAAGCCAATGGATAGACTGCCGACTAAAACGGAAGGTAACTTACAACATAGGCGCTCGGCCCGGCGTGAGTTCCTAAAACTGCCGTAATGGGGCCTTCTAAATACAAATCCGCTGTCTCGAAGGTGTCGGACAACTTTGCTTTTATCCTATCCGTGTCCTCTTTATCTTTCGCGTAGGCTACGGCCAAAAAGTAATGTTCTTGATTTTGCAGATCTTCTTTCGCCTTCTCCACAATAAAACTGAGAGCCCTCTTTTTACCGACGACAGATTTACATTTGTCGATGGCTCCCTTTTCATCCAGGGTTAAAATCGGATTCACTCTCAAGGTGCCGCCGATGAAACCTTGCACTGCATTTAATCGCCCGCCGCGAATTAAGTACGTCAGATCGCTGATGGTCGCAAAAACTCGTACATCGCCTTTCTTTTCTTCCAATCGCTCCGCCACGTCATGAAAATCGACGCCCCTCTCGATTAAATAATGGCCGTACATTGCCAGTAAACCTTCGCCCATGGAAATGCTTTTGCTGTCGATTAAGCGATACTCCATGTCTTGGCTTTCGAGGGCGAGTCTCATGGCATTGTACGTCCCCGAAAGAGTTTGAGACGCCCCTACGGCGATAATTTTTTCAAAACCTTTCCTTTTCGCCGATTCAATTTTTTCGACGATGTCGTCTATAGCGGGAGCGGACGTCGTCGGTTCTTCTTTTTCTATTTTCTCATAGAGCTCTTCCGGAGTTATTTCCAGCAAATCCTTTTTCGACGCTTCGCGAAAATTAACATAGAGGGGTACGACGAATATTCCCTTGGCCATGTCTTCATTTATATTGCTCGCCGAATCTGTCAGTATGGCAATTTTATTCATTGATGTTCTCCCTGTTGTATATTCCCTTCGATTTTAGAATTTCTTTGGTGACGGTTTGATAGCAAAACGCTTTGACCGCAATGGCCAACGCTATGTTTTCCCAATTCGTTTCAAGTGCATCGGAACCTAATCCGTTTCCCTTTTCTATTGCACCGAGGATATTCTTAAGCGTCTTTTCTAAAATCTCGGAAAATTCATTGTAGGCCCTTTCGATTCCCATAATGTCCAGTTGAAGTTCCATGCCTTCTTTAATTCCTTCCAGCGGGATGACTTCTTTTAACACGACGATGACGATCAACATACCGATATGTTCTCTGCCATATCTCTTGTTGACAGGCTTCGGCAGAATTTCTTTTTTCACGTAATTGTTAATCATACTTTGACTTAGACTGAGGGTACTCGGGAAGAACGAAAGCAAATGCTCGTCAAGATAATCCAATAACTGCATGGAATACAGCCCGTAATCCGGAATGCTTTCCCAGCTGATTTTTTTGAAGTTTTTTAAGTTCTGAAAACGGTTCATGATCTAATCTCCTAAATCTCATTATCTAGTTTTAAATACCAGATCAATTTAAAGTAAACTATTTGGAGAAGATTGTCAACTTTTCGTAGAATCTTTCCCTCATTCTCAAAACTCTAAATTCTAAATCATCGCACAAAAAAGAGACCTCGCCTTGGCGAAGTCTCTTTCCTTTTATGCGTTCATGCCTTCGAGAATGTCGAGATTTTCTTTTCTCAGATCCTCTTCCTCCCAGTAGACCGTGCCGTTTTGACGCACGCCCGTACCGGCGGGAATAAGCTGACCTATAATAATATTTTCTTTTAAACCTTCGAGGTAATCCTGCTTTCCTTCGATGGCCGCATCGGTTAAGACGCGGGTCGTTTCTTGGAAAGATGCCGCCGACAGGAAGGAGTCGGTGGCGAGAGAGGCCTTAGTAATACCGAGAAGCGTCGGGCTTGCCGTCGCCTCTTTTAAGCCTTCTGCGCGAGCCGCCTCGTTGGCGCGTTCGAATTCGATTTTCGTCACCATGCTGCCCGGCAAGAGGTTCGTGTCGCCTGCTTCTTCCACGCGCACTTTCGACATCATTTGCTTGACGATAACCTCGATGTGTTTATCGTCGATATCTACCCCTTGTAAACGGTAAACTCTTTGTACTTCTTTTACGATGTACTCTTGAACGCCTGTTGCGCCTTTGACGCGGAGCAAGTCTTGAGGATAAACAGAACCTTGTGTCAGTTCGTCGCCTTTTTCCACGTGATCGCCGGGTTTCACGCGAATACGCGCGCCGTAGACCACATTGTATGCCTTGCTTTCGCCGTCGTCACCGGTTACGACGATTTCGCGTTTTTTCGCAGTTTCGCGAATGTCCACGGTACCGTCGATTTCGGAAATAATCGCAAGACCTTTAGGCTTACGCACTTCGAAAAGTTCTTCGACACGAGGTAAACCTTGGGTAATATCGGCTGCAGCCGCAACGCCGCCGGTGTGGAAGGTACGCATGGTAAGTTGTGTACCCGGTTCACCGATGGATTGCGCAGCGATAACGCCTACCGCTTCGCCGATGCCGACGGGACGACCGGTGGCCAAGTTTTGGCCGTAGCACTTAACGCAGACGCCGTGTTCAGAGTGGCAACCTAATACGGAGCGAATCTTCACTTCTTCGATACCCGCTTCTGTAATGGCATCGGCTGCCGTTCCGCTAATCATTTCACCGGCTTCGACAATAAGTTCGCCGGTTTCCGGATGATGAATATCTTCATAGGATGTACGACCTTCAATACGATCGTGCAATTCCTCGATCATTTCGCGGCCGTCTTTAAAGGCCTTCGCCACAATGTAGCTTTCCGTACCGCAATCTTTTTCCGTTACCGTCACTTGTTGTGAAACATCGACGAGACGACGGGTCAAGTAACCGGAGTCCGCTGTACGAAGAGCCGTATCCGCCAAACCTTTACGAGAACCGTGAGTGGACATGAAGAATTCCAATACGTCCAAGCCTTCCCGGAAGTTTGAGGTAATGGGGACTTCGATGGTACGGCCGGAAGGCGATGCCATCAAACCACGCATACCGGCGAGCTGACGAATTTGGTTTTTCGAACCACGGGCACCGGAATCGGCGAAAATATAAATATTGTTTAACGCTCCGAAACCTTCCATAACCTTATTGGTCAAATGGTCGGTCGCTTCGTTCCAAATGTCGATAACGTGTTCGTAACGTTCTTCGTCACTGATTAAACCTTTACGGTATGCCTTTTCGTATTTTTCTACATCGGCTTCCGCTTGTTCGAGAATTTCAGGTTTTTCCTTGGGAATTTCAACGTCGCCCATGGAAATGGACATGGCGCCGACGGTGGAGTAGTGATAGCCTAAGCTCTTCACTTCATCGAGGAACTCTGCCGTTTCCAAGTTATCGTGCAGTTTATAGCAGCGATCGATGATTTTACCAAGTAATTTTTTGTCGATGACGCGGTCGATTTCCAGGCTGTAGGGATCTACTTTACGATCGACAAATCCCAAGTCTTGAGGAATTGCCTTATTGATGAGGAAGCGGCCTACCGTACTTTCGACGATTTTACCGCGCTTGTCGTTTTCGTCGATATGGCAACGAACTTTTACGTGAGAATGGAGATGAACCCAACCGCTTTCGTAAGCGTGCATCATTTCCTTCGTGTCCATAAAGGTCATGCCGTCGCCCTTGACGCTGTCTTTGCGATCGAGGGTCAGGTAATACATACCGAGTACCATATCTTGAGACGGCGTCGTAATAGGCTTACCGTCTTTAAGCGCCAAAATGTTATTGGTGGACAGCATGAGAAGACGAGCTTCCGCTTGTGCTTCCGCCGATAAGGGCAAGTGAACCGCCATTTGGTCCCCGTCGAAGTCGGCGTTGTATGCCGTACATGCAAGGGGGTGAAGTTTAATAGCTTTTCCTTCTACGAGCACCGGTTCAAAGGCTTGAATACCTAAGCGGTGCAAGGTAGGCGCACGGTTCAAAAGCACCGGATGGTCTTTAATAACTTCTTCCAGTACATCCCATACTTCGGGACGCACTCTTTCCACCATGCGTTTCGCGCTCTTAATATTATGTGCCAATTCGCGGTCGACCAGTTCGCGCATGACGAAGGGTTTAAAGAGTTCCAACGCCATGTTTTTCGGAAGACCGCATTGGTAGAATTTAAGCGACGGACCGACGACGATTACCGAACGGCCGGAATAGTCTACACGTTTCCCTAAAAGATTTTGACGGAAACGACCTTGTTTCCCCTTGAGCATTTCGGACAAGCTCTTTAAGGGGCGATTGCCGGCTCCCGTAACGGGGCGACCGCGACGACCGTTGTCGATTAAAGCGTCGACGGATTCTTGCAACATACGTTTTTCGTTGCGCACGATAATTTCCGGCGCGCCGATATCCATTAATTTGCGGAGACGGTTGTTACGGTTAATAACCCGTCTGTAAAGATCGTTTAAATCGCTGGTGGCGAAACGTCCGCCGTCTAATTGCACCATGGGGCGCAGTTCCGGCGGAATAACGGGGATGCAGTCTAAGATCATCCACTCGCATTTGTTGCCGGAGCTTCTAAAAGCTTCGATAACTTCCAATCTGCGAGTAATGCGCACACGCTTTTGACCGCTGGCATCTTCCAATTGATCGCGAAGTTCTTTTGCAATTTGATCAAGGTCGATTTTGCGTAAAATATCGCGAATAGCTTCAGCGCCCATTTTCGCTTCGAACTTATCGCCGTAATCCCGCTTAAATTCGCGGTATTCCGTTTCGCTTAAAAGTTGTTTTTCGTATAATTCCGGTACACCTTCGTCCACACGGGTGACGATGTAGGATGCAAAGTATAAGACTTTTTCTAGCGCGCGAGGGCTTACGTCCAAGACCAGGCCCATGCGGGAGGGAATGCCTTTAAAATACCAAATGTGGGATACGGGAGCAGCCAATTCGATGTGGCCCATACGTTCTCGACGCACTTTGGATTTCGTTACTTCGACGCCGCATTTTTCACAAACGACCCCTTTATAGCGGAGACGCTTGTATTTTCCGCAAGAACACTCCCAGTCTTTCGTGGGACCAAAGATTTTTTCACAGAAAAGACCTTCTTTTTCAGGCTTTAGCGTTCTGTAATTAATGGTTTCCGGTTTTTTTACTTCCCCGTAAGACCAGGATCTGATCTTTTCAGAGGATGCTAAACCGATTTTAATTGAATGAAATAATTCGTTTCTGCTCAAGGAGCATGACTCCTTTCTTTAAATAGTCTGAACTACGTTCTGAAGAATTACTCGTATTCTTCCTCTTCGTCTTCTTCTTGCGTAAAGCCTTGCGGAATGTCATCGCCGGAGATTTTCTTAATCCCCGCAAGAACATTGACACTGCTCTTGCCTTCGATCAATTCTCCCGCATCTTCTCCGTCGATCTTGCCGTCCATGCTGTCTAAGTGGTTTAAGTCGTCATCGTCGGTAGAAAGGTCGACCGGGTTTTCGTCTTCGTCCAATACTTGGATTTCAAGGGCCAGTGCTTCCAGCTCTTTAATAAGAACTTTAAAGGATTCGGGAATGCCCGGTTGAGGAATGTTTTCCCCTTTGACGATGGCTTCGTAGGTTTTAACACGGCCTACGATATCGTCGGATTTTACCGTCAGCATTTCTTGAAGGGTGTGGCTCGCACCGTAAGCTTCCAGTGCCCACACTTCCATTTCCCCGAAACGTTGACCGCCGAATTGAGCACGACCGCCTAAAGGTTGTTGCGTTACCAAAGAGTAAGGACCTGTGGAACGGGAGTGGATCTTTTCATCGACCAAGTGGTGAAGTTTGAGCATGTACATATAACCCACCGTTACCGGGTGATCGAAGTCTTCGCCGGTTCTGCCGTCGCGAAGTTGTACTTTTCCGTCGGCAGAGTATCCCGCTTTTTCCAGAGTATCGAAAATATCCTGTTCGTTGGCGCCGTCAAATACAGGCGTCGCCACGTGCCAGCCTAATTTCTTCGCCGCCAAGCCCAAGTGCACTTCGAGAACTTGTCCCAAGTTCATACGAGAAGGTACACCCAAGGGGTTCAACACGATTTGAATGGGACGGCCGTCGGGCATGTAGGGCATGTCTTCTTTCGGAAGCACTCTCGAAATAACCCCTTTGTTCCCGTGGCGACCGCACATTTTATCGCCTACTTGAATTTTACGTTTCGTCGCAATAAAGACGCGCACCATTTCGTTAACGCCCGGTTGCAACTCGTCGCCATCGGCGCGGCTGAACACTTTGACGTCCACGACGATACCTGCTTCACCATGTGGCAAACGCAGGGAAGTATCGCGCACTTCTCTCGCTTTTTCACCGAAGATAGCACGTAAAAGTCTTTCTTCTGCGGAAAGTTCCGTTTCGCCCTTCGGCGTTACCTTGCCGACTAAGATGTCGCCGGGATTGACTTCCGCTCCGACGCGGATAATGCCGTTTTCATCTAAGTCTTTCAACATATCGTCGCCCACATTGGAAATGTCCCGGGTGATTTCTTCGGGTCCTAATTTCGTATCGCGCGCTTCCGATTCGTATTCTTCAATGTGAAGAGAGGTTAAGACGTCGTCAATAACGAGTTCTTCGTTAATGAGCATAGCGTCTTCATAGTTGTAGCCTTCCCAGTTCATGAAGGCGATTAATATATTTTTACCTAAGGCCATTTCACCGAGATCGGTAGAAGGTCCGTCGGCGATGACCTCGCCCCGTTTGACCTTTTGTCCTTCTTTTACAATAGGACGTTGATTGATGGTGGTGCCTTGGTTGGCTTTTTCGAATTTATGGAGTCGGTATTCGATATCGTTCTTTTTGCTGTCCGGCGTAAGGACGATACGATTACTGCTGACCTTCGATACCGTTCCGTCTTCCGTTGCGATAACGCAGACGCCGGAATCTCTCGCCGCTTTATATTCGATACCCGTTGCCACAATAGGCGCTTCGGTCTTTAATAAAGGCACCGCTTGACGCTGCATGTTGGAACCCATGAGCGCGCGGTTAGCATCGTCGTTTTCCAAGAAAGGAATCATACTGGTACCGACAGCGACAATTTGTTGCGGCGAAACGTCCATGTAGCTAATGTCTTCACGTTTGTAAACGTCGACGGCACCGCCATAACCACGGGCAATAACACGACTGTTAATGAAGTGTCCGTTTTCGTCCAGCTTTTCATCCGCCTGTGCAATGATGTTTTCATCTTCCACGTCAGCGGTAATGTATTCGACTTGATCCGTTACTTTACCTTCCCCTTTAATGACCTTGCGATAAGGCGCTTCAATAAAGCCGTATTCATTGATGCGGGCAAAGGTGGTAAGGGAGGTAATCAAACCGATATTCGGACCTTCCGGCGTCTCGATGGGGCACATACGTCCGTAGTGGGAATTGTGCACGTCGCGGACTTCCATGCCGGCACGATCACGAGAAAGACCGCCGGGTCCAAGTGCCGAGAGACGGCGTTTGTGGGTCAGCTCGGACAAAGGATTGTTTTGATCCATAAATTGGGAAAGCTGAGAAGATCCGAAAAATTCCTTAATCGCCGCCGTTACCGGGCGAATGTTAATAAGGGATTGCGGCGTAGCGCCGTCGGGATCTTGAACCGCCATACGTTCGCGGATGACGCGTTCCATACGAGTTAAGCCGATTCTAAATTGATTTTGTAAAAGCTCGCCGACGGAGCGAATGCGACGATTTCCCAAATGGTCGATGTCGTCGGTTTTGCCGATGCCGTAGAACAAGTTAAATTCGTAGTTTACGGCAGCCAAAATATCATCGATTAAAATATGCTTCGGCGTCAGCTCTTTATAATGTAATTTTATGCGCGCTAAAAGCTCTTCTCCTTCGTATTCGTCGAGAAGTTCCTGTAAGCGGGGCAGGTAAATTTTTTCTTTAAAGCCGAGGGCTTCAAAGTCGATGTCTAAATCCAAGCTGTCGGTGTCGACGAAATTATTGCCGATCAAGACAATGTTTTTCTTTTCCCCTAATTCATTGGGATCGTCGATGACAATTTCGACGCGATTAATACCGGCATTTTCAATGGCCACGGCTTCTTCGCGACTTACGCGATCGCCGGCTTTACCCATGATTTCGCCGGTTTCCCCGTCGATAACATCTTCTGCCAACACTTGATTTTGCAGACGTTCACGAAGGGCGAGCTTTTTGTTGAATTTATAGCGGCCCACCTTCGCCATATCGTAACGACGCGCATCGAAAAACATGTTTTCGAATAATGACTGCGCACTTTCGATCGTCGGCGGTTCACCGGGACGCAATTTCTTGTAAATTTCAAGAAGCGCCTCTTGTTTGTTGCTGGTTTGATCTTTTTCAAAAACCTTGAGCAATTCTTCCGATTCGCCCATTAAGCGCGTAATCTCCAAATTGGATTCGACACCAATGGCGCGAAGCAAAATGGTAATGGGGATTTTACGCGTACGGTCGATACGAACATTGACCACGCCTTGGGCATCGGTTTCAAATTCGAGCCACGCACCGCGATTGGGAATGAGCGTCGCCGAGTATAATCTTTTACCGGTCTTATCGAACTCTTCCTTATAGTAAGCCCCCGGCGAGCGAACCAATTGACTGACGACGACACGTTCCGCGCCGTTAATGACGAAGGTTCCCGTGTCGCTCATAAGGGGCAAATCGCCCATAAACACTTCTTGTTCTTTCACTTCGCCGGTTTCGGTATTGATTAATCGCACCTTTACCTTTAGCGGCGCCGAATAGTTTGTGTCTTTTTCCTTCGCTTCCTCAAAGTCGTACTTCTTTTCTTCCGAAACATAGTAATCGACAAATTCGAGGATTAAATTCCCCGCGAAGTCTTCAATCGGCGAAATATCTCGGAATACTTCACCGAGGCCTTCGTCGATGAGCCATTTGAAAGAATCTGTTTGAACACCTAACAGATTCGGTATTTCCAAAACATCGTCGATTCTGGAATAGCTCATTCTCTCCCGTCTACCGTATTGAACAGGATGTACCATCTAAATTCCTCACCCCTTAAGTTCTCTCGAAAAATAAAAAATGTATGTGTAAATATTAACTTACGAGCTCTCTCCAAGTAACTTACATATACATTATCTTCCGTAACTGCGCTTTCGTTTCCTTATAACTTTTTAATATTATGCAATTTATTATATTAACACGAGACACGGTTCAGTGCAAGGATTAATCTGAAATTCCCTTTAAATACTTTCCGTCTACCGGCGTATAACGGGAGGTGTTGGCCAATTCCCTTTTAATCTCCCGATTTCCCTGCTTATAAACTTTATAGGTTTTATAAAAAGAACCGTCTTCTCGCTTTTGAACGACCTTAACCTCGCCTTTTTTAAGCTCCGGCGTATTCTGCCAATTTTCTCCGGCAGGAATAGTTCTAATCCGCTCGGGCAAAAGATCGATGACGTATGGTTTTTCGGCGCCATGGCCGAAGATCGTGCACACCACGTGGTGGCCGTCCGCTTTCGTATCGATATAAATCGGCGTTTGGTAGGGATTTGTAAAAATAAAATCCTTGTACCCGTCGCTTACGGCGCAGTCCGTTCCCTCCGCCGCATAGTCCACGGGTTTGGAATGGTTGTGGCGGGATAAAATGTTGAGGTTCGCCCGCACCGCCGCATTGTACATGGTGGTGGATACTTGGCATACACCACCGCCTACCCCTTTTGTTTCGATACCTGCAGAAATAGTTTCCCCTTCGACAAAGCCGTTTTCTTTCGTAATGCCGCCAATGGTTTCCAAAAAGGAAAGCCGCTCGCCGGGTTGTAAAACGATACGCCTAAAAAAGGATGCGCCGCGCTCTACATTGACGGCGCGATTTTTGTCGCCGGGATTGTAATCTGTGCTCCATGTGGCGAGCACGGTATCGATTCCCCGAAGGGCCTCTGCCGACACGGCAGGCGATACTTTTTCCACCTTTACTTCCACCGGCTTGTCGATTCCCTTTGAAAGGGAAAGGGCGGCGTCCTCAAGATTGATGCCCTCGCCCACTTCGCCGTTTTCCACGACGACTTTCCCTCCCCGCAAAAAGACGCGGGCAGGTTTTGCTCCCTCGTACAGTGTTCCATTTAAGGTTTGGAGTCCTTTTAAAAGAGCCGCCTTGTCCACAGAAAGGGGAACGTCTACCTTTTCTCTTGTGACGGCGATCAAAGGCCGTTTTATAAAGGGTATCTTGCGGCTCGTGGCCACGGCCTCTTTCGCCACCGCTTCCGGTGAAAAAGACAGCCCGAGCATGCCGGCGCTCGTCTTTCCCTTGCACTTGCCGTGGGTCAACACCACGTCCTGATTTTTAAAACTGTCTTGCGCTTTTTCAAGCTTTTTCTTCGCAGACTCTTCTGTTAAAAAGCCCAACTTCACCCCTTCGTACTGAATGCCCGGGCTAATACGCCCCGTTAGCGGCACGCACGCCACGGCAATAGAAAGGACGATGATGATAGATAGGATCCCGCCCAATTGTTTGATTCTTTTTTTCCGCACAAGTTGCTGTCGCTTACGATTTCGTAAATCAAAATAATTTTTAGCCATTGGCTACCTCGCCTTGATAGTTTTTGCAATAGATCGTCAAAGGGCATTCCTCGCAAAGGGGGTTTTGCGCCTTGCAAATGCGCCGTCCTAAGAAAATAAGGAGATGATGGCCTTTGCTCCAACAACTTTCCGGCCAAATGTCCATCAATTGCTTTTCCGTCCCATCGACATTTTTTGCATCGGCAAGCCCCAGGCGATTGGACACGCGAAACACATGGGTGTCCACGGCGATGGCGGGAATGTTCAATACATTAGATGCCACCACATTGGCCGTCTTACGCCCTACACCGGGAAGGGTCATTAAGCCTTCGATGGTATCGGGAATGTCGCCGTGGTAGCGATCTAAAATAATTCGCGACGCCGCTAAAATGTTTTTCGCCTTGTTTCGATAGACGCCGCAACTGTGTACGTAATCTTCCATTTCCTTTTGTGAAAGGGTCACCATTTTTTCCGGCGTATTGTAATTTTCAAAGAGCACCTTCGTCACTTTGTTGACCCGAACATCGGTACATTGGGCGGAAAGAATGGTCGCCACTAAAAGTTCATACGGCGTCGTATAATTCAATTCCGCACGGGCATCGGGAAATGTTTCCTCTAAAATATCATAGACCTTTAAGGCGTCGTCACGTGTCATTTGCATGCTTATTCTCTGTCCTTCCCAAAATAATCGTCGATGTAATCGGCGTTTTTCTTCCATTGTTTCGCTCCGCGCCACGAACCGCTTAAATGGCCGAAGCTTTCTTTAAATGTACGATTACTCGTTTCCCGAATCGCATCGAGGGAGATGTGCTCGACGGGATCTTCCACTTGAAATGTATGCTCGATCCCCTGATTTTTAGGGCATACAATTTGGCATTGATCGCAACCGTAAAGCCAATCGCCCATAATGTGCTTCTCTCTTTCGGTGAGCTCCCCTCGCTTTTGCGTAATCCACGAGCGACACCGTCGGGGATCGACGATCCCTTCTTTTGAAAGGGCACCTCCCGGACAAGCGCTCACACATTTCATACAGTCTCCACACTTTTTTTCAGATACTTTGATTTCGCCGCCGGGGAGATTGGTGACTAAGAGACCGATACCTACATAGCTTCCCAAGGTATCGTGAATAAAGAGGCCGTTACGGCCTAAAAAGCCTTTCCCCGTCAGTTCCGCAAAGCCCCGTTCATATAATGGACCCGTGTCTACTTGTAAGTAACTTTCCAGTTCGGGATATTCTTCTTTTAACGCCTGCTCTAACCTGCGAAGTTTTTCTCCCAGTAAATGATGGTAATCTCGATCGCGGGATACGCCGGCTAAACGGCCATAGCCCGGCTTCGCCTCCGGCATTTTCTCCGCAAAAGGCGTCTGCTCGAAAGCGACGACAATCGAGCGCGCCGAAGGGAGCACGCAGCGCGGATCGATGCGCTCGTTAACGGAGTCCGGCTCAATGGGCAGGCGACGCCCGTTTTTTTCCCGCTGTTCAAAAATCGCCTTCATCTCGTGAAGAGCCACTGCCGGAATATGGGCTACATCGTGGAAACCTATTCTATTTTTTATAGCTTCTATTTCCATTGGCTCTTCCTTTCGTTATTGTATAATAGTATCATATTCTAATCTTACAAAGGAGAGGCTATGAAAAACCCTTTTAATCGCGAACCATTGGAGCGGCTGCTGTCGCACTTCCATTTTGATTTCAATAAACGAAACATCGACATGACCCTGGTCTTGGCCGTCGTCGCCGTAACCGTACTGGGTTTCGTCGTCTTATCGTCTGCCACATTAACCTACGGCAATCGCCCCTATTTAATTAAACAGCTCGTCGCCACCTTACTGGGCGCAGGCATCGCCTTTGGGCTAATGGTCGTCGATTATCGTATTTGGAAAACCTATTATCCCTTTCTATACTTACTGAGCGTGGTGCTTCTTGCCGCCACTCTACTCTTCGGCCACGGCGATACCACCTGGGGATCCAAAAGCTGGCTTTCCATCGGCCCCATTAACTTTCAGCCGGCGGAATTCGTAAAAATCTTTCTCGTCATTTGTCTCGCCGCCTATTTAGACGAGCACGGCCACAAATTAAACGATCCGAAAGAATTAATTAAAACCCTCGCCTTCGCAGGTTTCCCCGTCGGGCTTATTATGCTTCAGCCCGACTTCGGAACGGCCATGGTGTTTTTGTTTTTTATCGCCATTATGCTTTTCTTTACGAATTTGGATTGGAAATACATTTTCGGCGCATTAGGTGCCGTCGTTCTATCCCTTCCCGTACTTTACGCCCGCCTGGACGATTACCAAAAAGACAGAATCCTAAACTTTTTAAAGCCCGATGCCAATACCAGCGGCAGCGGCTATCAAGCCTACGAAGGGCGCATTGCCATTGGCGACGGCCGCTTCTTCGGGCGAGGACTCTATAAAGGGCCTCAAACCCAATTTAATTTCGTTCCTACAAAAGAAACAGACTTTATCTTCCCCGTCCTCGTGGAAGAATTAGGCTTTGTCGGAGGCAGCCTTTTAATTTTCCTCTACGGCCTTATTTTTTACCGACTGATTTCCCTTTCAAAAATCGCAAAAGATAAAATGGGCGAGCTCATGATTTTAGGTTTTCTCGGCATTCTATTTATTCACGTGTGGGAAAACATGGGCATGACGCTGGGCCTTATGCCCGTTACGGGGATTCCCCTTCCCTTTATAAGTTACGGTGGCACGTTCCAAATGGTAAACCTGGCGACCATCGGCCTTTGTTTAAGCGTGCGCTACCACCGTACGAGCCGCGCTTCTTTTGAAAACTTACCCAATTACTGGGAAAAAATCACCGATCGCATCGCCGAATTTCAACAGGAACAACTCCACAAAGAACGTTCCAGGCGCTCGTAATAAACGATCCGCAATTCCATTTTTATTAAAAAACCATAAATTTGGCGTTTTTCAATCATTCTATGGTATAATAGCCGAGTTATCGCCCTTTAAGAAAGTTTTCGCTTAATAGGGTTTCTTCAGGAAGTTAAGGCTTAAATTAACGAAAGAATGGCAATTCTCGGCATTTTAATGTATAATATGTTGTTGATTAGACGAAGGAGGAGACTAATGAAAACAATCCATTTAAATTTACAAAAACGCGAGGAGCTCGGCACATCCGGCGCTAAAAAAGTCAGAGCAAAAGGTTTGGTTCCCGGCGTATTCTACGCTGAAAACGAAGAACCTGTAGCTGTAGCGGCAAAAGCCAACGAATTACAAAAAGTTGTCGAACAAGCCGGTACTTCCGCTCTTGTCGATATCGAACTCGACGGCAAAACCACTAAAATTCTTTTCAAGGAAATCCAAAACCATCCTTTCAAGAATCAAATTCTTCACTTTGACGCATACGGCGTAAACTTAAAAGAAAAACTCAGACTTTCCATTCCCGTCGTATTGGAAAACCGCGACGAAATTCACGCACAACCTTCCGTTCTCTTGCAATTGCTTGAAGAAGTTGAAGTTGAATGTCTACCTACAAACCTTCCCTCGGAAGCTCTCGTAGACGTACAAAACATGGAAATCGGCGACACCCTTACCGTAGCCGACCTCGACGTATCGTCCATCGAAGGTATCGACGTCTTAACTGACGCTGAAGAAGCTGTCGCATCTCTTCAAGAACCCAGAGAAGAAGCCATCGAAGAAGATGATGAAGCCGATGCAGCCGACGTTCCCACAGTTGGTGAAACTGAAGGCGAAGGCGAAGACGAAGAATAATCTGCCATTAAAAGCTCTCCCGGGAGGGCTTTTTTTATTGCCCTTTTTCCCAACAAAAAACGCCCCCAAGGGGCGCATTTAGCGATGGAGTAAAGAACTTACCCGTTTGTAAAGGACGAGGGTCACAATAGAGGTTATAAAGCCCTTCACGAGATTAAAGGGAACGATGCAATAGATCATTAAACTCCAAAGAGAGTTTACGCGAGACGATACGGCCCGCCCCATTTCGATAATCGCTTCCATAGGCATGATTTTTCCGTACAAGGGAAAGACGACGAAGTAATTACTTAAAGTGGCAAATGCCGTCATACTGAGGACACCGATAAAAAGGCCGAGGACGGCGCCGCCATAGGTTCTATTGCGTCTATAAAAAGCGGACGCTGTCGACACCAAAAGAGCGCCTACAATAAAATTAGAAAATTCGCCGACGCCGCCTGTGGTCGTGCCTCGTACAAAAAAGATCAAAATGCATTTTATAAGTTCAATGGACGCGCCGACCAAGGGTCCCATGGCGAAGCCGCCGATTAAGGCAGGCATATCCGAAATATCCAGCTTAATAAAAGGCGGCGCAATAAATGTAAGCGGAAACTCCAGATACATAAGTAAAAAAGCGATCACCGATAAAAGGGAGATCCGCGTTATATTTTTTGTCGAGTAACAAGACGCTGTTTTTTCTATGGGATTCATCATTTCCTCCTAATGCAGGGCATAAAAAGAGCCCTCGAAAATAGGGCCTACACATGAAAAAAGACATCTTCTTCCATCCGGACTGTCACCGTCGGTATTGGAGTTGCACCAATTCTGCCCTAAGGCCCGTGGACTTTACCACCGATGAGGAATTTCACCTCGCCCTGAAGATCATTTCTTAATTGATTTGTAATCTCATTATATCACAAGCTTACACGAGAAAAAAGCATATTAAAAAGAGCCCCGCAGGGCTCTTTTGATTATTTCGAAAACAGTTTATTATTCTCCAACGATCATTTTGGAAAGGGTTAAGGGTTCGATGTATTCGTCACCTTTGTAAACGCGCATGTTGCCGCCGGAAATTTCGTCGATTAGGACGATTTCGTCGCTGCCTGCAAGGCGTCCGAATTCCAATTTAATGTCGTAAAGTGTGAGACCTCTTTCAGCAAGGTCTTCTGCGATGACTTTTGTAATGGAACGCATCAGTTCTTTAATTCTGTCATATTCCCCTTCTTTGAAAATGCCTAATTGAAGTAAAGCATCTTCGTTAATAAGCGGATCTTGACGTTCGTCATCTTTTAATGTGAATTCCACATATTCGTTTAATTTGTCGCCGTCGTTAATGTAACGTCCGTAGCGACGAACAAAACTGCCGGTGGCAATGTAGCGGCAAATAACTTCCAAGCCTTTACCGAATACAGTGGCCGGTTTGATTTCCATCAAGCGATTGTCAACATCGGCATTGATGTAGTGGGTGGGGATACCTTGCTTTTCGAATTTTTCAAAGAAGTACTTGCTCATGGCAATGCATGCACGGCCGGAGCCTTCAATGGAAAGGCCGACTTGGTTTTCACCCGGATCGAAGACGCCGTCTTTTCCGGTTACATCGTCTTTAAAAAAGAAATAGGTTTTACCGTCTTTTTCTCGAATGTCTTTCGTCTTGCCTTGGTAAATAGTTTTCAAAATAACCTCCTGTCTCAAACAGCAATTTACAATTTATTTTAACTCAAATTTCCCTCCATGAACAGATGCTGAATTGTTCTTTTCACTTTTTTTTGACAGAAAATTCGGACATAAAAAAAGCACTGAAAAGTGCTTTTTAAATGGCGTGTTTTGATGAATTGTAAACAATTACCGGCATGCCTTCAAAGGCATTTTCATAGAATATAGCCGCCTTTTTTGATGGCGTGTTGACGCAACCGTGGCTTCCGCCGCCGAGGTAAATTTTACCGCCGAAACTGCCGCGCCAATTGGCATCGTGAATTCCGCAGCCCGTCCAGTTGAAAGGCATCCAATATTTAACATAGCTCTTCCATGTTTCGCCGGTTAAATAGCGGTTGCGCTCTTTCATCCAAACTTCTTGTGTTCCCGTCGGCGTGCCATTGCCTTGATAAGGATTCCCCGTTACAACAGGGGATTCTACGACTAAATTGCCGTCTTTGTAGAGCCACATGTGCTGTCTCGCAATGTCGATTTCGATGTAGCTGTTGCCCAAGTCGTTTACATTGCGACTTTGAGCTTTCCGTTTGTACACAGGCTCCATGGTTTGACTTTGCTTTTTATTAATGGCTTCCAGTAGCTGCTTACGGGTTTCCTTTTGGTCGATCTGCCAGCCGTAAATGCCACCTTGAATGCGCATCATGGCGCCGCCTGTCGCTTGAAACTCTCTCGTGCCGCGGAAGGTGTCGTATTTTTGCGCAAGATTTGCCACGTATGTCTTGATCTTTGCTTCGTCGGGTTCGAGGGAACCGTCGTCCCTTTGTTTATAGAGCTGAATTAAATCTTGGCCGCCCAATGTCTCTTCCCGATCGGAAAAATTATATTTCAGCGTAAAGCCTTCGATTTCATTCATGCTGGCCACGTGGTTTTTCATGTGATCCAAATCTTCTGCGGGAGCCGCTTCCAGATAAACTTTCGCCTTGTCCGCATCCATGACCTTGTCTTGTTTGTGGAATGAAGCGAGAACGGCGCGCTTAAGCTTGGGCCCGTCGACGCGAGTACCGGGCTTGGCATCGGCGATGTAGTATCCCTTATCGTCTGCATAGGCGATTTGTTGAGGGACAGGATCGGTAATGTCTCCGTCGGTCACCATATGAAGATAGGCCAATTTGTTTTCCAATTTTTCATCGCTGTAATCAATTTTCGTAGCGACCTTAAAATCTTTTTTTACAAACGCGAGCACCGGCCATCCCCAGGGATTGGCACCCTTTTCTTTAAAGGTCGGCATGGTTTCCACATAATCGATGTCTTTTGCGGAAATAGTATCTTTTTTGTCGCCACGACCGTTGATCGTCAGGGTGTAGTCTTTCCAGGAATTTTTGAAAGATTCCTTTAATTGGTTTTTCGGCATCAACGAAATGTCGGCACCGTTAACCGATGTGTTCGGCATATAAACTTGAGTAAAAACCAAAGCGCCTAAAACGTACACCAAGGCCAGAATTCCGAAAATAATAGCTAATACTTTTCCAACCGTATTTCTCATTTGCTTCTCCTTCTTACGCTCACTTGCATAGCTAATAGTGTACCAATAAATTTTTATGGGTTCAAGTTCGATTTAGACCTTTAATCTTCTAAAAATTAGGTATAATCTATGTAAGAGTAATTAGAGAAAAGAGGAGCGTTATGGAGAAAAATCCCCGAACAATACAATCCCTTGCCCGAGCATTTGCCATTTTGGATTGCTTCGATTCTGTCCATCCACGGCTCAGCATCACCGAAATAAGTGACATTGTAAAATTAAACGTCAACACTACCCGCGGTCTTGTCAATACCTTGGTCCACTTTCATTATTTGAGCCGCGACGAAGAAGATAACGACTACCACCTCGGCCTGGCCTTTATTCCTAAAGCCAATCTGGTGGAGGATCAATATTTGTTCCACATCAAAAATAAGATTCAACCCATGTTAAGAAAATGGGCCAACGCATTCAGCTTGAGTGCCAGGCTCAATATGATCGACGATGGCCAATTGATGACCGTGTTTACGGAAGTTCCCGACAACACGCGCTACATGATCATGACCCGCTCCAGAACACCTTTTCCCCTCCACGCCACGGCGTCGGGGAAAGCCTATTTAGCATCGCTGCCCGATTCCGTCATCGATACTTATATTAAAGATACACGCCTCGTTCAGTACACGGATTTAACCATTACGGCGCCGGAACAACTTCTGAGCGAAATTGAAAAAATCAGACATTGCGGCTACGCCCTCGAGATCGGCGAAATTAATGAAGGCATCGGATCCATTGCCTTTCCCATTTTCGACAAGCGGAAGGAATGTATCGGTACCATTTCCCTTTCAGGCGCCAACGAACAAATTTATGAAGAAGAAAAGACGGCCGCCGAAACCCTTTTCGGTTATTTAAATAATTTACAGCCATTAGGATAAAAAAATACCCTCCCCATGTTCTACAGCGAACTCGAGGAGGGCTTTTTTTATTTACGCCATGGCGAGATAGGCCATGAGGCAATAGTTAATAAGGAATAAAACAGTCGCGGCGATTAAAATCGGGTGAAGTTTTTTGGCTTTTCCTTGTACGATCATAACGATGCAGTAGAAAATAAATCCTGCGGCGATGCCGTTGCTGATGGAGTAGCTGAGGCCCATGAAAATCGAAGCGAAGAAAGCGGGAACGGCCACTTCCAAATTCGTCCATTCGATTTCTTTAAAGCCGGAACACATCATAATGCCGACGATAATCAACACCGGCGCCGTAGCTTGTGCCGGCACAAGACCTGCCACCGGCGCAATAAAGATCGACGCTAAGAAGAGTGCCGCCGTTACCGTGGA
This sequence comes from Aedoeadaptatus coxii, assembly GCF_001553115.1. Lineage (GTDB taxonomy): Bacteria > Bacillota > Clostridia > Tissierellales > Peptoniphilaceae > Aedoeadaptatus > Aedoeadaptatus coxii. Next base: position 22,552 of record NZ_KQ960173.1, read on the forward strand.
AGTAAGGCCTGTACGTCCGCCGGCGCCAATACCTGCCGCACTTTCGACGAAGGTCGTCGTGTTACTCGTACCGACAATCGAACCGATAACCGTTCCGACGGAATCGGCGAAGAGGGCTTTGTCCAGCTTGGATTTAAATCCGGAGCTGTTTTGCATATTGCTAATATCGTCTTCGCTGAAAATTCCCGTGCGACGGCCGGTACCGATAAAGGTGCCCAACGTGTCGAAGGTGTCGCTTAAGGAGAAGGCGAAGATCGTCATTAAAACGAGAGGAATACGACTCGGATCACTGAACAGACCGATTAAGCCTTCTTTTCCGAGGGCCACACCGAAAACCGTGGAAAGATCGTGGAAAGAACTTGCCACTGTCGGCGTTTCGGAAAGTTTCGTAAGATCGACGACGCCGAAAGGAATCCCGAGAAGAGTGGTAGCAGCGATGCTGATAATAATCGCGCCGCGCACATTTTTAATGACGAGCACGATGGTAATGAGGATGCCCACGAGGGCAAGTAACACGCCCGCTTGGTTAAAGTTGACGAGAGAGGGAACAGCTGCCGAGGAGGCGACGATGGTGCCGCCGTCGAGCGTTTGATAGGTTCCCGGATCCAATGTGAAGCTTAAAAGACCACAGTTTTTAATGCCGATGTAGGCGATAAAAACGCCGATGCCGCCGCTAATAGCGTGTTGCAACGACTCGGGGATGGCGGTAATAATCATTTTGCGAACTTTTGTTACCGTAATCAACACATTGATGATGCCGCACAAAAGTACCATGCCCAGCGCTTCTTTCCAGCTAAAGCCCAAACCGAAGACGACGGTATAGGTGAAAAAGGCGTTGAGTCCCATGCCCGGCGCAAGGGCGTAAGGCACATTGGCAAAAAGTCCCATGACCAAAGTGGAAACCACTGTAGCGATAATGGTCGCCAAGAAGACGGCGCCCCAAGGGATACCCGTTTGGGAAAGAATAGCGGGGTTTACGAAAATAATGTAGCTCATGGCAAAAAATGTCGTAATGCCGGCGAGCACTTCCGTAGAAACGTCAGTATTGTTTTCCCGAAGTTTAAAGAATGATTCCATGTTTTCCTCCTTATAAAAAAATTACCCAGTTAGTATACCAGACAAAAGCCTCTAGCGGAATACCTGTTGAATTAAAATCATATAAACCGCCGTTCCCATGACGATGGAAAGAATGGATTTTCTCTTCCACACATAACTTCCTGCCGTTACGACGCATGCAATGGTAAGGGGCAAGTAGCCGGACACACTGTCAAAGGTCATGGTGCGCAGACAATAAATTACGAGCAGGGCCATCATGGAATAGGGCAAAAGATTCCCAAGGTCTCTTACTATTTTGGGAATCGTGTTGCGACGGGAAAAGAAAAATAAAGGAAACATTCGAATACCGAAGGTAATAGCAATGACAATACCGATGGCGATATACACTTCTTTAGTTGACATATTTCCTCCTATAGTAAAGATTTCCCATTAAAATGATGACCATAGCGGGCAGTATAAAATTCCCCGGACCGAACAACAAGACGGCGAGTAGGGATCCTGCCAAACCTAAAATCGACGGGAAGTGATGATCCGTCCCCTTCCACTGCTCGATAAATGTGGTAATAAAAAGCGCCGTCATCATAAACTCGATGCCCTCTACATTAATGGGAATGACACTTCCGAGGAGCGCCCCTATAAGCGTGCCGAGCACCCAATAGCTGTAATCTAAAAGTCCGATGGCGAGCATATCGTCGGGCGTCGCCATGCCTCCGTCTTCCCCCGAACTAATGTAGAGAGAAAAGGTTTCGTCGCTACACACGTGGGTGATAAGTAATTTACGCCAAAAAGGCTCCTTCTCCAGTGGTTTTAAAAGGGAAATGGTGTAAAACAAATATCTCAAATTAATAGAGAATGCCAAAATAACGAGTTCGATCACCACAAGAGGTTGAGCGAACAAACTCACCATGGCAAATTGCATGGCGCCGGCACAAATACCGCCGCTCATTAATACGCTTACGAAAGTGGAACGGCCTACGGATCGAATTAAAACGCCGAATCCCATTCCCATAAGCAAGTAACTGATTAATAAAGGAATAGTCTTTGGAAAGACCTTTTTAAATTCCCTCATACTCCCTCCTCATCCTTTTTCTTTGAATCATACAATGATTATACACGTTATGAAAATAAAAGGCATGAAAAAGTTCGAGAAAACGGCTAAATTTCAACACTTTATTAGGTTAGCATATATGCCGTGCTACTATGGGGTTGAACTAAATTCTTCGATCAAAAAAGCTATTTCCCTCTTCGGCCATGGTTTCCTCCATAGAAAAAGCCCCCATCCCGAAGGATGAGGGCTTTTAATAAGCAATGCTTATTTTACTTCTACAGTTGCGCCGACTTCTTCTAATTTAGCTTTGATTTCGTCAGCTTCTTCTTTGTTTGCGCCTTCTTTGAGGGGCTTCGGAGCGCCGTCAACTAAAGCTTTTGCGTCTTTTAAGCCAAGGCCGGTGATGTCTTTAACGACTTTGATAACCTTAACTTTTTCTTGACCTGCAGATGCAAGAATAACGTCGAATTCAGATTTTTCTTCGCCTGCTGCTGCGGGAGCGCCTGCTGCGGGAGCGCCTGCTGCTGCAACAGCAACGGGAGCTTGTGCGCTTACGCCGAATTCTTCTTCTAATGCGCTAACTAAGTCAGCAAGTTCGATAACGGTTAAATTTTTGATCTCTTCAATAAGAGCGGTTACTTTTTCAGATGCCATGTTATATTACCTCCATGTACTTTTTGCCCTTAGGCAGTTTCTTCTTCTTTCTTTTCACGAATTTGATCAAGCGCAACGGCAAGACCTCTGATGTTTCCGGAAAGGACAGTTGCCAGTCCTTGGAGCGGAGCATTTAAGCTGCCAAGTAATTGTGCAACGAGAACTTCGCGGCTCGGTAGTTTTGCAAGTGCTTTAACTTCGTCAACACTTACGATTTTACCGTCTAACACGCCGGCTTTGAGTTCCAAACGATCGTTGTCTTCGGCAAAGTCATTAAGAATTTTAGCCGGTTGAACGGCGTCTTCAATACCGAATGCGACGGCCGTAGGACCTGCGAGAAATTCTTCGGCGCCTTCAATGCCTAAATCGCTGAATGCACGTTTCATCATGGTGTTTTTGTACACCTTGTAATCTACGCCGTTTTCACGAAGATTCTTTCTGAGTTCAGTCACTTCGGCGACGTTTAAGCCTTTGTTGTCGACGAAAACAATCGATTGAGACTTCTCGATCTTTTCCTTAATCTCATTGACGAGATTAATTTTCGATTGGAGTAGCTCTTCTTTCACAGATTCACCTCCTCATTTTTTTACAATAAAAAATCACATTGCAGACACAATGCGAGTACTAAAATCAGATTCAGTAACCTCGGCAGGAAATTAAGGCAAGCCACCTGCTGTCTGCGGTTTTAACTACTACATAGTACCAGAGAAGACCTTCGTTGTAAAGGTCTTTTCCGTTTTTTATTTTATTTTTTTAAAATCGATTCCGCTACACGGTGAGCACCTGCCAGGGCCCAGTGAATATTATAGCCGCCGCAATCCCCGTCTACATCGAGGACTTCGCCCATGGCGTAAAGACCTTCTACACGTTTCGATTCCAGATGATCGGTAAATTCATCGATCCGAATGCCGCCGCAGGTGACCTGGGCATAATCGAAACCTCGAACCCCTTTAACTTCCAAAGAAAAATCGAAAAGCAAATCCAAGAGTTTGGTGCGCAGATCGAACTCCAACGAATCCATCGTGTCGCTACCTTTGATCCCACATTCTTTTAAGATCACGTGGACCCACTTTTTCGACACGACGCCTTCTAGAAAAGATTCCACCGTATCGGGCAAGTAGCTGCGTCCTTCTAAATACTCTCGGTAATGTTCAGTCTGTTCCAAATGATTGAGCATGGGAAAAGATACTCTGTACTTCCCGGGGGACTCTCCGACTTTCCGCGCCAGATCCAATACGGGCGGGCCGCTTACCCCGTCTTTTGCCAGTAAAATTTCGCCCTTTCGCCGATCGATTTCAATTTCGTCTTTTAAAAGAGCGATCGTCCCTTCGATTTTCGTGCCGCTTAAATGGGCGAGATAAGGCGACTGACAAACGAGGGCGGAAATGCCCGGGAATGTGCGCGTTTTGTTATGTCCGAATCCTTCTAACAAAGCGTAACCTTTGCCGTCGCTTCCCGATTCGGGCATGGCGAGGCCGCCTGTCGCCACCACAACGGTATCTGCGCAGTAAGTCGTTTCATTGCTATGAATCAAAAAGCCCTTTTTATTTTTCTCGATCTTGGCGATAAAAGTATCGGTTACCTCCACGCCGCCCCACTCCGAAAAGCGACGCCTCAAGGCGTTTAGGACCGTTTGTGATTGAAGGGTGCGGGGGTAAAGTTTGCCCCTATCTTCTTCCACTAAATCGATTCCCAAGTTTTCAAAGAAAAGATCCCGCACCTCGGGAGAAAAAGTTTTACTCGGATCGAAGGGAATCGTCCCCCGGCTGTGAAAATGGCGGCGATCCAGATCCACATTGCTTACATTGGCGCGGCCATTTCCCGTGGCCAGGAGTTTTTTACCCACTCTGTTTTTACGCTCGTAAATCGTAACCTCGACGCCTTCTCTCGCCAAAAGCACGCCTAAACACAAGCCGCTTACGCCGCCGCCGATAATGCCCACGGACATGGCGCACCTCCTTTCAAATTAATGCGAGTATAGCACGTGTTTGTGCTACAATACAAGGTAGATCAAAGGAGGTATTATGAATCTTACAGAACGTTTAACAAAATACGTGAAAGTCTATACTACAAGTGATGAAAACTCCGAAACTTTCCCTTCGACGAAACGCCAATTTGATTTGGCACATATTCTCGTCGATGAATTAAAGGAACTGGGCTTAAAAGATGCTTCCGTCGACGAATACGGTTACGTCACCGCCCACTTAGACGGTAATACGGACAAAAAAATGCCTACTTTAGGCTTGCTTGCCCACATGGACACCTCCCCCGCCGCCAAAGGCGAAAATGTCAATCCCCAAATCGTTCACTACGAAGGCGGCGACATCGTACTCAATAAAGACAAAAACATCGTGCTTTCGCCGGAAGATTTCCCCGCCCTCGACGACGTGGTGGGATTGGACCTTATGGTCACCGACGGCACCACTCTTTTAGGCGCCGACGACAAGGCCGGCATCGCCATTATTATGGATACGTTAAAGACCGTTATCGAAAAAAATCTTCCCCACGGTCCGCTCGCCATCGGCTTTACCCCCGATGAAGAAATCGGCCGCGGCGTCGACAAATTCGACGTGGAAAAATTCGGCGCCGACATCGCCTTTACATTAGACGGCTCTCGCCTCGGCGAAGTACAATACGAATGCTTCCACGCCGTCAGCGGCAAAGTGGATATTCAAGGCGTAAGCGTCCACCCGGGATCGGCTAAAGGCCAAATGATCAACGCCATTGCCCTCGGCATGGAACTTGACGGCATGCTCCCCGAACAAATGCGCCCGCAATACACTGAAGGCTACGAAGGTTTCTTCCATCTCGATCAATTCCGCGGCAATGTGGAACAAGCGGAAATGATTTACATTATCCGCGATTTCGATGCAAAGAAAGTGGAAAAAATGTGCACCATTTTTGAATCCGCCGTGGATTTCCTCAATACGAAATACGGCGATCGCGTCAAGCTTACATTGGACGAAACCTACCGCAACATGCGCGAAAAAATCGAACCTCATATGGATTTAATCGATCTTTGCGTCGACGTTATGAAAGAAGAAGGCATCGAACCTGTCGTCGAACCCATTCGCGGCGGTACCGACGGCAGTAAACTTTCCTGGATGGGGCTGCCCACTCCCAACCTTTTCACCGGTGGCATGAACTTCCACGGCCCCTACGAATACATCCCCATTCAACACATGGAAAAAGGAAGAGACTTCCTCGTAAGCCTACTCCAAGCCATGGAAAAACGAGCATAACTTTACGCAATCAAAAAGCCCTCGCTAAGCGAGGGTTTTTGTGTGCTCTTATTTTCCCCAATCGGGGTTTTGTAAAAAGGCGCGGCCGATGCCGATAAGATCGGCCTTATTGTCTTTCAGCAATGTATCCGCTTCTTCTTTCGTCTTGACGCCTCCTGTAACCATTACGGGGACGCGCGCTTTTTCTTTTACCGCAGCGGAAAGATCGCCGAACCACCCGGGCTCGTCGTGTCCCCCACGTACATAGCCCGTCATACCGCCGGTCATATCCAATAAGCAGGCGCCCGCTTCTTCAAAACGCAATGCCGCCTCTACCCCTTCTTCGATCGTGGTGCCGCCCGCAATGGTTTCGATACCGCCGATGCGCACGGCAATAGGATAATCGCCTACCGCTTTTTTTATGGCGCCGAAAACTTCCAGGGGATACTTTACCCGGTCCTTTCCGTAATCGTCGTCTCTGAAATTCGTAAGAGGCGACAAAAATTGATTGAGCAAATAACCGTGGGCCACGTGAAGCTCCACGCCGTCGTAGCCCCCTTTCTTGGCGCGAAGGGCCGCCGCTGCAAAAGCCTCTTTAATTCGCGAGAAATCGTCCGCCGTCATTAAACGGGACACTTTATCCCATGGCCTTTTCGCCACGGCGATGGGATCCGCTCCCGTGTACTCCCGCCGTGTCTTTATGCCGGCGTGATTGAGCTGGAGAAAGTATTGAGCGTCGGGGCGAATGCGTTTCATAGCCTCCACTAATTTTTTATGTCCTTCCACATGGACATCTTTTGCGAGGGAAAGTTGCTTCGGACTCGCCTTTCCCCATTCTTCCACAAAGGCGTGTTCCAAAATAAAAAGTCCGAAGTTCGGATTTTTCACCATCTTTTCGTAATAGGCGATCATGCCGCCTGTCACCTCTCCTGTCGCCGTGTCTTCTGTCGCCATAGGCGGCATGACATAAGGCGATGACAATAAGCGTTCGTTTATTTTAATCCTTGTCTCCACATCATGCTCCTTATTGATAAAACCCTCGTAATAAAAAACACCCCGCAGGGTGTCTCTTATTTTTCTTCTACCTTTTCAAACATCCAAATGGACGCGCCGCATTTCGGGCAGGTCCAATCTTCAGGGAGTTCTTTAAAGGGAATACCCGGCTTAATGCCGTAATCGGGAACACCTTCCGATGGATCGTAAATAAAACCGCAAGGTTTGCAACGATAAATGCTCATGTCTTTTGCCATAGTATGCCTCCTTTTTCTTATACTATCATACCCTTTGCCCGGTTTTTAACGCAAGAATAAAGAACTTATCCCCTTATCGTGGGCCCCGTATAGTTCATCATGCCGCCTTCCATATTGACGCATTGGAAACCTTGAGAACTTAAAAGGGCGCAGGCCTTGCCGCTACGATTGCCCGAGCGACAAATGACATAGATCACGTCATCTTTCGGCAGGTGATCCATTTCATCGGGAAGTTGTCCCAGGGGAATTAAATGGGCCCCCTCAATAATGCCCTCTGCCGTTTCATCGGGCTCTCTCACGTCGAGCAAAAAAGGATTTTCCAGGGTATCGACTTGATTTATATCCATAGATGGGAAAGACGGTTTCCCGTTATTTAGAAACTTAAAAATATTCATAAGACCTCCTTTCTTAAATTATAGCCTTCGCACAAAAAAGAAACAATTTTAAAACTTACTGTCATGACAGTTGTATAGTCTTGTGGTATGATGTTGTTTGTTCAGCACGACACGCTATGATTCTAAGGAGTTTTTATGGAAATCAATACCATCGAACGTTTGAAAAAAGAAAAAAATGCCGTCATTCTCGCCCACTATTATGTGGACGGCGATGTGCAGGCAGCAGCTGATGTAGTCGGCGATTCCTTTACCCTCGCCAAGCTCGCCACCAATTTGGATGCAGAGCATATTATTATGGCAGGCGTGGAATTTATGGGCGAAACGGTAAAAATTTTAAATCCCGACAAGCACGTTTACTTGCCGGATCTCGACGCCGATTGCCCCATGGCCCACATGGTACAAGTGGAAAAAATCGAGGAGATGCGCAAACAATATCCGGATCTCGCCGTGGTTTGCTACGTCAATTCTACCGCCGACATTAAGGCTCATTCCGATTACTGTTGCACCTCGTCCAATGCGGCGAAGATCGTCTCAGCCATCGATAGCGATACGATCTTTTTTATCCCCGACGGCAATTTAGGGCGCAATATTCAAGGCCAATTCCCCGACAAAACCTTTATTAATAACGACGGATGCTGCCCGGTTCACGATCAAATGACCCCGGAAAAAATCGTCAATTTAAAAAATGCGTACCCCGACGCCGCCGTCTTTGCCCATCCCGAATGTAAACCGGAAGTTTTGGAACACGTGGATTACAAGGGAAGTACCAAGGGTATTTTAAAGGCAGTAGGCGACTTGGACCGTGACGTCAATATTATTATTACGGAACAAGGACTTTTATACGAATTGGAAAAGAACTATCCGAATAAGAAATTCATCTTTCCCGACATGATCTGCGAAGGCATGAAGAAAGTCACCAACGAAAAAATCGCCGCCATTTTAGAAAAAGGTATTAACGAAATCCACGTGGATCCTGCTCTCGCCGAACGGGCGAAGCTTCCTCTGGATCGCATGCTCGCCATTTGCAATTAATTCGCCACAGAAAGGGGTTTGTATGACCTTCGGCTTACCGCATTTTTTAATCGATCCCATTATTTTCGATGCACTGAAAGAAGATATTAACGAAGAGGATTTTTCCACCAACAGCGTCGTCGACGAAGACGCCACGGGAAGTGTGGATCTTCTGGCAAAGGAAGAGGGCATTCTCGCCGGCCTCCCCGTTTTCGAACGGGCTTTTCTTCTCCTCGACCAACGGACGAAGGTTTCATTTTTTAAAAAAGACGGCGATTCGGTAGAAAAGGGCGACAAAATCGCCACGATCTCCGGCCCCTTGCGCGCCCTTTTAACCGGCGAACGGGTCGCCTTAAATTTCCTGCAACGTATGTGCGGCATCGCCACCTACACCCGTCAAATGGCACTTGCTCTTGAAAACACTAACACGCAAATCGCCGACACGCGAAAAACGACGCCGAATTTCAGATTGTTTGCAAAATACGCCGTTCGCATCGGCGGCGGCACCAATCACCGCTACAATCTTTCCGACGGCGTCATGCTAAAAGACAATCACATCGCCGCTGCAGGCTCCATCGAAAATGCCGTGCGCTTGGCGAGGCGCTACACTTCCTTTATGAAAAAAATCGAAGTGGAAGTGGAAAACATGGACATGGTGAAAGAAGCCGTCGCCGCTAAGGCGGATATTATTATGCTCGATAATATGAGCCGCGAAGATATGAAATCGGCGGTGGATTACATTGCAGGCCGCGCCCTCGTGGAGCTTTCCGGCAATGTGACTCTCGAAAATATTAAAGACTACGGAGATTTGGGCGCCGATATTATTTCCAGCGGCTCCCTAACCCATTCCGCTCCGATTTTAGATCTTTCCATGAAAGGGCTTCGCCATGACCCAAAGTAAACAAGAAAGGCTTTCCGCTTTAAAAGACTATTTATCGCACGCCGAGCGCCCGGTTTCAGGGGACGATTTGGCAAAGCATTTTAATGTTTCCAGACAAGTTATTGTCGGCGATATTAGTTTGCTGCGCGCCAAAAATGTTCCCATTACATCTACCAATCGAGGCTACATGATGGAGGGAGCCGGCACCCTTTACCGCATCTTTAAATGCAAACATCGAGACGATCAAATCGTCGACGAATTGAACTTAATCGTGGATCTCGGGGCGAAAGTGGAAGATGTCTATGTCGAACACCGTATTTACGGCAAAGTGGAAGCGGAAATGAACATTAAGTCGAGAAAAGACGTTCGTCATTTTATGGATACTATTTACGACAGCGTGAGCACACCTCTTAAAAACATTACCAACGGCTACCACTTTCACACGATCTCCGCAGAGGATGAGGAGACACTGGAGGAAGTGCGTAGCGCATTGGATGCCCACGGTTTTCTCGTAAAAGAATAAAGGAGAACCTATGAAAAATATTGCCGTTATCGGCTACGGTGCGCTGGGGAAAATTTTAAACCGCGCCCTCGTCGAAAAACTCGGATCATCTTACAACCTAAGGGGAATTTACGACAGCGCCCTTGCTGAAAAATCTGTGATGGTCGCCGGAAAATCCATTCCCCTCTACCCCTCCTTCGACACCCTCTTAGAAGACGATACGGACATCGTCGTGGAAATTGCAGGTGTCGGCGCCGTAAAAGAATACATCACACCCCTTCTCGACGGGGGAAAAGATGTAGTGATTACATCGGTGGGCGCATTGGCAGATGAAGCCCTTTACGAGCACATTAAAAAGACAGCCGCAACCGCCGGCTGTAAAGTACACATTACCTCTGGCGCCATCGGCGGCTTCGACATTATGCGCACCCTCTTTTTAATGGGGGATACGACGAGCGAAATTCAAAGCACAAAAGCGCCGAAGAGTTTAAACGGCGCCCCTTATTTAAAGGGCGAGCTCTTGCCGGAACATGAAAAGTGCACGGCCTTCGAGGGAAATGCTCGAGAAGCCATTGCGGGCTTTCCCAAAAACACCAATGTTTCCGTGGCCACGGGCATCGTCACCAACGGCGCCGAACGCACCGGCGTCCGCTTGATCTCCGATCCCGAAAGCCGCGGCAATACCCATCGCGTGACGGTGGAAAATGATAAGGCCAAGGCCGTAGTGGAAATTACATCAAAGCCCGATCCGAGCAATCCGAAATCCAGCATTACGGCGGCGTGGAGCGTCGTCGCCCTTTTGGAAAACTTGGCATCGCCCATTCAATTTTTCTAAAGAGAAAGGTTCTAAAGCAGCCCATCTACCGCCTGCCTTAGAACCTTTTTTTATACCCTTTATTAAATTTATCTGGAAAACGAATCTAAAATGTGTTAAAAAATGGTTATGAAAACAGTTTTAATTACAGGCTCTTCACGGGGAATCGGAGCCGCCATTGCGAAAAAATTAAATCCTGAATACAAATTGGTCATTAGTTACCACAACAGCGAGGAGGCCGCCCTTCAGCTCCTCTCTGAACTGCGCAAAACCAATCCGCTCACTATCGCCGTCAAAGCCGACGTCAGCCGGGAAGAAGAGGTGGATTACTTATTCTATGTGGCGGAGAAAAATTTCGGCCACGTGGATATTCTCATAAACAATGCGGGAATTTCTCACTATTCTCTCCTCCAGGACATGTCCTTCGACAAATGGCAGGAGATCATCGCCACCAATCTGAATTCGGTTTTTTTAAGTTCCAAAAGAGCCCTTTCCCATATGCTTGCCCGTCACGAAGGGGTCATCATCAACATCAGCTCCATTTGGGGCGAAACAGGTGCAAGTATGGAAACCTGCTACTCCGCATCAAAAGGCGGTGTCAACGCCTTGACGAAAGCTCTGGCCTACGAACTGGCGCCCAGCGGCATTCGCGTCAATGCCGTGGCTCCCGGCATCGTCGATACCGATATGATGCGAAAAGATTTTAGCACGGAGGAGCTGGACACGTTGAAAGAGGACGTCGGCGTTTGCCGTTTTGCCAAACCCGAAGAAATCGCAAGTCTTGTAAAATACCTTATTTCCGACGAAGCCGGCTACATCACCGGAGATATTATTCCCATCGACGGAAGATTCCGTTAAATGAAGTATCGCAAAAAATAAAAAGCGGCAGGTGAGATTTCTCTCATCTACCGCTTTTTGCGTTCATTCCATTATTTGAAGACCGGTCCTTGAATGACCATACGTTGAATTTCGTTGGTGCCTTCGTAAATTTGCGTAATCTTAGCATCGCGCATCATACGTTCCACGTGGAATTCTTTCATATAGCCTTCCCCGCCCATTAATTGAATAGCTTCTGTTGTGACAGCCATAGCGGCGTCGGAGCAAAGAAGTTTTGCTTGAGCGCAAGCCTTGGGATCTTGAATGCCTTGATCTTCCAACCAAGCCGCTTTATAAAGCATAAGTTCCGCTTGATCGATGATGTTTCTGAGATCAACCGCTTTAAATGCGAGGTATTGATTTTTGTAAAGAGGTTTGCCAAATTGTTCACGTCTCTTCAAAAATTCGATGGCGTGAGCATAAGCGCCTTTTGCAATACCTAAAGCTTGTGCGGCTACGCCGACGCGGCCGCCGTTGAGCGTTTCCATAGCGAGCTTGAAGCCGTCGCCTTCTTCGCCGAGGCGAGCGGATGCGGGTACGACCATGTCGGTAAATTTAAGTTCGGCAACTTCCGCACTTCTAAGGCCCATTTTGTCTTCCAAACCGACCACTTCATATCCCGGTGTGTTGGTGGGAACCATAAAGGACGTAAGGCCCTTGGTGCCGGGAGCGTCAACATCGGTTTTAGCGACGAGCATGGCATAATCTGCCGTCTTGCCGTTGGTGATAAAACGTTTCGTACCGTTAATAATGTAATTGTCGCCGTCGCGAACCGCTACGGTTTGTACGCCGCTTGCGTCGCTACCTGCGTTCTTTTCAGTTAAAGCGAAGCAACCGGTAATGGAACCGTCAGCCACGCCGCCGATAAAGAATTTCTTTTGTTCTTCCGTGCCGTATTTTAAAATACCGCCGAGGAAGAGAGAAAGGGAAACGGAATATAGAACACAAAGAGATGCGTCCACTTTGCCTAATTCTTCAATAGTTAAAATATAGGACATATAGTCTTTTCCGAGACCGCCGTATTTTTTGTCGAATTGGAAACCGACAAAACCCGCTTTTACCATTTCCTGGTATTGTTCCATGGGGTAAATCGAGTTTTGATCCCGTTCGATGACGCCGGGAAGAACCCGTTCTTCGACGAATTTCCGCGCTCTTTCTTGCACTTCCAGATGTTCTTTAGATAAATTAAAATCCATTCTTTCCTCCTTAATATATGTTTTAAAAAAGATTTTTGTCGCTGAACTGCAACATGATAATCGTTTTCACTAATTATATACCTTCGAAAATATACAGTCAATTTAAATCGCACTCTTTTACTTTGATATTTTTGCTACTTTTAAATTTTAAGAAATTCCTATACAATTAGAATGTCGATTTCAGAATTCGAGCAGTTAAAACGAGGAGATATTACATGATACCCACGGAAAAAATTATAAAAGGCTACGAACTCCAACGGGAAGATGCCCTCTCACTTTACCATGAACCCTTACATACTTTAATGGAAAGCGCCGTCGCTATTCGACGCGCTCTGTTGGGAAACACATTCGATCTCTGCACCATTATGCGCGGTAGAAACGGCCACTGCTCGGAAGATTGTGCTTTTTGCGTGCAATCCTCTGTAAGCGAGGGCCGGGTGGATCTTTTAAACACCATCGACGACGAAAAAGTAATCGAAAACGCCAAATGCGCAGACGCTGCCGGCATTCGTCACTTTGCCCTCGTCTTTGCAGGGAGAAAGCTTTCGAAACGAGATGTGGAAAATGTAGCGCACCTTTATCGCCGGCTGAAACGGGAAACCAATCTCCGACTCTGCTTATCCGGCGGCTTATTGCATCGCGACGAATTGGCGCTGTTACAAGAAGCGGGCCTCGAACGACTACACAATAATCTGGAAACCTCTCGCCGCTACTTCCCTTCCATCTGCACGACCCATACCTACGACGAAAAAATTCAAACCATACAAGACGCCCAATCCTTAGGTATCGAAGTCTGCAGCGGCGGCATTTTTAATGTCGGCGAAACACGGGAAGATCGCGTGGATTTGGCACTCACCCTTCGGGGCCTCGGCATTCGATCGGTGCCCCTTAACATCCTAAGCCCTATGGAAGGAACGCCCCTTGCGGAACGACAGCCCATAGCCGAAGACGAATTCCTCCGCACAGTCGCCATCTTTCGTCACATTCTGCCGAACGCTTATTTGCGTCTTGCCGGAGGACGGCAACTCCTTTCGGGCGAAGGAGAAGCGACGCTACACGCCGGCATGAACGCCGCCATTACGGGCAATTTTTTAAATACAAAGGGCGCCGCCGAATCCTGCGATTTACAAATGATTCGCCGCCACCACTTTACGATTACGGTATAAAAAAAGACGGACTACCCGTCTTTTTTCATTATCTTTTTACAGCAACGCCTTTATGGCGTCTTCAAAACTTTCCGGCGATTTTTGCGGCGCAAACCGATCGACGACGTTGCCCTTTCGGTCGATGAGAAATTTCGTAAAATTCCATTTAATGTCCTTGCCGAAAAGGCCGCCCTGTTCCTTTTTCAGGAAAGTGTAAAGAGGATCTTCCTCTTCGCCGTTGACGTCGATCTTCGCCATCATGGGGAACGTCACTTGAAACGTAATGTCGCAGAAATTTTGAATCTCTTCATTACTCCCCGGCTCCTGACTGCCGAATTGATTGCAGGGAAAACCTAAGATGACGAAACCCTCGTCCTTGTACTTTTCATAGAGCGCTTCCAGCCCTTTGTATTGTTTCGTAAAACCGCATTTGCTCGCCGTGTTCACCACGAGGACAACTTTGCCTTCATATTGGGAAAGGGACACATCCTTCCCCTCGATATCTTTCACTGTATAATCGTAAAACATAAAAACCTCTTTTCTATAAACAATAGATACCGAAAAGAATAGAATTTAAAACTTTCATAATCGAAAATGGCGACGTAAAAAATCGGCAAACAGTTTTTCACCGTCTGCCGATTTCACAGGAGGATTCAATTTTATGATTTTGTGATTTTATTTTTATTGCCGCATTAAATACTGATAACTTCCAAGAGCCGCCGTAGCGCCGCTACCTTGGGCGATTACGATTTGCTTAAAGACGCTGTTCGTGCAGTCTCCCGCCGCAAAAACGCCTTCCATGCTGGTGGCGCCCACTTCGTCGACAAGGATTTCGCCCCGATTGTTTTTCTCAATACCTTCCACCCATTCCGTCACGGGTACGAGGCCGACTTGAATAAAGCAGCCGTCGGTAGCTTCTTCGTGTTCTTCTCCGCTGATACGGTCGACATAACGAATTTTTTCAAGTTTGTCGCCGCCTTCCAAAGCTTTCGTTTCCGCATTAGTGACGACGCGAACATTGCTTAAAGTCTTTAACTTATCTTGAAGAACGCTGTCGGCTTTAAGATCCGGCAAAAATTCGAGAACCAACACTTCTTTGGCGAGACCTGCCAAGTCGATGGCCGCCTCGATACCGGAATTGCCGCCGCCGATGACGGTAACCTTTTTCCCTTTAAATAAGGGGCCGTCGCAATGGGTGCAATAGGCTACGCCCTTGTTGCGAAATTCGATTTCGCCGGGAATACCGATCAGACGCCATTTTGCGCCGGTGGCAATGACCACCGTCTTCGCCAAAAGCTCGCCGCTGTCGGTGGTGATCTTCAAGACATCGTCCTTGTGGATGTTTTCCACTTCCACTTCGTCCATTAGATCTACCTTGTACTTTAAGACATGCTCTTTCACCGACGCCATAAACTTTGGTCCTTCCGTATAGGGGAAGCCCGTAATGTTTTCGATGGCGAGGGTCTCTTCCACTTGACCGCCAAAATTTTTGGCGATCAAACCCGTTTTAATCCCTTTGCGCGCGCCGTAAATCGCCGCCGTGGCGCCGGCAGGGCCTCCTCCGATAACGAGGAGGTCGTAAAGGGGCTTATCCTTCAACGAAGGACGCTCTTTTTTGCCCGTCACTTTATCGAGTATGGCATTTAAATTAATCTTGCCGTTATAGAAACTTTCTCCGTTTAAGAAGCTTGCGGGCACGGCCATAACGCCTTTTTTGTCCACATATTCTTGGAACATGGAGCCGTCTACCATGCGGTGGCTAATCTTTGGATTTACCGCCGACATAATGTTCAGCGCCTGCACCACTTCCGGGCAATTGTGGCAACTTAAACTTACGACCGTTTCAAAGGCCAATTCACGATCGATGGACTTTATTCTCTCCAGCTGATGCTCTTCAATCTTTGGAGGGCGTCCGCTTACTTGCAAAAGGGCTAAGACGAAAGATTCAAACTCGTGGCCCAAAGGCACACCGGCAAAGACGATGCCTCCGCGATCGCCGGAAGAAAGAGCAAAACTCGGCGTCAGCTCAAGCTCCTTTTCTTCCATATGCAGGCGATCCGAAAGACCGACGATCTCTTCCACAAAACCCTTCAGCTGTTTGGAATTTTCAGAATCATCCAAGCTAACAGAAAATACAACTTCCCCTTCGAGAAGTTGTAAATACTGTTTCACCTGATTTTTTAAGGTTTCGTCCAGCATTAGATCTTACCGACGAGATCCAAGCCCGGAGTCAACGTTTCGCCGGATTGTTTCCATTTTGCAGGGCATACTTCGCCCGGATTTTCGCGAACATATTGAGCAGCGCGAATCTTGTCGTAAACTTGGCTTGCGTCGCGGCCGATGCCGTCAGCATTAACTTCTACCGCTTGGATCACGCCATCGGGATCGATAATAAACGTAGCACGTTGTGCAAGACCTGCCGCTTCATCTAAAACATAGAAATCGCTGGCAATGGTTTTGTGGGGATCGGCAAGCATAGTAAATTCCAATTTACTAATGGCTTCCGAATGGTCGTGCCAACCTTTGTGA
Organism: Aedoeadaptatus coxii; assembly: GCF_001553115.1. Lineage (GTDB taxonomy): Bacteria > Bacillota > Clostridia > Tissierellales > Peptoniphilaceae > Aedoeadaptatus > Aedoeadaptatus coxii. The sequence goes on from NZ_KQ960173.1 coordinate 39,129, forward strand.
ACAAAGTGTGTGTCACAGGACATGGAGTAAACTTCCACGCCGAGAGATTGCAATTTAGCATATTGCTCTTGCATATCTTCCAGTTCCGTCGGGCAGACGAAGGTGAAGTCTGCGGGATAGAACATGAGAACATTCCACTTGCCTTCAAAATCCTTGTTGGATACCGTTACAAATTCTTCTTTCTTGGGGTTGTAGCCGTTCGTTGTGAACTCCGGCATCTTCTTTCCTACTTGTGACATAATGTCCTCCTTTTTATTTGAAATATTTGATATTTGTTATCATTCATTATATACCCCGGAACTAAATTTTTATCCCCTTTTTTAAAAAAATAAAAAAAATCCCAAACGTTATCTCTTCACGCTTGGGATTTCATTTGTTTTAGTTGTAAATTACCGGTATCTAAGCGGAGTGAAAGTGCATCATGAAACACATCCATTGTTCGTTTTGGTGGCGAATCACCTATATGGTTTATTCGTTACAGGTAATAATATGCTAACTTTCGCGCCGATTTCGTCAGTTCTATTTTCTAAGATAAGACTTCCACCGTGGTTCTTAATAATTTGCTCGGCGACAAATAATCCGATGCCATAGTTTTGTCTTGAATGTCTACTTTTGTCTCCTTGATAGAATTGATCTTTTGCATATACTAAATCCTCATTAGTAAATCCGTATCCTTGATCCAATATGGATATTTCCAGATTGTCCTCTTTAGAGCATATGCTTAATTTTATGGTCGAGTTTATAGGACTGTGTTCCCCTGCATTACTGAGAATATTCAGAAAAGCTCGCTCAAATTCTTTCGTATCCACAATCAAAAAATTATTCTCATAGTTACTATCTACTAAAAGATGAAGCTGGTAAGATGATGTGAATTCTTTCGTTAATTTTTTGATATTCTCTACAAATTGCTCTACTTCTACTTCAAGAAAATTTAATTCATTTACTTGGTTCGATTTATTCAAAAGCATTAAGGTCTCGATATATTGGCTAATGCGGTTTGTATTTTTTCTAATATAGTTAAGATACATTTCCTGCTCTTCTGTTAGATCTGTTTCTCCTAATAATTCTGAGTTTCCCTTTATGATTGAAACCGGTGTTTTTATATCGTGACTTAATGCTGAAATCTGATTCCTCTTTTTTTCTGCCTCTCTCCAATTTGTTCTTAATGATTGACTTAATCCTACTTTCATTTTTTCTAAACTTTCTGATATGGCATTAAATTCTTGAATATTTGATTTTTTAACTTGAAAATCTAAATTTTGTCTCCCGATTTCTTCTGAAACCTGTAGCAAAGGATTTAATTCTTTCGAAATTCGCCTTGCCCAAAATAAAGTAATGGCAATGATACTCGTAAAACAAAATGTTATGAGTAAAGACACGAACAAAATAGTGATTGTCGGAAGCGTTTGTTGCATCCAAGAATTTGAGTAGTAAGGTTTTAGATTATAAGCAACGATGACATAGCCATCTGACCTTTGTATTTCTATAAAGGATAAGTTCGCATTAGAGTAACCGGAGCCTTTGTGATAGTTAATTGCCTTATCTTGAATATTCTTATTCATATTTGTTTCTATCACTTTTTCATCTTTTGATAAAAACAAATAAGATGTATTGTCCGGAAGCAATGACTTTTGGAATTTTTTTGATGTGGCAATGTCCATCCTTCTTTCAAGAATTGAAGTTTCAGTATAATTTGCAGGCACGATCCACTTAAATTGGTAAGAAACATTCATAAAACCCAGGATTAATCCAACGGAAATGACGAGCCCCAATGTAATACTCAATAAATATTTGAAAAGTACCTTATTAAGAGATTGGCCTTTTGATTTTAATTCCATTTATATCCGATCCCCCATACTGTTTCAATTGGATTTTTCCCATACTTTTGGAACTTCGCCCTAATGTTTTTTATATGTTCCGATATGGCAGATGCATCGCCTATCCCATCAAATCCAAAGACAAGCTCGTATAATTGCTCCCTTGAAAATACTTGTCCTTTTCTTTTTGCCAGTAATTCTGAAATTTGATACTCCGATTTTGTCAAATGAACTTTTTTGTCCGCTACAAACACTTCATTGGAAGATAAATCAAATCGAATGTCACCAAGGTTTAAACTCGTGTGCCGTTCTCGCTTTTCTCGTCTTAAATGCGCCTCGACACGAGCTACTAGTTCTGCTGCACCGAATGGTTTGGTAATGTAATCATCTCCACCAATTAATAGCCCTTCGACGATATCGTCTTCCATCGTTTTTGCGGTTAAAAAGAGAATAGGACAGTCTACTTTACCTCGAATCTCTTTACAAAAACGAATTCCGTCCATACCCGGCATCATCACATCGAGCAGAATCAAATCATATTGACTAAGTTTGCTATTATCGATGTCTAAAGGGTTTTGGAATATATGAACTTGATGGTGGTTCTTTTTCAAAATGTTTTTTATTAGATCGAGCATGTCCAGCTCATCATCAACTGCAAGAATTAAAGACATTCCGTCACCTCCTCATTTAAAATAATATTACCCCCTTATTAATCACCGGCAGTCTTTCCATCCCACTTATTAAACCAAATGATCGAAGAAATAAGTAAGATGAGGATCATAAGAGTCGCTACAAAACTCCACAGTCTTATCTCTCTGTAAAAATAGGAACTATCCAAAACGTTTCGCATCATAATAAACGTAGCCGGAAGCCTGGTTGGCCATGTACAAGGAATAAAGTACCAAATATTATCACCAAGAATTGTCATCAAAAGTAAAGATATCATTGTTTCTATAAAACCCAATCCAATCGATGCGCCGCTACTAGATGCGAACCCAATCCACGTATGAATTATATACAAAGCTATGCTGCTAATAAAAATTAAAAATAACTCAATGATCCAATCAAGGGCGTGTTGATATCCGGATAAAGCAGCAAAAATGATAACGGCCCACGTTAACGAAACAATAAATCCCAACTCCATTACAATCAGTTTTCCAAGGTAAGCCTTCGTTCGAGATTTTGTCGTTGATAAAAGCACCTGAAAATTTCCCGCACTTGCTTCCATATCGACAACTTTGGATGTAATAAAACTACAGACTATTGGAAGCATTGCTCCTAACATCACGAAATAGGTCTGTACTATCTCCGTTTCTTCAAAATTTTTTAAACCGGTCGTATTTGACGCTACGTAAAAAAACACTGAATATGCAATGGGTAAAAGGATGTGAATCCAAGGAAGCCAGGTGTGCTTCATTTTATAAAGTTCGAATTTGATAATATTCAACATCATTTTACCTCTTGCTTCGAAAACCATTTTGCACTTATCAATGTCAGTAAAGTAAATAGACATATAGATAAAATACAAGGAAGAAAGATGGATGTGTTCGATAGCATCGGGTTTGATGATTTTATTAAAACACCACTCGGTAAAATATGCAAAACAGGAACCATTGATCGAATTCCCCAGGAATACGGGCAATAAATCCACGCACCTCTATCGGATAACATAATTCCTAACCCTAAACCCAACACGGCATTGATTGCAATACTTACGACAAAGCCGAACTTTTTTGCCAAGAAAAAGCAAAATGGGATTTGCCATATATTAGTTATAATTAATAATACACTTGCACATAACAATGTCAGAAATGCATAGTTCGGTGTTAGTTGTTCACCCACAAAAGATTGAAAAATAAATACTCCCAGCATATGAACCATTGCAGCTATACTCATATAAAGCAAAGCTGTTACTATTTTTGAAACCCACACCTTTTGAAGATCAATATTGAGCGGAAAAACAGCTCTGTAATTTAATTTTCTACTTTCTTTTCTATCCATCATGGCCGGTATTAAGGCGAATGTTGCCGGCATGATAATGACATACCACCAGTTATAGGAATTCGTGGTGAAATAACTTGGCATGAGAAAGAGTGATGATAAGATTGTAAATAGTGGCATAATGAGCAATAACTTTTTCAAGAAACTGTGCTTGTGTTTTAAATTTTCTGCAAGAATATAATTCGTCATATGCTATGCCCCCGTTCTGGTTTTCACAACATCCATAAAAAGTTTCTCTAAGTTCTCATGGCGATCCATAATATTTTTGTATTTCAATTGCCCATTATGAATAATCCCTATATGATCCGCAGTTTGTTCTACTTCCGCCAGAATATGACTGGATAAAATCACAGTTATTCCTTTTTCGGGGAAACTTCTTATTAAGCTACGTAATTCTTGAATTCCCAATGGATCCAGTCCATTCGTCGGCTCATCTAAAATCAAAAGCTTCGGATTATTTAATAATGCAATGGCGATTCCCAGTCTTTGTTTCATGCCTAAAGAGAACTGGCCGCTTTTCTTCTTTCCGGTATCGTTCAAACCTACAATTTCCAAAACTTCATCAATCCTTGAATCAGGCAATCCTAACAATAACGTTCTTACTTTTAAATTCTCCCTGGCGCTTAAATTTTCATATAAAGGCGGTGTTTCAATGAGGGCTCCTATATCTGCTAAATCGTTCCGACTCCATGGGTGCCCTTCAAATAAAATATCTCCCGATGATTTATGCAACATGCCGGTGATCATTTTTAATGTAGTAGACTTGCCGGCTCCATTTGGCCCAAGTAGTCCATAAACTGAATTTTCCTTAATTCTTAGGGATATACCATCTACAGCTTTTTGGCTGGCAAATACCTTCGATAACTTTTTTGTTTCCAAAATAAATTGATCCATAATAACCTCCTCTTTCTTAATTGAAGATTACGGCATAAATTTAAGGATTTCTTAAGGACTATTTGTCATTGATTCGCCAGGGAAAATGGATGCATTCTTTTCACAAAAAGACCCCCAAGCGTCGGATTCCTTCGTCCAACGTTTGGGGGCTCTTTGATCTCTTCAAGAGATCTTTTTCGATTATCTTAATTTTAAGTTCACGGTCACCTGGGTGGGTAGCATAGAGCAAGTCATTTCATCCATAGCTTTCTAAATTGAATAAATCTAAAGGTTAACTTTCCCATTTAAGTATCTCGGCTCTCAACAAGTTCTACAATCCTATCACAAACTGACTCTAAAAATTCAACATCATGGGATATTATTAAAATCAACTTATCTTCTTCCTTTACTTTCTTTATGTTTTTAGCTACTATTTTCATATTTCTATAGTCCAATCCGCTAGTTGGTTCATCAAAAAATAGAATTTTCTTGTCGGATAGTAAAGCTGATAAGATAATGACTCTCTGTTTTTGTCCTCCTGACAAGGTGTGAGGATTCCTCTCGCTAATATCTTTCAACTCCATATCTTTTAGCCAAGTATCTAAAACATAATCATCTTTAATGGTTGAGGTTAATACTATTTCATCTTTAACAGTGTCCGTGAATAACTGACAGTTCACCTCCTGCATGATAAGCAAACTTTCATTTAATCTGCTTCTTATATTGAAATTCTCATTTTCTTTTAAAATTTTCCCTTTATTTGCTTTGTATAATCCGCATATGATTTTTGCTAAAGTAGACTTTCCAATTCCATTTTCTCCAACTATCCCTATAATATTTCCATAGCCAAATTTAAGATCCTCAATGGACAAAATTGTTCTGGTATTTCTTTTGAATATCAGATTTTTTAACTCTAATAAAGTCCCTTTATTTAAAGTTTCAAAATCATCAAATCCTTCAATAGCCTTATAATCAGAATGCCTAAGTCCTGTTCTCATTCGTTCATCTTCGCTTAGATTTTCAATTTCATCCATACTATATTCTCTGATGATTTGTCCATCCTCTAAGTATATTGCTCTATCGACAATGTCTTTTAAATACCACAGCCTATGTTCTGCAATAATAATAGTTTTCCCTAAAGATTTAAGCTTTTTCATTATGAGTGATAGTTCTTTCATTGACTTTATATCTAAGCTTGAAGACGGTTCATCGAGAATAAATATCTCAGGGTTTAATGCGTAAATACTTGCTATAGCAATCTTCTGCTTTTCTCCTCCGGAAAGATTGAATATATTTTTATTCATCAAGTTTTCAAGATGAAGCTCTTTTTCGACTTCTTCAATTCTTTTGTTAATTACTTCCCTTTCTATGCCGTAATTTTCTAAACCAAAAGCAATTTCATCGGTTGTATTGGTTGTATAGAATTGTGTTTTGGGATTTTGAAAAACTGAACCTACATCCCTAGATAATTTATAAATTGGTGTAGTAAATGTATTCATACCATTGACCATGACACTGCCGGAAATGTCCCCATCATAAAACTCAGGTATTATGCCATTCATAAGCTTTAATAGAGTGGATTTTCCACAACCGCTCCTACCACATAGAAGAATGCATTCCCCTTTTTTGATTTTCAAATTTATATCTTTTAATGAGTAATCAGATCCTCCCTTGTACTTAAAACTTAATTCTCTAATTTCAATCATAAATCCCACCCTGATACTTTCATAAATATTATTATTGATAAAATTAAAATCATAAAAAATAGAACACCAATATCATTTTTTCTAAACTTAATTAGGTGTCTACTTGTTTTGTTAACAGGAGCATCGAGTCCCCTTATAATGGCTGATTGAGAGAGTTCATCCCCAATTTCTATCACACTTACGAATAAGGGTACAAAAAAATATTCCATAATTAATGTTGGTTTCCTTATTAAATTTATTAGGTTAAAATTAATTCCTCGCGTTTTCATCGCCATATTTATATGACTCCATTCGTCTTTAATAGTAGGCAAACATCTAAATATTACAGAAATCATTATGAGCGAGTCTTTTGAAAGTTTTAATTTTTGTAAAGTTGCCACTGCACTGGAAACAGATGTAGAATTTAAAATCCATTTACCTACGATAATACACGGCAAAAATTTCCTTCCAATTGCCAAGAGAAATAAAATTAAATCCAAGAGAAAATTCATGTTAACATAGGCAAAAGCTTTTTCTAATGCTAGACTTATTACAAAAAATGAAATATACCTTATAGCAGATTTTTTATAACCATCACTAATAATAATGACAAGAAAAAATAATGTAATAAGGCTTTGATAGAGCCAATCAAATCCTAAAAAAATTAAAATATTCGCGCCTATAAGCAAGATAAGTTTTGTTCTGAGGTCATATTTTGACCCCAGAACAAACTTTGAATTTTCCATTATAAAACTCCTGCGGATTCCAACTTTTTATTTAGTATTTTCTTTGTAAAATAAGAACCAATTAAAGAGAATATAAATGTTCCTATAATCATAACCGGTAACATCCATATTGGTGTCCATGCCCTTACTGTGTTACAAAAACTTTGATCTAAGCCACCTTTTATTACACTTTCAAAAAATGCTTCTCTCATAACCCAAATTGGTAAGAATCCTCCAAATAAGTTTAGAGAAAAAAACATATGACTCATTGTATTTTTCTTAAAGTCTGTATAATTTCCACCTTTTGCTATGAACATGGCAATTATTCCGGCAGGCACTGCCACTAATGGCGCAATTGTAATATGTCCAGTTGCAACTAATAAAATACTTGGTAAGATAGCTGCGATTACAATAGCAGTAGCTGACTTTGTCTTTGCAAGAAGCATATGATAGGTTGGTGCAGCAAGTAGTGCTACAAGCATCGGCATTAGTAAAAATAAAACAGGGACAGGCATAGATATTGCCCCAATAACTAAATATGTTACAAAGTAAAGTGCAATTAAAACACCGGCTGTAACTGCGTTTTTTGATGATTTCTTTTGTGTTTTCATACGTTTCCTCCTTTAAAATTGATTATTACTGTACTATCTTCCATTCTTTAGACTTTTCTTGATAATTCCATAAGTCTTTATATAGTCCTTCATTTTTAATAAGTTCTTCATGCTTCCCAACTTCCTCTACCTTTCCTTTGTTTAAAACAACAATTTTATCAGCTCCCATTACGTTTCTTAATTTATGGGCTACAACCACAACTGTTTTATTTTTAATTAAATTTGATATTGCTTCTTGTATAATAAGTTCATTTTCGGGATCAAGCGAAGATGTTGCTTCATCAAGCAGTATTATTGGGGCATTTTTTAATATTGCTCTCGCTATTGATATTCTTTGCTTCTCACCTCCGGACAGGGTCGCTCCTCCTTGTCCAATCATAGTTTCAAATCCATCATCTTTTCTGACTATAAAGTCATAAGCTCCTGCCATTTTTGCAGCATTCATTATTTCATCTTTACTCGCATCTTCATTTCCAAACTTTATGTTGTTATAAATTGTGTCTTTAAAAAGATACACATCTTGAAACACAACAGAAAATTTTTCCATTAATTTATCAGGGTCGGCTGTTAGCAAATCTACTCCACCAATTTTAATTGTCCCTTCATTAGGATCATAAAATCTGGAAATTAATTTAATGAGTGTAGATTTCCCAGAGCCAGAGTAACCAACAAAAGCAGTTAATTCATTTTCATTAATATCTAATGAAACATTATCGATAACCTTAGATTCCTTGTATGAAAATGAAACATCGTGAATTTCAATTTTGTTGCTTTCGTTTACATCGGAATTTCCTGACATAGGTTTAGCGTTAAGTAAATTAATGATTCTCTCTCCTGAAACTGATGCCATTTGTAGTCCTGTATAATTTACAAGTGCAAGCTCCAAGGGATCAAAAATCCTTGTGCCTACAAATAAGAACATTAAAAATGTATCAATTTCCAAAGATCCATTTATAAATAAATAGGAACCAACTAAACTCATCAAAGGAAGTCCTATTCTTAAAATCATACTTGCTATAGTAGTTAATGAACCAACTCCTTTCTCACTCTTAATATTTGCGTCTTTTGAATTATCTATATCTTCTTCAAGTTTTGTTAATGTATCATCTATGCTGTTGTAAGCTTTTAGAGTCTTAATAGCATCCAAATATTCGTTAATATCTTCTTCCTCTTTTATCCTCATTCTCTTTGTTTTCAAATAAATTTTTTTCTGAAAGTTTTGCATGAGTGTAAGAAGTAGAACAGAAATTGGCAATCCAATAAGTGTTGCTATTCCCATTTTTATATTAATTATCAAAAATAATATTGAGCAAAGAACCGCTACACATATACCACTGAAAAATTGAGGTAATTGATGAGTTACTGCCGTTTCAACTTTGAAAAAATCATTCATTAATGTATCTAGGATCTCTGCTGAACTTTTCCCTGAAATATAACCTATTGGCAGTTTTCTTATGTGGTCTGCAAGCTCTATTCTTCCATCTGCACTTGCCTTGTATCCAAGTCCATAGGTATATTTTGTGGCTAAATTTTCCAATAAGAATGTCACAAAGAAAAATATTGCCATTATCCCAAAATACTTCCATAAAAGGCTCGTATCTATACTATCTGCTCCTCTATTCAAAAATAGTGTTTCTACAATTTTCGCCAAAGCAATAAATGGTATAAGGTTGGAAATAGATGCCAAAACATTTAAGATAATGGATTTTCTTATATTATTCATCTTTCCTAAAGTAATATTTCTTATCATTCATTCTCACTCCCTTCTATATCCATTTGCCAAATATTTGTCTTCTTATAAATATCAAAAAGTCGCTTATATATTCCATCTGCGACGATTAAATCTTTATGCTTACCTTTTTCTGCAATTTTTCCATCAGATATTACTAAGATTTGATTTGCATGCTCTATGGTATTTAGCCTATGCGCAATCATGATAACTGTCTTATCTTTAACCAATTCAGATAAAGCTTATTGCATAAGATATTCATTTTCAGAATCAGCAAAACTTGTTGCTTCGTCTAATACTAATATTGGTGCATCCTTTAAAATCGCTCTTGCCACTGCAATACGTTGTTTCTCTCCCCCGGATAAATAAGTTCCTTTACCCAAAACAGTATTGTATCCATTAGGGAGTTTTTCAATAAAATCATGACATCTCGCTTTTTTGCAGGCTTTTATAACATCATCTTTTGTAGAACCTGTCTTTGCCATAGCAACATTATTGAATACTGTATCTGTGATAAGATCGCTGTCTTGAAAAACAAATGCTATCTTGTCCATTAAGACGTTTATCGGAATATTTTTTATATTAACCCCACCAATTTTAATAGAGCCTTCTGAAGGATCGTAAAATCTGGGTATTAGCGTTCCAATGGTAGATTTGCCTGCTCCCGAATAGCCAACCAATGCTGTAACTTCTCCTTGTTTAGCACAGAAGCTTATATTCTTTAAAACCTCTTCATTTCCATAAGAAAAGCTTACATTCTCGAATTCAAGATCATGACCTTTTATCTCTTCCTCGCTATTTTTAATTGACAATTCTTTTTGATCTATAATTTCGTAGATTCTCAAAACAACTTCATTTAGTAAATTCATTCCTTCTGCAAAATCTCTAAGTTTTAATGCAGGTACACTAATAGCAGGTGCAAGAATCAAATAGAAAATAAAGACTGTAGCGAAATCCAAGTTATTATTTCGTGACATTAAAAGTATTCCTACTGGAACTATGAATGTAGCAACAGATAAAATAAACATTCTAAATGAAACAAATCCCGGTCTTATCATTGATGTCATCGAACTTGTAAAATCTCTATATTCTCCTACTGACTTTGAGAAAATTTTAAATGATTTTACTCCTGTTCCAAATATTTTTACTTCCGGCATACCTTTAACGTATTCAGTAGTTGCTGAATTAATTTGATCCAAAATCGCAAAGTTCTTCTCAAGTCCACCCGACTTTATAATCTTTGCCATGATTGCAATCTGAATTCCTAAACCGACAAATATAATTAACAAAGTCGTAAGACCTAATATTAAATTTATCTTCAACATAACAACTATCATTACTAAAATTAGTGCTAATGTTGAAATTAAATTTGGTAATTGATGAGAAAAATAACCCTCAATTTGATTCATGTCCGATCCTAATACTTGCCTTATTTTTGACTTGTTGTCTCCGGTAAAAAATCCTAAAGGAAGATTCCCAATATGACATAATATCTTCTTTTTTAAGTTAGCTATTAAAACATATGAAAACTTATGGCATAAAATACCGCCAATGTAAGTTAAGCAATATGACAATACCACTGCTGCAAGTCCATAGGTGCAGAACTGAATTGTACTTTGTTCTAATTTCCCATATAAAAATAGAGATTTTATGACTTTGTATATCACCAAAATTGGACAAATACTTAATAGCATCCCAAGACTAACAAATAATATTCCTCCTACAAGTTGTCCTTTTTTTATTTCGCTGTAGGAAATAATATCTTTGATTGATTTCTTCTTTTTCATCTAAAACATACCTCCTTACCGAACGAGTTCGTTCATTTGCCTTAAAACTAATACAAGGAAAACACCGTTGATGTTTTCCTTGTAAAATACTTATATTTTATTTTTCTCTACTGAGGTCTTTGAAATAGTTCGCTTATTATTCCAAAGGCTTCACTTGAATTTGTTTTGTTTTCTCCCTTAATAATATAGTCATTATATATTGTTCCGACAGCTCCGTATAAAATAAAAGCTGCAAAACTCCTCACATTTTCTCTATTTATTCCCATATTATTTTCTATTTTTTTGCCTTCGATCCCTTCAATTATAAATTCTGAATAGACGTCTATAAATTTTCCAATGTAATGAATCAATTCCCATAGCCTGTAAGAGTTATCTGTAATTGAACTCTCCTTTGAAAAGTTATATCTTGTCGTAAACTGACCGATATCTTTTACTATAAGTTCCCTTAAAGTTTTTATTCTTTCTTCGTAATCTATTTCATTGTTTTGAAGTATATCCAACTTATTTTTTAGTTTCTCTTCAAAATATGTTTCCATACACGCCAAAAAAATATCTTCTTTTGATTTGAAGTAATAATAAAACATTCCAGGTGCACCGTTAACTTCTGCGAGAATATCTCGAACAGAAACTTTCTCATATCCATACTTTTCAAAAAGCCTGGATGCTATATTTATAAGCTCCTGTTTTCTTTCTTCCGGATCCTTTATATTTCTTTTTGTCAAAACCTCACCGCCAATCGACCGACACTCGTTCTGTATGCCTATATATTAGCTTTCACTCACCATTTTTGTCAATAGCAACATTAAATTTTTCTTTTGCGCCTGCCTATGGTCCTCTCCTTTATACTCTCGTTATTAATCACAATAATATCGCTATGCTTTTCGATCTGAATTCTTAATTTTAACAGCCCAACTTTTTCTCTATTAATTCTTCTACTTTGTATTTCATTTACAATAGTTTTGATACACAAATTTCCCTCCGCTTTTACTTTAAGAAGCATCCATTTTTGCCATTAAAAGACCCCCAAGCGTCGGATTCCTTCGTCCAATTTTTTGGGGGTCTCTTTGATTTCTTCAATAGATCACTTGCGATTATTTTATTTTTAAATTCACCACCGTCTCCACCGATGCGGTATGGGGAAACATGTCGATGGGTTGTATTTTTTCTATATCGTATGCTGCCACCAGCCGCCCCAGATCCCGCGCCAATGTAGAGGGGTTACAGCTGACGTATAGTATTTGCTTAGGCTTGGATTCTAAAAGGGTATCCACGACGACTGGATCGAGCCCCGCCCGGGGCGGATCGACGATGAGGCCGTCGATGGTTTCTTCCTCGGCGATTTTCGGGAGCATTTTTTCTGCGGGGCCTGCAATATAGCGCACATTGGTGACGCCGTTATTTTCGGCGGTTTGCCGCGCGTAATCCACGGAGATTTCCGAGATTTCGTTTCCGATCACTTGCCCCGCCATGCGGCTCGCCGCCAATGTAATGGTGCCGATACCGGAGTAAAGTTCCACCACGGTTTCCGCGCCGATTAAGTTCTTCGTCACTTCGCGGGTAATGGCTTCGGCGCCGTAGGGATTGATCTGAAAGAAATTGCCTGCGCCGACGCCGTAGCGAAACTGCCCAAGGGTTTCCTCAATGGTTTCTTTGCCATACAGATGCTCGAAGGTTTTGCCGTAATGAAAGCGTGGATTTTTGTTCTTCGAATAGTATAGGGAATCCACCTTTTCCTCCACGGCGAAGGCGACGGCATCGTGAAGTAGGCGATCGCTCATATCTTTTTTGCCGACGAGGATCACCATCACCTCGCCGCCACGGGTTGTGCGAATGCCTACGGTTTGAATATCGGCGAGCCACTTTTCCCCTTGAAGGGCTGTGAGGATCTCGTTGCCCCTTTCCCATTGCATGAGGCAGCGGCGAATGGGGATAAGCTCTCCCTCTTTTCCATAGAGACAAAGTTTGCCGCCTTTTACGTGAAATTGCATATGGTTGCGATAGCCGAAAACATCGCCGCCGGTGATTACCTCTTCCACCTTTGTGTCTATGCCGCCGATGCGAGCCACGGCGCTCGCAACTCGCTCCCGTTTCCATGCAAGCTCCGATTGTCGCTCGAGGGAAAGAAAGGCGCAGCCGTTGCAGCGGTCGTAAGGGCAAGGGTTCTTCACCCGGCGAGATGACTTTTTGTCGTAGCCGATAATTTTTCCCTCGTAGAAATTCTTTTTCTTTTTAAGGATTTCTACCTCCACTTTGTCGCCGATTTCACCGCCGTCTAAAAACACCACGGCACCGTCAACTTTTCCGAGCCCTCTTCCCTTGACGTCGTAATCCATGACGTCAAGATGAATACGATCGAAGACTTCCATTACTTCCGTCTCGTTTCGGTCTTTCCGGGAATGGCTTTGCCCTCTTTGTAAAGTTTGCCCACGGCACGCTTAAAGGCTTTTTTCGTAAGACCCGTGAGCTTCATAATCTCTTCCGGATCGGATTTATCTCCTACGGGAAGTACGCCGCCGTATTCTCCCATAAGATCGTACAATACATCGGAATCTTGGAGCATTTGCACGTGGGCATAGGCGCGGAGGGAGAGGGTGAGCTTGCCGTCGTCTAAAACATTAAAGACGCGCCCTTCCACTTCGTCTCCGGCGCGGTAAATTCCCTTCATTTCCTGTTTCGGGATCATGCCGTCATATTTGTCGTCGATGGCGACGAGGGCGCCCCCTCTTCCAACGTGGTATACCGTGCCCGTGACGCGATCATCTTTTTTGTAAGGGCTGTCGGTGGAAAGTACGTCTTTAATTTCCATGGTCACCGCCAGACGCTCGGATTTATCCACATACATGGTAAAGAGATAGCTTTCTCCTTCTTTAATGCGCTCTGTGGCTTCCGAGAAGGGAAGTAAAATATCTTTGGGCGCATTAATGTCGACGAAGTAGCCGATTTTCGATTTGTCCACAACTTTTAATTTCGCCACTTCCCCTACTTGTATAAAAGGCTCTTCCAACATGCCGACGATTTGGCCGTTGTTTTCTCTGTAGAGAAATACCGGGCGCATCTCGCCGCCGGGAGCTCGTTTTTTTCCGTGAATGGGTACTTCCTCCACGCCGTCGGTGGCCCAAAGGTATTCCCCTTTTTCCACTAATTTTAATTCCTGTACTTTACCTAGTTTCATTGTCGTCCTTTCTCTAAAAGCGCGCGCGCCATTATATCGTACATATCGTGTCCCCGCCCCTCGAGGCCGGAACCTAATTCGTAAAAAGCGTGGCTTCCGCGATCGCTTCTTAAAAGCGCCGTCAAGGCGTAGTAACTAAATGCCGAATGTCTTCCTAAGTTTTCTACGATCACCCTCGCCTGGGTTTTATGGGAGAGATCGGTAAATTGCGTCAGATAGATGCCGAATTTTACAGCCTCGATAACCTGAGAATCCCGCATGAGCAAAATACTCAATCCTAAAAAGGGTCTGTCCATTTGATCGAAGGCGTAAAGCCAATTTTCAAAATGAGGAATGGCTTCCAGGGCCTTGTGTTTTTCAAAAAAGCTTTCGATGTGTTCGATGCTGAAGGCTTCCCGTCCGAAATATTCCATTATCCCCACGTCCAAGGGATCGGTGTTTACAGGCTCTACTTTTTCTTCCCTGCGCAACACGGACAGTTCAAAACTTCCGTCTTCGCCGATGTCTGTTGTGGGATCGGCGATTATTTTCTCATATAGCGTCTTCGGTTTTTTCTTAAATCCAAACATAGGGCCTCCTCTTCTCATTTTCCCACAGCTTTCCCTTAAAAGCAATGAAGGCTCGATCCCCTCTAGGCAAAATAAAAGCTCCGGCACACGCCGAAGCTCTTTACAAAAACTGTGCGATGTAATTTAGTTTGTCCGCAAGCCATAGACGAAATTCGGGCATTCGTTCCATAACGTGGCCGCCCATTTCTTTTGCCGTGTAAAAGGCCCGTTCGCCACCGCCGTTTTGCGCCGATCGGTACAGATTTTCCAGCGTGCCCGTGTAGGCGAGAATTCCCAGGAGAATAAAGAAAAACACGATGCGACGACGGCGTTTCCGGCGTTTTTTTCTGCGCTTCTTTTCTTTTTTCTCGTCGATGAAATTTTGAATTCCTTGGCTCATTTCCATGTCGCTTTCCCCCTTTGCTTTGAGTATAGCAGAGAAAATCTACTATACGTCAAAGACTGAGATAACGATCGTCTTATTTCGTAACATCCACCATGTTTTCTTTTCCGAAAAGGCCTTGAAGTTCTTCCACCGTCAATTTCGCCGCCGTGTTCGACGAGCCGCAGGCGGGATAGACCACATCGTAGGCGTTTAAACTTTCGTCTAAATAAATGACCACATCTTCCTTTGCGCCGAAGGGCGTGACGCCGCCGATGGCGTGGCCGATTTCTTCCACCACTTCATCGGGCTTCAGCATTTTCGCCTTGGTGTGGAAAGTGGCTTTAAATTTACTGTTGTCGATGCGCTTATCCCCCTCCACAACGATCAATATTGCCTCACCTTCTTTTCCGCGAAAGGTAAGGGATTTGGCGATTTCCCCTTCCGTCACGCCGAGAGCCGATGCCGCTTCGGCTACAGTGCCCGTGGATTCGTCCGATGTGATCACGCGATCGTCATAACCTTTTTCCCGTAAATAAGCCAGCGCACGTTCCGTGGACATAACTGCCTCCTATTTGTTTTTGTTTGCCTTATAGCGTTTGTTGGCGTCTAAAATCGTCTTTCTGATTCTAAAGGATTGGGGCGTAATTTCGATAAGCTCGTCGTCTTCGATAAATTCAATGGCCTCTTCCAAACTTAAATCCTTAATGGGAGAAAGGCGAAGTGCATCGTCGCTTCCCGATGCGCGGACATTGGTTTGCTTCTTCGTCTTGGTGACGCTTACTTCCAAATCAAGACCCTTGGGAGACGATCCGACGACCATACCGCTGTAAACTTCTTCGCCGGGTTCGACGAAAAGATCCCCGCGGTCTTGGGCATTGTGTAAACCGTAAGCCGATGCCGTACCCGTGTCGAAGGAAATAATCGAGCCGGTTTTGCGGCGGGGAATGTCGCCTTTATAGGGCGCATAGCCTTCAAATTCCGAGTTCATAATGCCGTTTCCCTTGGTGTCGGTAATAAATTCTTGTCGATAACCGATTAAACCCCTTGCGGGAATGCGGAACACCAAACGGGAATAGCCGCCGCTGGGCTCTTGCATGGTTAAAAGTTCGCCCTTTCGACGACCGAGCTTTTCGATAATGGCGCCGACAAATTCCTGGTTCACGTCGATGGTGACTTTCTCCATCGGCTCTTGTCGCTTGCCGTCCACTTCTTTAAAGAGAACTTCCGGCTTGGATACCTGGAATTCGAAACCTTCCCGACGTAAATTTTCGATGAGTACGGAAAGGTGAAGCTCGCCGCGGCCGCTTACCTTAAAGGCGTCGGTGGAATCCGTATCTTCCACTTTTAAGCTGACGTCGGTTTCAAGTTCGCGGTAAAGGCGGTTGCGCAGTTGACGAGAGGTTACATACTCCCCTTCTCGCCCTGCAAAAGGCGAATTGTTGACGGCGAAGGTCATGGACAAGGTAGGCTCGGAAATTTTTACAAACTCCAACGCTTCGTCCAAGTCCGGATCGCAAATCGTGTCGCCAATATTAATATCGTCGATACCCGTGACGGCGACGATATTGCCTGCGGTGGATCCGTCTTTTTCCACGCGGTTTAAGCCCTCAAATTCGTAGATTTTGCTGATCTTAACCGATTTTCTCTTGTCGGGATCGGCGGCGTTTATAAGGAGCATTTGATCGTTTTTGTGAATGCTTCCGTTTTCGATTTTGCCGATGCCGATACGGCCCACGTAATCGCTGTAATCGATGGTGGAGATTAAAAGCTGAGCGGGCTTGTCCTTATCTCCCGCCGGAGGATCGATGTGTTCGATAATGGCGTTGAAAAGCGGCTTCATGTTGTCGCCACGTTGGTCGCTGTCTTCCGAAGCCCAGCCTTCTTTTGCCGATGCGAAAATAAAGGGTGAATCTAAAATATCTTCGTCGGCGCCGAGCTCGATGAAAAGATCCAATACTTCGCCGACCACTTCTTCCGGACGGGCGCCCGGACGATCCACTTTATTGATGCACACAATAACCTTTAGGCCCAGTTCGATGGCTTTTTTAAGCACAAATTTCGTTTGAGGCATAGGTCCTTCAAAGGCGTCTACTAAAAGGACGACACCGGAAACCATTTTTAAAACACGCTCTACTTCCCCCCCGAAGTCGGCGTGGCCCGGCGTGTCGATGACGTTAATTTTCACGCCGTCATAGACGATGGACGTGTTTTTCGATAAGATCGTAATGCCCCGTTCCTTTTCAATATCCCCCGAGTCCATGACGCGCTCGGCGACTATTTGATTGTCACGAAACACCCCCGATTGCCTTAATAAAACATCGACCAATGTCGTCTTACCGTGATCGACGTGGGCGATAATGGCTATGTTTCGAATATCTTGTCGTTCCATAAACTTCCTTTCCGGCAAATGCCTCCATAAAAATAGGATCGGTACACCCAATCCTTTAACTAAACTATTATAACGCTATTTCCCTTGAATAGATACATTTATTTTCAGTAATTAAGAAAGTTCCATATAACATTCGATGGAGTTGCCCTCATAGGCCACCGATTGGCAAATGGATTCCACTATAAAAAGTCCCCGACCGCTGCAGCAATCCGTGGTGCAAACATAGCCTTCGGGAGCGTAATCGATGCCCCTGCCTTCATCGCGCACGACAATTTTCACCCCGTTGGGAATAAATTCCATGCGAAGATACACTTCTTTTTTTCGATCCCATGCATTGCCGTGATCGGCGCCGTTTAAAAGTAATTCGTCGATGATCAGGCGAATATCAAATAAACGATCCCGATCTGACACATAAGACGCCGCCTGGCGCATGGCGCCGGCAATAAATTCTCGCAGCATGAGCATATCACTGGGGACAGATCCCTCGATCCAACGCCTTCCTTCCATAACCCTCACCTCTCTGAGTATTTTTTACCCAAAATCAAAGGTTTGTAACGCCCGAGTAAAATTTTATATACTTGGAAAATATTCTTTCTTTCGGTGTTATATTTTTCTTCTGCAGGGTATAATAAAGTTACGCTGACAATATAACTTTTGAAAGGAGTTCCTAACATGGACAAATACGAATGCACACTTTGCGGATATATTTATGACCCTGCTGAAGGCGATCCGGACAACGGTATCGATGCAGGTACTGCATTTGCAGATCTTCCCGCTGATTGGGAATGCCCCCTCTGCGGCGCAAGCAAAGACGACTTTGAAAAAGTTGCATAAATAAAAAAGGAGTGCGGATGACCGCACTTTTTTGTTGCCCACTTTTTACGCAAAACGCAAAACTCCGCCGACGCGGAGTTTTTTTGTTTGCGATTTTAATTTTTACGACGCTCGGTAAGATTCCATCTCGATCACTTCGTCGGCAATTTTTAGAGACGAAGCGCGGTGGCTGACCATTAATACCGTGACGTCTTTTTTCTTTTCCTGCAATGATTTTAAAATGATGGCTTCGTTTAAACTGTCTAAATTGGACGTGGGCTCGTCGAGGAGAAGGAATGGCGCGTCGTGTAAAAAGGCACGTGCCAAACCTAAGCGTTGACGTTCGCCGCTTGAAAGTTTGGAGCCCATTTCCCCTACAGGGGTATCGTAGCCCTGAGGCAGAGACATAATAAAATCATGTATGGATGCGTCGCGACAAGCCGCCTCCAGTTCCCCGTCATCGGCGTCTGCTTTCGCAATGCGCAAATTGTTGGCAATGGTGTCGTTAAAGAGATGGCTTTCCTGGGTCATGAACGATTCCATATCTCTCAAGTTCGAAGTGTTAATGTTATGAATGTTTTCTTTCGAAATGGAAACCTCTCCGCTGTCCACATCCCAGAAACGCATGAGCAAACGCAAGATCGTGGATTTACCCGATCCCGATTTTCCTTGCAGGCCTAAAATTTTTCCCTTTTCCACGGCGAGGCTCATATTCTTTAAAATCAATTCGTCGCCGTACGAGAAGGAAACGTCGTGTAAATTGGCACCGTCGAAGGACGTATCGATGCCGTCTGTTTTTTCTTCCACCTGAGGCGTCTCTTCCAACAAATCCAGCACCCGATTGCCCGATGCAAAGGTGACTTGCAACGTATTTCCAAGTGCGGAAAGGGCGAGCGTGGGCCCGTAGGAGGACATAATAAAGACGATGGCCACGATGACGTCGCTTCCTGCGGCGAGTCCTTTCGTATAGAGAAAACCGCCGAGGACGAAAAGGCCTACATGGAGAACGGATAAGACGGCCGTGGTAAAGGCGCCGCCAAATCCCGTTTCCTTGCTTAATTTCCGCCCGACGCGAATCGCATCGTCTGTCGCCCCATTTAATTGGCGAAGATAGCGTTCCTCTCCCCGGTACTGTAGGATTTCCCGAAGCCCGCGAAGGCCATCTAATACTTTTCCGCTCAGTATGCCGTTTTTATTTCTTCCCTGTAAACCGAGGTCGCGGTTTCTGCCGGAAAGATATACGGGCACGACAATCCCCATGATCACGTAGGCCATAAGGGCGTAAAGTGCCATAAATGGCGATAAAGTATAGAGGAAAATCACCGCCACAACCGAATAGATCGTGGCAATGGCCATGGGAGAAATGGTGTGGGCGTAAAAGACTTCCAATAATTCGATATCCGATGTGATGAGGGCAATTAAATTGCCTTTATCTTTACCCTCGAGTTTGGCAGGAGCCAATGTTCTGAGTACGGTAAAGACGCGGCTGCGCATAATCGCCAAAATTTTAAAGGCGATGTAGTGATTGCACATTTGCTCGCCGTAGCGGAGAGGCCCCCTCACTAAACCTGCCACGATGAGGGCTGTGATTACATAATTGCCGACGACTTCCCCTTTGGCAAGACTCACCAGTCCCCATGCCGTAATAGTGGAAATGGCCGTCGCCGATAAAAAGCCCAGCACACCGAGGAAAATGGCGAGCAACATGACGCCCATTAAAGGCTTCACCATTCCGATGAGCTGAAGCATGGTCTGGGAATGTTTACGCATGATCTCCCTCCCCTCGATAAGCTTCCAAGGCGACTTGTTGCGCCCAAAGTGATTCGTAAATTCCATTCATCGCTACCAATTGATCGTGAGTTCCTTTTTCTTTCAATTCGCCGCGATCCAATACATAAATAACATGGGCGTTCTTAATATTGGCCAGGCGATGGCTAATGAACAACACGAGTTTTTCGCCTGCCAATTTATAAAGTTCCGACACGATGTGTTCTTCGCTTTCCACGTCGATATTCGATGTTACTTCGTCGAAAATATATACGTCGCTGTCTTTTAAAAGAGCCATGGCGAGACTTAAACGTTGTCGTTGGCCGCCGCTTAAATTCGTGCCGCCGCTTTCGATAACTGTATGAAGGCCGTCGGCGGTTTTAAAGAAGTCTTTTAAATTCACCTGCTCCAACACCGCCCACATACGCTCTTCCGTAGCTCCCGGCTTTGCAAAATCCAAAAGCTCTTTTACCGTGCCGCTCATTAAATAACTTCCCGCGCCTAAATAGGTGACGCGATCCAATAAGCCGGCTTCCCGAATATGGGAAAGTTCCGTATCGAAAAATTTCAATCTGCCTTCATAATGTTTTACCTGCTTCGATAAAATCGCCGCCAAGGTGGATTTCCCCGAGCCGGAAGGCCCGGCGATGCCGATAAGACCCTTGCCCTTATGTTCAAAGGAAAGATCCTGTAGGGCATTTTTTTCGCCGTCGTAGGAAAAGCTTAAGCTCTTGGCAAAAAGGCCTACTTCTTTTCCTTCCACATCCTCTGTGCCGTCTGCGTCGTCGGGAAGATCCAGTAGATCAAACATCTTGTCTGCCGCCGCCATGCCGTTCATGGCCACGTGGAAGAAAGATCCCAATTGGCGCATGGGCAGAAAGTAATCGGCGGATAAAAACAGAATAAAGAGGGCGCCGTATAGGCTCAAGCTTCCTTCGCGAACACAGCCGATGCACGCGGCAAGGGCAATGGCCGCGCCGCCGTATGCCACTAAATCCATTATAATAATGGAATTCAACTGCATGGTTAACACGCGCATCGTAGCGATGCGGAAAGCTTCCGCCGAGCGGTTCATTAAATCGTGGCGATGGCCGTCGGCTTTATAAATTTTAAGAGTGGTTAAACCTTGGAGATTTTCTAAAAACTGATCCCCTACTTCCGTGTAGCTTCCCCAATACTTTGCGAAAATACGCTTCGCAAACTTTTGCACCAAGGCGATGGCCAGGGGAATGAGGGGCACGCCGATTAAAAGAATAATCGCCACCTTTAAAGAGAAATAGGCGATCACCCCAAACAAAATCAAAGGCGCCATCATGCTGTAGAAAAATTGAGGAAGATAAGCGGAGAAATAAATCTCCAATTGATCCACCCCTTCCGTCATAATCTGCACAGCTTCCGCCGTCTTAATTTTTTCCCGATACGCCGTTCCGAATCCCATAAGCTTTGTAAAAATTCGTTTCCGCAACAGACGTTTAACGTCTACGGAAGCCTCGTAGGCGATGGCGTGGCGTTTTCTATAAAAGAAAAATCGGAGAATGAGGATCAAAAGAATGGCTGCACATAGAGGTAGTACATGTTCCCCTTCAAACGACAGAAACTGCCTAAGAAGGGCAATTAACAGCGCCGTCGAGCCGATGCTCATCAAAAGATCCAGCAGCTGAAGACCTACCGCCTTTTGAATGTAGATCTTCGACTGAGGAACCTCCCGTATTAATCGTTTATTAATCAAAAAGTACCTGCTTTCTTACTAAAGGAAAAGGCCGGAAAACCGGCCGCTTCTTATTTATTTATAATCACTTGGCGATTGGCTCCGTCCCAATTGACTTTTGCGCCGGAAATTTCGCCGATGGCACGAATGGGAACCATGGTGCGTTCATTGCGAATCATGGCAGGCACGTCGATTGCCTTAGAAGAGCCGTCATGTTTAAGAATTACTTTTTTGCCGATGGGGAGCTTCATGACATTTTTTCCTTCGCCGACGATGGCCGTGCGGGTTTTGCCGTCCCAGTTCACTTTAAGGCCTAAAGCTTCGGAAATAAAACGAAGCGGAACCATGGTGCGTCCTTGTTCGATAAAGACGGGGCTGTCGGAGGGAACGACTTTGCCGTTGACCATAATCGTAACGTCTTTGTTCCCATTCGCCTTGGGAGCGGCGGGCGCTTTCGGCATCTTTTTCGCTTCCGGTGCGCTTACAAGTTTGGCGCTGTTCCAATCGAAAGCCAAGCGCGCCTTTTGTTCGCCGGCGCCGGGTTGGCCACCTTGCATTTGATCCATAACATCGACCCATAGGGCGACGTCGACTACATTTTCTTTTCCGCTTCTGACAAAGCTGAAGCTTTGGGTAAACTCGCCTTTACCTGCAACCTTTACAGCTTCTTCTCTGCCGCCGGCGGTGACGAAGAGATTGGTTAAATTACCTTGTTGACCCATGAAAGAGAGAGGCTTTACAAACACTTTATAGTGCATCTTGCCCCCTTCTTCCTTTACTTCCGCAACGGGGGAAAGTGCTTTGTTGGCCATGGATTCCTTTTCGGCGGAAGCGTGTTTTAAAACCACGGGAACTTCATAGGTTTTGCTCGATTCTGCGTGAACGAAACGAGGCACGAGTAAACAGACGAGGGCTAGTGTAATAGATAATAATTTTTTCATCGTAAAACTCCTTATTTCATATCTTTGAGATCCATTGTGTAAAGAACTTGGGCAGCTTGTGCGCGACTGAAATTAGCTTTCGGTGCAAAATCGCCGTTGCCCATGCCCGACAAAAGGCCTTGACGGGTCATCTTGTCCACGGAATCCTTCGCCCAGCCGGCAATGGAACTTCCGTCGGAGAAATTCCCGTAGCTCGTCGCGGCGTAGGATTTATTTTGGGAAGCGAGGAACTTCATCAGCATGACTGCCATTTCCTCGCGCGTAATGGTGCGGTTCGGTTCAAAACGTCCTTGGCTGACACCTGCTACAATGCCTTTCGATTGCGCCCATGCCACATAGCCTGCGTAATAGGCGCCGGAAGGAACATCACCGAAAGCCGTGGCCGTGTTGGACGCAGACGCTCCTGCCATTCTGCCGAGAATCGAAACAAATTCGCCACGGGTAATGGCGCGTTCAGGCGCAAAGCGTCCTTCCCCTTCGCCTTTAAAATAACCGCGCGCATAGCTGTGGGCGATGGCATCCACTGCCCAATAACCTGCGGGAACATCGTGGAATGTTCGCAATACGACATCCCGTTCCCGCTCTTTTTGAGCCTTTAAGAAATCTTTTTTCTTTTGCTCTAAGGCTTTTTCGTCGGCCTTCTTCTTTTCATCCTTCTTCTTCTCATCTTCCTTCTTCTTTTCGGGCTCTTTTACTTCGCCGTCAAAGCGTTTGGTTTCCTGAGCGCGACGCCAATTAAATTGAATATAAGCTTCTTGTTCGCCTTTGCCGGCGCCTCCAGCCATTTCGTCCATAATATCGACCCACACGGCAATTTTTTGATTACTGACTTTTTCATCTAAGGTGAAAGACCATAAATCGCCGCCGTGATAATGGGCTTGGTATTTTCTTCCGTTTTCATAATAGAAAAGATTGGTTAAATGACCGTCCTTCTCTCCGAGTTTCATGGGCTTAAATTGCACATAGTACGTGTAGTGGCCGTCATACTCATCCACCGTCGCCCAACTGCTTAATGCAGAGGATGCCATGGATTTACTTCCGTCGGATTTAACAAGTTCTACCGGCACGTCGTAACGAATAGTTTGTTTCTTTTTCTTTTCGTCTTTTTTGTCGTCCTTCTTGTCTTCCTTCGGCTTATCTTTCTTATCCTCTTTCGGTTTTTCGGGGGCTTTTAATTCACCGTGCCAGCTGTTAATCTGCTGTTTCAATTCAGATAACCTTTTATTTAATAACTTACCACTATTTACTTCACTCAATGCCTGATCTAAAAGAGCATTAAATTCTTTTTGGGATTTTTCTGTATATATAGATAAATCCCGTTGCTTCTTTCTTGCTATCTCTGCTTTGAAAAAATCTAATTCAGCCGTTGTTGCTTTTTTAAAGCTACGCATTAGCCACGACGTTTTGTCAGAAAATTTATTCCATTCACTTTGTGTCAATTCATTGGATTGAATCAGTTTTCTTCCCTCGTTTAGAGCATCGCGCCATGATTTAATATCGCTTGAACTTAAGTAATCCATATCCGATGCTGTCCACTCTTGGCAATCACACCAATAATTTAAAGTTTTCTTGCCATTAGAGGGTATTATCTCAACCTCACGGGAAAAGGTTACTCCACCTTTAACACCATCAATAGTAATAGTTCTTTCGTAGCCAGGTGATGCTTTAATTTTTTTAGGATAAACTTTATCTCCTACCATTATCGTTTCAAGTAAATCGTCTCGACTATCAACTGAAAAATCTTCCACATACGTCGTCTTATTGCCTTTTACCACTGGTTTAAAAGTAACGATACAGTAAAGACGCCCACCTTCCTTCGCTATCTCTTTTTTCTCAATGTATTGGTCAATATCTCGAAAGGTGCTATGAACACCAAACTCTGCTTCACTGGGTTTGAGATCTTTTATATCTCTTAACCGAATTCCCTTGCTCTTTTCTCCCAAAGCGAGAAGATAATTGATTTGTGCTTCTTTTAATAACAAGACATCTTCGGTTGCAGTAGGTTGTGTTAAATAGGCCTCTCCATAATTAACGGCGTTATTTAAAGCGTAAATTACATCTCCTTCCCATTGGGCATTATCAACACCTTTTGCTTTTTGAATGGCGGCTTCCAATGCTTTTTTCGCCTTTTCAATAGGCGCTTCTTCCTTCGGTTTTTGTTCAGGCGTCGTTTTGCCTGTATTCGGTTGCGAAGGATCGGGCGTGTTCGGGCCGCCCGTGTTTGGTTTTTCAGTTCCGGGATTTTGAGATTCCTCGCCTTTTATCTCGTTATACTCCAGAATATTGAGTAAAGCGTCCGGTTCTTTTCCCATGATAGGAATGGTAAAGGCAATTTTGATCGTCTTCTCCGGTTTTTTATCGAGTGTAAAGGACCAGTCATTGCCATTTTGTTGAGCCTCCAGCCTGGTTCCGTCTTTATAGTAATAAAACTTAGTAATATACTGACTCGAAGCCGGCTTGATAGAAATGGTGAATGTCCACTTCCCGTCCTTTTCCACAGCTGTTACTTTCTCTATGTTGTCGGCAGCCATGGATTTATCTCCCGGACTGTCCGCCTTCTTCAATTCCCATTTCAGTTCATAATGTTTTTCCTTTGCCGCAGCTTGTTCTCCGGCGGCAAAAGGTTGTGCGTAAACACCTTGTACCATATCCGGCGCCTTGGCCAGTACATTAATGGGCGCCGCTAAAAAGGTTGCGCTCATCATGGCTGCCATGGCCATACTTGTCGTGCGTATTTTCATCGAATACCTCCTTTTTCCAATTGTTCTCTGAAATAAATCGCCGCTTCCTTCAGTTCCTCTTCCGTCGCCTCTCTGGATTCTTCCGAGGCTTCTTTCATTTGCTCCCGCGCTTTCTTCGGCACAAAGACCAGCAGATCGATGCGCGCTGCCAATTTTTCGTCTACTTTCCCGGGACACAAGTAAGTGCCCAAGTTTTCTTTTTTGTGATCGGCGAGGCATTGCTTCAAACCTTCCATAGCCCGCTCCCCGTGTTCGGAATCGGGCATGGCGCCCATGGTTAAAAAGAGACCCGTCTTTTTCGGCGCGCGATCCAAGATTTTCATCACCGCCTTATCGGGCAGGGCGCGATCGCACCAGCCGCCGATTAAACCGTAATCGAAAGTCGATACATCGGGCTTCTCTTTCAGATCGAAAAGCGTTAAATCGTAAGCGTCTTTTAAAGCGTCGTAAAGATACTCCGCCATGCGCTTTGTATTGCCCGTCTTCGACGAATACGCAATAAATCCTTTCATCTAATCCTCCTTCGGTTTCACAATGGACGCATCGCCTACGTGAAGCAGTTCCAGCTCCGTGCCGTATAATTTACTGATGACTCGGCTGTTAAGCACTTCCTTAGGATCCCCTTGGTACACGATTTTGCCGTGGTACATGCCGATAACTTCATCGGAATAATTGATAGCCTGCATAATATCGTGCAATACCATGACGATGGTGGTGTTGCGCTCTTCATTGATTTTTTTCACGAGACGTAAAATTTCCAGCTGATATTTTATGTCCAAATAAGTCGTAGGCTCGTCCAGTAAGAGAATGTCGGAACATTGTGCCACCGCCATGGCGATAAACACCCGTTGCTTCTGACCGCCGGAGAGGGTTCTGATTTCCCTTTGTGCCAATTCCGTAACGCCGGTCATGTCCATGGCGCGTTCGATTTCTTCCATATCCTCCGCCGAATATTTTTGCAGAGGTTTCAAATAAGGGTTTCGCCCGTAAGATACGTAATCTTTTACCTTTAAATCGCCGATGATGCGATTTTGTTGATGCACGATGCCCAGTTCCCGCGCGTAATCTTTCGGCGGATAGGAAAAAATATCTTTTCCGTGAAGCAAACAGCGTCCGCGACTCGGTTTCATTTGGCGACTTAATATTTTTAACAGAGTGGATTTCCCTGAGCCGTTGGCCCCCATTAAGGTGGTGATGGCGCCGGGGGTTACTTTTAAATTCAATTTGTCTAAAATCAAATGGCCCTTGGTGTAGGCGTAGCTTAGGTTTTTAATCTCCATAGTTTTCGCCTCCCAGCTTTAATAAAGCGATAAAGAAAGGACCGCCGAAGACGGACATAATTACCGCCGCCGGGATTTCGTAGGGATAGGCAACGATTCGCCCTACCGTGTCCGACGAAAGCAAAATCAAACTGCCGAGAAGCATATTAAAGGGCAGGAGGTATTTATGATCGCCACCGACGTGGATTCTACCGATATGGGGCACGATGAGACCCAAAAAGCCGATGACGCCCGCCACCGACGTGGTAACGGAAGCCAAGATAATGGCGATTAACGCCACGATAAAGCGATCGCGATCCACGCGCACGCCCAGGGCACGGGCGGTTTTATCTTCCAAACTCAGCAAATTTAAAGAGCGAATGGTAAACAGCGCCGCGATTAAAAAGATAATCACGTAGAGGAAGAGGATGTGTACATCGCTCCAGGTTTTTTGCGCTACGTTTCCTTCGATAATCGCTTGTGTGGCACTTAAATTTCGTCCCATAATGGATTTAATGCCTTCGCCGATGCCGATAAAGGTCATGTTCAACGCTACGCCCACGAGAATTAATCGCGTCGGGCGAACGCCTCCGTCCCATGCCAAGGTATAGATCAAAAAGTACGCCAACAATCCGCCGGAAATCGACAAAAGGGGCGACCAACCCATAAGCGCCGGCGATAGTGCGAGCACCATGGAGTTAACAAAGTTTGCCGCCGATGAAATGCCGATAATGCCGGGATCGGTCATGGGGTTTTTCATCACCGCCTGCAAAAGCGTACCCGATGTGGCGAGGGATGCGCCGGCTAAGATGGCGATAAAGACGCGAGGAAAACGCAAATCGTAAATTCTCGCCACTTCTCCGTCATAGGAGAAGAATAGGCCGCGCAAAATTTGTCCCACACCTAATTTTAAAGATCCTTCCGTCAGGGAGAAGAAAAAGACCACGACCAGGAGAACGGCGACGGCGGCGAAGGAAATCCATCGCCTCCGTTCTTTTTGTTTTAATTCGTCAATTCCCTTGTCCATAGAACACCTTTTCTAAATCACCCAGTGCCTCTTTGTAAGAAAAATTGGCACTCATACCAAATATCTTCGTATTAAGGTCATACACTTTATTTTCTTTGACGGCTCGGAAATGTTTCCAGACGTCGTTGTTTTTAAATTCATCCTGAAACATTTGATGCACCTTGTCGGGCATGGCGTGTGCCGTTCTCAGAATAATGTCCGGATCTTTTTCCAACATATCTTCCGTGTTGACCGTTAAAAATTGCTGATCGTCGTCGGGGTAGACATTCTCTCCCCCCGCCAGTTTGACGAGGCTGCCTACATAGGATTTGTCCGTGGCCACAACATAGGATCCGGGAAGACCCATTAGAATAAGTACTTTCGGCGCGGGCCCTTTGTTTCTCGATTTAAAATCTTTCATGAACGCGTCGTAATCTTTTACGAGGGCTTCCGCTTCTTTTTCCCGGTTGAATAAATGACCTAAATCTTCAATGGAACGGTACATCCCCGGCACATTGGATAGGTTCACGAAACCGAAATGAATGCCAGCCGCTCGATACTTGGGGAGTAAATCGGGCATAAGGCTCGCCGGCGAAAGAACGTAATCCGGATTGAGAGATGAAATTTTTTCCATATCCGGATTCATGGCCATGCCGATGGTGGGCAAGTTGGCGTATCGCGCCGGCGGCGATTCCAATTTGGAATCCGCAATGGCGACGAGATCTAAATCCAACTTGTCCATAATGTCGGCACAAGCCGCCGATGTGGTAATAATCCGCGCGTGATCGCCGTCGATGCTTTTCGCTTTTTTCGATTGTTGATCCACACATCCCGTGAGCAAAAGGAAGAGCAATGTTACACTAAAAATCTTCAAAACTGAAGTCTTCATCCTCATCTTCCTCTCTCAATTCGTTGAGCATGCGCTTTTTCTTTGCCAAGAAATAGAATACCGCTCCCGCCGTTAAGGATGCGCAGGTCAAAAAGACGATGACCGCCATAAAGGACGCAAACATAATGCGCGTCGCCGGTCCCCAGGGCGCCTTTTTCTTGGGCGCTTCCTTTTGCTCGTCTTTCCCCTTTTCTCCCTTTTCCATCTCTTGAATTTCGGGAGAATCTTCCGTTAAAAGCCCGTGCTCGTACCCGATGTCGCTTTCCGTATCCCCCAGACCCGACGCGCCGCCGTGGGTAACGCCGTCTGTGGTGTGATCATCTGTCGGCGTATCGGACGATACATTACCTGAAGATGATGCAGGCGAAGACGTCGCCCCGGGAGCTGTCGAAGCAACCTGAGCCGGCGCGGCGCTGTCGACTTTCGGCTTCGGACTGTGAGTACTTTTGGCAGGTGACGCTTTTTGTGCGGCCCCTTTTGTTTGTGCAGGCGCCGATTTGGCGGAGGATACGAAATCCGTATTGCCCGCCGTCATCTTGCCCATGTCGCCGTAAAAAACAACGTCTCGGCCCATGGCGTCGATGAACAGGCTTAGGCGAATAATACAATCCTTCGCCGGCAATTGAATGCGAAAATCTTTCCACTCGCCGCCGCCTTGGGGGTTTTCGTAGCTAACGCCGCTAAAACCGCTTCCCCCTTTTCGTTGCACGCCAATGCTTACTTTTGAAATATTATCCATCATGTGAAGGCGCAGCGTTAAATAGCGCCTGCCCCCGATTTCTTCGTAAAGAGCCTGGGGATGAAGCACGCCCTCGGCCATGCCTTGACCGATGCCCTCGTTTTTACCGGAGTCTTCGATCACGCCGGTGACCGGATGGCGGTACGATGCCCGCATATCCACAATATAGGGCCCGTTGGCAAAGCATAGGTCGGGCATCATCAAAAGGAAGGCCGCCATGAAAAGGATGACAATTTTTTTCATCGTTCCTCCCTTTCTCTGTCCGCTTCATACATCAATTCGTCCATATACATACGGTAATATTTTTGCGTGAGGTACACGCCCCCGCCGAGAGCGGCAAGGATTAAAATGAAAAATAAAATAATCAGACCCGGCCTCTCTTTCTCTTGTAACAGGTCTTTTTCTACAGATGGGGCGGCGGTGTCGTTTCCGGCATCCACGGGATCACTTTCCGATTTTTCTTCCGGCGGAGAATCATTTCCATCCCATTCATCGTCAGGAGATGATTCCGCAGAATCTACATTTTCCGAAGGAGCGGCAGATTCCGCCGCACTCGCGGGAGCAGGCGATACACTTTGCGCAGGTTGCGTCGTGATACTTTGCGCCTGCGCCGGTTTCACCCTTTGCACCGGCTTAACAGCTTGCGCCTGCGCCGGCTTGACGGCCTTTACCTTTGCAGGAGGCTTTATCGTAAAGCCCCCTTTCGCCTTTGGAATGGATCCTCCCGTCTTAATGAAAAAAGTACCTAATTGTTTCGTTTCGATAAAAAGCTTTCCGTTTTTAATCGTCGCCGGAATTTTTTGCCCCTTCTCGTTAAAAACCTCCGCCGAGGTTCCCTTAAAGGGAAAGGCTATTCGCACCGTTTTTTGCGGCGCAAGGCTTTTTCCGAGAGACTGAACTTTTCCCGTGAAATCTTTGGGAATGGTTTCGATGGGCGCTCGCGCTTCCAGACGATACCCTTTCGTTCCCACGGGAAGCTTTAACTGTTGCAGCTTATTTTGCAAGTCATTTCCCATAAGGGCATTGGCGTAAAATTCAAAGTCTTCGCCGAAACCCTCGGCGGGCACACTCAGTTCCACGCCTTTATCCACATAGGAGTGAGCGTCTTTAAAAGAAGGTTTTTTTCCGCCCCGTTCCCCTCGTTGAAGGAGCTCGGATTGATTCATCTCCATTTTTTGAAGTTTGGAAAAATCCATTTTCAAGCGGGCATTTAAAGGCTCGTCGCCCATAGGCGCCACTTTCGGATCGACTTTTACCTTCATCCAATTCGCTTTTTTCTCTAAGGGTAAGGCGAAAATACTCGGCCGCGGCAAAGATTCGCCGTCAACTTTTAAATCATAAGCCAAAGGTTTTGCCGCTCGAAGCCCCTCATCCGTTTCGTAAAACACGCGACACAAGGACGCCTGAATATTGGAAACCTTTAGGGCTTTCGTTCCCAGATAAAGGGTGGCTCTTCCGTCTTTTACGAGGAGCTCCGCCTTTTCATCTAAGGCGCCGTTGCCCATGGAAGGCTTATCTTCACTTTCGTGCCACAGGGATACGGGAAGGCTGTAAAGTCCGTCCTCTAAATTCAGCGGCGAAGACGTATTTTGGGGAAGTTCTTTTTTCTCCGCACTTTCCTTTTTCTCCGCCGTGCCCATTCCGGCGGGCCATTGAATTTTCAGCCGCGCTTCCTGCTCGCCAAAGCCCATTTCCCCCATGACAGGCACGTAAAACGTTAAATTATAAGTGGATTTGTTGGGATCCACGACAAACTCCACCGTCTTCGGATAAAGCTTGCCTCGTAATTTTTTGTCCTTCCCCATTTTCGGGTGATTGTAACTGTCGTACTCTTTGTAAGAACTTAGAACCTTGCCCTTCTTGCCGTCCATAGAAACCTCACCTAAATATCCGCGGGTTCCCATAAATTCAAGGGGCATAAATTCCAAAACAATGCGATGTTCATCGCCGTCGATGACCCATTTCGCCTCCGGCTTTAAGGCGCTTTTTGCCATACTGGGTTCGTCGCTCGTTTTTTTCAGCAAACTGACCCTCGCCGTTCCCCGGCTCGCCATTGCCGCACCGGGCATAAGTAATAAGGCGAGGACAATGAGCCCTATGAAATTAACATAACGTTTCATGTCCCCTCCTTCGGGTTTACCTTATTCCCCCGCCGATTCCCTCGTCTGAGTGGGAATCCGTTTGAGGAAAATATAGTAATGAAAAGCCAGTACGAAAGGGATGGCCATTCGGGCGTGTTTTACGGGAATAAGAGCGAAGCAAATAGCGAATAGAACCGTAATAACGGCCAACACTTTATACTTCTTTTCCTTCGTCATGCCCTTGCCGTTTAATACAGGCTCCACATTGTTTTGATACATAGGGAGTTCCGTAAGCCATTTATGAAACTTTTCGGAACCCCGCGCAAAACACGCCGCCGCCAATAGTAAAAAGGGCGTCGTGGGAAGCACCGGCAAGTACACGCCGATAAGGCCGATTCCCGTAAAAATAAAGCCCAATATCATAAACACTATTTTCAAGTATCTTCTCCTTTAACTAGCACTGCGCCAAATTTAACACAAGTAAATAATTTGCCTCGCCGCGATGACCTGAGAAATTAATGGCGGCAAGGGAGCGGAACCACGTGTAGGAAGCCAGAATGCCGCCGCCTAAATAGGTCCATTCGCCGAATACGCTTAAGGGAATTTCCGCACGCCGATCTTTAAAAGCGATGGAATGGCTTTCGCCTCCTCGCTGATAAATCAATTCCTTGAGCAAACCTTGCTTAATATAGCCCTTATGCTCTTTTCTTAAAGTCTGTGTTTTGAACACGACGTGAGGCGCATCGTCGATGACGAGTTCCGCCCGATGGTCGAACACGCGGTTGGCCATAGACTTTGCAATGGCCGCTTCTCTTTCCTTTACGCGCTGTTGGTAAACCGTCAAATACAGAGGATAGGTTCCGCGGTCCAATATGCGGAGAAGAAAATCCTCCGAAACGGTTTGGGAGGGCTCGGGCAAAAATTGAAACAATTTCGTCTTCTTAGATAGAAAACGACCGATGGCGTTATCTTCATCGCCGATTAATTCCTCCGAAAACTTTTTGGCCCGATCACTTTCGATACCGAAGATTTCTTGAATCGTAAAGGAGATTAATTCTTTTTTATCTTCCAACTTACGCTTGATAACCTCGCCGATTTCCGTCACGAAGTAATCATTCTTCAGCTTGTACAAAATTCCCGCTTTTACCATGCGATCGAGCATTTTCTTTGCATTCGGTCGCGAACAATTAAAAATTTGACTTAAATCATTAATCGTTCGGCTCGGATGCTCTTCCGTAAAGCAAAGCAAGTAATTTTGCTGTTGTTCAGTTAATCGTAATTCCGTCATCACGTCATCCTTCCAATGAAGTATTTGATACTCTGTATCACTAATAATCGCTTTTCATTGTAAGATTTTATTCCGTGTCATTCAACTGTTTTTTTCACCATGGAAAGGAATGCAGCCTATGCCGCATTCCTCCATGTTTAATTAGCTGCTTTTTGAATTTCCTTGTATGCCCAGTGATTAGCCGGAACATCTTTAAACTGTACCGTACCGGGTCTTCCCGTTACTTTAAATGCACGGTTTACAATGACCACAAGTTCCGCACGGGTTACGGTTCGTTCGCCGCCGAAACTTCCGTCGGGATAGCCGTGGATAATGCCTGCCGATTGAACGGCACCGACATAACCGTTGTACCATGCCCCGGGCGCCACATCATTAAATCGAGCGTTGTCCGCTTTGAGATTTAAGATGCGGGCCATAATCGTCGCCAATTCGGCGCGGGTCAAGGTTTCTTGGGGACGAAGGCTTCCGTCGCCAAAGCCGTTTAAAATGGAAAGGCCGTGTAAGCGCGCCATGCTCTTGCCGTACCATGCGTTGCCGTCCACATCGCCGGATAAACTGTAAGCTTGGCTTCCTTGAATAAATTGATCCAAGATAGTGGACACTTCCGCCCGGGTTACCCCTTGGTTCGGCTTAAAGTTTCCGCCGGGGAAACCTTTCACATAGGCCTTTTCAGGTGCTTTCACCGTAAAGTTATTTGGTTTTTGTTCCGTACGCTTTGGCTCTTCTTTCTTCGCCTCAGGCTGTTTTACCTCAGGCGCTTGATAGCTCGGTCGGTAAGAAGGAGCGGGCGATTCATGTCTAGGCTCTTGGCGAGGCCAGGGATCCGGTTTCGGAACAGGTTTCGGTTCCGGTCTCGGCGTCGGCACGTCGGGAACGGGATTCGGTTTCGGCACATCCTTTACCAATTGATCCATGGCGTCGAAAACAGATGTTATGGCTCGGTTCATGTCGGTAACATTGTCGCCTTCCAACGCCGCTTTTGCCGAGGCAATGGCCGCTTCAAGCTTACCTTTCGATTCCGCCGTGTACGATGCGGCGGCAAGTTTTGCTTCCGCTTTTTCAATGGCCTCCTTCAATGCAATTTTCGCTTTTTCAAGGCCGTCGTCTACCTTCGGCGGTTTTTCACCGGATTCTCCGACCTTTTTCATCTTGTCGATGTCATAGCTTAATCGCATAATATCTTCGTTAGAGCCCGGTCCGTTGCCGATGACGTATTTTACTTTTACGAAATGTTCCGGACAAAGGTCTTTGCCCATATCGATGGTGACGGAGGTTAAGTCGCCCATGGCATCGGTCACTTTGTCGATGACGGGCATGGCGTCCACTTTGCCTTCCTTATCGGTAGAAGCAAAGAGAATATCTTTTAAATGGCCTTCGAGGTCACCGATTTGAAGCACTTTACAATTGACGACGACGCGGTAATTAATCTTGCCCTCTTTGTCTGTTGTCTTGATCACTTTTGCAGGGGATTGGAATACGCCGGCAGCCATGGAATCTTGGGGCTTGCTTTCGTGAAGAGCCCTAAAGGGAAGTTCGAACATTTCCGTTTTAGCCGCCCCTTCTTGAGACGGTTTTTCCAAAAGATCGATGGCTTCTTGTAAGGTCTTGCGGCCGTGTTTCAAACTGTCCAAACTGGAGTTATTATCGTCGGCAATTCTCTGTACAAAGGCAATGCGCTCTTGTAATTGCAGCCAGCTAGCCGGCGTATAATCACTTTCTTTTAAATCGCGAGCCGCTAAGAGTTCGCGTTTTAACGCTTCTCGCTCAGCTTCACGCTCTTTCTTGCCCGTAATGGAATGAAGCTTCGCCATGGCTTCTGTTAATTCCCTAGCCGCTCCGTTCACTTCTTCTTGAGAGGGGAAGGGACGATTCATAATCTCTTCAGCCGCTTCCACTGCTAATTCCACGCGATGGTAAGATTCCGGCGTATAATCGTCTGCCTTGTATTGGCCGTCTTTATAAGCTTTCAAAGCTTCTTCCAGAACTTTTTTATCTACCAAGGCGGCGCCGTCTTTACGCTTCAATCCATCCAGGGCTTCGTTTAGATCGTCAGCCGTGTTATCGACCATATCCTGATTCTTTTCCCCGTCGGGTTTTTGAAGGATGGCTTTCGCTTCTGCTAAAGCTTCTTGTACTTCTTTCCAAGTCTCGTCGGTGTAGTCTTCAGCCTTTAAAGCTTCCGCACGTTCAATGGCACGCTTTAACGTCGATTGATCGAAGCGAGATTCGCCTTTCTTGCGGATCTTACTGAGACCTTCGTTTAAGTTGTTGTAAACTTTGTCCACTTCGTCTTGGCTTGCCTTGTCGTTGGCTATGGTTTGCTCCGCCATGGGCAGGTAAAGGTCGATGTATTGCCAGTGACGTTGATCGTCCTTCGTTTCCATAGCGTATTCCGATTTATGAGCCAAGGCTTCCCGAGCCTTGGCGACTAATGCGCGAAGTTTACTCTTGTCGACATAGTTGGGATCTCTCTCTTCCAATGGGGTAAGACTTACGCTCCAAGCGCTGGCGTTCGTGTTAGCGGCCCATGTTTTGGATCGCTTCCCTAGCCCGTAATAGCCGTCTTCCATATCTTGGAGTTCCACTGTGGAGGGAATGAAGTTAAGGCGAACTTTCTTTTCAGTTTGTCCCGGTGCAAATTCTATGTTTTGCTCCGTTCGATACACATCTTTGCCGATTAATTTTAGGCGAAGGGCGCCGTCATAGCCGTTTCGGTTTAAGCGAACGTTCAGTTCTTTACTTTCGATTCCGCGAACTTTAACGGTCTTCGTCAACAGCCTTTGACTGTCGACGGTGAAATCTTCCCCGCCGTCGACCATGGCGTAATATCCGTTTTGAATACCGCTTACGTCGATCGTGTAGTTACCTAAGGGCAACTTAATGGTTTGAAGACCGGGATTGACAATGGTCGGGACATATTCTTGGCCTTCCACGTCTTTATTTTTTACCACGAGGGACACGTTAACATTGTCGGGATTGTTCAAGCTAATGTGAACATCTGCCGTATCCACGGATTCGAAGCGTACTTCCAACTCTTTAACAAGATCGTCTTGTCCGATTTCAAATTCCCGCGTTTTCTCGCCGATTAATTTGTAGTTTCCGTCTTTCACGTTGACCACGAGTAGGTGCTTGCCAGGAGAAAGATTGTTGGGGTCTTCGATTTTACCGTCGGGACTTTGTACCGTCCAGGTAAAGGCTTCTGCAGGTACGGGATCATTGCCGGCCAATGCCTTAATGCGCACGCCCCGTTCGTTGCCGGTGCGTTCACCGCTCGCCAAAGGATAGCGCAAATCGTTGCGGGCTTGGTCATTGATTTCCACGTCGTAATCAGCGAGATTTAAATCCTTCACGTCAAAGACGTATTTCCCGTTTTCTACCTTGGGTTCGATGGTGTCTTTGCCTTTTTTCAAAAGCACGGATAAAATGCCAGAGCCTTTTTCGTCGATGGATTCGATGGTGTAGGTGCTCTTGTCATCGTTAAAGTAGGCCTTCGTCACGCGAGGATATACTCTGTCCATGGTAATGGGGAATTCCATCACTTGGCTGTCCGCGCCGATGGATTTTCCTGCCGCGGCGACTTTTACCGTCATGTAGTACTTCCCGTCGGGAAGGGGCTTGCCCGATAAATCGTTGCCGTTCCATTGCCAGTGAGGTTTAGTGGTCATCATATTGTTGGCAAACATATTGCCCATTCTGGGATCCACGAAGAAGTTTTTCACGCCGTGATCTTCCGGATTTTTGCTGTAGTAAACTTGCTTGCCTTGATGATCATTAATAGCGATTTCGACGCCGCCGAAGTTTCTCAGGAAGGTCGCCATAAAAATGGCCTTGTCCACTCTTCCGTCGCCGTTGGGCGAGAAGGCGATCTTTTCTTTATCGAATATGGGATTAGCCTTCGTCGATTTTGCTTGCGAACCTAATACGATAAGGTTTTTGTCGATTTCGCCGCCGATATTGGTGCCGTAATAATCGTCTTCCTTGCCCATGTCGTAATAATAGGAGCGCTTCCCTGCCTTAACTAGATCGTAAAGGGATGTTTCCGCCACTTCCAACTTGTCGAAGCTTCCGTGGAAGCCGACGAAAGGTGCCGATAAATTAACGCCTCCTTGTTCTTCACAGAAGACAAAGCCTTCCAGGAAGAAGCCGTTGGTCATGGTTTGTTGTAGTTTATCCAAGCCCGTTACGGGAAGTTCTACTGTTAATTCCACCGATTGATGGGGCTCAACTGTGACGGTTTTCCTTACACTTTCGGAAATCTTTTGAGGACGCAAGACGATCTTGCCGTCTTCGACCTTATCCGTATTTAACACGCCGTAGTAGGTGTAGGTCTTGGCTTTATCGCCCATGTTGACGATTTTAAAGGGCACGGTAACCTTGTCGCCGCTTAACGATTTGCCTAAGTTAATGGAGGTTAAGCCGTGAGAACCTTCGATGAAAGCGGTGGCACTTATGGCTTTATCCACTTGCATAAGCCCCGAACCTTGTTGGCGAGGGGATGCATAAGCGCCGGAATCCTTGTATTTGTAAGGTTGCGCTGTGGACATTAAGAGCTTTTTAATGAGATCATACTTCTTATCCCCGTGAACTTCCGGGAAATCTTTCTCTACCCGTTGCTTCACGAGGGCCACGCCGCCTGCCACGTGAGGTGCGGCCATAGAGGTTCCATCCATGACGCCGTATTGATTGTCATTTAAAGAGGATAAAATGCCGCCGCCCGGCGCCGCAATATCCGGTTTTAAATTCCCATTGGGCGTCAAACCCCAAGAGGAAAATTCCGAAGGTTGTCCGCCGTCTTCGCTTAGGCTGTAGACATACTCGTCGTTAAAACGAATTTGTGCTTGGGGATTGCGTGCGATGGTGTCTTTTAAATAAAGGCCGTCTTTCCGGTTGACGAAGGCGGCGGGAATGGTCGTCCCCGGCGCTTCTACTTGGATCAGGGGCATATCCGGTTCGTTATCGTAAATGATGACGCCTGCATAACCCTTGTCTCGGGCATTGTTAATCTTGTCCGCAAAGGAAAGGGGATCGCCGCTAACAGGTCCGGGCTCGCCTCTTTCGATTAAGGCGTAGGTGTTCCCGTCTCCCTGTTCTTTAAAATCATTGGCCCGTCCGTAACCGCAATCTTTCAGGGAAACCCATTGATCCGTTACTTTGGCATTGGCTGTCGGTTGGAAACTTAACACCCGATCGTCGTTCTTAATTTGAATACCTTTCTTAGCCACCTGCATATTTTGGATGGAGGCTACGGAAAGGGAGTTGGGGCTGACAGAGGGATCGGCCAACATGCCGATATCGGGGTTTTCAGCTTTCGGCTTTGCTTTTAAGCCGGGAGAATAGCCGAAGAATCCGTTGTTCCCCGCCGCAATGGCCACGAGAATCCCCGCTTGCTTTGCTTTTTCAAGAGCGAGTACCGTGTTGGGGAATACATAATCTTCCGTACCGGCAGGAGAGCCGATACTGATGTTCATGGAATCGACGCCTAATTTTATGGCATCGTCAATGGCCTTAGTGTAAATTTCCGCCGAGGTGCCGTTGCCAAACATGCCGCCGCCGAAGACGCGCATAAATACAATTTGTGCTTCCGGCGCCACCCCTTGAATTTTTTTACTGTTCCCGGCCACAATGCCCGAAACGTGCATGCCGTGGCTCATGGGATCAAATTCTTTTATGGATGTGGATTTGTTGGCGTAGTTGTAGCCGAAGGGAATCTTCGAGCTGAAATATTCGCCCCGTGCAATATCCAAATCGTCGATCATTTTTTTAACTTCTGCTTGATTTTTAATGCGGCCGCTGTTCGGGTCGCTAAGCTTCATAGCTTCGTGATAGGGGTCGACGCCGGAGTCGATGACGGCGATGACGCTGCCTTTGCCCGCATAGCTTTTTTTCCACGCCTTATCCGCTTCCACCATGCCGTTGGAAGAGGTGTCCATAGGACGGTAAGCCGAGCGCGGCATCATCGGCCGTTCGGGAGCTTTGAACTGTTGGGAAATTTCTACCGAGGCCACGTCGTTCATTTTTTCAATGGCCGGAATATCTTTCCGTTGCACTTCCAAGGCGACGCCGGTGTAGGCCACGTCGTAAGTTTCCACCACTTGGTAGCGGATCTTAGCCGCCTTTAAGCTATTGTAAAAAGTTTCCCGCGCCGCACGAGAATAGGCGACTTGGGCGCGAATATTGGCTTCCGTGTTTAAATCCTCGGCGTCCACCGATCGGATACCCGTTCTTCTCTCCCGCTTGCGCTCTTTCAACGCCACAAGCAAGGTGATTTTTTCGGATGGATCTTTATCGCCAAAGGAGGCAGCTTTGGCCGCCCCATTGGGGGCGGCTGCAAAGCCCGGACTCATCATGCCTGTAAAAAGCATTAAGAAACTTAATACTACAGGTATGACAAATCGTCTGAAACTAACTCCTTGTTTACTCATCAGGTGAGCATCCTCTCTTTCTTACTTTTCCGCATTTAGTTGGCGGCTTTTTGAATGTCTTCGTAAGCCCAGTGGTTTTCCGGCAAATCGCTAAACGCCTTGCGGGATTCCTTCTTGGGAATATTGAATGCGCGGTTAATCATGGCGATAATTTCCGCGCGAGTGACCACGCGATCGCCGCCAAAGGATCCGTCGTTGTAACCGACGACGATGCCCGCTTCTCGAGCGGCGCCGGCATAACCTGCATACCATGCATTGCCGGGAACATCTTTAAATCCGCCGGATTTCGGTTGAAGTCCTTTTAATTTCACGATCATCGTAACCGCTTGGGCTCTGGTAACGCCGTCGTGGGGACGGTAATTATTATCGCCG
The DNA here is from genome assembly GCF_001553115.1 of Aedoeadaptatus coxii. Lineage (GTDB taxonomy): Bacteria > Bacillota > Clostridia > Tissierellales > Peptoniphilaceae > Aedoeadaptatus > Aedoeadaptatus coxii. Next base: position 78,877 of record NZ_KQ960173.1, read on the forward strand.
TAACCCGAAATAATGCCTGCATCTACTAAGGTTTTAAAGCTGTCGAAATACCAATCGGTCGTGCGAATATCCTTCAATTGTTTTGCCATGTCTTTGTTCACCGTAACGAAACGAGCGAGCATGGTGGCAATTTCAGAGCGCACTACTTGTTGATTCGGCTTAAAGGTTCCGTCGGGATAGCCTTTTACGAACGCTTCCTTGGGAACATGAACCGTAAAGTTTTGTTTCGTTTCCGTAGCCTTCGGTTTTTCAGCCGGTTTACTTTCTTGAGGTTTCGCCGGGGTAGATTGAGTGTTGCCGTTCGGTCTGTAGCTCGTCCAACCGGAAGAAGAACCCCTCGGCACGTCTTTCTTATCGTCGGAAGGTTTCGGAGACGGTTGCGGTTGAGGCGTCGGCTTCGGTTGCGGTTGAGGCGTCGGTTGCGGTTGAGGCGCAGGTTTTTGTGTTTCTACCTTTAAGCCTGCCGCCGCTTTTTCCACATCGCCCTTGGCTTTGTTCATGGCCGCTTTATCTTTTCCCGCCAAAACCTTTTCGGCCTTGGCAATGGCCTTTTCTACAGCCGATTTCGTTTCGGCCGTGTACTTCTTGCCGTCGTTTAATTTATTCTTTGCCTCTTGAATCGCTGCCCCTAAAGCATCTTTCGCTTCTTTAAGCTTGGTATCTTCTCCGCTAACTGCCGGTTTGACTTCGAGGGCCTTAACGGCCTTTTCCAAGGCAGCATTCGCCGTGTTCATTGCTTCGGCATCGTTGCCTTTTAATGCTTCCTTAGCAGCTGCCAGTTTTTCTTCTACCGCTTTCTTACTGTCAGCAGTATAGTCTTTGCCGTCTTTAAGCTTGGCTTCTGCCGCCGCGATGGCCTTGGTTAGAGCCGCTTTCGCTTCTTTAAGCTTGGCGTCTTCTTGTGGAACAACTTCCTTTTCTTTAAGGGCCTTCACGGCATTTTCAAGATTAGCTTTCGCCGCGTTCATTGCTTCGACATTGTTGCCTTTTAATGCTTCCTTAGCAGCTGCCACTTTTCCCTCTACCGCTTTCTTACTGTCAGCAGTATAGTCTTTGCCGTCTTTAAGCTTGGCTTCTGCCGCCGCGATGGCCTTGGTTAGAGCCGCTTTCGCTTCTTTAAGCTTGGCGTCTTCTTGTGGAACAACTTCCTTTTCTTTAAGAGCCTTAACGGCCTTTTCCAAGGCAGCTTTCGCCGCGTTCATTGCTTCGGCATCGTTGGCTTTTAGCGCTTCGTTAGCCACTGCTAATTGATTGTTTACCTCTTGCTTCGTTGCGTCGGTGTAATCTTTGCCGTCTTTCAGCTTGGCTTCTGCCGCCGCGATGGCTGCCCTTAAAGCGTCTTTCGCTTCTTTAAGCTTCGTGTCTTCTTGACTTGGCGTATTTGCAGGGGTCTTGAAGTCTACCGAGTAGCTGAATTCCGTTTCAAAATTATTCTTCGACAACATCACGCGACGGGTCAATTTATAATTTGCGCCGGGATCTAAGGCGGCTTCAATGGTCGGGTTTAAACTGTCTACCGGATCGATTTCCGATTCCACATCGTTGTGACCCTTGTTCTTTACATAACCGTTATAGACAACGGAGGATTTATCGCCTTCGATCTTTTCGATAATGTTTTGAATCTTCCAATCCCAGCCGTCTTTATCCAGGACTTGTGCAATACCTAATTGATCATTGGCGGTGCGAATACCGTATTTCTTGTAAATAGTATTTTTTACAAAGGCTTTGTATTCGTCGGGATTCTTAAAGAATTTCCAATCATTAATATCTCCAATATTCCAGTAGAACATTTGAAGGAGATCCAAATCTTGGCTTACCTTTACGTTGCCGTCTGCATAGTTCACTTGTGCGTTGAAGGCGCTGCGTTGAGGTTGGTAATAGTTGTCGTGGGTGTCTTTAATAGTGACGCCCGCTTTTTTAATGGTAGCCAATTCGCTGTCCGTTAACGTGGACTTCAAGTAGTTGCAGGATACGTCGAATTTGTTGAAGCGCACCCTTTGACCACTCGCCTTTTCCGCGATTTTATCGAAGGGAATGTCTTTCAGGAGATTACCCTTTACGATTAAATTCGGAAACTTCGTGGCATATTGGTTGGCGTTATCCGCCATGCGGAGCCATAAGCTCTCCGGCAAGGATTCAATCTCGTTGTTTTCCAAATCGAGGATGACCAGTCGGCTTAATTGATCCATGGCCCCCGGAAGCGCCTTCAGCTTGTTGTTGTTGGCTCGAAGCTCTTCCAGACGGCTATAGTTTCCGAAGACTTCCGGCAAGGACGTCAGTCGATTACCGTTCACATTGATGACGGCTAATTGTTTATAGCTATCTGCAAATACGCCGTCCAGGCTGGTGAGCTTGTTGTCGGATGCATAGAATTTTGCCAAACGGCTCGCATTTTTTACGAACCCTTCCGGTAGTTTTTCAATGCCGTTGTTGGACAGGTCGATTTCTTTGATTCTTTTATTTTTCGCCAGTAAATCTTTGTCCAAGTCTTTTAACTTATTCCCGGACATCCATAAAGTGGAGAGGTTTTCGTTTTTGTCGAAAATGCCTTTGGGCAGTGTTTCGAGCTTGTTGCCGTAAATATTAATATGGGTAACGCCTGTCATCTTGTCGAAAAGCCCTGCAGGGATTTCGGTAATGTCGTTGCTGGAAAGCTCGATACCCGTAACGCCGGGGCCGAGATCCTTCAACATGGAAATATCCGGTGTCTTACCAATTTTTTCTCCGGAAAGATCCAGGTGGCCGGTGGCCTTACTTAATTCTTCGGGGGAAAGTTTGCCGTCATTATCTAAGTCTCTAACGCCGGCATCTAAAAGCTTTAAGGTCAGATTGTCGGCGTTTCTCTTCTTTTGTACTTCGGGATCCGTAGGATCGTCGTAGCCTGTAAAGCCTTTTTTAATGGGGGCTTTAAAGTGCAGATCGGCCTTCGTATATTTATCGAACTGACCGATTTTGTCAGCACTTCCTCCCATAATTTTTACAAGAACGGCGAGTTTTTGAATTTGATCCAAGTCCTTCACTTCGCAAGTATAAATGGCTTGGCCTTGTTTTAAACCGTCGGTGGTTTTTACGCCGGACTTAAATTGGTCGTCGATCTTCATGCCTAAGTCCAGTATTTGATCCGCCATTTTGCCTACTCGCAAGGACAACATCATTTTGCCGTTCTCTACAACAAGCTTGGCGCGATTTCCGATAATTCCGCTTACCATAGGAAGGTCTGCGGTTTCGCCCTCTTTCGATGCGATAAATTGAATGGTGTATTCGCCGTTGGGAAGCTTGTCCGTTAAACCGAAATTATCGGTCTTAGCAGGTGCTTCGCCGGCTTTTCTGTTTTCCCACTCGCTTCTGTCGGAGAAGACCACCTTAATGTGGGGATTTTCTCCCGCCTTTTCCATGGCTTCTTGTAATCCGTCGCTAATAACGTCAAAAGCATTGGCGGTGCCGTAGGAGCAGTAGCCGTCTACATTTTTAATGGGCTCGCCGCCATTAATCGTAAAGGTGGCTTCCTTGATCGCCTTGGCTAAAGCCTTTTGAGCATCAAATTCATTTTGCTTCGGATAGTTTTTGAAGAAAATCTTTAACGATTTCGATCCGTAACTGGATGTTTCGAGTTTCACCGCTTCAATGGCGAAGCGTTCATTCAGTTTTCGCGTATCCCCCGGTTCTTCTTTTACGCCGGAGGTTACAAAGTAATAGCTGAATTTATCCGCTTCAAAGACGATCTTATCGCCTTGGATCTTCACGTCTTTTACAAGTTCGGGAGCCGCTGTGCCCTCTTTATCGAAGTGGTAAACCTTCACGCTGTCTTTATCGTGTGCTCCAAGGGGAAGGGTTACTTCTACCTTGCGATTGGGTTGTTGTTTCACATTCTTGAGCAGGAAGCTGATGTCAAAAGCCGTTACAGTCTTGGCTTTTTCGGCAACAGACTTCACTGCCGCATTGTCTTTTACAAATTGACCGCCTGCCACATTGACGACTTTGAGTTCCGTTCCTTCTTTGAACGCTCCCTTAGGGTATTCAACCGATACCTTCGCAGCGTCGTCGGTTTTGGTAATCATCTTGTCGCTTGTTATGGCGTAAGTGGTAAAGGTGTTGGTGGAATAGGTAATAAAGTCGCCTTCCACTTTCGGCTCTACCTTGTCTGCTCCCGTTTGCAATTGATCGTCGTCGTCTTCGTAAGCATAGGCTTGGTACAACGCGACGCTTCCCATATTGTGGTCGCCTAGGGGGAAGAAAAGTTTCACATTCTTAATCGTACCTTGATTTACTCCGTTCTTTACGAAGGAAACCTTGTAAGCGGTAAAGTTACCTGCTTTGTCGATTTCTTTGGCCGCGTTTTTGTAGGTTTCAAAGAATTTTGCCTTATCGACTTTTTCTACTTTAAGTTCCGTTCCCTCTTCAAAGACATCGGACATGTATTCCGCTTTAACGCCTGTGGCAGCGTCGACTTTGGTGACGAGCTTGGGCGTTTCCGGTTGCGGTTTCGGCGCATTGGGATCTTCCACCGGCGTAATGGTCACGGTTTTGGTCGCCGTCGTGTCGTCATTGAAGGTAATGTCCACTTTGATTTCGCTCTTGCCGTAAAGGGCTTTGGCAATGGCTTCGTCGTTGGAAATGTAGTGATCGGTGACCCTGCTGTAACCGAAGGTGGATTTGTCGTAAGCTTTTCCGTTGATTTTAATGGTCTTAATTTCGCCATCAACTTCTTTTGCCTTTTGAGCCGAACCGAAATCCAGTTCCAATTGAGGCGAGGTTCCATTGATTTTAAAGATGATGTTTTGAATGGGGTAATCGTCTTTCTTTCCGGTTTCGGGTGCCGGCGTTTCGTTTCCGCTTTCGCTGGGTTTGTTATCCCAGACGGAGCCGTCGGAGAAAGTGACCACGATATGGGGATCTTCCCCTGCTTGTTTTAACGCCTCTCCTAAAGCCGGTCCACCGTACTTACTATCAGAGTAGGCTTCAAAACATTCGGTCATACCTCGTGTGATCCAACCTTGAACATTGGTAATCTTATCTCCGCCATTAACTTGGAAACTGGCATTCTTCATGGCTTCTTCCAATGCCGTACTTTCCGCCGTATCTGATTTAGGCGGAAGGTTTTTAAAGAAAATTTTAGGCGTACTGTAGTCGTATTCCTTTTTCCAGTTTTTAGAAAAACCGATGTGATCGATTTGGAAACGCTTAGCCAATGTATTTTCATTGCCCGTTTCCGGTTTTTGTTTTTTATCTTCCTTTTCGATGTATTTCTTCACATCGAATTTAATATCTTTCGGCGGTACATAACCTGCTTGGGTGTAGGTAATGGTGTTGCCGTCTTTAAAACCGATTTCGATTTTATGCGCCTTGTTGTCTAAAAGCTTTAAGCCCGTCATGGCAAATTCAAGCTTCCCGTTAAACAGCGTAAGATCTCTCGTGTCTTTCTTTGCATCGACAAAGAAGTTTGAGAAACCCGGTCTTAAATCATTGCCTTGATTGTCGTCGACGAGAATATAGCGAATGTTTTGGAAGTATTTGCCATACCATTCTTCTTTTGGAGTATCGCTTGAAAGGACAAGGGCATTGCCTAATTTTTCAGGCGTTCCAACGCCGTCGATTTCCAAACCGGCTGCCATACCGCCGGTATTCACTTGTCTGAGTTTTTCATTCGGCGCAGGTTCGTTGTTCTCGTCCACATAACCCTCTTCCGTCTTCACGACTTCCGAGCCGTCTTTCATGATGATTTTAAATTCGTGGGCGGCGTTGTTACCGAAGTTCTCGACAATGGCCGTCGCATCTTTCATTTTGTCCCATGTGCGGAAAACGCCGTCTTGCCAAAGAAGATTGGGATAATTGTCGCTGCCTATAAAGTTCAGCGTCTTGCCGTCGATGACGACTCTCTCCACATTGTTTTTTAATAAGTAAGTTAAGGCGCCGCCGTTGTCGGAATCATATTTGTATGATAATCGAACGCCGACATAGGTTCCTATGGGATCCTTACTGGATTTGCCCGTTTCGATGGATGTTATCGTTAGGCCGTCTGCCATTTTCTTTATGTTTTCGTTTTTGATCACGCCTTTATAAAAGGTATAACCTTGTGCCGCAATCTCGATAGTATTTTCCGGCAGTGCGAGCACATGATTGTCGATGATGATTTTTCCTCCACGTTCATCAAAAGCGAATTTATAATTCCCTTCGCCCGTCGTGGTACCTTCTTTGTAATAAAATTGCTTGTTTATTTTTATGGTTGTAATGCTGTGCATCCAATCGCTTTGCTCGTCGCTAAGCTTGCCACCGCTAAATCCAATTTTTAGATCCCCTTCGGAAGTGTCGAATACAATGCCTTGAGGCACTTCTTTTGCGCCGTTGGCCTCCACACTCCTTACAGGAAAACTTGTCAGCAACATACAAAAAGCTAACAAGAGCGCTAAATGTCGTTTCATTCATTATCCTCCTTATATATGAAATTAAGTCACCTAACTGATACTCTCTATCATCATACTATACTAGGAGATGGCACTTATCAATATTTTAAGACTACTATTTTTTGTTAACCTAGGTTAACAAATTGCCGTTGATAGACCTTCTCATATGATTTCGATCCTTGAAATTACGCCATTCTTCTAAAAGTAAACAGAGGGTTATTTTTTTCTATTTTTTTCTACGGAAATCTGAATACTAAAAAAGCACCTCGTCGTCATGAGATGCTTTCCATTATGTTTTATATGCGAAATGAAATTTCTCGAAAGGCGAAGTTTTATTTCGCCTTTTTATCGAAGGCCGTCGACGTCAACACCGACCAAATTCCTTCGATGGCTTTGGAGCGATCGCTGGGCGCTTCTCCCGTGGCTCGCGTATCGGGCACGGCTACTCGCGCCACTAAAAAGTTTCCCTCATCCATATCTAAAATGGTGTCGTCTTTTTGGGGAAAGTCCTTTGGATTTTTAATGATGCTCGCCAAAGTTTCGCCCGTAGGTGTAAAGATAAAATCCACGCGCCCGTCGGCTTTTTTGACTTCCACATTTTTTATGCCGTCTTCCGGCCAATCCCAGCGCAAGGGCACTTCTTTGACACTCTCTTTTTTCGAAATATCGCTGTAGGCCAGGCCCGGATTGTCGAAGGTTGAGATGACGACGAAGTTGCGGTCTTTATCCTTGTAGTAAGGGGCGTCTGTGGCGGAGGCAAGGTCGTCGGCTTTGAAAAATACGCGGCCGTCTTTTTTGATATGATTTCCCTTTTCCAGAGGAAATTGCAAAATACGCTCGCCTGGGGTTTTAAAGGAAAGGCTGTCGCTTTTATCGATGGTGAGCCAGCCGTGGGCGGAGGCGATGGCGCTATCGGCGATGAAAAGATCGTCGCCCTTTTGAATGTAATCTTCTTTTGCCATGGCTTGCCCGGATAAAAAGACGTAGTTCAAGGGAATGGTTTCTTTTCGGCTGCAGCCGATTACGCATAGTAAGCATAGAATTAAAAGTATTCGCTTCATATTTTCCCTCCTTTTTTTGTATTTTATCACGGCAAAGAGAGGAAGGAAATATATCGTACAAAAAAAGCACCTCGCCTCTGCGAGATGCTTTTGTATTTGAGTTAATCCATTAATTTAGAGCCATTAATGCGGATGCCGGGGCCCATTGTGGACGCCAGGGTAACCGAACGCAAGTAACGACCTTTCGCAGAGGCCGGCTTGGATTTAATAATGGCGGACATAAGTGCCTTTAAGTTGTCGGTGAGCTTTTCGCTACCGAAAGATTTTTTGCCGATGGGTACGTTGATGATAGCCGCTTTGTCGACGCGGTATTCAACTTTACCTGCTTTGATTTCTTCGACAGCTTGCGCTACGTCGAAGGTAACCGTGCCGGCTTTCGGGTTCGGCATAAGGCCTTTAGGACCTAACACGCGACCGATACGACCGACGACGCCCATCATATCCGGAGTAGCGACGACGACGTCAAACTCGAACCAGTTTTCTTGTTGAATCTTTTGAACGAGTTCTTCACCGCCTGCGTAATCTGCGCCTGCGTCTTGGGCTTCTTTTAATTTGTCGCCCTTAGCAAAAACGAGGATACGTTCCGTACGGCCGGTACCGTGAGGCAATACGACGGTGCCTCTAACTTGTTGGTCGGCGTGACGGGGATCGACACCTAAACGTACGGCAAGTTCGATGGTTTCATCGAAGTTTGCAACGGCTGTTTTTTGAACAAGCTCGATGGCTTCGTTGAGGTCATATAGACGCGAACGATCGACGAGTTTTAAACTATCTTGATATTTTTTACCTCTTTTAGGCATGTTTAACCTCCTTGTGGTTCAAACGAAATGGAATTTCTCCCACTAACCTTCTACTTCGACTCCCATGCTGCGTGCCGTACCGGCGATCATGCGCATAGCAGATTCAATATTCGCAGCGTTTAAGTCCGGCATTTTTGTTTCGGCAATTTCACGGCATTGAGCGCTGGTGATCTTAGCCACTTTTTTCTTGTTCGGCTCGCCACTTGCCTTGTTAATTCCGGCTGCTTTTTTAATAAGAACAGCTGCCGGCGGCGTCTTGGTAATAAAGGTAAAGGAACGGTCTTGATAGACGGTCATGACGACCGGAATAATCATACCGGCTTGATCTTGCGTCTTGGCGTTAAATTGTTTGGTAAATTCCATAATGTTAACGCCGTGGGGTCCCAATGCAGTACCTACCGGGGGTGCCGGTGTAGCTTTACCTGCGGGGATTTGTAATTTGACTAATGCTATGACTTTCTTTGCCATAGTACACCTCCTAATGTGGTTTCGCGGGGTTTCCCTCCCACTCTTAATGTGCTGACGTCTTAGGCCTCAACTAATTGGTTTTCGTCCAATTCGACCAATGTGTCTCTTCCAAACATGGAAATCGAGACTTTTATTTTTTGTTTTTCCGTGTCCAACGCTTCCACCGTGCCGATGAAATCTTCAAATGGCCCGGTTAAGACTTTTACCCTGTCACCTACGGCGTAGGTGTCCATGGTCTTTTCCACACGGCTTACGCCGAGGTTTTGGACTTCTTCGTCGGAAAGGGGAATCGGTTTGGATCCCGGGCCTACAAAGCCCGTAACACCTCTCGTGTTTCGCACGACATACCAGGACTTATCGTTCATAATCATCTTCACGAGGACGTAGGAAGGGAACATTTTGCGTTCCTTTAATTTTTTTACGCCTTCTTTTTCTTCGACGTAATCTTCCATCGGTACCTGAACATCAAAGATCATATCGCCGAGATCCTGGTTCTTCACCATGGATTCCATATTGTCTTTGACTTTATTTTCGTGGCCGGAATAGGTGTGAATCACATACCAGCGTGCTTCATCCGAACCGAGATCCATCTCGTCACGGTTTAAATCATCTGTCAATTGAAATCCTCCAATACGCTTACAGTCCGAAAATTAAGCCCATAATATGGCTAAAGACAAAATCAACGGCGTATAAAAAGATGGCGGTGACGACGCTGACCAAAATAACGATGACGCTATATTGGAAAAGCTGTTTCTTAGTCGGCCAGACAACACGCTTAAATTCCCTTTTAACACCGCGGAAATAGCGGCCTAAAGATTTTTTATCTTCAACCGTTTTCGGCGTTGCTGTGGACTTTTGCGCCATTGTATCTCTCCTTACTTGGTTTCCTTGTGAACCGTATGAGTCTTACAGAACTTGCAATACTTTTTAAGTTCCATACGCTCAGGCGTGTTCTTTTTGTTTTTGTAGGTTACATAGTTGCGTTGTTTGCACTCTGTGCACTCTAACTGTACGCGATCTGCCATAAGGCACCTCCTTAACTTTCATTAATGGAAATAAACTCAATAAAAAAGGGCTTTTACAAGCCGCTTTTTCCGAAACCTCGGATTGGTTTATAGGGTGATTTTATCAAAGGAAAAGCCTCTTGTCAATGAATTTCCTATGCTTTCAACGTTTTTTCAAATCGTTGGAGTTCGCCGAGGTAATGTTCTCTCCGTTCCCTGTGATTTTCTTCGAATGCCTTCGTCTCCTCGTCCACGGTCTTTAAACGGGATTCGGAAAGATTTTTTTCCGCAAAGGGATAGACTACGGTGTTTTCCCGCGTGGCGTGGGCTTCCAATAAAAAGGCGTAGTTGTAAAGCAGCCCTACCACGTCTACAAGTTTTGCCGTGGAGGGATCTTGTTCGTAGGCTACGTAATGTTCTTCCAGGGAGGAAATAATATGGCGCGCCTGATCGTGTTCCACGAGCATTCCCTGGCGCACGACTTTTTCCGCTACGGGGCCTAAATCTTCCAACATATAGTTAAAGAGAATAAGTTCTTCTTTTCCGTGGTGATGGGCATCCGCATAGTTGCGCACAAAATCGATCATGGCAGGCACATCCTTTAATATGCTCCGATCCCCTTCCAATACCTTTGCGATAGCGCCACGAATAAACGTGGTAAACCGTAAAATATTGTCGTGTTCTTCTTCTAAAACTTTAATGCCGTACATGATCTTTCTCCTTTTCTATGATTTTCTCTGCAATGCGCATACCGTCAATGGCCGATGATACAATGCCGCCGGCATAACCTGCCCCTTCTCCTGCAGGATATATATTCTCGTGGCGAAGGGATTCCAAACTTTCCCGATCCCGCGTCAGGCGAACGGGAGACGAGGATCGGGTTTCCGGCGCCGTTAAAATCGCCCCCTCCACCAGGGCGGGAAAGTATTCGCCGATTTGACGAAGCCCTTCGGTGAGCGTGGAGTCTAATGCTTTCGGATAAAGGCTGTGGAGATCGGCAGCGTAAGTTCCCGGTAAGTAAGTGGGCGCCACCGTATCCTCTTCCTCTTTCCCTAAATAGCGCGCCACCGATTGAGTAGGCGCTTTATAGGATCCGCTCATGTCGTAGGCTTTCTTCTCGATCATGCGCTGAAATTCCACGCCTGCCATGACCCCTTCGCCGTAAACCGATTCGTCAATGGTGACGAGAATAGCGGCGTTGGCGTTTTTACCGTCGCGGGCTTTATAGCTCATGCCGTTGGTGACGATGGTGTGCTCTTCCGATTGAGACGCCACTACTTTTCCCCCGGGACACATGCAAAAGCTATAGACGCCTCTGCCCTCGATTTGAGCGCTCACTTGGTAATCGGCGGCAGGCAAATGGCCGCACATGTCGCCGTATTGGTTTTCGTCGATTGTTTTTTGATCGCTTTCGATGCGAAAACCTACGGCAAAGGGCTTGGATTCCATGGCCATGTTCGCTTTTTCCAAATACTCGAAGGTGTCCCGCGCCGAATGGCCAAGGGCGAGGACGATGTAATCTCCCTCGACATTCCCTTTCGACGTCTCGACGCTAAATTTATCCCCTTCTCTCGAAAAGCCTTCGAACCGCGTGCGAAAATGAAATTCCGCTCCCATTTCTTCCAGCTCTTTTCTGAGCATCACGAGGACTTTTCGCAAGGCGTCGGTGCCGACGTGGGGCTTTTTCTTGTAAAGAATGCTTTCATCCTTCGCCAAGCGGGAAAAAAGTTCCAGTACAAAGCGACCCCTCGGGTCTTTGGATCGGCTGGTCAGTTTGCCGTCGGAAAACGTGCCGGCGCCCCCTTCGCCGAATTGCACATTGCTCTCCGTATCCAGCTCGCCTCCGTTCCAGAAAGATTCCACGCACTTTATGCGCTCCTCCACCCGATCGCCACGCTCTAAAATAAGAGGCTTGACGCCGCGGCTTGCGAGGACGTACGCGCAGAAAAGTCCGGCGGGTCCTGCGCCGACGATAATGGGCCGCCCTTCGCTTTCAATGGGGCTGAGGTCGTAGGGCTCTTCGTGAATCGCCGTTATTTTTTTGTTCGTCTTTAATTTTTTCTTAGCAGCAATGTCGACGGTGGCCGTAAATTGCATGGAGCGCCCTTTTCGCGCATCGATGGATTCCCGATGACGTCGCCAGGTGTAATGTCCTTTTTTCAGACCGGTCAGCTTTTCGATGGCCTCTTCGTAAAAAGCAGGTTCCGAATCGATCGGTCGATTGAGATTATGGATTCTGTAGTTCATGGTTTTATTATCCTTTGTATTTTCCCGTCGGTCAAGTTTTCTGTTTTGCCGATAATCAATGGAATCGCCTAGTCATCCATTCCAAAATAAAAAGCCGACGAGGATTTCTCCCCTTCGGCTTTTAAAAGGTTGGCCCATTTTGTTTTAAGTTTTCTTCTACGCCCGAGGGATCCTGTGCCTTGGCTTTATCCAGCATTTCCTTAAAATATCGCCGCGTGGCGTCGTCGCATTTAGATGGGCTCATGTAGGCCATGTCCGTTGCCTTTTCCAATTCCTCAATGGCTTTGTCGGCTCGTTCTTTATTCGTTTTGTAATTGTTAAGCCATTCCATTTCCCAAGCCTCTTCCCAATATTGGGATGCGCGCGTGTCGCCATAGCCCGCTTGATATTCGGCGTCTTTCTCACCGTCAAGTTCGGTGGGCACCTTGTAATCTTCCGGCCAATTCAATGCCGCCACTGTCTTTTTAAATTCTCCATTGGCATCATCGTAGGACGTAAATCCCTTTTGAGTCCCCTTACTGCAGGCGCAAAGACTATAGGTAAGGGCTACTACAAGAATCATACATAAAACGGATCTTAGTTTTTTTCTCATTGAAATCTCCTCTTTTCCAAATGTTATTTCTACATTCAGTATAGGAGGAAAGACTTCTTCAAGTTTCTCTTTCTCTCTCCGATTTTATGATGGTTTTCTCCTGATTTTTCTACTTTTTTCCTACTTTTTTAAAGATGATCCGAAAACGCACCTTGCCCTCGTCGCTTTCCGCCGCGATGGACGCCCCGTGGGCGCGGAGAATTTCCCGAGCGATAGCAAGCCCCAGACCGGAGCCGCCGGCAGAATGGCGGGAGGGATCCAGTCGATAAAAAGGTTCGAAAATATTTTCCAAATCGTCCACGGGAATAGTTCGGCAAGCGTTGGTGAAGTCGACGATCACGTCCTCATCGCCCTCAGTAACGGAAACATCCACGGCGCTGTTGCTGTCCCCATACAAATAGGCGTTTTTCAAAAGATTGCCGAAAACCCGAGACAGTTTATCGGCGTCGCATCGAAGAGAAACTTTTCCCGACACGCGAAGATTGCAGTTCATGTGTTTTTCGTCGAAAAGGGGCTTGAATTCAAAAATGATCTGCTCCAAAAGAAGGCTCAAATTACATTCCCTCTCCTCCAACTTTAAGTTGGAGAAATTAAATTTTGCCATCTCGAAAAACTCATCGATTAAATCCGAAAGCTCCTTCGACTTTCTCAACACGACGTTAAGGTACTTTTCTCTCTCCTCTTCGTCCAAGGGTATATCGCCGTTTAACAAATTCAAATAGCCGAGAATGGATGCCAAGGGCGTTTTCAAGTCGTGGGCCAAATTTACGATTAAATCACTCTTCTGCTTTTGGCGCTGCGCCGCCAAGGATTCATTTCGAATGTTTTCCGCCTTTAATGCATTGATTCTTTCGGCAATTGCAGCCAGCTCCGGTGACAACTCAATGGCGCCCGCTTCTTTGTCGAAAAGAAGGCTCGTCGCTTCCTGTAGCTCATCCATATAGTGAACCAATTGCTTAAACAACCTGTAGGTGGTCAGCATAATGAAGAAAACCCAAATTCCCAAGGCCGGATAAATCAGATACAGATCTCTGTAATATAAATAATTGAAGGGATCGTGTCCATTCAACCATCGACGCAGGCAAATACTTGTAATAAGCGTGCCGAAAAACACCGCCGCAGTAATAAGGACGACTCGGATCGTGTAGCGCTTAAAAATCCCGCGGAGCAAGTTGTCGCTGTTATTTTTCGATGACATAACCCACTCCCCAAACGGTTTTGATGTACTTCGGATGGCGTCCGGAATCCTGCATCTTCTCCCGAATCCGCCCGATATGTGCCATCACGGTGTTGTTGTTGTCCATGTATTTTTCCCGCCAAATCGCTTCAAAAAGCGCCTCCGACGAGACGACATTTCCTAAATGCTCGCAAAGGTACCACACAATTTCAAATTCAATGGGCGTCAGCGAAAGAGGCTTTTCGTTTAAGGTGCATTTGTGCTCCTTTTTGTTTATGACCAGCCCGCGAATGGATACCGTATCCTCCGACACACCGATCTCTTGATTATAACGGCCGCTTCGGCGAAGTTGGGTTCTAATTCTCGCCACAACTTCCAGAGGATTAAAGGGCTTGGTCATGTAATCGTCGGCCCCTACGGTTAGACCTAAAATTTTATCTCCGAAATCAATTTTCGACGTGAGCATTAGAATGGGGAAAAAGTAATTTTCTCGAATTTTTTGGCACAGGCTGAATCCGTCAATATCCTCCAGCATAATGTCCAAGATCATGGCATCCGGGGGATGTGCTTTAATTTTTTCGAGAGCCTCTTTGCCGTCGAAGGCCTTTTCCACGTCGTAGCCCTCGTTATTAAGATAAATCGCCAGCAGTTCGGAAATTTCTTTTTCATCGTCCACTATGAGAATTTTTTCTTTCATTCATTTTCTCCGTAAGTCATAAAATAGTTTTCTCCCGGAACTTTACTATAGCAAAAGCATCGAATCAATGATGACCAATAGCCATCATCCCTTTTTAAATCTCTTTGTAAACTTTATTTTATACTTCAAGGGCTTTCCTCAAGTCATCTATAGTGTCGAAAGATTTGACATTCTTATCTTTAGCAATTATTCTTCCCTCTTCTATGGCTTCTATGGTTTCATCACTTGGAGCATCAAGTTTTAAATCAAAGGGAATGCCGCTTTCTCTAATACTTGCTCTTAAAAACATATTAATTGCAGTCGTCATATTTAAACCTAAACTGGAGTAAATTTTTTCTGCCGCTTCTTTTATTTCTTTATCTGTTCTTATATTCAAATTGGTTGTAGTCATTTCCTCATCTCCTTTGACTTTATTATATGAATGTATTCGTGCATAGTCAATACACTGTCATTACGTTATGCGCGATAAATACGTAACTGTTTGTGCTATTAAAAGACCCCCAAAGGCCGGATCTCTCGGTCCAACCTTTGGGGGCAGTGCATTTTTCTCTTAATTTTGTTTGCCTTTAATATAATCTACGCCGGCTTGGATGACGGGCATCACGTGAACGTCGGGGATGTTCTTGTAAAGATCATCTTCCACCCGCTCGATGTGGCCCATTTTTCCTAAAATGTGGCCGTCTCGGCTCACGAGGCCTTCAATATTAAAGAAGCTGCCGTTAGGATTATCTACATAGGTAAAGGCGATTTGATTGTTCTCAACCAATTCTTCCGCCTGTTCTTTCGAGCAGACGAGGCGTCCTTCCCCGTGACTTACGGGCACCATGTAGCGGTCGCCGGGATTCAAATACATGAGCCAGGGCGAATCGTTGGTGGCCACTTCCGTTTCCACGATCCGCGCCACGTGGCGGGAGTTGTCGTTAAAGGTAAGGGTCGGCGAATCGTCTGCTTGAGCGCGGCCTTCGCCAAAGGGAAGATAGCCCGATTTAATCAGGGCTTGGAAGCCGTTGCAAATGCCGAGGACGAGGCCTTTCTTTTCTTTTACGAGGACGTCCATGGCTTCTTTCATAGCGTCGGTACGTAAAATGGCGGCGATAAATTTCGCCGATCCGTCGGGTTCGTCGCTAAAGCTGAAGCCGCCGGGAATGGCAAAGATATCCGCTTCTTTTACTTTTGCCGCCAAGGTTTCAATGGAGCGCACAGTTTCTTCCGCCGTTTGATTGCGGAAGACGAAGACTTCCGTGTCGGCGCCGGCTTTTGTAAACACATCGGATGTATCGTATTCGCTATTAGTGCCAGGGAAGCAGGCGATGAGCACGCGACAATCATCTTTTGCTTCTCTCGCTGCGATGCGATCGTTGCCCTTTTGAATCTTGCGAATGTCTTCTCCCTTTTGTTCTTTTTCAGAGGGGAATACCGATTCCAAGCCGTAACGGTAAGCCTTAAAGATGGCTTCTCGATCTAAGGATTCGCCGTTGACCGTATAGCCTTTTTCTTTCAGCTCGCCGATTTCTTCCACACCGTCGAAAGCTTCTTTGTATTCTACGATAATATCGCCGTAAAGAGCGTTGTAAAGATCGTCTAATTGTACGTCAAAGCCTACATCATTTCCGAGGGCGGAGATGATCATGCCGGGAAGGGTGCCGTAACGGGTAACGGCGGCGGCGGAAAGGACATTGCCCTTTTCCATTTCCCCTCTCAGGGTGTCCGCCATGGCTTTAAATGCTTCGATGTCGATTTTGCCGTCGTCCAAACGGGTCGCCTTTAAAATGCCCAGCTTGTTTCCCGCTTTTTGGAATACATTGCTCACCACATTTTTCGATTTCATGGGGGCAATGGCGAAGGAAACGAGGGTCGGCGGTACGTCTTTATCTCTAAAGGTGCCGCTCATGGAATCTTTGCCGCCGATGGGAGGCACTTCAAAATCCATGCAGGCGTCGAATGCGCCGAGAAGGGCCTTCAAGGGTTTTTGCCAACGCTTGGGACCTTCGCCGAGCTTTTCAAAATACTCTTGGAAGGTAAAATACATATCCCGAATATCGGCGCCGGTGGCCACAAGTTTCGCTACCGATTCCACGACCGCATAATATGCGCCAAGGTATTGGTTTTCCGAAAGGAATTCGGGATTTGCGCCAAAACTCATGACGCTCGCCGTGTCGCTGCGCTTGTTTTCCACGGGAATGAGCCCCGCCATGGCTTGGGTCGGCGTCAATTGATACTTGCCACCTAAGGGCATGAGCACCGTGCCGCGGCCGACGCTGTTGTCGAATTTCTCGATGAGATTTTTTTGGCTCACGATGTCCAGATCCGCCATGCGTTTTAAAATATCCTTCGTCGTGTAGTCATTGTATCGGTGGAAGAAGTGAGACATGGCGTCCCCTTCCACTTCCACCTTTTGACTGCGATCCACGCCCGCCGTTTCGATAAAGGCGCGGTCTAAATCCACGATCAATCGGTCGCCGTAATACATGCGCATAGCCGGCTCTTCCGTCACTTCCGCCACGACGGTCATTTCAAGATTTTCCTCGTCACTCATGGCTCTGAAGAAATCCAAATCCTTTTTCTGAATGACGACCGCCATACGTTCTTGGGATTCGGAAATGGCAATTTCTCTCGGAGAAAGGCCGTCGTATTTTAAAGGCACTCTGTCCAAGTGAATCTTCAACCCGTCGGCAAGTTCGCCGATGGCGACGGATACGCCGCCGGCGCCGAAGTCGTTACAGCGTTTAATCTTCGATGCGATGTCTAGGTTTCTGAAAAGGCGAAGAAGTTTTCGCTCTTGAGGTGCGTTCCCTTTTTGTACTTCCGCCGATGCGGTGGTAAGGGAAGCCGCCGTATGTTCTTTACTGCTTCCCGTTGCGCCGCCGACGCCGTCACGGCCGGTTCTGCCGCCCATTAAGAGAATAATATCGCCCGCTTCCGGCGTGCCGCGCCATACATTTTCCGTGGCCACGGCTCCGACGACGGCGCCGATTTCCATGCGCTTCGCCATGTAGCCCGGGTGGTAAAGTTCTTCCACAAGGCCTGCGGGAATGCCGATTTGGTTGCCGTAGGATGCGTATCCGTCGGCCGCTTCGGTAGTGATTTTCTTTTGAGGTAATTTACTTTCCCACGTGTCCTCAATGGGCATGGTGGGATCGCCGCTTCCCGTTAAGCGAAGGGCTTGATAAACGTAAGCTCTTCCGGAAAGGGGATCGCGAATACAACCGCCCAAGCAGGTAGACGCGCCGCCGTAGGGCTCGATTTCCGTCGGGTGATTGTGGGTTTCGTTTTTAAACATTAAGAGGTAGGGAATGGTTTCCTTTTCGCCGGATTTTAAATCCGTGGCTTCCAACTCGATGTGAATGGAGCAGGCGTTAATTTCTTCCGATTCTTCGATATTGGTCTTAATGCCTTCTTTTTTAAGATACTTGGCGACAAGGGTACCCACGTCCATTAAACTAACGGGCTTTTTGCGATTTAAAGCTTCTCGCGTACCCATGTAGCGATCGAAAGCTTCTTTGATCACGGGAGACACTTTTTCGTCGAAGTCGATATCGAGTGCCGTGTTAAAGGTGGTGTGACGGCAGTGATCGGACCAGTAGGTATCTAAAATTGCCAGTTCCGTTTCGTTAATATCCCTGCCCAAGGATTGGAAATGTTTTTGAATAAAGGCGAAGTCTTCCATGCTCATGGCCAGTTCCATGGCGTCGAAATGTTCTTTAAGTTCCTCTTCGCTCCAATCCGTAAAGCCTTCCACCACGGGGTTTTCTAAATTTTGAGGGCTTTCTTCCCGCAACGTCGTCGGTACGCCGAAAAGGCTGCCGATTTTTTGGTCGACGGAATTGACCAAGTGGTTTACGATATTTCCGTAATCTTTTTCGTCGAGATTTCCTCTAAAATCATAAACCGTCGCCGTCTTGCTCGTTAAGTGGGTATGGCCGAACATAGCGGTGGCCGTGTCCATAACGCCGGCATTCCGTTGATCGTATTGGCCCGGCTGATATTCTACTACCAGGCCGCGGTCCATTTCGCTTTGAAGTTTAAAAGCATCTTCGTTGACGTAAACCACGTCGCTGGGCGCTTCGGACAAAACTTCCTTTGCGAGACGTTCCGCTTCATCGAGGGTCAAGCCTTCCAAATCGTAACGGGCGTAAACTTTTACATCGTCTAAAGAGATGCCCAGTTCTTCTTTCAAGCTGTCTTTTAAGGCCAACTCGCCGTTATTAAATCCGGCTTTGCGACCTACGTAGACGCGGGAAAGTTTCGGGCCGATGTCTCTTCGAATTTGTTTATGTTCAAATTCAATTTTATCGGCGGCATCGTACGCCTTTTCCATGGCCGTTTCAAAATCGTCGGCCACGGCGGTAACCGTAAGCACTCTGCCCCCTGCCGTAACAAGTTGGCCGTCTTTTTTCGCCGTGCCGGCGTGGAATACCTTCACATCACCGAGATCTTCGGGAATAGTAATGGGGACGCCTTTTTCCGAAGAGGCGGGATAGCCGCCGCTTGCGAGGGTTAAGGAAACAACTTTTTTGTCGTTTTCTTTAACCTCTACGGAGGAAAGTTCCCCTTTGGCCGTGGCCATCATAATGTCTAAAAGATCGCCGTCTAAGCGTTCCAAAACCGATTGAGTTTCCGGATCGCCGAAGCGGCAATTATATTCCAAAATTTGCGGGCCGTCATCGCCGATCATAATGCCCATGAAAATTAAACCGCGGTAATCCATGCTGTCGTCTTGAAGTCCCTTTAAGAAAGGTTTCACGAGAACGTCGTCGATGCGATCTAAAAGAGGAAGAGCTTCTACATTGGGCGCATAGGTTCCCATGCCGCCGGTGTTCGGCCCCCGTCCCCCTTCGTAAATAGATTTGTGATCTTTCGCCGTAGAAAGAGGTTTTATGGTTTTGCCGTCGCAGAAAGCGAGGAGGCTCATTTCAAAGCCTTCTAAAAATTCTTCCACGACCACGCGATCCCCATCAAACTTTTTGTCCACGAAGACATCGTTTAAGAAAGCATCCACTGCCCCTTCGTCGTAGACGATGGCGACGCCTTTGCCTGCCGCCAAGCCGTCCGCCTTTAAGACGCAGACGCCCTTTTCTTCCAGCATGTTCACGGCCGCTTGGCGAATGGCATCGCGATTATCCGATTCCATGTAGCCCGCCGTGGGAATATGATGGCGCGTGCAGAATGATTTTGTGGCGGCCTTGGAGCCTTCCAGCTCAGCCGCTTGTTGATTGGGTCCGAAGATTAAAAGGCCTTCTTCTTCAAAAGCATCGACAATGCCGTCCACCAAGGGAGCTTCCGGGCCCACGATGGTAAAATCCACGGCCATGTCTTTTGCAAATTTTAAAAGCGCGCTGATGTCTTCAGCAGAAATAGAGATGTTTTCGCCGATCGCATCGGTGCCGCCGTTTCCGGGGGCGAAGTAAATTTTGTCTACTTTTTTATTTTGAGCGATGGATGCGCCGATTGCGTGTTCGCGTCCGCCGCCGCCAACAATGAGTACCTTCACAATGCCTCCTTAATGTTTAAAATGACGAACGCCGGTAAAGACCATGGAAATAGTTCGTTCGTTACAAGCTTTTATGGAATCTTCGTCGCGGATAGAACCGCCCGGTTGAATAATCGATGCGACACCGTGTTCCGCCGCCGCTTTGACGCAGTCGTCGAAGGGGAAGAATGCGTCGCTCGCCATAACACTTCCCGTGAAATCTCGATCGGGATTGTGATTGAAAATATTTTCGAGGGCCCAGATACGGCTGGTTTCGCCGCCGCCGATGCCCATTGTTTTTCCGTCTTTAATGAGCACCACAGCGTTGGAACGCACGTACTTAACCACCTTCATACCGAAGAGAAGGTCGCGCTTTTGTGCATCCGTCGGTTCGGTTTCGGTGACGATTTTATAATCTTCCTTGGCGCCGATATCCGTGTCTTGAAGTAAAATCTTGCCGCTTACCATGCGCATTTCCCGTTTAAGGGGCGCGGCGTCGAAGTCCACGCGAATAACCCGGAGATTTTTCTTTTGCTTAAACACTTCGAGAGCTTCTTCGGTAAAATCTTTTGCCGCAACGACTTCCAGGAAGATCTTCACCATTTCTTCGGCACAGGCTTTATCTACCGTCGTATTGAGTGCGACGATGCCGCCGAAAATAGAAAGGCTGTCGGCTTCAAACATTTTCTTGTAAGCGTCCAGTGCCGTTTCCCCTAAGGCGACGCCGCAGGGCGTGGCGTGTTTTAAGCCAACGCAGATAATGCCGTCACGTTCGGGATCAAATTCCCCGGCGAGGCCTACAGCGGAATTAAAGTCGTTGTAGTTATTGTAGGAAAGTTCCTTCCCTTGGAACTGTTCCATATGGGTAAAGTACGATTCCACCATGGGGTCGGAATAAACTTCCGCCTTTTGATGGGGATTTTCGCCGTAACGTAAATCGGAATCCTTTCGCATGCCAATGGTGGTGTACTCGCTCATCTTTCCCGTAAGTTCGCGGAAGTAACGGGAAATCATGGAGTCGTAATAGGCCGTCAAGCTGAAGGCCTTCATGGCGAGCTCTCTACGGAAAGCCAAATCATCTTCGGGAGATTGTAAGTGATCCAACATGCGGTCGTAATCTTTGGGATCGGTGACCACGTAAACGTCCTTGTGGTTTTTAGCCGCCGAGCGAATCATGCTGGGGCCGCCGATGTCGATGTTTTCGATTAATTCCTCGTCGCTTTTTTTAGCGTGGTAGGTTTCTTCAAAAGCGTAAAGATTGACGCAAACGAGATCGATACTTTCGATGCCGTGCTTTTTCACCGTATCCACATGGGATTGTTCGTCTCGCTTATATAAAATGCCGCCGTGTACCATGGGGTGAAGGGTCTTCACTCTGCCGTCGAGCATTTCCGGGAAATGGGTGTAGTCGTCAATAGCCACTACCTCTACCCCTGCCTCTTCAATGGCGCGGAGCGTGCCGCCGGTAGAAAGAAGGGTGTAGCCCGCTTCCTTCAAACCCTTGGCAAAAGCACCGATTCCCGATTTGTCTGTTACCGATAACAACGCATACTTCATAGAATGCCCTCCTCACAAAAACGAACCGCCGTTTTCAAAAGTTCATGCTCCAACACGAGCACCGTTTCCTGAATTTCCTTAGGCGAACGAAGCCTGCGAATGTCCACCGAGGACTGAAGCAAAATCTTGCCCCCGTCGACGGTTTCATTCACGTAATGCACCGTGGCGCCGCTTCGCACCTCGCCCGCTTCAAATACCGCTTCGTGCACTTTTATGCCGTACATGCCCTTGCCGCCGTAAGCGGGCAAAAGGGAAGGATGAATATTAATAATTCGCCCCTCGTAACGGTGTAAAAGGTCGCCGCTCAGTATTTTTAAGTAACCGGCGAGGACGATAAAATCGATGCCTTCCTTTTCCAGCACCGATACTAAATCGTCGTCGCCCTCAACATATGTTTTTTTATTCATCGCCTCAGCACGTTTCAGACCGTAGGCATCCGCCTTATTGGATACCACCAAGGCGATCTCGGATTTGAAAAATCCCGCCGCCTCGGCGTCCAATAAAGATTGCAAATTCGTGCCCGATCCGCTGAGTAAAACCGCTATTTTCATCGCAATTGCACGACGCCTTCGCCGGATTCGATAGAACCGATAGCCCACGCCTTGTCGTCGGTTTCTTCGTTGATAAAGCGGAGCACCTCGTCCTTTTCACCTTCCGGTACGACGACGACCATGCCCACACCCATATTAAAGGAGCGATAAAGTTCTTCTTCCTTAATGTCGCCGGAATCTTCCATGTAGCGGAACACATCGGGCATGTCCCAGCTGCCCTTGTCCACGCGGCAATCTAAATCCTTGGGAAGGACACGGGGTACATTTTCGATTAAACCGCCGCCTGTAATATTGGAAATGGCCTTGACGTGGAACCGTTCCGTTAGCGCTAAAATCGTCTTGACATAAAGCTTCGTCGGGCGGAGAAGAACCTCGCCGACCGTGCCGTCTAAACCTTCCACTTCGCTTGTAATGTCAAAGCCCTTGTGCTCGAAGAAAAACTTGCGGGCCAAACTGTAACCGTTGGAGTGAAGACCGCTGGACGCAAGGCCGATGACCGCATCGCCTTCGGCTACATCCCGTCCGTCGATGATCTTATTCTTATCGCAAAGACCTACGGCAAAGCCGGCGAGATCGTATTCGTCTTCCCCGTAAAGACCGGGCATTTCGGCAGTCTCCCCGCCGATTAAAGCGCATCCGCTTTCACGACAGCCTTGGGCGACACCTTCCACGATTTTTTGCATCTTTTCAGCCGACACATGACCTGTGGCCACGTAGTCGAGGAAAAAGAGAGGCTTCGCCCCTTGGCAAATTAAATCGTTGACACTCATGGCCACAAGATCGATGCCCACCGTGTCGTGAACATCCATCATTTGTGCAACCAAAAGCTTCGTGCCCACACCGTCAGTGGCGCCTAAAAGCACGGGTGATTCCATGTCCTTGGCGGCGGAAAGATCATAGCCGCCGGAGAACAAACCGATATCCCCGAGTACATTCTTGTCGTAAGTAGAAGAAACAGCTTTCTTCATAAGTTCCACGGCACGATTGCCTTCTGTAATATCGACCCCTGCGTCTTTATACGATAATGTCATAACTTCCTCCTAAATCACTGTCGGATCGACGGGATAATCCCCGTCAAAGCATGCTGTACAATATTTGGAAATTTCCTTCTTACCTGCTCTGACGAGACCCTCTTCCGAAATAAAAGCGAGAGAGTCTGCGCCGATACTCTTTTCAATCTCCTTAATGGATTCATTGGCGGCAATTAAATTCTTACGATTGGGCGTGTCGATGCCGTAATAGCAGCAATACTTAACCGGCGGCGAGGTAATGCGCATATGCACTTCCTTGGCTCCCGCTTCTCGCAAACGATAAATCAAATTGCGGCTCGTCGTGCCGCGCACGATAGAGTCGTCCAGCAAGACGATGGATTTTCCCTTTACCACATCCCCCAAGGGATTGAGTTTCAGCTTAACCGCCATATCCCTTTCCTTTTGCGTCGGCTTAATAAAGGTTCTGCCCATGTAGCGATTCTTGACGAGCCCTTCGCCGTAGGGAATATTCGACGCTTGCGCATAACCGATGGCGGAAGGAATGCCGCTGTCGGGAACCGGCACTACGAGATCCACATCACAAGGCGCTTCTTCCCATAAAATTTCGCCACAACGTCTTCTAAACGTATAGGCATTGACATCGTCCAACGTCGCATCATTGCGAGCGAAATAAACATACTCGAAAATACAATGCTTCGGCGTAGCAGGCGATTCATAATGATCGGAGTGAATGCCGTTTTCGTCGATAACGACAATTTCACCGGGCGCCACATTCCGCGTCATCTTGCCGCCGATAATTTCAATGGCCGCATTTTCACTGGCGACGATAACATCCTCGCCGTCTTCCCCTAAGACCAAGGGGCGGAAACCGTGGGGATCCCTAAAGGCCACGACCTTATCCTTAATAAGCGCCGTAACGGAATAAGCCCCTTGGATCACGCCCATGGTTTTTTTAATGGCTTCTACAATATCCCCATTGTAGTAGCGGGTAATTAAGTAAAGAATAACCTCCGTGTCATTGGTGGTTTGAAACATCATGCCTTCTTCTTCAAGGCGTTCACGCAAAATTCGGTAGTTCACCAAATTCCCGTCATTGGCGAGAGCGATCATTTCCCCGCCGACAAAACCCATAATCGGTTGAATATTGTAATCGTGGCTGCCTTCCGCCGTGGAATAGCGCACGTGGCCAATACCGATCGTGCCGGGAAGATCACGTAAAGTATCTTCCGTAAAAGCATCGATCACAAGACCCATCGAACGTTTTCTGCGAATCTCCTCGCCGTCAAAAACGGCCATGCCTGCTGCTTCCTGTCCCCTATGTTGCAGAGAATTCATCCCATAAAACAAGCTCGTACTAACTGTCGATTGACTATAAATTCCAATAACGCCACACATTCGTCGTAATCGATCCTTTCCTCATATTCTGTTTTTAAAAACTTACCGTCTTACGAAGCGTTTGTTGTTTAAAGTCCCCCTTAGACTTTTCGACCTCCTAAACACAAAAAGAGATACGGGTGCCGTATCTCTTTCAAAAACCGATCCCGAGACCGGACATGGAATTGCTAAACGAATAGGAAAACGTAACCTTCATCGACTTTTCAGCATGCGCATCACCTTTCGATCTGCACATCAACAGAATAAGTCGATTCACCATTACATACCCCCTTAATTCAGCTACATTGTACCATAATTACATGGGTTGAACAATTCAAGAAATGGAATTTTCAGAAAGGAAAATTATTACCTTTTTAACAAAAGAATAATAATTTTCTAGGCAGGTTTAGAAGAAAGGTCTCTAATAAAAAATCTTTTTTTAAATCGGTTTTACACAACCCGAAAAACCCTGTCGCACCATCTCCCTTTCCGGCCGGCACTATAACGAAAAATGCCTTCGGCATTTTCCTGATTATTGTCTGGCGCTAGAGGAAGTTATTCTCCAGCGAGAAATAAAGTCTCACGTTCACCTTGCGACGGCAAAGTTTTTACCTGAAA